>NZ_JBSJOY010000001.1:0-862399 GCF_056633115.1 Marcopretia estuarina LEGE 06307 | reverse complement strand
CCTGGGCGTGAGCACGATGGCCTTCAACCTCAACGGGTTCAACTTCAACCAGTCGGTGCTGGATGCCCAGGGCCGGGTGATCAACACCTGGGCCGATGTGCTCAACCGCGGCAACCTCGGCTTTGAGGTGATGCACGAGCGCAATGCGCACAACTTCCCGCTCGACCTGGCCCTGCTGGAGTCGGTGCCGGTGGCGCTGCAGGCTCCGGCGATCGGCTGAGCCAGCCTCTGTCGCCAGCCGCCGGGGGCCACCTCCCCTGGCACCTGCACCCCTGAAGGCCTCCGCTGCGGCGGGGGCCTTTTCTTCTGGCCCCAGCAGCGCCTCCGCTGCCGCAGGCACGTGCCGCACCAGCAACGGTTACGTCAGCGCCGCTTGTGTTCTCTTAGACCATTTTCGTGTTTGACGTTGCGCCGTTGATGGCGGCCCGCTCGATTCTCAGGCGTCCTGCCCTGGCCCTTTGTGGCGTGCTGATGCTCACCAGTGGCGCCCTGCTGGGTTGCACGCCGTCGCCGCGTCCGGCCGAGCGGACTCCGGCCCCCGGCACCTCCGCGGCTGGCACGCCAGGGGCCGCAGCGACGCAAGGGAAACCGCGCGTGCTCACCACGTTCACAATCCTGGCCGACATGGCCCGCCAGGTGGCCGGCGACCACCTGCAGGTGGAGTCGATCACCCGGCCGGGCGCCGAGATCCACGGCTACGAACCCACTCCCAGCGATCTGCGGCGGGCTGAGGGGGCCCAGCTGGTGCTGGTCAACGGCTTCGGCCTCGAGCGCTGGGCCGATCGGTTTCTCTCCGGCCTGCCGGACGTGCCGCGGGTGGTGCTCACCGACGGCATCGAGCCCTTGCCGATCGCCGGGGATGCCTACGCCGGCAAGCCCAATCCGCACGCCTGGATGTCGCCCTGGCTGGCGGAGGTTTATGTGGAGAACATGCGCAAGGCCTTCACCCAGCTCGCCCCCGCCCATGCGGCCGATTTCAAGCGCAACGCCGAGGCCTACCGCGCTGAGCTGCGCGCCCTCGACAGGGACCTGCGCCGCGATCTGGCCACCCTGCCGCCCCAGCACCGCCTGCTGGCCACCTGCGAAGGCGCCTTCTCCTACCTCGCCCGCGATTACGGCCTCACCGAGGCCTACCTCTGGCCTGTCAATGCCGAATCCCAGGTCACCCCGCAGCGCATGGCCCGCCTGATCGCCACGGTCCGAGAGCGCCAGGTGCCGGCGGTGTTCTGCGAAAGCACAGTGTCGGCAGAGGCGCAGAAGCAGGTGGCCGCGGAGAGCGGCAGCCGCTTTGCCGGTGTTTTCTTCGTGGATTCCCTGTCGCCTGAAGGTGGCCCGGCCTCCTCCCTGCTGGAGCTGCAGCGGCACAATGTATCCACACTGATCAACGGACTCAAGGGGCGCTGAGCCGATGCAACACCGCCCGCCCCGCCCGCCTCAGCACCGTCCGGCCCAGGAGCGCATCGTCGTCGACAACCTCTGCTACGCCTACAACGGCGTGGTGGCTCTGCATGATGTGTCGCTGCGGGCCTACGCCGGCAGCATCTGCGCCCTCGTCGGCATGAACGGCGCCGGCAAATCCACCCTGTTCAAGGCGCTGATGGGGTTCGTGAACCCTTCGCGCGGCACCATCGCCATCAACGGCGTGCCCCTGCGTGAAGCCCTGCGACAGCAGGCGGTGGCCTATGTGCCGCAGACCGAAAGCGTCGACTGGAACTTCCCGGTGAGCGTGGCGAACGTGGTGATGATGGGCCGCTACGGCACCATGAACCTGCTGCGCATTCCTCGTCGGAGCGACCACCAGGCCGTGCGTGAGAGCCTGGAGCGGGTGGAGCTCTGGCCGTTGCGCCACCGCCAGATCGGTCAGCTCTCGGGGGGCCAGCGCAAGCGGGCCTTCGTCGCTCGAGCCCTTGCCCAGGAGGCGTCAGTGATGCTGCTCGATGAACCCTTCGCCGGCGTGGACATCCGCACCGAGAAGCTGCTGATCCAGCTGTTCCAGCAGTTCCGCCAGGAAGGCCGCACGCTGCTGATCTCCACCCACGATCTGAGCCACGTCACCGGCTTCTGCGACGACGTGGTGCTGATCAATAAGACCGTGCTCGCTTACGGCGACACCTCCGAGGTGTTCACGCAGGAGAACGTGGCCCGCACCTTCGGCGGCGGACCGCTCGATTCGCTCACGATCACCCCGCCGGATCCGTCCGGTGAGGGCGACCTGTGATGGACGCGCTCCCCTGGCTCACCGAACCGTTGCAGCATGCCTTCATGCAGCGGGCCCTGCTGGTGAGCATGCTCGTGGCCTCCGTCTGCGGCCTGCTCTCCTGCTACATGACCCTCAAAGGCTGGGCGCTGATGGGTGATGCGGTGTCCCATGCGGTGATGCCCGGCGTGGTGATCGCCTACGCCCTCAACCTGCCCTTCGCCCTCGGCGCCTTCGTGTTCGGCGTGGGATCGGTGGCGGTGATCGGCTACATCAAGCAGATGACGCGCATCAAGGAAGACACCGTGATCGGGCTGGTGTTCACCGGATTCTTCGCCTTCGGCCTGATCCTGGTGTCGAAGGTGCGCAGCAGCATCGATCTCACCCACATCCTGTTCGGCAATGTGCTCGGCATCAGCCCCGCTGACATCCAGCAGACGGTCTGGATCTGCGGCCTGGTGCTGGCGGTGCTGCTGCTGCTGCGCCGTGACCTGATTCTGTTCTGCTTCGATCCCACCCACGCCCGTTCGATCGGCATCCACACCGGCGTGCTGCATTACCTGCTGCTGGCGGTGCTGTCATTGGCGGCGGTGGCCGGCCTTCAGACCGTGGGCATCATCCTGGTGGTGGCCATGCTGGTCACCCCGGGGGCCACGGCTCACCTGCTCACCGATCGCTTCGACAGGATGACCTGGATCGCCGTCGGCTCCGCCATGCTCTCCAGTGTGGTCGGCATCTACTGGAGCTACTGGCTGGATGCCTCCACCGGCGGCTGCATCGTGGTGGTCCAGACCTGCCTCTTCCTGGCCAGCTTCCTGTTCGCGCCCCGCCATGGGCTGATGGCGCAGCTGCGGCAGTGAGAGCCTCCAACGGCCTGCCCCCCACGCCGAGGCTGCGGCAGGGGTGGCCCTGGTGGCCGCTGCTGCCGCTCTATCCCTATGGCCGCCGCCGCACCCTGGTGCGCGAGCTTGTGCCTGGCCAGATCTGGAGTTTCGAGCAACTGCAGGGCGTGCTCTACGTGGCGGTGCCGATCCGCATGACCGTGGCACGCCTCACCGATGGGCTGCTGCTCTACGCGCCAGTGGCGCCCACCCAGGAGCTGCTGCACAGCCTGCGCGAGCTCGAAGCCCGCTATGGGCCGGTGCGCACGATCGTGCTGCCCACCAGCTCCGGGCTGGAGCACAAGCTGCCGGTGCCGGCGATGGCCCGGGCCTTTCCTGCCGCCACCGTGTGGGTGAGCCCGTGCCAGTGGAGCTTTCCGCTGCCGCTGCCCCTGCCCTGGCTCGGATTTCCCGCTGGCCGCACCCGGGTGCTGTTCGAGCAGGGCCTGCCCCACGCCGAGCAGCTGCAATGGGAGATGCTTGGCCCGCTGGACCTGGGCCTCGGCACCTTCGTGGAAGTGGCCTGCCTGCACCGGGCCAGCGGCAGCCTGCTCGTCACCGATGCGCTGGTGGCCATCTCCAGCGAACCGCCGGAGATCTTCAGCACCGATCCCACGCCCCTGCTGTTCCATGCCCGCGAGCAGGGCGCCGAGCCGCTCTGCGATGGCCAGGAGCAACGGCGGCGCGGCTGGATGCGGCTGGTGCTGTTCGCCTCCTACCTGCGGCCGTCCGCGCTGGAGGTGCGACCCTGGCCAGAGGTGATCGCCGGCAGCTTCCGGCCGGGGCTGCGCGCCGCAAAGGCCTACTTCGGCCTCTACCCCTTTCGCTGGCAGCCCGGTTGGGAGGCTGAATTCGAGGCGCTGCTGGGCGGTGATGCCCATCCTCTGCAGGTGGCGCCGGTGTTGGAGCGGCTGGTGTTTCCCAGGGCCCGCACCGCCCTGGTGGCTTGGCTACGGCGGCTCGCCCAGCTGCCAAGCATTCGCCAGGTGGTGCCTGCCCACTACGCGGCACCTGTGGCGTCCACCCAGGAGGATCTCCAGCGTCTCGCCGATGCCCTGGAGCAGCGCCCGTGGGCGCCCTCCAGCGGATCGTGGGAATTCCTTGCCGGCATCGACAGCGCCCTTGTGCGTTGGGGCGTGGTGCCGGAGGTGCCGGCAGCGGAGCCTCAAGCCGCCGGAAAGGGCTGATCAGCCCGGATCTGGAGAGCCCAGCGGGGCTCTGGGCTCAGAGGCTCAGCTCGCCGGGGTCGGCATCAAGGGTGCCTTCGCCGAACAGGCTGCTCTCCAGCTCCATGCGCTGCTCCATCTGGCGCAGGAAGTAACCCGTCATCATCGCGGAGGCCAGCAGGCCAGCGAGATTGTCGCGACTGGCCTGGATCTTCACTTCAAACTGCTCGCCCGGCAGCATGCCCAGCAGGCCCTGAACGTTGTGGCGGATGATGTCCTGAATGTCGCCGCTGGCGGATCGGGCCACACGCTGCAAAACGTCCGGAGATTGCTCCTGCAGGTACTGGATCAGCGAGTTGCCGCTGATTGATTCGCTGTCGGTCGTCAGGAACTCCGGGTTGAACATCTCCGGTGTGCTCTGCGTCACGGCCTGCACCATAACGCAGCTCTCCGGGTCAACCCATGGCCGCAGAGGGGGAGAACCGTATGGGTCCGAGTTTGTTCCAGGGCCAGTAGCGGAACACGGCGGTGCCGATCACATGGTCGGCCGGCAGGGGGCCCCAGAGGTGCGAATCGAGGCTGGCATTGCGGTTGTCGCCCATGACCAGCAGGCAATCAGGCGGCACGGCGAGCGGCGCCAGTTCATAGGCGATCGGCTCGGCCCGCCACGGCTCCGGCACCGGCTGGCCGTTGCGGATCAGCTGGCCGTCATGGACGGCGATCCGATCCCCCGCCGCTCCCACCACCCGCTTGATCAGGGCGGCATCGGGGTCGTAGCCGGCCGCCAGCAAGGCGTCGGGAGGGTGGAACACCACGATCGTGCCCACCGGCAGGGGCCGGTGCAGGCGAGCCCGCAGTTTCTCCACCAGCACTCGGTCGTTGAGCTGGAGGGTGGGCAGCATGGAGCCGGAGGGGATCCAGCGGGGTTCGATCACCGCCCAGCGCAGCAGCAGCGCCACGCCCACCCACAGCAGCAACAGGCCGACCTGGCGCAGCAGCCCGGCGCGGCCTCCGTCCGGAGAGCTGCCGCCGGTGGGAGTGACGCTCATGTCGGGGGGCTCCGGTCGTGGGCATGATCAGGCCATCCTGAACAGTCATGGGCCCCGGTGAGCGGCAACGACGGCCTCGGCAGCCATGCCCCAGCGGGCACCGATGCTCACGCTGCGGCGAATCTGGGCGCGGCCCATGCGCTGCTGCTCGCCTTCCGGCAGCTGGGGCTGGGGCGGCTCGTGCTCTGCCCCGGCAGCCGCTCGGCGCCGCTGGCGATAGCGGCCGGCCTGCTGGAGGCCGAAGACGAAGGCCTGCGGCTGTACACCGCGATCGATGAGCGCTCCGCTGCGTTCTTCGCGCTGGGGCTGAGCCGCGCCGATGGCCTGCCGGCGGCGGTGATCACCACGTCCGGCACGGCGGTGGCCAACCTGCTGCCGGCGGCGGTGGAAGCCGACCATGGCGCGATTCCGCTGCTGCTGCTCAGCGCCGACCGGCCCCAGCGGTTGAAGGGGCGTGGCGCCAACCAGACGGTGAACCAGGAGGACTTTCTGCGCTGCAGCTGCCGCTGGGCCGGTGCTGGCGCTGCCGAGGGACTGGCCGTGATGACGCCCGCCAGCCTGCAGGCGCTCGCGCAGCGGGCCTGGCAGGAGGCCATCGGCCACCCGGCCGGCCCTGTGCATCTCAACCTGGCCTTCGAGGAGCCGCTCCATCCCTCGGCCGCCGCCATCGCGTCGCTGATGGCCCGCACGCCCAGCGACAGGGTGGTGGGGGTTCAGCCGGAGCCGTCCGTGACCTCGGAAGCCTTGCCGCTGCTGGATCCCGATCAGCCCGGCGTGATCGTGGCCGGGCCCTGGCGCGGTGCCCCGGAGCAGTGGCCGGCCCACCTGCAGGCCCTGCAACGCTGGCAGCGGCGCAGCGGCTGGCCCCTGCTCGCTGATGGCCTTTCGGGCCTGCGGGGTCAGCCGCTGCTGGAGCTGGTGGCGGGCTACGACCTGCTGCTGGAGGAGCCCATGGAGCCGTTGCAGGTGTCCCAGTTGCTGCGGCTCGGGCCCCTGCCCGCCAGCCGCCGGCTGCAGCACTGGATCGGGCGCCAGTGCGGTTGCCAGCTGGTGATCAGCGAGGGCGACCCGCGCGATCTCGATCCGCTCGGCACCGCCAGCCACCGCTTCGGCCATGGGCTGGCGGCCTGGTGCCGGGCGCTGCCAGCGGCGCTCTGGGCGGGGGAGCCGCCGGCGGCCAACCACGCCTGGCAACGGCGCTGGATGGAGCTGGAGCACACGGTGCAGGCCGGCCTCAGCCAGGCCCTGCCGGTCACGGGTGCTGCCAATGAACCCGCCATCGCCCGGGCCCTGAGCCAGCTGTTGCCGCCGCAGCTGCCGGTGATGCTGGCCAGCAGCAGCCCCGTGCGCGACTGGGAAAGCTTTGCTCCGCAGGCGGGCGCTCCCCGGCCGCTGTTCGGCTTCCGCGGAGCCTCCGGCATCGACGGCACCCTCTCGCTGGCGGCCGGCCTGGCGGAAAGCGCCGGATCCCTGCTGCTCCTCTGCGGCGACCTCGCCCTCCTGCACGACAGCAACGGCTGGCTCTGGCGCCAGCAGCTGCGCGGGCGCCTCACCGTGGTGCTGATCGACAACGGCGGTGGCGGCATTTTTGAGCAGCTGCCAATTCGCACCTCCGGCGCCTCGCCCGTTCCGCCGGAGGTTGCCGCGCCCTTCGATTTTGAGCGCCTGTTCGCCATGCCGCAGAGCCTCGATCAGGCCGCCCTGGCGGCGTTGCATGGCGTGCCCGTGCGGCGCGTGGCTCAGCTGGAGGAGCTGGAGGAGGCACTGGCCTGGGCGCTGCCCCAGCCCCTGGCCCTGCTGGAGCTGCGCACCGATCGCCAGGCGGATGCCCGCCTGCGCCAGCAGCTGCGGGCCGCGCTGGTGCCTGGCTCCCCAGCATGAGCCGGCCCACGGCTCCGCAGAATGAGCCGAAGCCGCTGCCGTTGTCAGGCCTGATGCGCCCCGATTCCGCCGCACCTCCCTCCCAGCCCGCGCCGGCGGACCCCGTGCTGCCCGGCACAGCTCCGGTGCTCTGGACGCCGGCCGCCACCTACACCGACATCCGCTTCGATACCTGCGCGCAGGGGATGGCCCGCATTGCGATCAACCGGCCGGCAAAGCGCAATGCCTTTCGCCCGCTCACGGTGCAGGAGCTGTGCGATGCCTTCTCGCGTGTGCGCGACGATCCCCGTATCGGCGTGGTGCTGTTCACCGGTGTCGGGCCGGCCGCCGACGGCGGCTATGCCTTCTGCTCCGGTGGCGACCAGAGCGTGCGCGGCGATGGCGGCTACCTCGATGCCAGTGGCCTGCCGCGGCTGAATGTGCTCGACCTGCAGCGGCTGATCCGTTCGCTGCCCAAGGTGGTGATCGCCCTGGTGGCGGGCTATGCGATCGGTGGCGGGCAGGTGCTTCACCTGCTCTGTGATCTCAGCCTGGCGGCGGAGAACGCGGTGTTCGGCCAGACGGGCCCACGGGTGGGCAGCTTCGATGGCGGCTTCGGCGCCGGCTACCTCGCCCGCGTGGTGGGGCAGCGCAAGGCACGCGAAATCTGGTTTCTCTGCCGCCGCTACGACGCCAGTCAGGCCCTGGCCATGGGGCTCGTCAATGCGGTGGTGCCGTTGGAGGAGCTGGAGGCGGAAGGAGTGCGCTGGGGCCTGGAGATCCTGCAGCACAGTCCCACAGCGATTCGCTGCCTCAAGGCAGCCTTCAATGCCGAAACCGACGGCATGGCCGGCATTCAGGAGCTGGCGGGCCAGGCCACCCATCTGTTTTATCGCACGGAAGAAGGGCAGGAAGGGCGCAACGCCTTTCTTGAAAAGCGCGAGCCGGATTTCAGCGAGGCGCCGTGGCTTCCCTGAAGCGCCGCGCCACCAGCCCGGGACGGGACCTCACCAGGAAAGGACATACTGCAAGTTGTGGGATAGACGGCCGAACGGCGGCGTCCCGGTCCCCCCTGCGTCCTGCTCTCCGCGATGACCGCCTACCCCGTACCGGACAACGAGGCTGAACGCCAGGCGGCTCTCGACGAGCAACACATTCTGGATGCGGAGTCCGATGAGGACTTCAATCGCATCACACGCCTGGCCAGCCAGATGCTGGGCGTGCCGACGGCCCTGATTTCCCTGGTCGATCGGCAGCGGCAGTGGTTTCTCTCCCGGGTGGGTCTGGAGGCGAGTGAAACGCCCAGGGATGTGGCCTTCTGTGCCCACGCCATCTGCGGCAATGACGTCCTGGTCGTCAATGACGCCAGTGCGGACGAGCGTTTCAAGGACAATCCCCTGGTGACGGGGAACCCCAACATCCGCTTCTATGCCGGGGTGCCGTTGCGGACCCACTCCGGCTTCAACCTCGGCACCCTGTGCGTGATCAGCCCCCAGCCGAGGCAACTCGCCGGCAACGAACAACAACTGCTGCAGGACCTTGCTGGGATGGTGATCCAGCACATGGAATCGCGGCGCAACAGTTACCTCTGCTCCCTCACGGGCATCAAGAACCGAAGACCCTTCTTCGATGCAGGTCTGAACGAGTTCCGGCGGCAAAGGGAGTACGGAGAACCGTTGACCCTGATGATCTTCGGTCTGGATGACTTCCATGATTTCTGCACACGATTCGGCCAACAACAGGGCGATCGGTTGCTTCAGGAGCTGGCCAGACAACTGCAATCGGACTTTGGGGAGAGCGCCCTCTACGGGCGTGTGAGTGATGACGAGTTCGCCGTGTTGCAGACAGGCTTGGTGGGGCAGGAGGCGGTAGCCCAGGCGGAGGGCTTCCGTTCCGGCCTGGCTCTCCAGGGCTGGCTGGTGGGGGGAGTCCGCCATCCTCTTCCCGTCAGCCTGGGCACGGCTTGCGCCAGCAGCGACGACACCAGCTTCAAGGACCTGTTCCAACGGGCTGAAGCGGCCCTGAAGCAGGCCAGGCTGTCCGGAACAAGCCTGCCGGGCTGAACCGAGCCACACTCACGGGGCCAGTACAGCCGCGTGGGCCCGGGACAGGGCGGCTTGCAGGGACTCGACCCTGATGGGCTTACCAATGAAATCATTCATGCCGCTGGCCAGGGCCTCGGCACGGTCGCAGTCACGAATCTTGGCGGTGACCGCGACGATCCAGGGCCGCACCGTGTTGCCGGCCTGCTCACGAATTCTGCGGGTGGTCTCAAAGCCATCAACCTTTGGCATGCGCAGATCCATCAGGATGATGTCCGGATCCAGCAGCCGCTGCTGGACAGACTTGAAGAGAGTCCGTTCAGCCACCCAGTAGGTAACAATCAGGGCAGAACTGGTGATGGAAAAGATTCCCAATGCCAGCAGGATGGAAGCCCGGGAGAGCCTGCACCTTGACTCCGATGGACCATCAATGGGGCCCACTCCGCCCCTCATCGCATCACTCAGTATCATTCGGATGCAACCGACTCTGTGGCTCGGCGCCAATCGCGATACCTGCTCAAGGCCACGCGAAGATCCGCCAATCGAAGTGGTTTGGAGAGAAAGTCGTTCATCCCAGCCGCTGCACACTCCTGCCGGTGGGTGTCGAATGAATAGGCTGTCAGGGCAATGATGTAGAGATCCGAGTAACCTTCGCTGCGCAATTGGCGCGAGGCGGCCAAGCCGTCAAGACCTGGCATGGCCACATCCATGAAGATGAGATCCACGTTCCCATTCCTGACGCACTGAATGGCCGCATTGCCGTCTCCCACCGCATCTGCGCTTAGATGCAATCTGGCCAGCATCAACTCAAGCACCCTGCGGTTGACGCGGTTATCATCAGCAACGAGAATTCTGATTCCAGTCTCTAAGCTTTCTTCGGGATTGTCCCTGACAATCTCACCCTGCTCCTGCGAAGCCAGCGTGAACGGCAGACTGACCGTAAAGCAACTGCCGGATCCGAGACTCGAATCAACGGAAATGTCGCCCCCCATCAATTGGCACAATCTCGAACAGATGGCGAGGCCGAGGCCAGCACTTTGCTGCGTCTGGGCGGGATTGGAATGGCCAATGAATTCCTCAAAGATAAGCGGTAGAGCCTCCCTGGAGATGCCAATACCCGTGTCGGAAACATGGAACACTAAGGATCTCAGGTTAGCCGTGGCCGCCAAGGTATCTACGCTGAGGCGAATCTCCCCCTGATTGGTGTACTTGCAAGCATTCCCCAACAGGTTGAACAGAATCTGGCGCAGCTTGAGATCATCACCAAAGAGCCATCTCGGCGTATCCGGTGGCATGCTGAGGTGCAAGCCGAGGCGTCTTACAGAGGCTTGATACTGAAAGAGATGAATGATGTCATTGAGTAAACCATGAAGGTCGAAGGTTCTGGGGTTGAGTGCCAATCGCCCGGTTTCAATCTGCGAGATGTCCAGAATGTCGTTGATCAGGCTTAGCAGATACTCGCCGTTTTGATGAATCGTTTCGAGCATCTCCCGTTGCTGCCCCTCCATTGGGCTGCTGAGCAGCACATCCGTCATCCCGATCACAGCGTTCAATGGGGTGCGGATTTCATGGCTCATGTTGGCCAGAAACCGGGTTTTGGATTGGCTGGCTGCCAGGGCCTCATCGCGCGCCAGCTGCAACGCGCGGGTTCGCTCGACCACCTGCACCTCCAGCTGGTCACGGGCATCGATCAACTTGTCCTGGGCCTGAACAATCGCGCTTTTGTCCCTGAAGGTGAACACCAAAGACGGCTTACCAGGGAGATCGACAGTCGCCCAGGACACCTCAATCACCTGGCGGAGAGGCGCACCCAGCAGTTCCCAGGTGCTGGATCCTTCTGATCCCGAGCTCCAGAACGGCAGGCCTGATTGGCTGTCGCTGAGCTCGTGGAGATAGGGCCTCGGGAGGATCTGGCTCAGGCATTGGCCAAGGCTCTGCAAGCGGGACAAACCCACGAACCGATCAAACGATGCATTCGTCCATTCCACGATTCCGTTGAGATCGGTGAAGGCAAGGGCCTCGTCAACGGCTCCCAGGGCCGCCTCCAGCCTCCCGAGAGTGCTGCGAAGCTGGCCGACAAGGGTCTGGTCCGGCATGCACGCCTCAGGTCAACGGTCGCAGGGTTGCCGCGAACACCCAGCTATCGCCACGGCGTTCGGCCACAATGAAATGCTCCGAGTTGATGGCCTGGTTGTCTTTGCAGATGGTCATCAATTGCAGGGGATGGTTGAGAATCTGCGATTCACCAACGATCTGGAAACGGGAGAAGCCGAGATGGTGGGCGTCTTGATAAGCAGCCGGCAGGATCATGGAAAGAGAATGGCCCTTGAGATCGTCCAATGTCCATCCATAGGTCGTCTCAAACAGATCGTTGATCTCTACAATCAAACCTTCCTGGTCGGCAGCGACAAAGGGAAGAGATTGGCGTCGTAACTCTTCAATCGTGACCATGAACCTCGCGGCTGAAGCGGCCTACCTGGTTACGAACTGTAGCGTTGTGCTCCATTGGCTCCCTCCTACCCTCTTAGCGGAATGGGGGCTTGTGGTCAGACCCACACCCGCTCGCCACCAGCCGGCGGACGGGTCTCAAGACCCCAGGCCCAGCCGAATGGGCTTTCGGCGATGAGTGGTAAACTCTTAGCAATTTGCGTTTCAATGTGTGGATAATCTGTACATCCTGAAACCCATGGGCCTGCTCGACGCCCAGAGTGGCGCTGAGTTGCGGCAGTCTGTCGGTTCAGTTCTGGCGGAGCAACCCAGGGACATCCTGATTGATTGCCAGGGCGTCGACTTCATGGACAGCAGCGGATTCGGCGCTCTGGTTTCCGTGCTCAAACGGGTCAAGGAGCAAGGTCAGCAACTGTTTCTTTGCGGTCTGTGCAGCCAGGTCCGCATTGTTCTGGACCTCACCGGCACCGAAAAAGTGTTCACCACGTTTCCGAACAGTGAGGCATGCATCGCCGCATTGGCTGCCGATCAATCGGGCGGCTCAACCGACACCTGAACAACCAGAAGGCCCGTAACGATCACGACAGCAGCGCCCGGATCAGCGAGTAGTCATCGGTGAATGGCGCATGGCCCGAGACGTGGAGGATCTGGGACAGCAACCGATCCAGGCCATCGTCATCAGCGAGCACGTCTTGGCACTGCTCCACCAGTTGCATGAAGTCGGGCAGTGTCCCCATCAAGCCACCGGGCCTCGGCACTTCATAGAGGCCATCGCTGTAGATGAGAAGACAGGCCCCTTCGCCCACCTCCAGGCTCTCGGTGCCATAGGTCGCGTCGTCGAACAGGCCCACGGCCATGCCCTGACCTTTGAGCCAATGGCAGGGAAAGGCACTGGTGCGGCTCCAGAGAAAGGCTGGGGGATGGCCCGCGCTGGCAAAACTCAGGGTTCGGCTGGAGGGCTGATAAACCCCATACCAAAGCGTCAGATACCGCCCCTGGTGACGCTCCATCGGAAACCCGGAGTTCAGGGTCTGCAGCACAGCGCCCGGATCACGCAGATCAACGGGCAGCGAGCGGGAGCGCAGCTGGTTGTGAACGGAAATCGAGGGGAAGGCCGCCGCCAGGCCATGGCCGGAGCCATCGGCGAGGTAGAGGACGAAGTGGTCGTCATCAAGCCAGAAGAAATCAAACGAATCACCACCCAGTTCATGGCAGAGCTCGAACCGGGAGTCCGCCCGCACGGCACCACCGATGGGCTCGGGCAGCAGGGATCGCACATAACTGGCCGCCTCCTCCAGCTCCTGATCCAGCCGCAACTTCTGCTGATGCAACTCACTCGCCAGGAGCTTCAGCCGTTCATTGGCCTGGTGTAGGCGGATGCCGGAGCGGACCCGGGCCAGCAGCTCCTCCGGATCCACCGGCTTGCTGAGGAAATCATCGGCGCCGCAGTCGAGCCCCTCCACCCGGTCTTCCACCCGGGAGCGTGAGGTCAGCAGGATGAAGTGGGCCGATTCCAGGGCCGGTTCCGCCTTGAACGCCCGGCAGACGTCCAGCCCATTCATGCCGTCCATCAGCCAGTCGCAGACGACAACCGTGGGGGGGCAGACACGGGCCTGCACCAGGGCACTGTCACCCGAATCCGCCACAACAATCTGGTAGCCCTGGGCGCGTAGACGGACCTCGAGGATGCGGGAATGGATGCGATCGTCATCCACCAGCAGAATCGAAATCGGGGCGGGACAACCTTCCATCGGCGTCAGGCGTCCATCGGACGCCGCTGGCGCAGCGCTTCGGTCACCCGTCCAGCCTCGACAAGCAGCTGATCGATTCTGACCTGGGGCCACAGCTCCGAATCGGAGCGCAGGGACTCCTCAACCTGGCCGCACAGCGTGGCCAACCGCAGGGCCCCCAGGCTGGCACTGGGGGAGCGCAGCGAATGGGCAGCGGCGATCATTGCCGGGGGATCGTGGTACTGGTGGGCCATCACCACCGCCGACACGAGTCGCATCGCGTCCTCGAGGTAGAGGTCGATGAGCTCCTGGAGCACGGCCGCCGCCCCGTCTCCCATGGCTTGCTCCAATTCCTCCCAGGCGGCCGCGTCGATCGGGTCGGCCCCTCCACCCGCTGGCGCTTGGGGTTGGTCGCGGGGCTGGTAGTGCTCCAGGGCGTAGGTGAGCTGGGCAGGCACGATCGGCTTGGCCAGAAAGTCGTCCATGCCGGCCTGGAGGCAGGCCTGGCGATCCTCCGGACGGCCATG
Source organism: Marcopretia estuarina LEGE 06307 (assembly GCF_056633115.1). Classification (NCBI taxonomy): domain Bacteria; kingdom Bacillati; phylum Cyanobacteriota; class Cyanophyceae; order Synechococcales; family Prochlorococcaceae; genus Marcopretia; species Marcopretia estuarina. The sequence goes on along the minus strand of NZ_JBSJOY010000001.1, from coordinate 848,499 downwards.
GGCGGTCATGGCAATGATCCAGGGCTGCACGAAGGGAGCCGGCAGACACCGGATCGCCCGCGTGGTCGCGTAACCATCAAGCTCCGGCATCTGCACGTCCATGAACAGCACGTCGAAGGGGGTCTCCTGCACGGCCGCGAGCGCCTCGGAGCCCGAAGCCACGGCCTCGGCCCGGTAACCCAGCCGCTGCAGCAACTGAAGCGCCAACTGGCGGTTCACGGGGATGTCATCGACGACGAGCAGCCGCAGCGGCAGCCGGTCGGTGAGGCGATGGGGGCCGCCCTGGGGGGCGGATTCGCGCGTCAGCGTTGGCGGCCCGGCCAGCCGCCGCTCCAAAGGGCTCTGCCCTTGCTGAATCAGGGCCAGGCGGAGCTGTTCGAATCGCACAGGCTTGGAGAGCATCACAGCCGGCGTCTTGGCCAGCGCTGCCAGCTCTGACACCTTGCACCTGTCAGCCAGGACGATCCAGGGACGCAGCTGAAGCACGGGGTCCTGCAGAAAGGCTGGCGGGGTTGTCTCCCCTTCGGAGCACAGCAGCCGCCCATCGATGACCACCACGCCAGGGCCGAGGTCGCCGATCTGGGGCTGGGCGGTCGGTATGGGGATCTGGCAGGGATCGGGGGCGATCACCGAGAGCCCTATCCAACCCAGCTGCTTCTGGAGCACGGCGCGCAGGGTGGGATTGCCGACCAGCAGCAGGATGGCGGACGCCGGCGGCACCAGGGGCTCCGGGCTGTTGCTGGCCTGGGGGGCCGGATCAAGATGCAGCAGCACGTTGAAGGTGAAGACACTGCCTTTGCCTTCCTGGCTGGCCAGGTTGATCGAGCCCCCCATCAACTCACACAGGCGCCGTGTGATCGCCAGACCAAGGCCCGTGCCGCCGTAGCGCCGGGCGGTGGAGGGATCGGCCTGGCGGAAGGGTTCGAACAACTGGGGAATCAGCGCGTCGGACACGCCGATGCCGGTGTCGCGGATCTGAAACGTGAACTGGCACGGGGTCGGCTGACCGGCCTCAGCGGCCTGGGGCTCCGCTGACACCGTGACGACGATCTCGCCCTGGGGGGTGAATTTGACCGCATTGCTCAGCAGATTCCAGAGGATCTGGCGCAGACGGGTGAGGTCGCCGATGACAGCCGTGGGCAGGCCGGGCTCGATGTCGAGGATCATTTCCAGCGGCTTGTCCAAGAGGCGGGACACGCTCAGATCGAGGGCCTCTTCGATGCAGATGCGGAGGTTGAAGCGCTGCTCATCCAGCTGCATGTTACCGGATTCGATCTTCGAGAAGTCGAGAATGTCATTGATGATCGTCAGCAGGGAATCGGTGCTGCTGTTGATGATCTCGACATACTCCCTCTCCATGGGCTCCAGCTGGGAGTCCTGAAGTAAACCGGCCATGCCGATGATGGCGTTCATCGGAGTTCTGATCTCATGGCTCATCGTGGCCAGAAACGTATCCTTGGCGGCATTGGCGGCTTCAGCAGCCTGCTTGGCCGCCTCCAGCTCCGCATTGAGCGTCGACAGACGCTGGGTTGACTCGCGCAACTCCCCACGCTGCGCGATGAGAATCTCATTGAGCTTCTGACTTTCTGTGAGCGCCACATTCCTGGCCTGCAGCAGGAAAAGAAAGTCAACCAGGGAGTCATGCAAAGGAAAGTCATTGATCTTTAGACTGAGGGTCTTAAGATCCTCCAGTTGCAGCAAACAGGGCGTACCAACAAACAACAGCTGTTCCCTTTCGTCAAGGCAACAGATCTGGCCCTTCAGTTGCAATGGAATCGCGGCGGACTTGAAAATCACGTGCCGGTCTGTGCAGTCACTCAGACTGGCGAAGTTCATGGGGACATCCGGTCGCAGGAGCAGGAAGTGCTCATCGAGGGGCTGCCCCACCAGCTCCGGGACAGAAAGGATGCGACGCAGAACAGAGCCGACGGACTGGATACGTAGCTCTCGGTCGACGACGAAATGGAAAGGGAACAGGGGATCGAGAAGGTGGTCAGGTAACGGCACGGAAGGCACCTTCAGAAACGACGAACCTTCACTCGCTCGTCATGCCGTCATCCGGCCGACCTGCGACAGATTCGGAAGGCGGAGAAAGGCGAACGTGGAACAGGTCCGTGGCATCACCCCTGTCGCGAGAGGCGACCTGATCGACCGCCAGTGGAGTACGAAAACGCTTGCCCAGGCCATGAAGCAGGCCGGTCACCATGGGGGCAAGGCCGCGCCGCTTTGAACGGTACTCCAGTTGCATGGAGGCGTCAGCACTGTGCTCGCAACGGAAGGAGGGAGGCTGCAGCTCAGGAAAGGCCAGGGCGGCGCGGGCGTGGAGATTATCGAGATGATCCAGGAATTCTGGCAGGGTGTCCCCTGTGCTTTCGAGCAACTGCTCGTAACCTTCCGTGGCTGTGTAGGTGATCCAGTACTCACCAAACGCCTGCATGATCTGATCACCCGTGAGGCCAAGTTCCTCCGTGGCCGCTGCCACCAGCCGATGGGTCACGTCGTCGGGATAGGCCTGGTACGTGGAAAAGAAATCCAGATCCTGGAGATCGGCCCGCTCCTTGATGCGCTGCCACACCTCCTCACCATGGTGGGTGGTGACCATCTGCTGAATGGCCCGGTTGACAAGCCCGTACATCGTTGAACGGCCAGATAGAGGAATCTAGCTCAGGGATCCAAGGGGCCAGACGACGACCGTCAGATCACATCGGGGAGTTGATCGAGGCACCACCGGAAATCGCGGCGCACCTGTTCACGCACGTGCTGATGATCGAACCGGCGCCCGCGGCTGGCCAGAATCGCTTCCAGCGCCGACGAAGGAACCAGGCTGGCCAGATCACAGCCGGGTAGATCGAGTCGCCGGCAGAGGTCCCTGCCCTTGTTGGAATAGTGGAGATGGTACGGAACCCGCCCGGCCGCCAGCGAAAGAACGGCCGTGTGAAAACGTACGGCAATCACGCTGTCGACCAGAGCGAACAGGGCCATGGCCAACTGCCAACTCGGCACGGCTGGATCGGCGACGAACGGGTTGAGGATGGCGGTGCCGGGGGCCCGTTCCTGGATGGCGGCGGCCACTTCGAGATCATTATCGGAGCCATAGGCGCCCGATTGGATCAAAATGACGGGGCTGAGTCCGGCCCCGGTGAGTTCAACGCTCAGCTGGGCCATTCTGGAAACGAAGGCCTCATTGTCGTGGCCGTACATGCTGTCGAAACCACGCACAGACAGGACGGCTGCCTGGGATGGATCAATCCCTAGCCGCTCCAGGCATTGCCGCGCCGTGGCCTCCGCCAGGGGGGAGCTCTCCAGCACAAAGGCAATGTCGTAGGACAACCGTGCTTGAACCCCTGCGGCGCAGAGGCGCTGGTGACTTTCGGCATCCCGCACACAGACAGCCGCCAGGCGCTTGAAATAGCGCTGCAACAGGAGAAAGCTGAGGCCGTGGCAGGAGCGAGGAATCGACTGGCCGAACAGGATGGTGCGGTTCGGACTGTGCCTCAGTTCAGCCAGGTTCTTGAGGAAGGCTTTGGTGACAAACCATTCACGCGAATTGTTGAAGATGTCCCCCCCCACGCTCACGTAAGCGTCGCAATTCCTGGGCCGTTCGGACAAGAACGTGACCCCAAGGGTGGCATCGGGCCGTTCATCCTGAACGCAACCCACCAGCTCCACATCAGGCAGCAACTGACGAAAGGCGCTGTAGATCGCTGCATCCCCCAGATTCAGGGTGCTGTAGGCGTTGATCAGGCCAATGCGCACGGGAGAGGGCAGAAGTGGAGAACAGTGATGGAAACGGCGCAGAAACGACTAACGCGTTACGCATGAATCCAGAGTGAAGCAGGAGCAAGCCACTGGTTCTTATCCTATCAGCCCTGGCCAGAAGGTAACCACGTGGTGGGTCGGGTGGCTTGTACAACGACCTGAGCCAGACCTGCCGACCAATCAGATGGCTTGTCCAGATCCCTATGCCCAGGCTGCTGCTCGCCTTAGCTGGTCTGGCAGGCCGTGTGAGCCAGGCCATCAGCGCAGAACACTTCTATCCTGGCGGCAACGATAGAATCAAGTAGACCGAATGAGTCGCCGCAGTTTACCTTTGACCATCTCCAAGGTAGGAACAGTACGGACAAACTTGCGATAGGCGGCTGCTATGCCGAGTAGTTTAACAGGACGCTGACCGGCAAAGGCGGTTCGATCCAGTAGTGCAAACCATCGATCTTGAAAGTTTGCGGCATAATCTGCGTGCCAGGGCTTGACTTTGCCTAATAAATGAATAATGCCATCTGAAAAATCAGCATCGGCCCTGCCTTTGGATGTATTCCATTTCGGATCGAGCACCAGCCAATCGCCTGCCAAGACGATATTCAGAGCATCTTGATCCATTTGGTCAAGCAAATCATAGTTTTCCTGTGCAACCGCTAGAGCCTTCGATTGGATCTCATGATGCCTCCATGCATCCAGATCCATCACAATCACTCCTGAATTAAAGTACTGGCGAGGATTGTCTAGTTTCAGCTTTTCGCGAAGTCGCTGCTGCTGCTGTGGGGTGTCTATGCCACCATCAATAACACAAGCACTGGATTTGCCATGCAGATCCAGAAGCTGCAGTTCAGTTAGATCCGAGCAAACGATTAAGTCCGTATCTAAATAGATGCAGCGAGATACACCCGCCAAGTATTCGGGTATAAAGAAGCGCGCATAAGGAGATTTGCTCTTGACAAGCAGAGTGCTGCGGAAGCTATTGACCCGCTCAAGATTGAAATCAATAAAGCTGATTTCGCCGATGTTGGCAGCTTGCCAGGAATTGGAAAGTTGCCGCTTGTCGTCCTGCGATAGATCGACGCAAATGGCATAGACATTTAGGCTTGTGCTACAGGCTTCCAAAGCGGAACGAACGGTGACCGCCGCCCCCCAAAGATAGTTGGCCGTTGCCACAATTACAATGTTAACCATCATACCTTCAGGGACCTTGCCACACGAATTTAGCTCAGCTTTGTGATTGAGACCTGGCAGGGTGGCCTTCTCCCCAGCTCCATTGCCCCAGCAGCCGTGAGCATCCCAACGGCAGTGAGGGTCATGGATCCAGTTCCCGCCTGCATGCTCCAGCAGGCCCCTACCAGTAGGAACGGCGTCTGAGGTGCTGTGCAGCTCTCCGGTGGGGGCATGGGGCGCTCCTTGACAAGGCCTGGTGGACCAGGACGGCGCCAAGGCCCCAGGCTGTACCGGTTCGGTTCCTGGGGGGCTACCGGTTCTCACGAGCCTCAGCCTTGCGACAACTAGCCGCAACACTGGCGGAGACAGCACTCCGCGCCGGCAGCGACCATTTGGAAGAGCCTTGCGGTAGCTCAATAGATTAGCCGGCACCCACTGATTGGCTGCGCAGGGGTAGTCTTCGCGGTCGGGAGCAGAGCGATACACCGACCCAGCCGAAGACGGATAGGCAAGCCAGGGGCCATACAGACACACGTTGCACCGGACCTGCCTCCAGGTGACGGGAATCATCAGGCGATTGAGTGATCACTCGTCAAACTCGCCCAGGCTGAAAGCCGGTAGCCCGCAGTCTACGAATACGCTAAGATTGTCTGAGCAAGCCAAAAAGCGAACTCTCCCAGATCGACACAGATGTCGAAACTTCTTTTTTGGCTTGTTGGGCTCGCTTGCTTTGTTGGCACTCCAGGATCGTCCTTGGCATTACCGATCTCCCCAGGAGATCGAGTCAAGGTGACAATCCCTGAAGGGGAAGAATTCAGTGGCATCTTTGAAATCAATCTGAACGGAGAGCTTGAAATTCCCTTTTCCAAGGGAATCTACGCTGTGGGTCTTGAGCCGGAACAGCTTCAGAAGCGGGTCTATCAAGCCCTGGTGCAACAAGGCTTTTTTCAGCCATCTTTTCTGAGGGTCAGTCTGAGTGTCATTCAATGGGCACCTGTACCGGTCTTTGTCATTGGATCTGCTTTTCAGCCTGGACGGTTGTTAATCAACGAGTTAAGTGACGTTGAACAGACACAGACGCCTGTTCAACTTTCTGGACAAGCTCCGCTCAACCGTATGCTCACAACGGCACTCCGTCGTGCAGGAGGCATTACTCCCACGGCCGATGTCGCCGCGATACAGGTGAAACGAGGTTCAAAAAGGCAAGTGATTGACATGTCCGGTGCTTTTACGGGAGAACCTTTTAACGACATCCCACTCATTGCTGGTGATCAAGTCATTGTTCCGGACACTGGTACCGTTAATCCACTAATCGTTCGCCCTTCTCAGATTACGCCCGCTGAAGTTGAGATTAACATTTCAAATCTTACTGTTCCTGCGGCTGGAAACTCTGTTGCTGGCATTGGCTCTCAGGCTAGGAACTTTCCCTATGGATCTCGCTTGTCCCATGCGGTTGTCTCGGCCAACTGTGCTGGTGGAACCATGGTCACCAATGCGCGACGCCGAGCCATCCTGGTGAGAACTGAAAGGATCTCGGGGAAGACGACTGTCTACGAACGAGGAGTAGAAGATCTTCTTCGCGCGTCTACAAGCAACGCCAACAACCCCTATCTCATGGCAGACGATGGTGTTGCCTGTTATGATTCGAAGATGACCAACTTCCAGGCTGTTCTTAGCATCTTTACTCAGTTTCTGAATCCATCCGTTTTGATTTATGATCGCAGTATTCCGTAGAATCTAGTGAAAGACTCTCCGCCGATCGTCGGACGACTCAGGCCTAAGGTACAGGCCGTGCGAGAACCCTTGGGAAAGGCGGCGCGATTGTTTGCCGAACAGTTTCGAAATATTCCTGGGTTGAAGGCACCCGATCCAAAGGGATGGTGGAAAAAACTGAGTCGAACCGACAAGCTTCGCTGGAGTCGCTATCTATTCGTATCCACTTGTACGAACGGATTGATATGGAGCACCAGTATTCTCTATCTTGCACTTGCAAAGCCTGTTTATACAAGCTCTTGGGCATTGGTTCTGCCTGGAAGCGCTAATGCTGTTAACTTAAGCCTGCCAGAAATTGGTCAAGCCACGGCATCAAACGAATCACTCGGCCTGGCTGCGTTTGATCCTCGTGCAAACTATGAATACATCTTCGTTAGCGAGCAAGTCATCGCGCGGGCTGCCAAGATTGCCAATATTCCTAAGGCAGATTTCGCCAAGCCTCGCATTAAGAACATTGATAACACAACGCTGATGCAGATTGATACCACCGGTCCATCGCCTGTAGATGCACGAAAGCGAGCCTATGCGTTGCATGACGCCATGGTAGAGCGTCTCAATGAGCTGCGTGTCAGCGAGATCGAGCAACGGCAAGGCCCAGCACAGGAGATTCTGCTGGAAACGCAGCAGAAGCTTGAGACTGCACAAAAGCAAGTTTCCGCATACAAGCGCAAGTCTGGCCTCACCTCTATTGAACAGGTTGAAATCCTTTCGGCTAACATTGAACAGCTACGCAAACAGAGAGCCGAGCTGGCTGCGCTGCAATCGCAGGCAGAGAGTCGATTGCAGAAGTTGAGTCGTAGCCTGGGGCTGTCTCCTTCAGAGGCAACAGATGCGTTCAAGTTGCAGGTTGATCAGATCTTCCAGCAGAATGTGAAGGACTACAGCGAGGCCACGTCTATACTCAAGGTCCAACTGTCTAAGTTCGGTCGGAATAATCCTCGCATTCTCAAAGAGATCAAGCGGCAAGAGGCTGCTAGGCAGGCATTGAATCAGCGTGCCAACGAGTTGCTCGGTCGCTCTCCATCGGCCCAGACTCTCACCAGACTGGCGTTGACTGGTGCCAGTTCTGGTCGCGATTCACTCTTCCAGAACTTGGTGAATTACCAGTCAGATGCTTCAGGTGCAGCAGCACAGGTTCGCAAGCTTGATCAACAGATCAGCTCCTTGGAGGGGCGCCTCAGGTTGATGTCCCAGAAACAGTCTTCTTTGGAGAACCTTAAGCGAAATGAACAGATAGCAGAAGCTGTCTTTGCATCCACATTGGCCAAACTGGATCTTGGCCAGGCCAATATCTTTGCAGCATTCCCACTGATTCAAATAGCTGTGGAGCCATCCTTGCCAGAAACAGCTACGTCACCAAAGCGAACATTGGTGCTTGCTGGCTCAGCATTTGGTTCCATCCTGACGACTGTAGGTCTTTGGATCCTATGGATCCGCAAGCCCTGGATCAAACGGGTCGCCAATTGGATTTCTACATAACAAGGGGTCTTCATTGGGACTTAAAACGCTTCTTTCAAGGGCCTTCCAGTCTGAGGATGATCTTCAGCCGAGAAATTGGCCAGAGCGTTTGGTCTGGTGGTCGATTGTTTGCACCTACCCTATCTGGCTATTCGGTGGACTTTACGTTGTGGGGTCTATTCTCTGCTGGCTGCTTCTTGGTTGCCTATTGATCAAGATTCTGGCCCGAATGGATCACCCAGAGGAAAATGAAGAAATTTCTATATCACCCGTGATTTGGCTTTGGATCATCGGCATGATCATCATGGAAGTTGCCTTGATTGCAGGGCATGTGAACTTCAACCTCGGGACTGGAGCTATCATCAAGTCCACGATTGGTTGGGCCAAAGGGTGGGCCGCCCTAGCGCTCTATCCGTTAGCAGGAGCTTTGCCGATTCGGAGCAGCATCCTCACGCGTGCCATTTGCATCGTGGGCTTTCATACGCTCCTTATCATGCCGCTCCTTCTGCTAACCCCGCATCTGGGCCTGCCAGAAGTGCTCTATGTCTCGCCATTGAGAGCCGTGGGTGGTCCAGGAAATGAATTCTTTGATGTTCCACTCTACGAGATTGACGGTAGCACCGGTGACCTTCGCTGGCGGCTCTTCGCTCCATGGGGGCCTGCTCTTGGGTTTGTCGGCAATATCAACTTCATGATCTGTCTGCTGGAAAAAGATCGGAAATGGAAGGTTCTGGGCATCATTGGCTCGATCCTCATGTGCTTCGTCTGCAAGTCGCGTCTTGCCCAGCTCTGCATCATCCTGATTCCAGCCGTTACGGCAGTGGTATCAAGGCTGCGTCAACCATTCATGCTGATTTCTCTTGGCGTAGTTTCCTATCTTGGAGGCATCTTTGCTACGTCTATTCTTACCGCCATCAGTGACTACTGGGAAGGTTTCAAAGGCGCTCGGGCTGGCTCTACGCGCGTTCGCTTTGCCTTAAAGCGCATCGCCTTCCATCGCTGGGAGACAGAGGCTCCGATTTGGGGACATGGTGTCGTAGAGGGCGGCCCCCATCTGGTTGAGTACATGGCCATTGGTTCCCATCACACCTGGGCCGGAGTGCTTTTTGTGAAGGGTATTGTTGGCTTCGTCGCTCTGGCTGTTCCCATGTTGGTTACAGCGCTTGATCTATTGCGCCGTGCTGCCAGTCCCCGCTATCAACTTGGCTCAGCCGGCCTGGGAATCATTATTCTCTTGTTCATGTATACATTTGGCGAGAATCTGGAGATTCTAGTCTACCTCTTTTGGCCTGGAATGCTTATGATGGGAATGGCTCTACAGGAGAACAAAGGCCCGCTCCAGTCAGAAATTCTTCCCGTACTGTGATTCACACCCAATCCGCCAGCCGTGAGACACCTTGATGCCATGACGAGCATTCTGAAGACAACAGCATGGCCAATGTCGTTGCGGTCTCGACCGCTCTGCCTGTGGGGACACAGTCTGTGGACGTTGCTTTGCCTCTCGAGTCTTAACCGTGGGGTAGACCTTTGATGCGTCTGCTCAGCCAGCTGAAGAGTTTCATCCCGAAGGATCGATTCATCCGCAACATCGGCTGGATGGGTGTGGGGGAGGTGGGGATTCGCGTCTCGCGACTCGTGGCCACAGTGCTGTTGGCCAGGCTGCTGAGCCCAAGGGACTATGGCCTGGCCGCCATCGTGTTGACGTCCGGCGAGCTTGTCAAGGTCTTCACACGCAACGGCATCGGGGACAAGATCGTGCAGGCCGATGCGGAGGATGTCCAAGAGATCTGCCAGACGGCATGGAGCCTGAACTGGCTGATCGGCTTTAGCCTCTTTGTCGTGCAGATCATTGGTTCGTTTATCTTTGCCCGCGTTTACAGCGACAACGCACTGATCCTGCCAATCATTGTGGTGAGCTTCAGCTATCTGATCTACCCACTCGCCATGGTCCAGACGGCCTTGGTACGCAGGCAAAACAGGCTCAAGTTCTACAGCTTGACCAATCTCACGGCGGTCGTCACCGACAATCTGCTGACCGGGATCTTTGCGCTGTTTGGGATGGGCATGTGGGCGATTGTACTGCCCAAGTTGCTGGTGGCTCCGGTATGGGTCGCGATGATGCTGCGGTTTGAACCCTGGCGTCCCGTCATGACGTTCACCCTCAAACGTTGGAAATCCGTGCTGGGATTCGGCAGTCGCATCCTGGGTGTGGAGATGCTCAACACGTTCCGCGAGAATGTTGATTATCTTTTGATCGGTCGCTTCATCGGTGTCAAAGCACTAGGCGTGTACTACTTCGCCTTCAACGCTGGATTGGGCCTGAGCCTGAGTGTGATCAATGCCCTGTCCGTCTCCATCTACTCCGATTTCTGTGACGTCAGAAGCCAACCTGCCGAACTCAAGCAGCGCTTCAGCAAGAACCTGCTCACCATCACCAAGGTGATCGTGCCCGTTGTGGCGTTGCAATGCAGCCTGGCCCCTCTCTATGTACCGATCGTTTTTGGTCAGAAGTGGGTGACGGAGGGTGCCGTGCCGATCTTGATGCTGATCTGCCTGTCGGCCCTGTCCCGACCCTTCGCCAACGCCTCTTCGATGCTGTTCCGCGCCGTAGGCCTGCCCCAGGTGGATCTGCTCTGGAACCTGGCCTTCACGGTGGCCCTTACCGTCGCCATCCTGATCGGCACGTCCTGGGGATCCCTGGGTGTGGCCGTGTCCGTGGCAGCGGCCCATCTCACGCTTCAGCCGATCTACCTGATGATGGGGCAACGGCTGTTGCGAAGGATTCAGGTGGCCCAGCCGGCCAGCCTTTGACGCACCTTCACAGGCCTGAGGCCCAATCCCTTTCCCCATGGAGGCCGCTGCCAGCGCGGTTAGGGTGATGGAAATGTTTCCAGCCTCGCTGGCCCCGCCCCAGTCCCGGGTCACGTCGGTGGTGCCATGGGTGCCATCGGAGCAAGCCGTACCGTCCGCCCGCCCGATTCACGCGTGAAGATCTACGCCATCTGTCTGATCAAGAATGAGGGCGACGTCATTGCGGATTGTCTGATTCACGCGCTGACGTTCTGTGATCGCATCTTCGTTCTCGATAACGGCAGCACCGATGGAACCTGGGAAACCGTGAATGCCCTGGCACAGCACTATCCGACGATTGTGATCGAGGACCAGCTCCTGATCCCATTCCGCGATGGGATGCGCTCGATCGTCTACAACAAATACAACCACGAACTGGCTGATCAGGATTGGTGGCTACGGCTTGATGGGGATGAGTTCCTCGAAGGGGACCCCAGAGAGGTGCTGGCCACGGCCAACCGTGAGAAAGCCGATTTCGTGACGGCCTGGAATCTGCAGTTCTACTACACGGATGCCGATTACAAGAACTGGGCGGCTGAGAAGCTTGAACCCCACCGTCCCATCACCGAACGGCGCCTGTACTACTCGGCCAATTGGCGAGAGTACCGCTTCTTCCGCAACCAACCCCATCAGCCCTGGAACGAAGCGGTGGCCCCACAGTGGCCCAACGGACTCACCAAAGCCTGCTCGCAGCGTCTCTACAATCGCCACTACCCCTACCGCACGCCTGACCAGATCAAGGAGAAGCTTCAGGCCCGCTACGGCCACGAACAGTTTCGCCATATCGACTCCGTCGACTGGACATCCAAGTTGCTGCCTGCGCGCCAACTGAACCACTTCCAGGAGGGTCAGCCGCCCATCATCAACCAGTTCGATTACTACGCCAAACGCCTGCGGATGATCCGGATCACCCTGATGGGACGGATCAGGGCCGTCCTGCGTCGTCTTCTGGGTGGCCACCGCTCCAGCCATACGTCGTAGCCACCACGATGGAGAACCTTCATCACCACGGGACAGCTGCGGTGGTTCCAGACCCTGAACAACTGGACGAACCGGCCATTTCCGTGGTGGTACCGATCTACAACGCGGCGCCACACATCGAGCAAACCCTGCGCTCCGTGCAGAACCAGAGCCTGAGCAACTGGGAACTGATCGCTGTTGATGACGGATCCACTGACGACAGCCTCGCCATCGTGTCGCGCCTGGTTGGGGAGGATCCCCGAGTGCACCTGGTAAGCCAGCCCAACGCGGGAGTCTCGATCGCCCGCAATCGCGGGGTGGCCCTCAGCCGTGCGCCCCTGATCGCCTTTCTCGATGCCGATGACCTCTGGCATGCCGACAAACTGCGCCTGCATGTGGCCTACCACGCCAACCATCCTGATGTCGGCGTGAGTTTCGCCCGCATCGCGTTCCTGTCCCCTGGGGGAACGCCCACCGGCCTGCTGGCGGCCCTGCCCCGGGAATCGCATCGGCCGGTGGATTTTCTCTGTGAGAACCCCACCAACACCACGTCGAACTGGGTGCTGCGGCGGCAGGTGTTCGACGCAGTGGGCGGATTCGTCACCGACATGAGTTATTCGGAGGATCTGGAATGGCTGCTGCGGGTGGCCTGCGATGGCCGCTGGCAGATCGCCGGCTTGCCTCAGGTGCTCACCTACTACCGCACCTCGGCCGGTGGGCTCTCCTCCAGCCTGCAACGCATGGAACAGGGCTGGCTGCGGCTGATCAGCGAAGCCCGTGGCTATGCGCCCGAGCTGGTGGCGAACCACTTCGCCACGGCCCAGGCCATCCACCTGCGCTACCTGGCCCGGCGCTCCCTGCGCCTCGGAGGAGCCCCCGCCATCGGCACCGATTTCATGCTGCGCTCCCTGCGCTCGGATTGGCGGATCCTGCTGCGGGAGCCGCGCCGTACCGTGCTCACGGCCCTGGCCGTCTTCGCCCGACAGCTGCTGGCCCCCTTCCGCCGCCCGGGTGGCCGCCACGACGAGGCACGGCCATGATGACCTTCGCCAATGCCCCTCTGCCTGTGAGCGCACTGACATGAGCCAATCCCCCCTGGTCTCAGTGGTGATGCCGCTCTACAACTCCGCCGCCACGGTGAGGGAAAGCCTGGAATCCGTTCTCAGCCAGACCTACCCCAACCTGGAGATCCTGGTGGTGAACGACGGCTCCACCGATGACGGGGTGGCGATCTGCCAGGGGTATGGGGACGGGCGCGTTCGGGTGGTGCATCAGCAGAACCGGGGCCTGGCCGGGGCGCGGAACACAGGCATCCGGCAGGCCCAAGGGGAGTTCCTCGGATTTCTGGACAGCGACGATCTGTGGCTTCCCACCAAGGTGGAGCGGCATGTGGCCCATCTGCAAGCGCGGCCGGAGGTGGGTGTCAGCTTTTCCCGCTCCGGATTCATCGATGAGAGCTCCAGGCCGATCGGGATCTACCAGATGCCGAGGCTGCAGGACATCACGCCGGAGATCGTCTTCTGCCGCAATCCGATCGGCAATGGCTCAGCTGTGGTGATCCGCCGAGACGTCTTTGACGCCATTCGCTTTGAGGCGAATCTCTATGGCGAAGTGGAAGACTTCTTCTTTGACGACACCTTTCGACAGTCCGAAGACATTGAGTGCTGGCTGCGGATTGCGCTGCATACCCATTGGCGGATCGAGGGAATCCCCGAGGCACTGACGCTCTACCGCATCAGCGACGGCGGACTCTCGGCCAATCTGATGAAGCAGTACGCCTCCTGGGAGCGGGTTCTGCTCAAGACCCAAGCCACCCACCCCGATTTCGTCGCCCAATGGGGCTCCAGGGCCCGCGCCTATCAGCTGCGCTACCTGGCCCGCCGGGCCACCCGCCAGCGGGACGGCGCCCTGGCTGTGCGTCTGCTGCACCAATCCCTGGCCACCGACTGGAGGGTGCTGCTCGAGGAACCGCGACGTACCTTGATCACGCTGCTGGCCGCCTACCTGCTGCGGCTGTTGCCGGAGGCTCCCTATCGCTGGCTGGAGGGTCTGATGCTGGGCTCCACGGGGGCCAGTCAGCAGCGGCGCATGCGTGGGGAACTGAGCCGATGAAGATCCTGCTGGTCTGCTCTTCAGGGGGGCATTTCAAGGCGCTGCAGCAGCTGGCCGATTTCTGGGGGCGCCATCCCCATCTGTGGGTCACGTTTCGAACGCCCACGACGGAAACGGCCCTGGCCGATGAACAGGTGCTCTGGGCCCACAGCCCCACGAATCGCAACCTGCCGAATCTGCTGCGCAACCTGGGGCTGGCGATGCAGGTGATCCGCAGAGAGCAGCCAGACGTGATTCTTTCCACCGGCGCCGGTGTGGCTGTTCCCTTTCTTCTTCTCGGTAAGCTGTTTCGATGCAAGACCGTGTTCATCGAGTCCGTGACCCGCATTGAGACGCTCAGCCTGTCGGCGCGGCTGGTGCGACCCTTCCTGGACATCCTCTATGTGCACTGGCCCCAGCTGCAGCGTCGCTATCCCCGGGCCGAACTTGTCCAGGGCAAGCTCGAATCATGATTCTCGTCAGTGTCGGAACAGAGCAGTTCCCCTTCAATCGGCTGATGCAGTGGGTGGAGCTGCTGATCCAACAAGAGCTCATCGATGAAGAGATCGTCGTTCAATATGGCACCTGTACGTTTCTCCCCAGTGGCACCACCGTGTATCGGCTGTTGAAGGAGGAGTCGTTTCGGGCCCTCGTGCAGAGGGCCCGGGTGGTGATTGCCCACTGCGGAGAGGGCACGGTGCTGTTGCTCGATGAGATGCAGCAGCCTTTCATTCTTGTTCCCCGCAGTGTGCGTTACCAGGAGCATGTGGATGATCATCAGGTGGAACTCGCCCTGGCACTGACGGAAATGGGGGTGCCGATCGCCTGGAGCCCGGGCGATCTGGTTCGCTTTCTTCTGGCGCCTTTCAAGACCTCGATCAACGACGTGACCGATAGCTCCGCCCAGTCCCTGTGTCGCAGTCTGCAGAGCCACTTTTCTCCGGCATGACAGCTCACCCTTCTCCCAACGCGGCTGTGGTCAGAACCGTTCAGAACGGGGTGCTGATTCTCCAGCTGCCCCCACGGCTGACCGTCACTGAGGCCGTGGCTTTCCGCGCCGGTTTCTGCGGCTGGCTTGAGGAGGTGGAGGATCTGCGCGAAGTGATCCTGGATTTCGGCAGGACGGCCAGCATCGACAGCAGCGGCATCGGTGCCCTGGTCGGCGCCATCAAGGCCGTCCAGGAGCGGGCCGTTCCCCTCTGCGCCTGGAGCCTGCACCGGCAGGTGTTCCTTGCCCTGCAGTTGACGGGGCTGGAGACGCTGTTGCCGATGGCAGCCCATTCCGAGGGCCTGCTCCCCCAGCTCTCCCACGTTGAGGACCAGCGCCCCCCCCTCACCCACCCTTCGGTGCGCTCCGGGATCAAGCGGTTCATGGACATCTGTGGCGCACTCATCGGCCTGGGGATCACGGCGCTGCTGTTCCTGCCCCTGGCCGTGGCCATCCGCCTGGACAGCCCGGGGCCAATCCTGTTCAGTCAGGTGCGCTGCGGCTGGATGGGCCGTCATTTCCGCATCTGGAAGTTCCGCTCGATGGTGAGCGATGCCGAGACCCTCAAAGGTAGTGTGGCGAACCAGGCCCAGGGCGCTTTCTTCAAGAATGACAATGACCCCAGGATCACCAAAGTGGGCCGCATCCTGCGCAAGACCAGCCTCGATGAACTGCCCCAGTTCTGGAACGTGCTGATCGGCGACATGAGCCTGATCGGAACGCGGCCAGCCACCCCGGATGAGGTGCGTCGCTACGCCATTCCCAGCTGGCAGCGGTTTGATGTGCGCCCCGGGATGAGTGGGGAATGGCAGGTGAATGGCCGCTCTTCCATCCGTGATTTCGAAGATGTGATCAAGCTCGACCTCCGCTACCAGCAGAACTGGAGTCTGGGCTACGACCTCCGACTGATCGCCAGAACATTCCTTGTGCTGCTCAGCAAGGATTCGGGGGCGGCATGAGTCTGCCCATGGCGGCAGATTTCGTGCCGGATGGGCAGCCTGCGGTCAGCAGTGATCTCAATCAGCTTGAGCTTGTCCTCAGCTGGTTCGAGAGACTGGGCCACCCCGACGTGCCCGCCGATGTCTGGATGCAGGCCCAGCTGGCTCTTGTGGAAGGGTTCACCAACGCCGTGCGCCATGCCCATGCCCACCTGGTGTCGCCACCACAGGTGCAGCTCGCGCTGCAGCGGAGCAGCCGCCTTGTGCGCCTTCAGATTGTCGACCACGGCGAAGCCTTTGATCTGGCCTCGGCACTGGTCAGGGTGGAAGCCGAGATCGCCGCCAGTGGTTCGGACCCCCTGGCCAGGGAGGCCCATTGGGGGCTGGTGATGTTTCTGAAGCTTCAGAAGGAGTATGGCTGGACGATCAGCTACTGCAGGGAGGACGACGGCATCAATGTCCTGTGCCTGAGCCACGCCCTGACGGCGGAAGCAGGGGCCGGTGGGTCATGCTGAAGGACTCGGGATGGCATCGGGCAGGTTGAAAGATCGACCACCGCGTCCAGAGGTGAAGGTAGTAATTGGTTCCCTCCGGTCCCCGCCCCCAACCATTGGCCAGGTGCTGGCCCCAGATGATGCTGGTGGCTTCCAGTGATCTCCGGCTCTCCTTCGGAAGACTCCCCAGATCACCGCTGTAGAGAATCCTCCGGCCTCGGTAGTAAAAGGCGGTCTCCAGGGGGAGCTCTCTGAGCTTGTCATCCAACCTGAACCAGACTTTCTTACTCTTGTGCAGCAACCAGAAGCTCCTCGAGCAGGTGGCCGGCACTGTGTTGTCCTTGTAGCTGTAGAGAACTCCGGGGTGGTGCTCAGGGGAGCCGAGCGATGCAGCCGTGATCTCCAGACCCATGAACAGAGCGGCAGACGTCAGGGAAGCGATGCGATGCAACCGTCCTCACCGTTTGGATCGCCAGCGTCAACGTAGCTTGACCTTCTGCGTGGCCATCACTCCTGGAAGGCCCCGGGGCCCTTGCGCTGGCTAGCCTGCAGAGCCTGCCCACGCCGTCCGCCCTTCCGACCGTGGATCCGGACCGCCGCTCCGCCTCCCTGCCCCAGTCGCGCTGGCGGCCCGCCGCCGGGTTGCTGCTGGCCGCCGCCTTGCTGTTGCCGGCCATCTCGTTGCCGTCTCCGGCGGCTCTTGCGGCCCCGGCTGCGTCGAGCAGGGCCTCCTCCAGCCAAAGCCTGCTGGCGGGGGTGCCCGTGGCACTGGTGCAGCGGCCCGATCGCCATCTGGTGCTGCAACGCCGCCAGCGGCGCCTGCTGGTGCTGGAGGCGGGCGAGCTGATCCGCACCTATCCCGTGGCGGTGGGCATGCCGGGCTGGGAAACCCCGCTGGGTCGCTTCGAGGTGTTGAACATGCACAAGAATCCGGTGTGGGAGCACCCGGCCAAAGGCACCCGCATCGGCCCGGGGCCCGCTAACCCGCTCGGCAGCCGCTGGATCGGCTTCCAGAAAGATTGTGCGGGCCGCCGCGGCTTCAGCGGTGATCAGGTGCTGGATCTGCAGGGTTGTCTGATGACCGGCTTTCACGGCACCCCACACCGTTGGACCGTGGGCCGGGCCGTGTCCCACGGCTGCGTGCGCCTTCACGACGAAAGCGTGCAGGAGCTGTTCGAGCTGGTGGAGGTGGGCATCTCGGTCACGGTGCTGCCCTGAGCCCGATGCCCTCGGGGTCACACAGGCAGCCCCTTCAGGCAGCCCGATCAGCCAGACCCGTCAGGCAGCCCCCGTAGAGTTCGGCCCTGCCGACCGGATCTTCTGATGCGTGTGCTGTTCGCCGCCGCCGAATGTGCTCCGATGGTGAAGGTGGGCGGCATGGGGGATGTGGTGGGATCGCTTCCCCCGGCCCTTGCCGCACTCGGCCACGACGTGCGTCTGATTCTTCCTGGTTACGGCCGGCTCTGGAGCCAGCTGTCGATTCCCAGTGAGCCGATCTGGCGGGGCTGGGCGATGGGCACGGAGTTTGCGATCTATGCCACCACCCATCCCACCAATGGCCTGCCGCTGTATCTGGTGGGGCATCCGGTGTTCGACCCGGAGCGCATCTACGGCGGTGACGACGAGGACTGGCGGTTCACCTTTTTTGCCAACGCCATCTCCGAGTTCGCCTGGAACCACTGGAAGCCGGATGTGCTGCACTGCCACGACTGGCACACCGGCATGATTCCGGTGTGGATGCATCAGGACCCGGAGATCAGCACGGTCTTCACCATCCACAACCTGCGCTATCAGGGCCCCTGGCGCTGGAAGCTCGACCGCATGACCTGGTGCCCCTGGTACATGCAGGGGGATCACACGATGGCGGCGGCCCTGCTCTACGCCGATCGGGTGAATGCGGTGTCTCCCACCTACGCGATGGAGATCCGCACGCCCGAATATGGCGAGCGCCTCGATGGCCTGCTCAACTACATCAGCGGCAAGCTGCGCGGCATCCTCAACGGCATTGATATCGCCGACTGGAATCCCGCCACCGACAAGACCCTGCCTGCCACGTTCAGCGCCGACGACCTGGCACCGCGGGCGACCAACAAGCGGATGCTGCAGGAACGCATGGGCCTGCGGGTGGACCCTGACACCTACGTGATGGGCATGGTGAGCCGCTTGGTGGATCAGAAGGGGGTGGACCTGCTGCTGCAGGTGGCCGATCGCGTGCTCGCTTACACCGACAGCCAGATCGTGGTGCTGGGTACCGGTGATCGCAACTACGAGGCGGGGCTCTGGCAGATGGCCCTGGCCCATCCCGGCCGGTTCGCGGTGTTTCTCACCTACGACGACGCCCTCTCCCGCCTGATCTATGCCGGCGCCGATGCCTTCCTGATGCCCAGCCGCTTCGAGCCGTGCGGCATCAGCCAGCTGCTGGCGATGCGCTACGGCTGCATTCCGGTTGTGCGCAAGGTGGGCGGCCTGGTGGACACCGTGCCGGCCCACGTGCCAGCCACTCACACCGGCACCGGCTTCTGCTTCGATCGCTATGAAGCGATCGATTTCTACACGGCGATCGTGCGCTCGTGGGAGGCCTATCGGCACACCGCCAGCTGGCAGGAACTGCAGCAGCGCGCCATGCGCGCCGATCACAGCTGGACCCGCTCCGCCCTGGAATACGACGCGATGTACCGCGAAGTGAAGGGCGTCAAGGAGCCCTCGCCGAACCGCGAGGCTGTCGAGCAATTCTCGTTGGGTCAGGAGGCCGACCCGGCTCTCGCCGACGGTGCGGCCCTCCCGGAGCGTCCCCCGGTCGCGCCCCGGCCCACCCCGGTGGTGTCGCGCAACCCGTTCTCGGCCCTGCTGCGGCGCGGCAACAGCTGAGCGGGTAGAGCTGCCTTGATCCGTGCGGATCCGCCCTGATCCCACCGTCTGCTTCTGAACCTGGCCCATGACGGACCCGGACCCCGGCCGCTCCCAGCTCCCTGCGCTCTACACCAGCCCCTGGAGTGCCCTCGGCCGGGATCTGATCGCCGTGCTCGCCAGCCTGCGCCTGAAGGCGCAGGAACTGTGGCGTCGCAACCGCCAGGCCGATCTGATCGTGCCCGGCTTCTGGCCACGCGCGCTGGCGCCGCTGTTCTGGCCGCTGTTGCTCCTGCTGGCATTGCTGGGGCTGACGGGCGTTGTGGTGGGGCTTAGGGCGCTGGGGCCCCGTGCGGTTCCCCCTGCTGCCCCCGTAGCGGCCCCTTTGCAGCCGCCCATCACCCCCGCCGGCAGTCCCGGCCAGGCTCCCGGCCTCCCGCATTCCCCGGCCGCTGGCTCAACAGACTCCCCGAGCTCCCGGACCGTCGCCTCTGAGCCGGCAGGGGAGCGGCGGGGAGCGCGATCCCCTGCCACTCCTTCACCAGCCACACCCTCCACGAGAGCACGCTCCGCCGGCACCCCTTCGCCGTCGCGGCCGCCTTCTGCGCCGTCACCTGCGCCGTCATCTGCGCCGCCTGGGGCCGCCCCGCCTGATTCGGCCCTGAGCGAACCCTCCCCGCCGGCGATCGAACCGCTGCTGGAGCTGTTGGCCGACCTGGACCCGCAGCAACTGATCCGCGTTGCCCGCCCCCATCCCGACAGCGGCACCCTGGAACTGGAGCTGGACGCCAGGCTCGATCGGCTCAACGCTCAGGAGCGCCAGCAGCAGGCGAACCTCTGGCTGGAGCGGGCCCGCGCCCTTGGCTACGACAACCTGGAGCTCAGCGATGGCGACGGGCTGCTGCTGGGCCGGCCTGCCTGGGTGGGAGGGGGCATGATCCTTCTCGATCACCAGGCTGGGGGCTGAGCGGATGCGGCTGGAGCAACTCGTGGCGCTCTGGGGCGACCCCATCGGTCCGGCACTCGATCCCGCTGTGCCGCTGCCCCGCGTCTGCACCGATAGCCGGCGTCTGCAGCCGGGTGATCTGTTTGTGCCGCTCACGGGTGAACAGCACGATGGCCACCGGTTCCTCTCCCAGGCGGCCGAAGCCGGCGCCCTGGCGGCACTGATCGCGCGCGCGCGTGCCGCGGAGCGCCCTGCCTCCCTGCCCGCCTGGCTCGTGGACGACACCCAGCTGGCCTACCAGCAGCTGGCACGGGCCTGGCGCCAGACGCTGGCGGCACCGGTGATCGCCGTGACGGGTTCCGCTGGCAAGACCACCACCCGCGAACTGGTGCGCGCCGTGCTGGCGCCGCTGGGGCCGGTGCTGGCCACCAGCGGCAATGAGAACAACGATGTGGGCGTGCCGCTCACCCTGCTCAAGGCCAGCCCCAGTGAGGCGGCCGTGGTGGTGGAAATGGGCATGCGCGGTCTGGGGGAGATCGAGCGGCTCTCCCGCTGTGCGCTGCCCGATGTGGTGGTGATCACCAACATCGGCACGGCCCACATCGGCCGGCTCGGCAGCCGTGAAGCCATTGCCCAGGCCAAGTGTGAGATCACAGCCGCGCTCAGCCCGGCCGGTCTGGTGGTGATTCCCGCCGGCGATCCTCTGCTCGAGCAGGCGCTGGGCGCCGTGTGGAGCGGGCGGGTGCGCCGCGTGGCGCTCACAGGCGATGACGTCGCCGGCTCTGGTTCTGCCGCCGTGGGCCCGCACGTGCCAGCCCCTGACCTGCTCGGCCAGATCGAGGGGGATCCCGGCGCGGCCGGCGGCGCCTGGCTGCAGCTGCTTGCCGGCCCCGGCGCCGCTGCAAGCACTGCCGCTCCCGCTCCTGCTCCTGTTGCTTCAGGTGAGGGAGCTTCCACTGGCGAGGCTTCCACAGACCCTTCTCCAACGGAGTTTCGGGTGCCGCTGCCCCTGCCCGGGCGCCACAATGCCCGGAACCTGCTGCTTGCCCTGGCGGTGGCACTGGAGCTCGGCGTGCGGGCCGATCAGCTGCAGGTCCTCCGGGTGGAGGTGCCCGGTGGCCGCAGCCGCCGTCTGCAGCTCGGCGCTGTACAGGTGCTCGACGAGACCTACAACGCCTCCCCCGAAGCGGTGCTGGCGGCCCTCGATCTGCTGGCGGCCCAGCCGGGACGCCGCTTTGCTGCTCTCGGCACGATGCTGGAGCTGGGCGAGCAGAGCGAGGCGCTCCATCGCGCCGTGGCACGCCGTGCCGCGGACCTGCAGCTGGATGGGCTGGTGATCGTGGATGGTGGTGCCATGGGCGCCGCCATGCAGGAGGCGGCCAGTGGCCTGCCGCGGCTGGCTCGCGTGCAGAGCCCGGCTGAGGCGGCCGAGGCGCTGCTGGGGTGGCTGCAACCGGGCGATCAGTTGCTGCTCAAGGCCAGCCGTGGCGTGGCCCTGGAGCGGGCGATCCCGCTGCTGGCGGCTCAGCTGGCCGGCGCCGCCGGCGTGGCGCCGGCCTGAGGCCCCGGCCAGTTCTCGCGCACCAGCTGGCGGGCCCGGCCCAGAGCCAGGGAGCCGGCGGGAACATCGCGGGTAAGGGTGGAGCCGGCCCCCACGGTGACGCCCTCACCCAGGCGGATCGGGGCCACCAACACGGAATTGGCACCGGTTTTGCTGCCGGCGCCGATCACGGTGCGGTGCTTGCGCACGCCGTCGTAGTTGGCGGTGATCGTGCCGGCTCCCACATTCACGTTCTCGCCCAGCTCCGCATCGCCGATGTAGCTGAGGTGGTTCACCTTGCAGCCGGCGCCCAGCCTGCTCTGCTTGATCTCCACGAAGTTCCCCACCCGGCAGCCCGCCGCCAACTCGGTACCGGGCCTCAGCTGGGCGTAGGGCCCGATGGCGCAGCCATCAGCGACGCTGGCCTCGCGTACCACCGAAAGCAGCACCTCCACTCCGTTGCCGAGTGTGGCGTTCTCCAGCAGGGAGCCTGGCCCGAGCCGGCAGCCATCGCCGATCCGGCAGGCGCCGCGCAGGTGGGTCTGAGGCTCCACCACCACGTCGCGCCCGAAGCGGGTGGCGTCGCTGAGCGTGCAGCTGGCCGGATCGATGAAGGTGACACCCTCCACCATCCAGTGCCGCCGCAGCCGCTCCTGCAGCACCTGCTCGCACTGGGCCAGCTGCAGGCGGTCGTTGATGCCGTTGGTCTCGGCGCTGTCCTCCACCTCCAGGTGCTGGGCGGAGCCGAGCAGGGCCACGGTGTCGGTCAGGTAGAGCTCGCCCTGGTCGTTGTCGCTGGAGAGCTTGGGCAGCACCGCCGCCAGGCGGCTCCAGTCGAAGCAGTAGATGCCGGCGTTCACGAGCGGGTTGTCCCGCTGGGCGGCATTGCAGTCGCGGTGTTCCACGATCGCGCTCACCTGTGCATCCTCGTCCGCGAACACCCGGCCGTAGCCGCTCGGATCCTCCAGCCGGGCTGTCAGCAGGGTCACGGCGGCGCCACCGCGCCGGTGGCTGTCGAGCAGCTGGCGCAGCGTTTGCGGACGCAGCAGCGGCACGTCTCCATTGAGCACCAGCAGATCACCCGTGAAGCCCTGCAGCGGCTCCAGCAGCTGCTGCACGGCATGGCCGGTGCCGTTCTGCGGCTGCTGCAGCACGAACTCCAGCCCGTGGTGGGCCGCCAGCGACGCCTCCACACGCTCGGCCTGGTGCCCCACGATCAGCAGGCGCCGATCGGGTTCGAGGCTGTCGCAGCAGCGGAGCACCCGCTCCACCAGCGTGGCACCGGCCAGCGGCTGCAGCACCTTGGGAAGGTCGCTGCGCATGCGGGTTCCCTTCCCGGCGGCCAGAACGGCAACGGCAAGCATGCGGGGGGCGGCAATTGGCGGGAATCTATCCGGCGCCCCGCTGCCCTTTCGCCGGTGGGCTTCAGGCCTGCAGACGTGCCAGATCGTCCCAGAAGCCGGGGTACGACACCGCCGCAGCTTCGCTGCGGTGCAGCCGCGTGGGACCGATGGCCACCTGGGCCGCCACCGCCAGGCTCATCGCCACCCGGTGGTCGGTTTCGCTGTCCACCTCGGCGCCCTGCAGCTCCACCCCTCCGGTGATGTCGAGCCCGTCGGGGTGCTCCACCAGCCGTGCCCCCATCGCGCCCAGCTGGCGGCACATCACGGCGAGCCGATCGGTTTCCTTGACGCGCAGCTCAGCTGCTTCCCGGATCCGGCTGGTGCCCTCGGCCCGGCAGGCGGCCACCACCAGCACGGGGATTTCATCCACCAGGCGCGGAATCAGCTCGCCGCCGATGTCAAAGGCCTGCAACGGCCCATAGCGCACCCGCAGATCCCCCACCGGCTCGCCCGCCACCAGGCGCTGCTCCAGCCGCTCGATGCGGGCGCCCATGGCTTCGAGCACCTCCAGCACCCCCGTGCGGGTGGGGTTGAGGCCCACGTTGCGCACGGTCAGGTCGGCGCCTGGGGTGATCGCCCCGGCCACCAGCCAGAAGGCCGCCGAGCTGATGTCGCCCGGCACTTCCACCGGCTGCCCCACCAGCTCCCGGCCCGGCGTCAGCCGCACGTGCCGGCCGGAGTCGCCGCCGATCTCGATGTCGGCGCCGAAGCCACGCAGCATCCGCTCGCTGTGATCGCGGGAGCGGGCCGGTTCGATCACGCTGGTGGGACCGGTGGCGGTGAGACCCGCCAGCAGGATCGCCGACTTCACCTGGGCCGAGGCGATCGGGGTGCCCAGCACGGCCCCATGCAGCGCGCTTCCCTGGATCGAGAGCGGCGCCAGCTTGCCGCCGGCGCGGCCGCGGATCTGGGCGCCCATGGCGGCCAGCGGTTCGGCCACCCTTCCCATCGGCCGCTGGCGCAGGGACGCATCGCCGTTCAGCACGAAGTGGCAGCCGCTGCGTCCCGCCAGCAGCCCCATGATCAGCCGCATGGTGGTGCCGGAATTGCCGCAATCCAGCACGTCGTCGGGTTCCCGCAGGCCTTCGAGGCCCACCCCCTGCACGATCACCGGCTGCCCTGCCGCGATCGGGCTGATGGTCACCCCCATGGCGCGCAGGCAGGCGGCGGTGCTGAGCGGATCCTCCGCAGGCAGCAGGCCATCGATGCGGGTTTCGCCGGTGGCGATTGCCCCGAACAGCAGCGCGCGGTGGGAGATCGACTTATCGCCCGGCACCTGCACGGTGCCGCTCAACGAACGCGAACCTTCCTGCCCGAGGGCACGGGCCGGGGGCGGTGAAGCGGCGACAGCCAGTCCCATGCCAGGGGAGCAATGGCCCGTGAGCCTAGGTCTGGGCCTGGGCGCCACGGTCTGGCCGAGCACGACAGAGGAGGGCTGGAGCCGCGCCTGCTGCAGGCATCAGGGAATGGCCGCCGCCGGGGTGCCGAACAGACGATCACCGGCATCGCCGAGGCCCGGGACGATGCGGAAGTCGGCATCCAGGTCAGCGTCGATGCAGGCGGTGTAGAGGGTGAGGTGGGGGAAGCGCTGCCCCAGGGTGTTGAGCCCGGGCCGGGCCGCCAGGGCCGTGATCACCCGCAGCCGGTCACCGCTCACCCCTTTGCTCTCGAGCCGTTCCAGCACCTGCACCAGGCTGCCGGCGGTGGCCACCATCGGATCGAACACCAGCACCCCCACCTGGGGGCCGATTGTTTCGGGCAGCGCGTCGTAGTACCAGGAGGCCCTGGCATCAGCTTCATTGCGGCGCAGGCCGACGTGGGCGACCCGGGCCGTGGGCAGCACGGCCTGGGCCCCCTGCCACAGCCCCAGGCCCGCCCGCAGGATCGGTACCGCCAGCAGGGGCACGCTGCCGTCCACCACGCTGCCTTCGGTGCTGGCCAGCGGTGTCTGCACCGTCACCCGCTGATGGGGCAGCCAGTCGCGCACGGCTTCATAGGTGAGCCAGCGGCCCAGCTCGGCCATGGCGGTGCCGAACAGAGAGGGGGGCGTGTCCTGGTCACGCAGCAGGGTCAACCAGTGACCGATCAGGGGATGGGGCGGCACCACCACCCGCAGGGACATGCTCATGTCGATCGCGTCGCGGCCGTGGCTGCCATAACTTGAGGGCCCACGGTACGTGTGTTCTTGCCCCCCTTCACTCGCCCCGGTTGGCTCAGCTCCCTGCTTGCCCTGCTGGTGGTCACGGTCGCCTGGCTGGGTCTGGTGGGCCCCCTGGCGCCGGCCCTGGCGATCACGGCACCGGAGCTGCGCGGCCAGCGGGCGCTGAAGGATCTGCAGCCCGCTATGCATGGCCGCAACCTGCAGCAGCAGGAGTTTCTGAAGGCGTCGATGCAGGGCTTCGACCTCAGTGACACCAACCTGCGCGGTGCCGTGTTCAATTCCAGCGATCTGCAGGGCAGCAATCTCAGCGGCGCCGACCTCGAAGACGCCGTGGCCTTCGCCACCCGCTTCGACAACGCCGACCTCAGCGGTGCGGTGCTCCGCAACGCCATGCTCATGCAGAGCCGCTTCACCGGGGCCACGATCGAGGGGGCCGATTTCAGCGACGCCGTGCTCGATCTGACCCAGCAGAAAGCCCTCTGCGCCAGGGCCGCAGGCGTCAATCCCCGCACCGGCGTCAGCACGGTTGAAAGCCTCGGCTGCCGGTAGATTGGCTCGTCGGTTCCAGGGGATCCATCCCTTGGAGGCAAGGGGGAAAGTCCGGTGCAATTCCGGCGCTGTCCCGCAACTGTGAAGCCTGTTCCCCGAGTCCTCGTGGCAGGGCCAGTCAGAACACCCGCCGGCGTTTCAACCCATCCAGTTCCGGCGAGGACCGGTCGAGCCATGTTTCTTCAACCCCGGGCTGCTGGCCCAGGCCTTCGTGCGGCCCAGCCAGCCAGCCCTCTTCAGTTTTCTGGCGCCCTGCAGCTCGCGCCACTCCTGGTCGTGCCGCTGCTGCTCGTGCCACTGCTGCTCGTGCCACTGCTGGCCACCCCCGCAGCTGCCCACCACCTGATGGAAACCTTCGCCCTGAAGGAGGGCCCGCTGGCGGGTCTGCTCAGCGGCATCGGTCATCCGCTGCTGGGTCCGGATCACCTGCTGTTTCTGCTGGCGCTCGGCCTGGTGGGCCTGGTGCAGCGCCTGCGCTGGGTGCTCGCTCTGCTGGCCGTGGGGCTTACGGCCACCGGCCTTGGCCTGCTGCTGCCGGCCCTGCCTGGCGCCGAAGCGCTGGTGGCGCTGTCGCTGGTGGTGGTGGGGCTGGTGGTGATCCAAAGGTTGCCTGTCTGGACCCTGCTGCCCGCTTTCGCCCTGCACGGCTATGTGCTCAGTGATGCCGTGAGTGGCTGGCAGGCGGCCTCCGTCGTTTGGTACCTGCTGGGCCTGCTGATCAGCCAGGGCGCCCTGCTGTGGCTGGCGCTCACGTTGGTGCAGCGCTGGCGCGCGGGCCTCGCTCCGGCGCGGTTGATGCTGGCGGCCGGCGTGCTGATCGGCGTCGGCTCCACGTTCGCCTGGTCCGCGTTGGTGCCCTGAGATGACAGCCTCCATGCAACGGCGTCTGCCTGTCACGGTGGTGACGGGCTTTCTCGGCGCGGGCAAAACCACCTTGCTGCGCCATCTGCTCACCACCAGCGGTCTGCGCCTGGCGGTGCTGGTGAATGAATTCGGCGAAGTCGGCATCGACGGTGACCTGCTGCGCAGCTGCGGCTTCTGCCCGGAGGAGGAGCTCGATGGCCGGCTGGTGGAGCTCGCCAATGGCTGCCTCTGCTGCACCGTCCAGGACGATTTTCTGCCGACGATGCAGAAGCTGCTGGCGTCCGCTGATCGTCTTGACGGCATCGTGGTGGAAACCAGCGGCCTGGCGCTGCCCGAGCCCCTGGTGCAGGCCTTCCAGTGGCCCGACATCCGCACCCGCACCCGCGTCAACGGCGTGGTGACGGTGGTGGATGGTGAAGCGCTGGCCGGCGGCAGTGTGGTGGCCGACCCCGCCGCGCTTGAGCGGCAGCGGGCCGCCGACCCCAGCCTCGATCATCTCTCCGACCTGGAGGAGTTGTTCGAGGACCAGTTGCGGGCGGCTGATCTGGTGCTGGTGAGCCGCGGCGACCGCCTCATGCCTGCAGAGCTGGACCGGGTGCGCGGGCGCCTTCAGGCCTCCTGCCGCCCCGGCGCCCAGGTGTTGCCAATGCAGCGCGGTCAGGTGCCGCCCGAGCTGCTGCTGGGCCTGGATCGCCCAGCCGTCGCGCCGGCTCCTGGCCCCCATGGCGAGGCCTCCCACGACCACCATCACGATCACGATCACGCTCATCACAACCACGAGCATCACGACCACACCCACGTGCCCATGCAATCGGTGGCGATTCAGCTCGCTGGCTCCTTCGATCGTGAGGCCCTTGAAGCCACGCTCCTGGAGCAGATCCAGCACCAGGCCCTGCTGCGCCTCAAGGGCTGGCTGATTCAGCCCGGCAAACGACGGCCTCTGCAGATCCAGGCGGTTGGTCCGCGGCTCGATTGCTGGTACGAGGACCACGACGCACAGAGGGCAGCCCCCGCAGGCCCGATAGCCCCCGCTCCCAGGGAGATTGGCTCCCCTGGCAGCCCCCACGAGGGTCGGATCGAGCTGGTGGCGCTCGGGCTGCGTGTCGAGCGCAGCTTGCTGCTGCAGGCGATCGAAGGCACCCGACGCAGGCAGGTCAGCGCCAGCCGGGTCTGAGCAGGCTCGCAGCCAAGCTCAGGCGGCCTGTCTGCGATCCATTCGATGGCGGCTTGTCTGTGATCCATTCACAGTCTTCCCAGGTGTGCCATCCACTTCCAGCCGACCCAATCTTCCAGCCGACCAAATCCGATGGTCGGTTCAGTCCAGGGGGATGTCCCCCTGGGCACAGATGCCGTCCCAGCAGAGGGCCTGATCCTCGCTCCAGCGGGCCTTCACCGTCTCCCAGCTGCCGGCTGGTCGCTGCATCTCCACCACGCCCTTGCCGTCGTGGCGGAAGCTGAGCTGTGTGTTGTCGAAGCGCAACCTCCAGCGCTCACCCACCGCTTCCACCGTCATCACGCAGGGAAGCCAGGGGCCATCGGCCAGCCGGCAGCGCAGGGGCACCCGCTGCACCTGTGCCAGGGCCGGAGCAAGCAGAGCGGTACCTGCCATCGCGATCAACACTGCCACCATCCCCGCCCGGGCCAGCCGGGCTCCCAGGCAGGGTTGGCTGGCGCCTGTCGCTTGCATCGCTTCCAACGCCCACCTCTGTTTTGACCATGCTTCGGCGCTGGTCCCGAGGGGGAGGCAAGCTGCCAAGATTTAACAAACGACATCCCTGCCGGTGCCCCGCTTTCAAGCCCGTGTGCTGGTCTCCCTGAGACCATCGGTTCTCGATCCGGCAGGAGAAGCCACCAGAGCCGCCGCCCAGCGGCTCGGCGTCGATGGCATCACGCGTCTGCGCATTGGCAAGGCGATGGAGGTGGAACTCGATGCGCCGGATCTCGACGCCGCGCGCAGCACGATCGAGCGGCTGAGCGATCGCCTGCTGGCCAATCCGGTGATCGAGAACTGGTGCCTCGAGCAGCTCAAGCCCGTGGAGGGCGCCGGGTCATGACGATCGGAGTGGTGGTGTTTCCCGGTTCGAACTGCGATCGGGATGTGCGCTGGGCGGCGGAAGGATGCCTCGGCATTCCCACCCGCTTCCTCTGGCACGAGGAGTCGAGCCTGGAGGGCATCGATGCGGTGGTGCTGCCCGGCGGGTTCAGCTATGGCGACTATCTCCGTTGCGGCGCCATTGCCCATGTCTCGCCGCTGTTGAGCGAAGTGGCCAGCTTCGCGGCGCGTGGCGGCCCGGTGCTGGGCATCTGCAACGGCTTCCAGGTGCTCACAGAAATGGGCCTGCTGCCCGGAGCGCTCACGCGCAACCGCCAGCTGCACTTTCTCTGTGAAGCGGCTCCGCTCACGGTGCACCCGGGCGCCTCCCAGTGGCTGCGCCACTACAGCGAAGGTGAGCAGATCAGCCTGCCGATCGCCCACGGCGAAGGTTGCTTCCAGGCCGACGCTGACACGCTGGCGGAGCTGGAGGGGGAAGGCCGGGTGGTGCTGCGTTACGCCGCCAACCCCAACGGTTCGGTGGGGAATGTCGCCGGCCTCTGCAACGCCCAAGGCAACGTGCTGGGTCTGATGCCCCACCCGGAGCGGGCCTGCGACCCGATCACCGGCGGCACCGACGGCACCCGCCTGCTGGCCTCGCTGCTGGGCTGACCGCCAAGGCGGTGGCAGGGGGTAGCTCAGCCGTGGGCGGCGAAGTACTCCTTGCTGGCGACCGGGTCGGGCTTCATGGTCGCAGCGCCCGGCATCCAGTTGGCGGGGCACACCTCGCCAGGGTGCCCCTGCACGTGCTGGAAGGCCTTGAGCACGCGCAGGGTTTCCTCCACGCTGCGGCCCACCGAGAGATTGTTGATGGTGGCGTGCTGCACGATGCCGTCCGGATCGATCAGGAACAGGCCCCGCAGCGCCACACCGACCTCCTCGTCGAGCACGCCGTAGGCGCGGGCGATCTCCTTCCTGAGATCGGCCACCAGCGGATAGGCGATTTCGCCGACACCACCGTCCTGGCGCGAGGTCTGGATCCAGGCCAGGTGGCTGTACTGGCTGTCGACTGAGACGCCCAGCACTTCAGCGCCAAGTGCGGCGAACTCTGCGTGCCGATCGCTGAAGGCTGTCACCTCCGTGGGGCAGACGAAGGTGAAATCGAGCGGATAGAAAAACAGCACCACATACCGGCCGCGGTACTGCGACAACTGGATTTCGCTGAAGTCCTGGTCCACCACGGCGGTGGCGGTGAAGTCGGGCGCCTGCTGACCCACGCGCAGGGAGGCGTTGATCGTCATGGCGGAGAGATGCTCAGGGACGGGAAGGTTGGGGAGGCTATGGCCGCCGGCGACAGCATCACGCCGGAAGCCGGAGATTGCAGCTGCGAAAGGAGGTGTGCCGCGGTGTTCCTGCCGTCTCCATCACTGTATCCAGCGCTGTCTGTGTGCAGCGGCCGTGGCGCGGATCAGCGGCGCTCGCAGCCGATCAGCAGGGGCCTCAGCCAGACGGATCAGGGCAGCCCTTGCCGGCCAAGCGCAGCGGGTCAAGAACTTTTGTCATAAAACACTGGCTGCATGCCTGAATGGGGTCGTTGGCGCGGTAGGCAGGTGAGGTGGCAGGCTGCTTCGTCAGCTCCTGTCCGCAGCACCGAACGCCAGCCTGGAGCGCACCCGGTTTCGGTGGTCCTTTTCTTTTGCCTGCCCTGATGTCCTGGGATCCCGTCCTGCTTCGCAAGTACAACGCCACCGGGCATTTCCGTCTGCTCAGCCAGCTGCGCAGCGAAATCGTCTCCCACCCGATTCAGCGTCCCCAGGCCGATGGCAGCCCGGCACGCCGTGGCCGTGGTTCCTCATCCTCCTCAAGGCGCTCCGGTGCCCGTGGTGGCGCCAGCGAGGCTGCGAACACCACCTCGGATTACGGAGCCGCTTCAGCCAATTCCGCCCCCAGCTTTCGTGAGCGCCTGAACGCCATCGAAATGCGCTGAGATCACGCGGCGATGCGCGATGGTGACTCAGATAGCGAGAGCCTGAATCAGAAAGCGAGACGCTGAGTCAGAAAGCGGCAGGTTGATTCAGGAAGCGAGAGAGACGATCACGTTCACCCCGCATGGAACCCATCCAACATTGATCCCCCGCGGATTGAACGCACCCCACAGTCAATCCACCGCGGATGGAACCAACCCCGGATGGGACCCACCCCGTTTTCATGCGGACCCAACTTGAGTGCTGGCTGATTCGCACGCCCCGGCACGCAGGGCCGGGATTGAGTCATTGGCCGAGCCGCGCAGAGCGCTCAGCAGAACTCGCCAGCTTCAGGCGCCAACAAAGTCTCGCCAACGTCAGGTGTCAACCCATTGAGGTGACAAGGATGTCAAACGATCAATGTCAAAGAATTGAAGTGCCACTGGATCTACCACTGGGTTGGATCGATTTTCAGGGCAATGGCTCGGGGGAGACTTGAACTCCCGACCTTGGGGTTATGAATCCCACGCTCTAACCAGCTGAGCTACCGAGCCCTGTGTGGAGAGCTTAAACGACGGCCCGACGCCTCCCGTGCGGCGCGTCTCAGGCGCGGCCGGGGAGGAACTCCAGGGGATTCACGGCACCACGGCCGGGGGGATGGATCTCGAAGTGGAGGTGAGGCCCGGTGCTGCGTCCGGTGCTGCCCATCGAGCTGATCACGGTTCCCTGGCCCACCATCTGGCCGACTCTCACCATCAGGCGGCTGTTGTGGGCGTAGAGCGACTTGCTGCCGTCGCTGTGCTGGATCTCCACCAGGTAGCCGTAGCCCCCGTCATGCCAGCCGGCAAAGACCACCTGGCCGGAGCGGGCGGCCACGATCGGCGTGCCGACGTTGTTGGCGATGTCGACGCCTTTGTGCATGCGCCCCCAGCGCCAGCCGAAGCCGGAGCTGAACACCCCTCTGGTGGGCCAGATCCAGGTGGCGTCGCCCTGGGTGGGGCCTTGCTCCACCTCTGGACGGCCACCGAAGGAGGGGAGATCCGGCCAGCTGAGCCCGCCGCTGCCCACGGGATTGAGCCCGAGCACCATCCGGGTGCGGCCGGGGGCGGAACGGGCCAGCCGCACCTGGGTACCGGCCACGAGCCGGGCGGCCTCTAGGCCGGGGTTCAGCCGCAGCAGCTCCTGAATCGTGAGGTTGTAGCGCTTGGCGAGCTTCATCAGGCTGTCGCCGAAGCGCACCACTCCGGTGGATTCCAGGGGTGGCAGCTCGGAGAGCGGGGCGGAGCGCCGGATCTGCTCGGGATCGAGGGCGGCCACGCTGCGCGCCCGGTTGGTGTCCCGTCCAGGGATCACCAGCCAGTCGCCCTGGCTGAACCTGTGGTCTTCGGTCACATCATTCATGCGGGCCAGGGGCGTTTCCTGGATGCGCAGCTGCTGAGCGAGCTCATCCAGGGTGACCTCTGCGCGCACCTGGATCCACACCCTGTCGCTGGCCTTGGGGAGCGAGGCGAGCTGCTGGACCGCTTTGGGCTCGGCCGTCAGCCCCAGAGCATCCCCGAAGCCGGCAGACAGCTCATCAACCCCGCTGGAGCGGGAGTCGGCGATGCCAGGGATGGCCGCAGCAGCCACCAGAGAGAGAACCGGGAGGGCTCCCATCAGAGGCAGGATCAGTTGCGAAGGCTTCATGCAAATTCACCCATTGGACAAAACCCGGTGGAGAAGCCGCCACCCCCCGGGTCGCGCCGACAGTAGCGGCCTGAACTCCTTTAGACAACCTGAAGGCCGGAGCGAACGGGGTTCAAGCGTCCCTGGCGGTGCTGGAGATCCCTGTCCCCAACTGGCGAATGGCCTCAAACAACACCACGGCGGCGGCCACGGAGAGGTTGAGGCTGCGCACCCCACCACCGCTGCGCACCGAGCCCGGCATCGGCACGGTGAGCCGGGCATCGGCGGCGGCCAGCACATCCGGCGGCAGGCCGCTCGATTCACGCCCATGCAGCAGCCAGTCGTCGTCTCGGAAGGCGAAGGAGGTGTACGGCTGGTCCACCTGGCTGCTGAAGGCCACCAGGCGCCCACCGCACCTGCGGCGGTGCTGCTCGAAGCTCACCAGGTTGGCGTGGCGGTGCAGCTGTACCCAGGGCCAATAGTCCAGGCCCGCCCGCTTCAGCTGCCGGTCATCGATCTGGAAGCCCAGCGGTTCGATCAGGTGAAGCTCGCAGCCGGTGGCCGCACAGGTGCGCGCCACATTGCCGGTGTTCGGCGGGATCTCCGGCTCAAACAGCACCACCCGCGGCATGGCTCAGAGCTCCGGCACCGGCCTGCTCAGCCGCAGCAGATCGATCGCCCGCCCGTGCACCACCAGCCACGCCTCGTTGCAGCGGGGCAGCAGCTCTTGCTGCAGCGCCCCGAGCCGATCCCGGAAGCGCCCGCCGATCGCCGTGGGGGGCACCACACCCCAGCCAGTCTCCTCAGACACGATCAGCGCGGCGGCGCGGCAACGCTGCAACGCCGACAGCAGATGCTGCTGTTCCTGCTCCCAGGCGCCTGTGTCCAGTTCGAGGTGGTGCGCCAGCCAGGTGCCGAGCGAGTCGATCAGCAGCAGTCGCTCAGCGGGCGCCCGCTCCAGCGCGGCGCTGAGCTGCCCTTCCACCTCCCAGGTGGGCCAGTCGGCCGGCCGGCGGCGGCGGTGCAGGGCCAGCCGCTCGCTCCAGCTGGCATCGCCCTCGAGGCGGGGGCCGGTGGCGATGTAGGTGACCGGCCGGCCCGAATGCAGGGCCAGGTGCTCGGCCCAGCGGCTCTTGCCGCTCCGGCTCGGACCGGTCACCAGGGTGAGCATGGCGTCAGCCCCCGCCATTCATGTTGCGCAGCGTGGCCACAGAAGATGGGGACACACGGTTGAGATAGCGGAAAATCCAATACTTGAAGATCGTGGCCAGAATCACCGGGAAGGTGGCGATGAAGAGCATCACGAAGTTCTCTCTCACCGGTAGTCCCAGGTGGGTGGCTACACCATCGAGCAACACAGTCCAGCCTTCCGGGCTGTGAAATCCCACGAAGATGTCGGTAAAAAGAATGATTGCAAAGGCCTTGGCACTGTCGCTCAGGCCATACACCTGTTCGTCCAGAAAGCCGCGCAGCACCCGGATGTCCTCACGGGCCAGCAGGCAGACCAGCCCGAAACTGAGCAGCCCGAAGGCATCGGAGAGCACGTTCTTGATCGCCAGGGTGCTCTGTCCATCCGCTTCTTCCTTCAGTTCGGCGGCGCGGCTGGCCAGGGCCTTGTGCATCGCCGCCGGATCGGGGAGGTCTTCGCCCTTGAGCAGAGCATCGAATTCCAGCTCCGCTTTGTACACACGCAGCTTCTCCACAGCCGCCTCTTCAAGCTGCGGCTTGGGGTAAGTGAGGAAGGGCACGTCGGGCGCGAAGCGATCCACCAAGGGCGAAATCACGAAGGTGCGGCTGGCCTGCTGCATCAGCAGCGGCACCAGCACCAGCAGCAGCAGGATGCGCAGCGACACCAGCGTGGAATCGCGGCGCCGGCGAAAGCCAGCCACCACGGTGGCCTCTGCCTGGGGATCCAGCTGCCGTCGCACCTTCTCCATCAACCCCATCAGGCTGCGGGGCAACAACTCCGGCGAGCGGGTGAGGGTGGAGAGCGGCTTGCGGTTGGAGTAGCGCCCCTCGACTGTTTCAATCAGCTGGAACTGCCGCAGCTCCTGGGGATCGAGTTCGTGGCGGCGGGGCTGGAGTTCCTCCACCACCTGCCGGCACAGCTCCAGTGAACTGCGAAACCGCCGCATCATCTGCGCCTGCACCGACGCCGGCATGCTCAGCTCAAGCTCCGGCCGCACAGGGCGGTCGTTGAAGTATTCGAGCTCAATGTTCTGGATCAGCAGGGCGGCCTCATAGGCGCGCTCCAGATTGCTGCGCAGATCCTTGGTGCGGGCCTTCCCGAAGGTTCCCATCCAGTCGGTCAGACCCATGGGTGCTCAGCGGGAGAAAACCCACCAGGTGAGCATCGGCACCACCGTGCCCACCACCAACAGCACGACGATCCAGGTGAAACCATTGCTGGAGGCCGTTTCCTCCTGGGTGGGGATGTTCGACTCCACCGGCACGATCACCTGCTCCAGCGGCGGGCCAGGGTCTTCGCCGCCTGCCAGCACGGCCGTGATGCGGTCGAGGGCATCGAGTGAGGCCTGGCGGTAGCGTGATCCCAGCCGGATTGGAATCGCCATGGTGCGATCGGCGGTGTTGCGCAGCAGGGATTCAGGAAGCTGGTCCAGCAGGGTGTCACTGGCCACCACGGCGGCAGTGTTCGTCTGAGAATCGATCAGCAGGATCAGCTGGGAGGAGTCGTCGCTGGAGGCGGTGGACCAGCGGTCGATCAATTGCTGGCCGAGGGTCTCGAGATCGAGGCCGTAGTCGCGGCGCTGCACCGTGACCAGGCGGGCTTCGATGTGATCGGCCTGCAGCTCCTTGAGCCGGCGTTCCAGCTCCACCGCCGTGGCCCTGCTGAACAGCTCGGCGGGATCGATCAGGTGCTGCTGGGGCAGAGCGGGATAGGCGCTGGCTCCGACGGCCCAGGCCGCCGCTACGGGCAGGAACTGGAGCAGCAACACGGTGATGGCAGCCAGTAGACGCAGCGGCAGACGCAAAGACCGGGCCTCACAGTTGTGATTGTCAGTCTGCCGCCCGCAGGCCCTGCTGTCGCGCCCTGATGTGTCAGCGTTCGTATTCCAATCGCCAGAATCCCATGGCCGGTCTCCCGCCGCCGGCACGGCTCTGCCTGGCTGCCGGAGTGCTCGGCCTGCTGCTCTGCCTGCTCAACCAGCTCACGGCACCCGACCTTTCTCCCGCTCTGGAGCGGGCAGCCGTGCTCGCCAGCCTGATGGCGGTGGGCCTGATGCTGGTGGCCGTGCTCTGGACGCGGGCCCTGCCGGCGGCACCGGAGCGGGTGGAGTTGCCCGGGCCCCAGGGGCTGGAACTTGATGAGGCCCTCCCGCCCCTGGCCCGGCAGGAACTCGCCTGGGGCAGCCACATGCTGCTCACCGCCACGCCCGCCGCCAGCGTGCTGCTGTTCTGGCAGGGCCGGGTGGTTCTGCGCCGCGGGGTGCTGGCCGAAGAGCCCTTCTTCCCGGGTGCAATCTGCGAGCGGGCCCGACGGACGGAGCGCTGCGTTTCGCTGGTGGACCTGCGCCTTTATCCCGGCCGCCAGGAGTTCACCGGCTTGCCGCTGGGCACGCCAGCCGTGATTGTGCAACCCATCGGTGCGGTGGGCTGGCTGCTGGTGGGGGGCTGGTCGCCACGATGCTTCTGCCGCGCCGATGAACTGTGGCTGGAGGGCTGGGCCCGCAAGCTCAGAACGACACTGGAGGACGCTTCCGCGCCGGGCCCGGCGCCCGTGGCGGCACCGTGAGCTCGGTGAACACCCGCGCCCCCGGACTGACGAACTCAACGGTGCCGTCTTTGCCCACCTGGCCGCTGAGCGCCTCGCTGCGGGTGATCTGCCGGTTCGCCTCGCGTTCCAGCCGCACGGCCCCCTGGGCCTGAACCTCTTTCGAGGTCCAGTTCCACCGGCAGACGTTGGCCTGCAACCACTCGCCTGGTTGGCGCACATCGCAGCCGGCGGGGATGAAGGCCGTGGTGTCCGCCAGATTCGCTTCCAGTGCCTTGCCGCGCACCGTGAGCTGATCGAAGCGGCCCGTGAAGGGTTCGGCGCTGGAAATCCATTGCTTCTCGAGGTTCCAGCGGGTTCGCCCAGCGGCGATCTCCGTCTTGGCGGCGGGGTCAAGGAACTGCACCGGCGCGATCCCGTCGAACACCTGCTCGCGCGTGTTGCCCTCCAGTGCTGATGCGGTGAGGCGCTGGGCGGGCTTGCCGGGCTGCTGCCTCAGCGCCAGCACCGGCCCGGCCGCCTTCAGATTGCCGCTCGGCGGATACCAGTCGGCTTCGCGGGTGAGCAGGTTGAGGCCCGGCTGGAGCAGACGGGGAGATCCGCGCAGTTCCAGCTTGTCTTCGGCGATCAGGAAACGGGCGCGCTCCGCCGTCAGGCGGGTGGAGCGGTCGGTGGCAACGGGCCTCCCGCTAATCTCAATCAGGGAGCGGGCTGGCGTCCAGCGGACGCGATCGCCCGTGATCGTGGCGCCCTGGGGGCCGATCACCACGATGCTCACCTTCCCCTCCAGCTGGATCACCTCGCCGTCGTTGATCACGGTGCCGCTGCCGGCCTGGATGCGGTAGCGCGGCTTGCCGGCCGCATAGATCAGACCGCGCGGTTGCCTGGCGGTGGCCACGCGGCGCTGCAGGTCGTAGCGGGCTTCAGGGCTGGTCAGCTCCCAGCTGGGTCGCCCCTTGGCATCCTGCTGGCGGAGGTTGAGGGCGCGGAACACGAACGGCTGCGGTTTGGCCGGCGTTCTGGCGCTGCGCGCACAACCGAACAACGGCACCCCCAGCAGCAGCACCAGCAGCAGAAGGCCGCTGCGGCGTGTGGAGCGGGGAGCGATCAAAGCGCTTCCTCCAGCTCGAGGCGGGCCATCACCGGCGCCGGCTCAGGCAGGGGTGTGCCCGCCACTAAGCCACCCCAGCGCAGCCGTTCGCTCCATGGCGGATTGGCGGGGTCGCCGGCGGGCGCCGGCTCAGGCGCACCGCTGAGCACGGGGGCCTGCGCCAGCTGGACCAGCATGCGCCCGGCCAGATCCGGCAGCAAAGGGGCGATCAGCAGGGCCACGATCCGGGCAGCCTCGAGCACGGCGTAGAGATCATCCGCCACCTGCTCCACCCCCTCCTGCCGTTTCATGCGACTCCAGGGGGCCTGCTCGTTGAGGTAGCCGTTGGCGGCCACCGCCAGCTGCAGCGCCGCCTCCGCCCCCGCGCGGAAATCAAGCCGTTCCAGTGCCGCCATCACCCGCTGCGTGGCCTCCGCGCTGGCCAGGGCCAGCGGATGCTGATCGGTGACGGCGCTGCTCACCGGCGGCACAGCCTCGGCGAACCAGCGACGCGCCATGGAGGAGGTGCGGTTGAGCAGGTTGCCGATCGTGTTGGCCAGGTCGTTGTTGACCAAGTCAGTGAAGCGCTGCTGCTGAAAGTCGCCGTCGTCGCCGAAGCCGATGTCCCGCAGCAGATACCAGCGCACCGCATCGGGCCCACAGCGCTCCAGCAAGGTGGCGGGATCCAGCACGTTGCCCAGCGACTTGCCCATCTTCTGCCCTTCACGGGTGAGAAAGCCGTGGCCGAACACCCGCTCGGGCAGCGGCAGGCCAGCCGACAGCAGCATCGCTGGCCAGTAGACGGCATGAAACCGCAGGATGTCCTTGCCGATCACATGCACCGACGCCGGCCAGCCCCGCTGGCTGAGGAGATCGAGATCGGGGGCATCACCCGGCTCCAGCAGGGCGGTGAGGTAGCCCAGCAGCGCATCGAACCAAACATAGAACGTCTGCGGTTCATGGCCCGGCACCGGCAGCCCCCAGGGCACGTTCAGGCGGGAGATCGAGAAATCGCGCAGGCCCTGCTGCACGAAGTTCTCCACCTCCTTCTGCCGGCCGGGCGGGGCGATGAAGCCAGGACGGCGGATCAGCTCCTCGATCGGCTGCTGGTAGCGCGAGAGCCGGAAGAAGAGATTGGTTTCATCGCGCCACTCGAGCGGGCGGTGGTGAATGCTGCAGTTGGGTGAATCGGCACCG
Organism: Marcopretia estuarina LEGE 06307; assembly: GCF_056633115.1. Taxonomy (NCBI): domain Bacteria; kingdom Bacillati; phylum Cyanobacteriota; class Cyanophyceae; order Synechococcales; family Prochlorococcaceae; genus Marcopretia; species Marcopretia estuarina. The sequence continues at coordinate 810,030 of NZ_JBSJOY010000001.1, read as the reverse complement.
GCGGCCTCGTCCTTGAATTCCTCGCAGGCCACGCAGTACCAGCCCTGCTGGCGGCCCTCCACCACGTCGCCGGCGGCCTCGACCCGCCAGAAGAACTGATCCACGAGTTGGCGATGGCGTGGATCGGTGGTGCGGATGAAGCGGTCGTTGCTGATCTCCCACGCCTGCCACAGCTCTCTGTACTGGGCGCTGACGCGGTCGCAGTGAGCCTGGGGGGTGAGCCCGGCCTGCTCGGCGGTGCGTTGGATCTTCAGGCCGTGCTCGTCGCAGCCGGTGATGAAGATCACCCGTTCCCCCTGGAGGCGCTGGAAACGGGCCAGGGCGTCACAGGCCAGGGTCGTGTAAGCGCTGCCGAGGTGCGGCTTGTCGTTGACGTAGTAAAGGGGGGTGGTGAGCGTGTAAGTCATTCGGCGGGGATCAAGGGCTCGCTGGCCCGCCAAAGCGGCCCTGCGCCGGCGACGGATCCTACCGAGCGTCTCTTGGCGCCGGCCTTCCTGCCAGCGGTGCCTCAGCACTTTCGGGCACTCTGACAACCTTTCCCCACCAGCCGCCCTGCCGCCGATGGCCTCGCTTCTGTGTGACCGCCTCCCGCTGCCCGGTTGCCGCTGATGGGCGCCGCAGCGGAACAAGCCCAGGTGGTGGTCTGGGGCGGTGGCAGCGGCGGCGTGGCAGCGGCGCTGCAGTCGGCCCGCGCCGGCGCCGACACCCTGCTGCTCACCCCCGGCGGCTGGCTGGGGGGAATGGTGAGCGCTGCAGGGGTCTGCGCGCCCGACGGCAATGAGCTCACCCCCTGGCAGACCGGTCTCTGGGGGGCGCTGCTGCGGGCCTTGCAGCAGGCGGAAGCCGAAGGGCTCGATCACAACTGGGTGAGCTGCTTCGGTTGGCGGCCGGCCACGGCCGAACGGATCCTGCGCGGCTGGGTGGCGGCAGAACCGCGCCTGCGCTGGTGGCCGTGCTGCACGCTGCGCGGCGTACGGCGCCAGGGACGGCGGGTCACCGCCGTGGAGATCGAGCGGGAGCACGAGCCCCAGTCGATCGCTCTGGAGGTGCTGATCGATGGCAGCGACCGAGGCGATCTGCTGCCCCTGGCGGAGGTGCCGTTCCGCTGCGGCTGGGAACCCCGCGAACAGTGGGGAGAACCCAGCGCTCCGCCACAGCAACAGCTGGAAAACGACGCCTTCTTCCAACGGCAGCCGGTGCAGTCGCCCACCTGGGTGGTGCTGGGCCAGCTCGGGCAGGGCCCCTGCCCCTCCGGCCGGCCGCCGGCCCCACCCTTCGCGCGCTCCACCGAGGCCCACGGCCTGCTGCGCACGCTCACCTATGGGCGCCTGCCGGGCGGGCTGGTGATGCTGAACTGGCCCTTGCACGGCAATGACTGGCACGACGGGCTGGAGCGGGCCTTCAGCGCCGATCCGCAGCAGCAGCAGGCGCTGCAGGCGGAGATGCGGGCCCACAGCCTCGCGTTTGCGGCGGCCCTGGGCGAAGCCAGTGACGGCTGGGTAAAGACGGCGGCGGTGTTCCCGGAGGCGGCGGCAGGGGCGGCCCTGCAGGGCTCCTCGGCCTTGGCGTTGATGCCCTACTGGCGCGAGGGCCGTCGCCTGCACGGTCTGGCCACTGTCACTGAAGGGGATCTGTTGCCCCAGGCCTGCGCCGGCGGCACAGCCGAGGCACGCCTGGCCCCGCTGGCCACAGGCCCAGACGGGACGATCAGCTCCATTGCCGTGGGCAATTACCCCAACGATCACCACTACCCCGGCCCTGACTGGCCCCTGGCCCCGAAGAGCTGCCGTTGGGGCGGACGCTGGAGCGGCACCCCCTTCACGATTCCCTATGGCGCACTGGTGTGCGCCGACCTCGACAACCTGCTGGCCGCCGACAAGTCCTTCAGCACCAGCCACATGGCCAACGGCGCCACCCGGCTGCAGCCGCTGATCCTCAACATCGGCCAGGCGGCGGGAGCGGCGGCGGCGTTGTGCGTGGCCCACGCACTGCTGCCGGCCGAGCTGCCGGTGCGCCAGCTGCAGGAGGCCCTGATCAACGACCCGCAGGCGCCTGCCGGGCCGCTACCGCTCTGGGACACCCCCTGGCATCACCCCGAGTGGCGCCTGCGCCAGCACGCGGCGCTGGCCGCGCCCGAGCGCCTGTCGCCTGGCGGCGAGCTGCTTGGCGCCGCGCCAACGGATCCCGGTGTTGCCCCAGCGGAGCCCCACGAACGCCTGTTCCAGGGCAGCCTGCAGAGCGATGGCAACGGCGGCTTTCTCCTCGACACCGGCAAGCGCCCCTGGCCTGTGATCACGCTCGAACCCGGTCTGCACCACTGGCTGGCCGCTGTTGAGCTACCTCGCACGGTGCAGCTGATCGGCTGCGCCAATCCCTGGGGGCCCTGGCTGCGGGTGTCACGGCTCGTCGCAGACTGACGCCTGCGCTGGCCATCGCCTGAGGCCCCCTCAGCGCGCCTCGAGGCGCAGCAGATCCGACAGCGAATCCACCATCTGCACGTGCACGGTGAGGGTGGTGCCAGGTTCGGCGGAGGCGGGGCAGCGGGCAGCCACGTCCAGCGCCAGCGCTTCGAGATGCACGAGGCCCAGCCGGTCCTGCTCCCGCAGCCAGCGCAGGAACACCCCCTCCAGGCGTTCCTGGGGGTGCTGCTCAAACCACACCTGCTGCCAGTGGCGCTGGTCTTCGCGGCTGATCTGCACCCCCTCCCGCAGCGGCGGATCGAGTTGATCGAGCAGGGCGCCGAGGTCGGTTCCATCCAGGGGCGGCTGGTGCTGCTGATGGGCCGCCAGCTGGCGTTGCACCACCAGATCGGCGTAGCGACGGATCGGTGAGGTGGCCTGCACGTAGGCGCTCAGCCCGAGGCTGAAGTGATGGCAGGGCTGCACACCGGTGACACCCCGGGTGAGGCAGCGGCGCAGGGCCATGTGTCGCACCGGACCAGGGGGCAGGGCCTCCAGCTGGGCAGCGGGTGGCAGCTCGGCGCTGGGCTGGCCCCGGTAAGGAAGGGCCAGACCCTCGCTCACGCCATAGGCGGCGATCACGGCGCCGTTGAGGATCATCGCTTCGGCCACCAGCGCCCGGGCCGGGCTCGGGTCGGTGATCTCCACGCTTGTCTGGCCGTCCACCGCGCGGATGCGGCCCTCCGGTTGCTCCATCTGCAGGGCACCCTGGGCCACACGCCAGCGGCGACGGCGCTCCAGCAGGGCGTCGATGCTGGCCAGATCCGGTTCTTCCTTTGGAGCCAGTTCGATCAGGGCATCGCCGTCGGCGTAGGAGAGGCGATAGGTGGGCAGCACCCAGCTGCGCACAATCTCCACGGCAGCCACTGCACCTTCGTCATCCAGCTCGATCGCGGTGCTCCAGGCGGCACAACGGTGACCCTGGCGCAGGCTGAAGGGGCCGGTGGCCAGAGGAAAGGGAAACATCGGCACCACCCGGTCGGCCAGGTAGAGGCTGGAGGCGCGGCGTCGTGCCTCCAGATCCAGGGGCGACTCCGGTGGCACCAGCCGCCCAGGATCGGCGATGTGCACCCACAGACGCTGACGGCCATCGCCCAGCTGCTCCAGGGAGAGGGCGTCGTCGATCTCCAGGGTGTCGGGATCGTCGAGGGTGTAGGTGCGCAGGGTGGTGAGGTCGCGGCGCTGGTCGTCGCCGGGTTGCGGGTCAGCGGCGGCAGCGATCAACCGCTCGGCCTCGGCCAGCAGCTCGGGCACGAAGCCCTGTTCCCACACGGTGCGCTGCAGCGAGGGGAGTGCGTGGGGCTCCCACTGGCCCAGATCCACCAGCAGGCGTCGCACCGCCCCCGGCTCCGCACTGCAGTGGGCGCCGTGCAGGGCCTGGCGCAGGGCCACCGGCAACGGCGTGGTGGTATCCCCGCCGGCCAGGGCCAGCAGGTGGTCGAGCTGGGCACGGGCCTGGGCGTCGAGGCTGCTCGGATCGAGCGGCTGACGTTGCTGCAGCAAGGCTTGCCAGCGCTGTTCGCGCAGCCGGCTCAGGCGTTCGAGGTGACGCTCCCGGCGCAGCTGGCGGAGATCCCGCAGCGTGCGGGGCTGAACCGCGCCGTGGCGCCAGCGAAAAAAGTGCTGCTCCTGGTGCTGCAGGACCAACCAGCAGGCGGCTCGAGCCGCCGGTGTGTCGGCAGGGGCCACCAGGGCCACGAGCTCCTCCAGTGGCATGGCCGCAGGAGGTGCGCCATGGGAAGAAGCCCCGGCGGCGGCAGGCGACGCCGGCTCACTGAGCAGCAGCCAAGCGGCGCCGAGATCACGGCTGGAGGGCCGCTGCTGTTGCAGCAGCTCCGCTGTGAGCCCCCAGGGGGGGGCGACCATAGAGGCGGGCGGGTTGAAGGTGCCTGGCAACGACACCAGGGGATCAAGCTCACGCAACGGCACCTGTTGGCGTCTGGCCTCAAAGCCGACCCGCAGGGCCGCTTTGCTGCCGGACAGGGTGTCGATGACGGCAAGCTCAGGCCCCCTGGAGCCGTTCAGACCGACCAGGTCGCCGGGCTGAAACGCCAAGGCGAACTCAGCCCTCGGGGTTCACGAAGGGAAGCAGCGCCAGGATGCGGGCGCGCTTCACGGAATTGGTGAGGTCGCGTTGCTGCTGGGCGGTGAGCCCGGTGAGCCGGCGGGGCAGGATCTTGCCGCGTTCGGTGATGAACTTCTTGAGCAGATCGACGTCTTTGTAGTCGATCGGATCGCCGGGTTTGATCGGCGAAAGACGCTTCTTGAAGAAGGAGCTGGACATGGGGAAGGGCAGAAAGGAAGAAGACGTGGGGAGAGGAAAAGCTGTGGGGCTGGCGGTCATCACCGCCAGCCCTCACTCACTTGATCTCCTTGTGGTTCGTGCTCTTGTTGCAGTGAGGGCAGAACTTCTTCAATTCGAGCCGTTCGGTGGTGTTGCGGCGGTTCTTCTGGGTGGTGTAACGAGACACACCAGGAGACCGCTTGGCGGGGTTGGACCGGCATTCGGTGCACTCAAGAGTGATCACGAGCCGGACGCCCTTGTTCTTTGCCATGGAAGGACGTGCGCCGCTGAAGCGAGGCGAGCTGACAGCTGAACAGCATACTCTCCGGCCTGCACCGGGCCGGTCATTAGGATCTCGGCGACTGGACGCCGTGGATTCGATGCAGGTCTCGCTCCAATGGCTGCGGGAGCTGGTGGCCTGCTCCATGCCCGCCGCTGAACTGGCCGAACGTCTATCGATGGCCGGCTTTGAAGTCGATGCGATCGAGGATCTTGCTGCCCGCGCCGCCGGCGTGGTGGTGGGCTTCGTGGAGGAGCGCAGCCCCCATCCCAACGCCGACAAGCTCAGCGTCTGCCGGGTGCGTTTCTCGGCCGCTCCAGGCGACGACCTGCTGCAGATCGTCTGCGGCGCCCCCAATGTGCGGGCCGGAATCCATGTGCCCGTGGCGTTGGTGGGCGCCCACCTGCCGGCGGTGGATCTCACCATCAAACCCGCCGAACTGCGTGGCGTGGCCAGCAGCGGCATGATCTGCTCGCTGCGGGAGCTGGGACTGCCCGAAAGCAGCGATGGCATCGCCGTGCTCGACGATTTGCTCAGCGACGTGCCGCCCCTGGGCACCCCGGTGGGACCCAGCCTCGGTCTTGACGACCAGGTGCTGGAGCTGGCGATCACCGCCAACCGCCCCGATGGGCTTTCGATGCAGGGCATCGCCCGTGAGGTGGCGGCCCTCACCGGCGCAGCGCTCACGCTCACAGCGCCGGCTCCGCAGGTGACCGCCGTGCCGTTGCCGGTGGCAGCCGCTGACGGCGCCGCGATCGAAGCCGGTGGGCTCTACAGCCTCACGGCCCTCACCGGCGTGAAGGTCGGGCCTTCGCCGGAGTGGCTGCAGCAGCGCCTGGAGCGGGCCGGCCTGCGGGCGATCAACAACGTGGTCGATGTCACCAATCTGGTGATGCTGGAATTTGGCCAGCCCCTGCATGCCTTCGACAGTGAGCGGCTCGCCCTGCTCGGCCCGGCAGGCTCTGCCAGCGCCGACCCCGGCGCCATCGGCGTGCGTCAGGCAGGCGACGGCGAAGCCTTCGAGGCGCTTGATGGCAGCAGCCATCGCCTCACCCCCGAAGCCCTGCTCATCACCTACGCCAACCAGCCGGTGGCCCTGGCGGGGGTGATCGGTGGTAGCAACGCCTCGGTGCACCCCGGCACCGGCGCCATCTGGCTGGAAGCCGCTGTGTTCACGCCCCAGGCGGTGCGCCGCAGCGCCCGCAGCGTGGGCCTGCGCACCGATGCCAGCCATCGGTTCGAGAAAGGCCTGCCGCGGGAGGTCACCCTGGCGGCGGCGGATCGTGCCGCTGCCCTGCTGGTGGAGCTGGCCGGCGGCGAGATCCAGGGCCGCTGGCTGCACCAGGCGCCTGTGGACCCCCGCCCACCGCTGGCCTTGCGCCGCGATGCCCTGCACCAGCTGCTGGGTCCCGTGCTCGTTGATGGCATGGCGGACGACCTGGCCGATGAACGCATCACGGCCACCCTGGAGGCACTGGGCTGCCAGCTGGAGGACAGCGAGGAGGGCTGGTGGGTCACCGTGCCCCCGTCGCGGGCGATGGATCTGCAGCGGGAGGTGGATCTGATCGAGGAGGTGGCCCGGCTCGTGGGTTACGACCATTTCGCCAGCCATCTGCCGGACCCGATCTGCCCTGGCGGTCTGGAGCCTGCCCAGAAGGCCGAGCGTCTGTTGCGCCGTGGCCTCTGCGCCGCCGGACTGCAGGAATGCTGCTCGCTGTCGCTCGGGCCGGCCCAGGCCCCGGTGAGCAGGGGCATTGGGCTGACGACGGCAGAGCGGGTGGCGCTGGCCAATCCTCTTCTGGCGGAATACGGCCACCTGCGTGATTCGCTGATCGACGACCTGCTGCTGGCGGCACGCCGCAACCTGCAGGCCTCACAGCCAGGCTTCTGGGCCTTCGAGATCGGCCATGTGTTCCGTGCCAACGGCGATGCCGCCGACACCGATGTGATCAGCGAGGCGAAGCTGGCGGGGGTGATCTGCGGGGAACGGCGCTCCGAGCTGTGGAGCAGCGCCGGCAAGCCCCGGCCGTTGGGGTACTACGAAGCGCGGGGTGTCCTGCAGCAGGCTCTCGGCCAGTTGTCGCTGACCTGCGACGACCGCCCCCTGCAGGGCCATGCGCTGCTGCACCCGGGCCGGGCGGCGGAGCTGGTGCTCGAAGGCCGCGCTGTGGGCTGGTTTGCACAACTGCACCCGGCCCAGGCCGAAGCCCTCGACCTGCCGGAAGCCACCCATCTGTTTGAGCTCTCGCTGGAGCCGCTGCTGCGCGCGGCCACCCGCAGCAACCGCTGGCAGCCCAGCTTCAGCCCCTATCCCACCGTTCCCGCCTCCGAACGTGACCTGGCCGTGGTGATCCCTGCCAGCGTTACGGCTGCCCAGCTACTCACGGTGATGCGCAAGGCCGGCCGGCCGTTGCTGGAGTCGGCGGAACTGATCGACCGCTATGCCGGCAGCCAGGTGGCCGAGGGAGCCGCCAGCCAGGCCTTCCGCCTGCGCTACCGCGATGCGCGCCGCACCCTCACCGAAGCGGAGGTGGAGCAGGCCCACGCGGCGGTGCGCCAGGCCGTCGAGAAGCAGTTCGACGCCCAGCTGCGAGCCTGATCCCAAGCAGCGGGCCTGACGCTCAGCTGGCGGTCAGCACCGCCAGCGCCTCCACGTGGCTGGTCTGAGGAAAGAAGTCGACGGGTTGCACGCTCTGCAGCGTCAGCCCCCCGTCCTGTGTGAGGCGGGCCAGGTCGCGGGCAAGTGTGGCGGGGTTACAGCTGAGGTAGGCGACCCGTCGGGGGGGGCAGGCACGGATCACGGCCGTGACCTGCTCGGGAAGGCCTTTGCGCGGTGGATCGAGCAGCAGCCCATCCGCCTCCGGCAGCAGCTCCACCAGCGCAGTGGCCACGTCGGCGCTCTCCACCGACAACCCATTGAGACCGTTGAGCGCCGCATTGAGCCGGGCCTGCTCAACGCTGGGCAGGTGCAGCTCCAGCCCCCGCACGCTTGCCCCGGCGGCCGCCAGAGACAAGCCGAAGGTGCCGATGCCGCAGTAGGCCTCCACCAGCGTGCGTCCGGCGCGTGGTTCAAGCGCGTCCAGCAGCAGCGGCACCAGCCGCTCGGCCTGGGGGGTGTGCACCTGAAAGAAGGTGTCCGGCGCGATGCGCAGCTCGTGCCCGCAGAAGCGTTCGCTCAGCCAGCCCCGCCCGGCGATCACCTCGGTGCGCGGACCCATCAAGGTGTTGGTGGGCAGGGGCTGGAGGTTCAGGCACACGCCCACCAGTTCAGGCCAGCGCTCCATCCAGGCGTCTGCACGTTCGCTCAGCCCGGGCAGCTGGCTGTGGCTGCTGATCAGGGTCACCAGCACCTCGCCGCTGTGATGCCCGACGCGCAGGCCCAGATGGCGAAGACCACCGCCTTCGCTCAGGTCCGCGTCCACGGGCCAGCCGCTGGCTTCCAGCTCCTGCTTCAGTGGCGCGATCAGCGAGTCGATGCGCGCATCGAGCACCGGACAGCGGTTCATATTGACGATCTTGTGGCTGCCGCTGCGGTAGAAGCCGGCTCTCAGGGTGCCGTCGGGCCCGCGCTCCAGCGGAATCACGGCCCGGTTGCGATAGGCAAGCGGCTCAGCCGCCGCCAGGATCGGCTGCACCGCCAGGGAAAAGCCACCGATCCGCTGCAGGGCCTGCTGGACCAGATCCTGTTTCCAGCGGGCTTGGGCCTCATCGACGAGATGCTGGACGCTGCAGCCGCCGCAGCGCTCGGCAAGGATGCAGGGAGGACGCCGGCGCTCTGCCGCCGTGTTGTGCCGCTCGATCAGCTCCGCCACCACGTGGCCTTTGGCCTGGTAGGTGACGCGGGCCGTCACCGCCTCACCGGGCAGGGCCTGTGGCACAAACACCACCACGCCCCGCTCGCCTCCCCCTTCCGTGGCTGCGCCCCAGCGACCGACACCCTCGCCGAGGTGGTTCAACCCGGTGATGCTCAGCTCCAGGGCCGTGCCGGAGGGGGGCAAGAGAAGGGCCATCCAAAGACCTGCGACACAACGGGCAGCCCCTGACCCTAAAGGCCCCCCCGGATGCAAAGGGCCGTTACACAAAGGCGCTTCCGGCCATCGCGAGGGACTCTTCTCGGTAAGATCGGCCCCAGCGTGGTGCTTTCGATGAGCGTCGTCAGGGACCTGATCCTGCAAGCCGATGATCAGTTGCGCTACCCCAGCGGCGGTGAATTGCGCTCCATGGCGGAGTACCTCTCCGGCGGAAACCAGCGCATTCGTGTCGCCCGCGTGCTCACGGAAAACGAGAAAAAGATCGTCAATGAGGCGGCGCGGCAGCTGTTTCTGCGCAAGCCCGAATACGTGGCCCAGGGCGGCAATGCCTATGGCCAGCGCCAAAGGGCCCAGTGCCTGCGCGATTTCAGCTGGTACCTCCGCCTGGTCACCTACGGCGTGCTTGCCGGCAGCACCGAAAAGATCCAGGACATCGGCCTGATCGGTGCCCGCGAGATGTACAACAGCCTCGGGGTGCCCATGGCGGGCATGGTCGAAAGCATGCGCACACTCAAAGAGGCGTCACTGGCGCTGCTTGCCACCGAGGATGCCGTCATGGCTGGCCCCTACTTCGACTTCCTGATCCAGGGGATGCAGACGCCCGGCTGATCTGCCTGCCCCGTCGGATCTGATCGTGTCTGGCCTGGCCTGATGATCTTCTGCTTTTGAGCCAGCAACCCAGCTTGCGTTGAGGTGTTTCTTGGTCTCGTCTGCTTCGGTTGCGCCTCCCTCATCGACAGCTGAAGGCCCTTCGCAAGCCCTCTGACATCTAGGCAACTGTTCAGCTGGCTGCGCGCACCTCTGACAGGGAGTGAAGCGTCTGCACCTGCCCTGGGGTGAGATCAAAGCTGAGGTCTTCCAGGAAACTGGGCAGCACGATTTGAAGGCTCATCCCAGCTGCAGGGATCGGATCCAGGCAACCGGCCTCGAACTGGGACGACCTCATCGCAACCAAGGCGCCCAGCCTTTGGCTCGCACCGTTGTCAAGGTTCCAGTTGCCGGGCTCGTCCTCTTGAACGGCTGCCGAGAAGACAAACGCAGCGCAGAACAGAAGCGCCGCGCCTGCCATCCCTGTGCCGAATCAGGCCAAGCAGGATCGCCATTGCCTCTGTCCTGCAAGAGGGAATGAATCCATTGGCTTCTGCGCTGAGGCCAGTCGTGGAGTCGTCTCTTCTCCACTGTCTCACTCTGGACATGTAGTAGGTCCAGAGCTGGTTCTGTCGTGAGGCACATGAGATCCAATGAAAGCCGCAGCAGGATCGCCCTAAGCAGCGGTTAAGCGAACGATCGAGCCTCGCCTCATGGATCGGTGAGGCGAGGCAAGGGCGTCATTTCCAGCTGTGTCTCGCACATCGGAAATCTTTCAGGTGCGCAGAAGAGGTTCGATAGGAACAACTCACCCAGAAGTTCCCTCATCGCGCAGGCTTTGTCGGCAGTCACCTCGTCATGGCTTGGCTGCGTTGTTTCCTGGGTCGCCTGGCGCTGGACGCCCGGTGTTCGCCGAAGGCCGTACTCTCCCAGCTGTCTCATGCGCGACCAGTGGCAGGTCCAGTACTGAGTCTTGTCTGCGCTGCTTGAAAACCAGATTTTCCTGCGATTCCACCTGTGCAGACCGACCTTTTCCCCTCTGAGTCTGCAGAGATGGTCAGCCTGGTCATGGGGCTGTCTGGAGTTGCTTCCTGTTCATCTGTGCCGCCTTGGACGTTCAGTGCTGATCGCCGTCGACCGTGACCCATACAACCCCCGGCTCTCTGCGAGCCTGGCGGATCCTGAGCTGGTCCAGCCAGCAACATGGCACTCCACCACAGAGTCTTCGAGCCGGCTCACCCCTTCGCTGCCTGTGGCTTCATGCCACGCCATCGTGATTTCGCTCGCGCTCACTCCGGTGCAGCCTGTCGAAGCTGCGCCTTGGTCAACCCTCTGCGTACCTGTGTCTCTCGCAGGTACGCAGAGGAACTTTTGCGCGATGCTCCCCTGCTCTAATTGGGTTTTCAGGCCCTTCCGATTCCATGTCCACCTGCTGGACAGCTGCCCTGTTGGCTGGTGGACAAGCCGCTGCAGACAAAGGTGTCATTGGCGCGGTGATCCGTAGCCAGACGATTGCGGAACTGATGGTCAGTGGTTGCCTCTCCTCGTCAGCGATCCGCCCGGGGCTTTGGCTGGGTACCGAGTGCATGGCGCTCTGATGGTTTTCGATCTGATGGGTGTTGTGTCTGTGCTGGGACGGTGCGGCTGCATCGTTTTGCGCCTGGGGGTGTTCCCCCTCGGGGGTGGCACAATCGCCATTATGTGCCGCTCATCTCATACGGGTCCCGTCGCGAGACTCATAACGCGTCTCACCGTGGATAGATGGGCGAAGCCTTTCAGGCGGAGGCTGGTAGAGGCCTCCGCCTGAAAGGACCATGAGCCAAGCAGGAGCTCTGGCCTGCCCAGAGGGTCAGCTGGATTTACGATAAAGCTCCTTGAGCAGTTGGTAGGCCTCATTCAGGCGGCGCATCGTGTCGGCGCTGCCGCCGGAATCGGGGTGGTGCCGTTGGGCCTGCTCCCGATAGGCCTCGCGGATCCGTTTCAACGTGAGCCGTTCGCCGACCTCGAAGGGAATCTCCAGCACCTTGAGGGCTCCCTGCAGCGTCATCGTGTGCTCCAGCGTCTGGAAGGAGGTGCCCTGCCGGCGGCGGCGGAAGCGATGCACGAAGCGCCTGATCAAGGTGGGCAGTCGCAGGCTCAACGTGGCCGGGCTGAACGGATCCTCCAGCAGCCCGGCGCCCACCATCACCCGCTCGAAGCTGGGCGGGCCAGCCGGCCAGCTCGGAGCACAGCCCACGATCCAGTGTTCCAGCGCCGACCACGTGAAAGGTCGCCCTTCCGCCTGGTCGGACTGGGGCCAGATCTCCTGGCCCAGCCATACCATCGCCGCTTCCAGGACAGCGTCGTTGGCGGCCGTGCCGTACAGGCCCACCCAGTGGGCTGTGGCGGCAGTGAGGGCGGCGCTCAGATCGTGCTCAGAGATTTCTGGAAAAGGATCATTGGGCCGTGTTGGCGTGCTCGGCTGCGGGTGGAGGCTCTGGCGCAGCCGTGCCGATCGTTGCTGCACGAATCCAGGCAGATCGATGCCACCTCCCATGCCTCGGCTTCCTGATCCGCCGCTGCCGGTTGCGGCCGTCTCCCGCCCCTTGTGCGGACCCGGCAGTGTTCGAGGCTGTTTGCGGGTCTCACTTGAGACCTCTTCTGAGTCTCGTGTCAGGTCTAACTCGAATTCGGTGAGACCGTCCTCGGTAGTGAGCACGAGTTGCGTGCTTTCGCCGCTGGACGCCAGCACCAGAGCTCCCCGTTCAAGCAGCACCTCATGTTCTTGATCGTCGCCGTCGTCCTGCTCCGCCTCCTGGTCGGGGGATTCAGGCAGCAGTAACTCCAGCAGGTGCTCCATGGCCTGCCCGTGGGTGGAGAAGCCCCATTCGCGCTGGAGTTGCTTGAACTGCGCGATCCTTGCGGTCGGCAGCGTCATCGACAGAGTTTTGCGCTCCTTTCGTACCGGCTCAGCCACGTCGGAACCGATGGGAGTGGACCTAGCGCCCCATCATCTCCCTGAGGAACCGCTGTTGGGCCTCGGCCGCTTCCCGATAACGGCCAAGCAGCACGGTCTGGGTGCCGTCGTTGGGGCCCTCACCCGGCAGCTGGTTGAGCAGGGGGAGCGGGATGGCCGGCAGCGGGCGGATCCAGGCCGGCACCAAGGTGGGCAGAAAACGGGGGGCGGCAGCCGGTGCCGGGGGTGGAGGCGTGGGACGCGCGGGTGCTGGTGCCGGGGGCGGTGCGCTGGCGGTGCGGCCGGAGGCGGGACGGGTAACCGGCACTGGGGCCGCCAGGGTGGGGGGAGCTTTGGGAGCGGGCCGTTGGCGGGCGGCTTCCGCGGCGGCGGCACGGGCCATGGCGATGCGCTGTTCCCGCTCGCGCAGCTGAGCCAGCTGGTAGCTGGGCACCACGCTCAGCAGGTGTCCGGGCGTGGCATCGGCTGGGTACACCATGCTCACCCGCACAGGGTTGTTCACACCGGGGACCAGGTTCAACGAGGCCAGAGAAAGACTCTCGCCTGAACGCAGGCCTACGTGCACGTCGTTGTAGCCCTCCTTGGTACGGATGCCGATCGAGCCGCGGAAGGCCGTGAACTGGCGGCCGTTCGCGGTGGGATGGCTCATCACCAGCTCATGGGGCCCGTTGCCTTTGAGATTCAGATCCACATCGAAACGCACGCCATAGGTGCCCACGTTGTCGAGGGAGGAATCAATCATGCGGCTGGCCAGCGGGTTCACCTGCACTTCGCGGGTGCCGAAGGTGTGGCGGTTCGTGCTCGTGAAGGGCACGTGCAATGGGCCCTGATTGAGATCGTGCACCAGGCTCGCCTGGTACTCATCGCCGATCGCCACGCCACCGACCCGTGAGAACACCTGGCCGTAGTGGATCTTTGAGAGCATGTCGAGGTAGATGCGGCCTGGCGCGAGCATCCCTTGATCCAGCACTGCGAACAGATCGGCATCAGTTTCCGGATCCTCCGCTGCCACCACCGCCATCTGGAACGGCCCGTCACTGCGGCCTTTCAGTAGGCCATTGGCGATGCCCCGGGCGGGCAGACGGGTGTGGAACAGTACCCGGCGGCTATAGGGAGGAACCACCAGGGTTTCCGGCATCTTGGGATCCAGCTCCCCGCGCAACATGATCACCGAGGTGGCATCACCCGGTCCGGTGTTCCAGGGGCGCCGCCCCAGTGGTTTCACGCCCATCAGGTGGTTGCCTAGATAAGGCGCTTCAAAGCTGTTGCGAACGGCGCCGCGCTCCATCTCAAGGGTGACAGGACGCGAGCCCGGGTTCATCACGATCGTGGCGATCGTGAGCTTGCCGCGCACATAACGGCCGCCGAGACGGCTGGCATTTTCTGGGAAATACTTGTGATGAACGTGGAGCCCGAAATCTCCGTTGAAAGTGTAAGTAGCGTTGTTGAGATATTGACGGGTTTCCGTGGCGATAGCCTGGCCAGGCGCTGTGTTCACCAGAATTCCCGGGCCGAAGACCTCCTCAGGCTGGTTGGAATGCAGCACCGGCACGGTGTTGAACGCGCCGTTGAGTGGACGGGCTGACTGGCCCGCCATCAAGGCCACGTAGGCGTGGGCGGCAGGCGCCTGCAGCACGAGCGTGCCGGCGATCACCACCAGACAGGGGCGAAGAAACCTTGTGGGAATCATGGGTCCCATTTGATTGATCTGGCGGGGGGACAACGGCAAAACGGTGGCGGTGCGGGGGTGGATGTGGTGGGCCAGTATTCCCTGCCTGCCTTTGGTTTCGACGCTTGAAGGCCGAGTTCACCAACGGGTGGGGCAGGGAACGCATGGGCACCAGAGCACTGGCTAGAACCTTCAGGCACTGTGAAATTTTCCCATGTTCCCGCCCTTTGCCTGTTACGGATCCAGCAGCGGTGATCATGAAGCGATGCGCCGCCATCATCAGCAGCGCAAGATGCGCATGCTTACCTACTGGCGCGACGGAGTGGAGCGTCAGCTCGCTGCCGTGAATGCGGCGATCAGCACCCTGGAGAAGCAGATGCAGCGTGATGGGGTACAGCCGGCGGAGTAACCACCTGCTGAAGGCCGCGGTCCAGTTCCTGCCTGAGCCGCTCCAGCCCTTTGTGCAGGGCCCTGTGCACGGTCATCGGGCTGAGCTGAAGCCGGCGGGCCGCCTCCCGCAGGCTCCGCCCCTCCAGCACCACCTGCTCCACCACTTGACGCTGCCGGTTCTCCAGCTGCGTCAGCAGGGCCATTGCCTGGGCGGTTTCGCCATCAACGCAGTCGTCGTCGTCATGGTCTGCCGCAATGCCCTCCATCGAGGCTTCGAGCGGTGCCAGGCGGCGCAGCCGCTCCAGCCGCTCGAACGTGCACCATTGGGCCACGGACAGCTCCAAGCCGCTGCGCAGTTCGGCCTCACTCGGGCTCTGCCCGAATCGCGTCTGCCAGTCACGGGTGAACTGCCGCATCCGGTCCTGAAGCTCCTGCTGACGCCGCGGCAGCCGGATGGGCGGGGCCTGATCCCGCAGGTAGTGCAGGATCGCGCCCCGGACGTGCTGGCGAGCAAAGGCGGAAAACGGCGTTCCGGTGCTTGGTTCGAACCGCTCCGCGGCGCGGATCAGGCCCAGCAGGCCCACCTGGATCAGATCATCCGCCCCTTCCCGACAAAGGGCGGCGTAGTGCAGAGCGATCGGCCGTACCAGCTCCCTGTAGGCCTCCACCCGCTGGTTGCGTTGTCGCACGGTGGCGTGCTGGCTGGCATGAGTGCCGGCATTCGTGTTCGTCCTGCGCTTCGTGGTCGGCGTGTTCGCCTTGGTGGCGTTTGTGGCCGTATGAACGGCGCTCAGGCGGCTTGCTGAAGCAGCGGTCTTGCTGCTGGTCGATCGGCCAGGCAAGAGCAAAGCCGATGCTGCAGCCGAAGCGTTGGTGGGTGGAGCGCTGATGGGTGGAGCGCTGGTTGGCGGGACACGTGTTGGCGCGACGCTCAGTGGGGTGGTGGAGCGCTGGGACGCCAGTGGGGAGCAGGTCATGAACAGGGAAGCGGAGATGAGAAGGAAGCTGTAGGGAGAACCGCCGGTCGTTCCGGCAGGTTTCTTTTCCAGAAAGATCCCTTGCTGCCACCTTGTGCAACCGTGCTTTCACTGAACTTTTTTGAAGAGGGTTCAGGACGAGACCGAGTTCTTCACCCCCAGAGCACCAACTGGAGGGTGCTGCAGGCTCCTCGTCCACAGGCTCCAAGGCGCTGAGGGTCCTTGGTCAGCCTCATCCAGACCGTTTCCTTTGCGCCTCCCGGAATCAGCCGCGGCGCACAGGGCTCGGCGAAGATCGGAGCCCACCTCCATGCCCAATCACTGGCCCACTGCCTCGCTCAGTGCCTCGTCTGAGGCGGGCCTTCCGCAGGCTCCAGCGCGGCGTCCACGGCCGGCGCCACGGCGCGGAGCAGCTGCCACGGTCCATGCTCCTTCAGCCACGGCAGATCCGACTGTTCCGTCAGCAGCAGGTAGCCAGCGAAGCCCAGCGCATTGAGGCTGAACCCGGCGGCATGTTCGCGGGTTCGCAGGATGGTGAGAAACCAGGAGCTGGTGAACAGCAGGTTGTAGGGATGGCTGGGCTCCCCACCATCCGCCGGATCACCCAGCCCGAGCTCCAGGGCATGGCGGCGGTAGAGCATCGCCAGGTCGGCGGGTCCGCCGCCCTCGGGGCGCGGGCTGAGCCGGTAGCGCCAGGGCCAGGGTGGCGCCTGGCCCTGCAGCTGGGCGCGTAGGGCGGGCTCCAGCGGGCAGTTGGGTGCCCCGCGATGGCGGGGCAACAGCTGCAGATGCCGGTGAGGCTGGCTGGCGCCGGCCCGCCCGCTGCTGTTGAAGAACCACAGACCGGTGGTGTCCGCATCGACATGGGCCACCGCCTGCCAGTCGGCCGCTCTCAGCCAGCCGCTCTGCGGCGCCCAGCCCTGGGTGATCAGCAGCAGATGGCCGGCTTGCACCGGGTACTTGTTCAGGATCACCGCATGGCTGTCGCCCAGTCGCGTCACCTCCAGTTGCCGCTCCCAGGGGAGAAACGGGTTGGGCCGGGGCCCACCGCTGCGCAGGTGGCGCGGCACGGGCGAGTCGAGCTGGCGCAGCTGGAAGGGTGCCCAGGCTCCCGGCGGCAGCACCCTGGTGACGAGCGGCACCAGGGCACCGCGTTCGCGCGCGGCCTGGCTCTGCTGCAAGGCCGTTCGCCACAGGCGCTCAGTTCGCTCCACCGATCTGCAGGCGTGCCAGCGAGGCCCCACGGTAGTAGTGGCCCAGGATCTCGTTGTAACGCCGGCCCGCGAGGGCCAGTTCCTGGGCGCCTTCCTGGCTCATGCTCGCTCCCAGGTGCCCGTGCGCTTCCAGCGTGATCTGGCTGTTGGCCGCATACAGGCTTTCCACAATGCCCCCCTGGTAGCTGAGGATTAAGCCGTTGGTGCGCGCGGCAGCTTCGGTGGTGCGGCCATTCACCGAGGTGAGGCCCCGGTAGGCCTGCCAGCGGGTGGTGTCCCCCAGATGCCAGAACTTATTGGCCGGTCGGGCCAGGTGGGCCAGGGCGTAGGAGCGGGCCGCCACCGCCTGGGCCTTGAGGGCCTCCATCGACCAGGACGTGGGCATTTCCGCCCCCACCACCGAGGCGATGTAGGCCTCCAGTGGCAGGTGATTGATCGGTGTGATGCCTTCCCGCTCCGCCAGCAGACGCAGGCGACCGGTGTACGGCTGGCCGTTCACCAGCAACGCTTCCCCGGGTGCGGTGTCCAACCAGAGATCGTTGGCGCCGGTGCCGGCGCTGAGATCGACAGGGCTGCGGGCCTGACCCTGGGCCAGCACCTGCCCGTCGCCGTTGCGCAGCCACCAGGGGCCGGTGGCCGAAAAGCTGGGCTGGCCGGCCTGACGCAGCAGGGCCACCCGCACCTCAAGCGGAACCGGGCGGCCAGCGGCCGGTTCCACCAGGGAGGCGGGGGCATCCGGCAGCTGGGCCGGAGCGGGAGGCTGCTGGGCGCGGCGCGCTTCGATCGCCCGCAGGCGGCTCTCCTCACCCGCCGGGTCGGTGGCTTCGCCGGTGGTGCTGGCCGGCAGCAGCGCCTCCATCACCCGTGCGTCAAGGTCGGGCTTCGGCTGGCTGAACGATTGGGCATAGAAGCCGATGCCCAGAGCCACCACGCTCAAGGGTGTGGTGAGCAGCAGCGTGGTGCGGCGTTGAGGGCTGAGAGTCCGCTGCAGGCGTCGCGCCAGCCGCTCGCTGCCGAGCTTCAACGGACGCAGGGCACGTGCGCCCTGTGCCACCAACTGCTGCCCTGCCGGCCAGTTCATGAACCTTTCCCTCTGTTCACATCCCTGTCCCACTAGTCGTTGGAGCGATCATGGCTGAGAACGGCCGCGAACATACGGTTGTCGCGCAGACGTGGGCCCTGGATGGGCGCTGGTAGGAGCTGTGGGGCCTCTGGATGTGGCCCTGCGACTCACACCCATTCCCGGCGCAGATCGCGCTCCATCAGCGCCCGCACGGCTTCCTGCGGGGTGTTGCGCCGCTGCAGCAGGCCCACCACCTGCTCACAGATCGGCAGGTGCAGGGCATGCCGATGGGCCAGCACCAGCGCGGCTTCGGCCGTGGCGGGTCCCTCCACCGTGGCGCCGATGCGGGTGAAGGCCGCCGCTGCAGAGTCACCTTCGGCCAGATGCAGCCCGAAGCGGTAGTTGCGGCTCAGGGGGCTGTTGGCGGTGGCCAGGAGGTCGCCAAGGCCGGCCAGGCCGTAGAGGGTGGCGGGATCGCCGCCCAGCAGCTGGCTGAGCCGCCCCATTTCGGCCAGCCCGCGGGTCAGCAGGGAGGCCTTGGCATTGGCCCCCAGCCCGAGACCATCGCAGATGCCGGCCGCCACCGCCATGACGTTCTTGAGCGCGCCGGCCAGTTCGGTGCCGATCGGATCGGCGTTGGTGTACAGCCTCAGCCGCTGGCTGCTGAGCTGGCGTTGCAGCTCGCTGGCCAGTTCGGTGTGGATGGAGGCCAGCACGCTGGCGGCCGGCAGGCCCTGATCCAGCTCAGCCGCCAGGTTGGGCCCGCTCAGCACCAGGCACGCCAACGACGGAATGGCCTGCTGCCACAACTGGCTGGCTGTGCAGTGCTGCTGAAGGTCGATGCCCTTGCTGCAGCTCACCAGGGGCACAGCCCCGGGCCAGCCGGCGCTCAGCTGCTGCGCCAGCGCCGGCACCCCGGCCATGGCCACCGCTGAGAGCACCAGGTCCTGCCGCTGGAGCACCGCGGCTGGATCGCTGCCATGGGAGCGCGACCACACCGCGAGCTCATGGCCCTGCTGGCGCAGCACGCTGGCCAGGGTGCGCCCCCAGGCCCCTTGCCCCAGAACGGCGATCCTCATTGCCATCGCGCCATCATGCGCCATCCCCTCCACCGCTTCGCCCCAGGTGTTGCCCCCGCTCCCGTCCCGGCCGTCCCTCAGCAGCTGGAACGGCCATGCCCTGGTGGTGGGTGCCGGCGGCATCGGCCGCGCCCTGGTGCAGGCCCTGGCCGAGCGGGCCCCCGGGCTCTGCCTCTGGGGCGCCAGCCGCCGCGGCTGGCCTGCCCGGCCGGGAGAGCCGCAGCTGGGCGCGCGCGCCCTGCAGCTCGACCTCTGCGCCGACGCCAGTCTGCAGGCCGCTGCCGCCACGCTGCAGGCCCAGGCCGGCACCTTGCGCCTCGTGATCAACACGGCGGGCCTCCTGCACGACGGCCCGGCTCTGCAACCGGAAAAGCGGCTCAGCCAGCTGAACCGCGCCGCCCTGGAGCGAGTGTTCGCGGTGAATGCCTACGGCCCGATTCTGCTGGCCCAGGCCCTGGAGCCGCTGCTGCCGGCCGCAGAGCCGGCGCTGTTCGCCAGCCTGTCAGCACGGGTCGGCAGCATCGGCGACAACGGCCTGGGGGGCTGGTACGGCTACCGCAGTGCCAAGGCCGCCCAGAATCAGTTGCTGCGTTGCCTGGCCCTGGAGTGGCGCCGCCGCCGACCCCTCGCCACTGTGACCCTGCTGCATCCCGGCACCACGGCCACCGATCTCTCAGCGCCTTTCCGCAGCGGCGTGCCGCCGGAGCGCCTGTTCAGCCCCGAGCGAGCCGCCCACCACCTCCTGGACGTGCTGGAACTGCAGGGGCCGGAGCAGAGCGGCAGCTTCCTGGCCTGGGACGGGAGCCCGGTTCCGTGGTGAAGGCGGGGTGTGAAGACGGTGGAGTGTTCGGCTGACGCGGGCTGATGTGACCGGGGTGACGTGAAGGGTGGTGCAGGTGGTGGGAGAGAGGTGATGCCGCTGCTGCGGCGCGGCGCTCACCCCACGTGGGCCAGCTCCTTCAGCAACTCCAGCGGGATCACCTCAAGTGCAGACGCTTCCGTGGCCTCCAGCCGCACCGGCGGCGCCACCCCGTCCTGGTAGGCCTCTAGCCAGCGGGCGGCACAGATGCACCAGTGGTTTCCGGGCTGAAGACCCGGAAAGCCGTAGGCCGGCATCGGTGTGGAAAGGTCGTTGCCGCGGGAACGGCTGTAGCGCAGGAAGACATCGTTCACCACACAGCAGACGGTGTGGCGTCCCGTGTCGCTGCTGTCGGTACGGCAGAAACCATCGCGGTACCAGCCGGTGCGGGGTGTGCATCCGCAGATCTCAAGCGTCTCACCGAGCACATTGCGGGCCACCACTGGCGCTGAAGAAGAACGCGGTTCCACGGATCGTGCCGAAATCATCCCAAAGTCTGCAGGACCAATGGCGGGAATGGCCCTGGGAGGTTGACGGAATCGGGGGTGCAGGCGTTAAAGGTCATTGTGCAGTGGTGCTGGAAGGCTCCCTTCTGCCGCCCTTACGACTTGCGATACCCCCTTCATGAGCTGGGATTTCACCGAAGATGCTGCCTTCATGGCGCTGCTCGACGCCTTCAAGGAAAGCGGTGAAAGCTCCGCGATGGAGTTTCTTGCCCACGGTGAAGGCGCTTTCCATTTCCAGGAGCTCACCCAGAATGCCGCCGGTGAGGGGGTCGACCTGAGTGATTCGACCGATCTCCAGGCGTTTCAACAAGAGGTGATCGACACCCTCGAAGATCTCTGATCCGGCTATGGCGCTGAAACCTCTCCGTTCGGTGCGTTGCCTTGATGGCTCGCTGACGGAGCTTCGGTGTGAAAGGTTCTGTGTCGAACCCGCATGGCTGAATGCTGAGGGCCAGTGGCTCCCGGCCAAAGGCTTGGGGCTGAGATAAACGCATCGCTTGAACTGCCGCCTGCTGGTTGCGCTGACGCGGCGGAATCAAGCGCTGACTCAACGCAGGGCACGTCAGCGGCCCGGTTCCTCCAGTAGCTGATTGAACCCAAGCGATTCAGCCGTAGAAGAAGGCGATTTCCTTGTCCTTGAGGCCATCCCAGCCGGCGGCCTTGAGGCGGGCATCAAGGCTGGCCTGATCGAAATGCTTGGCCCCGGTTTTCACCACCCGGTTGCGCATCGATTTCTTCACGCCGCTGCGGGCCCGTTGGGCCTCCAGTGCCATCACCTCGCGGTACAGGCTCAGCATCTCGGCCGGAATCGGCGAGCCGTCAAGGTCGAGTCCGGCTGCGATGGCCGCATCCACTCCGTCAGGTCCGGCAATGGCCATAGCAGCAGTGCAAGAGAGCCTCCCCAGCCTGCCACCGCGCCCCTACCTGCCATCGCCTCGGGATGGCTTCCTCAGGCGCTGAAGTAGCGCGCCTGGCTGTGCAGGGCCACTAGGGCGGTGGTGCTCTGCTCAGGCTCCAGCTGGTCGCTTTCGTCCATGCTCAGCCCGATGCGCTCCGCCCCCAGCCACTGCAGCTGGGGACGGGAATCGGCCACGTTGGGGCAGGCGGGATAGCCGAAGGAGTAGCGGCTGCCGCGATAGCGCTGGGCAAGCACATCGCGCAGGGCGCTGGGTTCCTCGGCGACGAAGCCCATTTCGCGTCGGATGCGTGCATGGGTCCACTCGGCCAGCGCTTCTGCCATCTGCACCCCCAGACCGTGGAAATAGAGATAGTCGGTGTAGCGATCGGCGGCGAAGAGTTCGCGCGCGAAGACTGTGGCCTTCTCCCCCATCGTGACGGCCTGCATCGGCAGCACATCGGTGGGCCGCCCCTGGCGGAGGTCGCGGTAGAAATCGGCGACGCAGTAGCGGTTGCCGCCCCTCTGGCGCGGCAGCTCGAAACGGCCCAGCTCCCGCTCAGGCGCGGCCGGATCGAAGACCACCAGCGCATTGCCGAGCCGGCCACAGGGGAAGTAGCCGTAGGCCACCCGTGGAGTGAGCAACTTCTCCTCCAGGCAGCGCTGCATCCAGTGCTGCAACACCGGTTCGGCCTTGGCCGCCAGCATCTGCTCGTAGTCGTCGCGGCTCTGCTGCTGCGTCTTGCGCAACTGCCACTGGCCGGCGAACAGGGCGTTGCGATCCAGGTAGCCGAACACCTCAGCCAGCGGAATCGCCTGCTCATCGAGCACGCGGCTGCCCAGGAACGGCGGCTGGATGGCGGCCTCTTCTGGAACGGCCTCGGAGCGATGGTCGTTGAGCGGCGCTGCTGCGCTGGATGGCGTCTCTGGCACGACTGCGGCAGCCGCTGGGTCCTCGGTTTCAGGGGCTGCCTGGGGCGCTGGGGGCGATCCTGGGGCTGCTTGGGCTGCTGCTGATCCAGCGACTGCTGGTGCCTCCTCTGCACTGCCGGGGGCGGTTGTCGTGGCGTCATCGGCGGTGTCTTCGCCGCGCTCCAGCCCGAGTCCGGCCGGAATCTCGCCGCTGAAGCCTTCCGCATCGCTCCAGCGGTTGTTCTGCTTGGCCTCCACCAGCGCATCCATGAAGCGCAGGTCGGCGAAGGCATCCCGGCCGTAGATCACCTGCCCCCGGTAGACCGCGCGGCAATCCTTGTTGACGAAGCGAGGCGTCAACGCCGCTCCACCAAGAATCACCGGCACCTGAATGCCAGCCTCATTGAAGGCCTGGAGGTTGTCTTTCATGAAGGCGGTGGACTTCACCAGGAGGCCGCTCATGGCGATGCAATCGGCCTGGTGCAGTTTCTGGGCTTCGATGATCGCTTCCACCGACTGCTTGATGCCGAGATTCACCACCTCATAACCGTTGTTGGTGAGAATGATGTCCACCAGATTCTTGCCGATGTCATGAACGTCACCTTTTACTGTGGCGATCAGAAACTTGGCCTTGGCGCTACTCTCCCCTTCCACCCGCTCCATGAAGGGTTCAAGGAACGCCACGGCGAACTTCATCGTCTCAGCGCTCTGCAACACGAAGGGCAACTGCATCTGGCCGGAACCGAACAGCTCACCCACCACCTTCATGCCATCGAGCAGGAAGGTGTTGATGATCTGCAGCGGCGGGTACTTGGCGAGGGCTTCGTTGAGTGAAGCTTCGAGGCCGATGCGCTCCCCATCGATGATGTGCTGGGTGAGGCGTTTCTCCACCTCCAGATCCGCCAGCTGCGGCCCCGCGTCGCGTGCTTCCCGGGCGCTCACCCCCTCGAACAGGGTGCTGAGCGTGGTGAGCGGGTCGTAGACGCAGACATCCCCGTCGAAACGGCGTGCATCTGCGATCAGATCACGGCATACCTGTTGGTGTTCCTCGCTGATCTTGATCAGCGGCAGGATCTTGGCCGGGCTGATGATCGCCGCATCCATGCCGGCGGCACAGCACGCGTGCAGAAACACGGAGTTGAGCGTGATCCGCGCCGCTGGTGACAGCCCGAAGCTGATGTTGCTCACCCCCAGCACCACATGCACGCCAGGAAGCTCGCTGCGGATGCGGCGGATCGCCTCGATTGTGGCGGCTCCATTAAGGCGGTCTTCCTCGATGCCGGTGGAGATCGGCAGCGCCAGGGGGTCGTAGAAGATTTCGTGCGCTGGAATGCCGAATTCCAGGGCATCGCGATAGGCGCGCTGGGCAATGGCGAACTTGCGCTCGGCGGTGCGCGCCATTCCCTCTTCATCAATCGTGCCGATCACCACGGCAGCGCCGTAGCGCCGTGCCAGTTCCAGCACCTTGAAGAAGCGCTCATCCCCATCTTCGTAGTTGGTGGAGTTCAGCAGACATTTCCCGCCTGCCACCTTCAGGCCAGCTTCCATCTTCTGCCACTCGGTGGAATCGAGCATCAGCGGCAGATTCACGTTCGTGACCAGCCGGCTGACCAGCTCATGCATGTCACGCTCACCGTCGCGGCCCACATAATCAACGTTGACGTCGAGCACGTGGGCGTTTTCCTTCACTTGGCCGCGTGCCACGGCCACCAGCCCGTCCCAGTCTTCTGCGTTGAGCAGATCACGCACCTTGCGCGAGCCGCTGGCGTTGAGCCGCTCACCGATGATCAGGAACGAGTTGTCCTGGTGGTATGGCGTGACGCCATAAATCGAGGCGGCCGCAGGTTCGTAGTGGAAAGCCGGCCGCTCCAGCCGTTGCTCCGGACGCCGCACGGCCCGCGGGCGGGGTAGCAGATCGGCGGTGAGCTCGGAGAGGGCTGCGATGTGGGCGGGGGTGGTGCCGCAGCAACCGCCGATCACCTGCACGCCGAGATCATTGACGAAGTGCATCAGCTGCAGCTTCAGCTCCAGCGGTGTCAGCCGGTAGTGGGCCACGCCGCCCACGTTTTCGGGCAGCCCGGCGTTGGGAATGCAACTCACCACGAACGGACTGTGCTCGCTCAGGTAGCGCATGTGCTCCTTCATCTGCTCGGGCCCGGTGGCGCAGTTGAGGCCGAGCACATCGATCGGGAACGGCTCCAGGATCGACACCACCGCGGCGATGTCGGAGCCCACGAGCATGGTGCCGGTGGTTTCCATCGTGACCGACACCATCAGCGGCCGCCGCTGCCCGGTGGCGCTGAAGGCCGCTTCAATTCCCTGCAGGGCAGCCTTGATCTGCAGCACGTCCTGGCACGTTTCCACGATCAGCAGGTCCACGTCGCCCGCAATCAGGCCTTCCGCCTGCTCCCGGAAGGCGTCGCGCATCGTGTCGAAGTCGATGTGCCCAAGCGTGGGCAACTTGGTGGTGGGCCCCATCGAGCCGGCCACGAAGCGGGGTTTGGCGGGGCTGCTGTATTCAGCAGCGCAGGCGCGGGCCAGTTCGGCCGCCCGCTTGTTGATCATGAAGGCCTGGTCTTCCAGGCCGTATTCGGCCAGCACGATCGAGGCGGCGCCGAAGGTATTGGTTTCGATCACATCACAGCCGGCCTCCAGGAACTGGCGGTGCACGGCTTGCACGGCATCCGGCCGGGTGAACACCAGCTGCTCGTTGCATCCCTCCAGGGCTGCGCCACCGAAGTCGGCGGCGCTGAGATCCATCTGCTGGAGTGAGGTGCCGGTGGCCCCGTCAAACACCAGCACCGGCCGCTCAGGTGCGTGGAGACGCTCCAGAAACCCCATGCGCTGGGTCGCTGGCGCCCCTGCCTGCTGCACCGCTGCCGTCATCGATTACGCGCTCAAGGCCAGCTGTCACTGTAGGAAGTGCCGCTGGCTTACCCATCGAGCCGCACGCGGGTCACCCAGTGCTCGTAGGCCGGATCGCGGCCCTCGGTGATCGCGGTGAGGGCGCTGCGCAGCTTCTCCATGATCGGCCGCGGTCCAGCCAGATCCGTTGTTTCCACCCGGCGCACTGGCGTGACCCGGGCGGCGGTGCCGCTGAGGAACACCTCGTCGGCGACGAACAGCTCCGTTTTGTCGACCGCGCGTTCCAGGGTGGGGATGCCCATGGCCTGCGCCAGCTCGAGGATGCTGGCGCGGGTGATCCCCTCGAGGATGTCCTGGTCGACGCCGGGGGTGATCAGCACGCCGTCGCGCACCATGAACAGGTTCATGCCGCTGGCTTCGCTTACCTTGCCGCGGCTGTTGAGCAGCAGCGCTTCATCAAAGCCGCTCTTGACCGCTTCAGTTTTGGCCAGGGAGCTGGTGATGTACGCGCCGCTGATCTTCCCGCGCAACGGCAGGGAGCGGTCCTCCTGGCGGCACCAACTGCTGATGCGGCAGCTCACCCCATCGGGGGAGAGGTAATCGCCGAGTTCGATGCCGTAGATCAGGAAATCTGTCTCGATGTCGTGGAGGCGTGGCGCGATTCCCAGATCGCTGGTATACACGAACGGCCGCAGATAGATCGGGGTGGTGGGACGGTTCGCCTGCAGGAACTGCTGAATCGCATCGAGAATCGTGGCCTCCGGCAGCTCGGCCAACAGCAGCCGCGCGCTCTGGGAGAGGCGGCGCGTGTGCCGATCGGCGCGGAACAGCAGGATCTCGTTGGGATCTGCCGGGTTGGGCAGGGCCCGCATGCCGCCGAACGCGCCGGTTCCGTAATGGAGGGCGTGGGTGGCCACTGAAATCGTGGCTTCACCGAAGGGAACACAGCGGCCGCCGAACCAGGCGTAAGGAAGAAACTTCTGCATGCGGAAGCGCGTGGAGATGCGGCGCCGGCGGCGTTCGCTGGTGAGATCTTCTCACTGCCGGGGCCGAAGATGGCGTGATGCACCGTCTTGCCGTCGTTCCAGGCCTGCCTTCCGGCTTCGAGGACTCCGCCTTCGTGGAGCAGGAGTCCACGCCGTTGCTGGTGCTCAGCAGTTCAGACACCGATCTCCAGACCCTGGCCGCCGTTCTTGCCCGGCAGCCCAGTGCGGTGCCGGTGCGGGGGCTGAACCTGGCCGCGCTGGCTGCGCCGGCGGTCCTCGATCACTACATCGCCACCAGCCTGTCCACCACCCGCGTGGTGTTGGTGCGGCTGCTCGGTGGAAGAGGCCACTGGAGTTACGGGCTGGAGCAGCTGCATGCCTGGGCGGAGCACCAACCCGGGCGCCAGCTGATCGTGGCGGCCGGCACGGCCGATCAGGAGCTGGAGCTGGCCAGCCTTGGCAACGGGCCTGAGGAGATGGCCGTGGCGATCAGCCGCTGCCTGCGCGAGGGCGGTGCTGACAACCTGCGCCGCGTGCTCGACAGCCTGGAGGCGCTCGCCGCTGGCCAGGCGGCGCCAGCGCCGGTGCCCTTGCCCCTGGCCGACCCCCTTCCCCACGACTGGCGGGCCGACCCGGGGGCACGGGTGGGGGTGATCCTCTACCGCGCCCTGTTGCAGGCCGGCGACGATCAGCTGGCCACCGTCCTGCTCCAGGCCCTGCGCCGCCAGGGACTCTGCCCGCGGGCGCTGTGGGTGAGTGGCCTGAGGGATCCGGCTGTCCAGCAGGGGGTGGCCGACCTGCTGCATAGAGAGGGGGTGCAGGGCGTGCTGTGCACCACCTCCTTTGCCTCGGTGCAGTTCGAGGAAGCGGGTCTGGGTGCCCCGCTCTGGGACCGCCTCAACGTGCCGGTGATTCAGGTGCTCTGCAGCACCCGCAGCCGTGAGCAATGGGCTGCCAGCAGCATCGGCCTCGGCCCGCTCGATCTCAGCCTGCAGGTGGCTCTGCCCGAGCTTGACGGACGCATCACCAGCCGGGTCGGTGCCTTCAAGGAGCTGGAGCGGGCCGATGCCTCGCTTTCGGCAGCGCTGATGCACTACCAGCCGGATCCGGAACGGCTCGACTGGATCGCCCGCCTGCTGGCGGCCTGGGTGGAGCTGCGCCTCACCCCGGTGAAGCAGCGCCGTGTGGCCCTGGTGTTGGCCAACTACCCCACCCGCAACAGCCGCCTGGCCAATGGCGTGGGCCTCGACACCCCCGCCAGCGCCGCGGCGATGCTCCGCTGGCTGGCGGAGGCCGGCTACGACCTGGGCGTGACCCCCACGGACCTGCCCGCGGAACTGACGACAGGCCTTCCCGCTGACGGGGATGCCCTGATCCAGCAGCTGCTGGCCGCACGCACCAACGACCCGGAAAGCCAGCACCGGCCGCCGCTCGATCACCTGCCCCTGGCGACTTATCTCGCCTGGTACCAGCAACTCCCGGCGGCGGGCAGGGCCGTGCTGGAGACCCGCTGGGGGCCGCCCGCTGCCGATGAGGGCCTGGAGCAGGGGCCGGCGGGTGCCGGCTTCCCGATCCGAGGTCTGCGCTTCGGCGCCGTGGCCGTGCTGGTGCAGCCGGAGCGGGGCTACGGCCGCGACCCCAGCCTCAGCTATCACTCCCCCGACCTGCCGCCCACCCATGCCTACCTGGCCCAGTATTTGTGGCTGCGCCAGGTGGCCGCCAGCCAGGTGGTGGTCCACGTGGGCAAGCACGGCAACCTGGAATGGCTCCCCGGCAAGGGGCTCGGCCTCTCCGATCAGTGCTTCCCCGAGTGGGCGCTGGGGCCCATGCCCCACCTGTATCCGTTCATCGTCAACGATCCGGGCGAAGGCTCCCAGGCCAAGCGCCGCGCCCAGGCGGTGATCCTCGATCACCTCACCCCTCCGCTCGATCGGGCCGGGCTGCACGGGCCCCTGCAGGAGCTCGAAGCCCTGCTCGACGAGTACTGGGAGGCCCGCCAGCTGGGCAGCGAGCGCGTCGCTCCCTTACGGGAGCGGCTCGCCGGGCTGCTCGCCTCCCTGGAGCTGCCCGCGCATGCCGCTGCTGGAGACGGCACATCTGCAGATCGATCAGCTGCAGACAGATCATTCGCGGCCGGCGCTGCTGTGGGATCCGCCTCTGCCCAGGCCATCGATGATCTTGAAGCGCGTCTCGATGGCGCCGATGGCTACCTGTGTGAGCTGAAGGAAGCTCAGATCCGCACCGGCCTGCATGTGTTCGGCCACCTGCCTGGTCCCCAGCCCTTGCTGGAGCTGCTGCTGTGCCTGGTGCGGCCCCCCCTGGCCGAGGGCCCTGGTCTCACCCAGGCCTTGGCCGCTGATCTGCAACTGGAGCTGGACCCGTGGGCGGATGCCGAGGAGGCGCCACTCAGCGTGGCGGATCGCCTCCGCCTCCAGGCGTCTCCCGCGGCCGCCGTCTCTGACCCGGCCTCTCCCTCTGCCCCGACCGCCCTGCGCCGCTGTGGTGATGCCGTTGCCCTGCTGGAAGCACAGGCCCTCGATCTGCTGAAGCCGCTGCTGGCGCCCACCACCGCCACTGCCGCTTCTGCAGCGGTGGTGGTGGGACCAACAACCCAAGCTGTGCTGGAGCGTGTGCGGCGTCAGCTGCTGCCGCGCCTGCTGGCCTGTGCCAGCGCCGAGCGTCAGGCCCTGCTGCGGGGCCTGGCCGGGGAACGCATTGCCGCCGGGCCCTCCGGGGCGCCCACACGCGGCCGCCCTGATGTGCTGCCCACCGGCCGCAACTTCTACAGCGTGGATCTGCGCGGGCTGCCCACCGAAGCCGCCTGGGACCTGGGGCGTCGCAGCGCCGCCCTGCTGCTGGAAGCCCACCTGCAGCAGGAGGGAGACGACCTGCGCCACCTGGCCCTGTCGGTGTGGGGCACCGCCACGATGCGCAATGGCGGCGAGGACATCGCCCAGGCGCTGGCGCTGATGGGGGTGCGGCCGGTGTGGGACGGACCGACCCGGCGGATGGTGGATCTGGAGGTGATTCCGCTCAGCCTGCTGCAACGCCCCCGGGTGGATGTGACGCTGCGCATCTCCGGCCTCTTCCGCGATGCTTTCCCGCAGCTGGTCGACTGGATGAATCAGGCCAGCCGCCGGGTCGCTGCTCTTGATGAAGACGAGTGGCACAACCCGCTGGCAGCCCATGCCCGCCAGGAAGGCCACAGCGGCAGGGTGTACGGCTCGGCGCCGGGGGCCTATGGGGCGGGGCTTCAGGGACTGATCGACAGTGGTCAGTGGGAGCAGCGGGGCGATCTCGGTGAGGCCTTCCTCAACTGGAGCGGCTGGCGTTACGACGCCAGCGGTGACGGCCGTTGCGAGGCCAGCCCCGATCGTGAGGGGCTGGAGCAGCGGTTGCGTCAGGTGGAGGTGGTGCTCCACAACCAGGACAACCGTGAGCACGACCTGCTGGATTCCGACGACTACTACCAGTTCCAAGGAGGGCTCAGCGCCGCCAGCGAACGGGTGCGCGGCAGCGCTCCGGCCCTCTGGTTCGCCGATCATTCGCGCCACCAGCGGCCGCGCGTGCACCGGCTGGAGCATGAATTCGACAAGGTGCTCCGCTCACGCGTGCTGAACCCGCGCTGGATTCAGGGCATGCTTGCCCACGGATACAAGGGCGGTTTCGAGTTGGCCGCCAGCCTCGATTACCTGTTCGCCTACGACGCGAGCACGGGCCGGGTGCCGGATTGGAGCTATGGCGCCATCTGCCGCCAGTGGCTGCAGGACGACGACGTGTTGCAGGCGCTGCGGCAGTCGAACCCGTGGGCGCTGCGGGACATGGCCGAGCGGCTGCTGGAGGCCGCCAACCGCGAGCTGTGGCAGGGAGCGGACCCTGCTCAGCTTGAACACCTGAAGGCCTTGGTGATCGGCAGCGAAAGCCTGATCGAAACCTGAACAAGTGAACCGCGGCCACTCACATTCGAAGGAGTGAACCGCGGCCGCTTACCAAGCCGATCAGTTGTTGAGGTCGCGGGCCATGGCCTTGAACGGGTCAATGTCGCCAGGCTTGGCCGGCTTCTGGGTGAACTGGGGCTGGGAACTGCCGGCGGCATCGGCCTTGCGCCCTGCAGAGCTGCCGCCGGGCGTGTTGACGGCGACTGCCGCGCCCTTGAGCCGCTGACCAAGTTCAGCGGAGGTGAGGCGGGCCGCGAAGGTTTTCTTCACCGGCTTGGGCACGCCACCGGTGAGGCTGGTGTTGGATTCAGGCGATGCGTTCACCGGCAGGCCGCTGCTGGCTTTCTCCAGCCGCGCCGACATCGAATCGACTTCCTGCACCATCTCCTTTTCACCCGGATTGTCGGCATTGCCGGGGAAGGTGCGCCGGATTTTGTTGGAGCGCCGCATGTACTCCACGTTGCCCATGGAGCTGGAGGTGTCGGGGTCGAGGAAGAACGTCTGTTCGCCAGCCTTGGCGGCGGGCTTCTCGGGTTTGGCCGGCTTGGAGGAGAAGCTGGCGTCCTTGGTACCGATGTTCAACAGACGATCGAAGAGACCCATGGTGAGGAAACGGAAACCTGTGATGAACCCTAGCGGCCTGACAAGGCCAGTCCATGGGTATCGGTGCCACAACTTCTCAGCAAACCCAGGCTCTGCAGCTGGCTGGCGATTGCGTCGCACACCAACGGTGTGGGCTGCCAGCGGCTGGTCAGGTCGTAGTCGTAGAAGGCTTCGGCCCCATCGAAGCCGAGCTCTGCCGCCGCCGCGATCAGCTGCTGGTGGGGACGCCGGTAGCGGGCCGGATGGGCCAGCAAGGCCAGGCCACCGGCGGCATGAATCGCTTCCCGCACCTTGCCGGCGCGCAGCCCTGGCCCCACCACCGCATGGCCGCGCACGTAAGGCGCCAGGGCCGGGTGGTGCAGCTCGAAGCCCAGGGCCAGCACATGCACCAGGCAGCCCTCCAGCAGGCAGCTGATTTCCACTCCACTCCAAAGCTGCGGCACCCGCTGCCCCAGTCGCTGGCGCTCCTCCAGGTGAGCCCGAGCCGGTTGGTAGGCCGCGATGCTGTGGTGATCGGTGACGGCGAAATGCTCAAGGCCCATCGCCAGCGCCTGGTCGGCCACGGCGGCCGGTTCGAGGCTGCCGTCGCTGCAATGGGTGTGGCAATGGAAGTTGAGCCTGGTGGGGCAGCTCTGCGCGTCCACCGCCGCCAGCACCTCCACGAGTGGGTGGTCAGCCGGCACCTGCGATCGCCTCCCGTTCGGAACGCAGCCGCCGCCAGCGGGCATAGAACTGGATCGAGGCCGCCATCGCCACCACCAGGGCCACCAGGAACCAGGTGGCAGCTCCCGTGGGGAACTGGGCCTTGAACACCACCAGCATCACCACCAGCACCAGCATCAGGGTGGGCAGCTCATTGAGCGCCCGCAGCTGCCTGCCACTCCAGCGACAGGTGCCCGCCTTGAGCTGCCCCATCAGGCGATAGCAGAACCAGTGGTACACGAGCAGGGCCAGCACCACGGCCAGCTTGGCGTGCATCCAGCTCTGTTTCAGCCAGATCGGCTGCACCAGCAGCAACCCCACCGCCATCGTCACCGCCACCACCATGCCGGGCGTGGTGATGATGTTGGCCAGCCGGCGCTCCATCAGCTCGTACTGGCTGTGGAAAGCGGCGCGCAGGGGCTCGTCCAGCGCTTCGGCTTCCACGTGATAAATGAACAGGCGCACCAGATAGAAGAGTCCGGCGAACCACACCACCACGCCCACAATGTGGAGGGTCTTGAACCAGAGGTAGGCCTCGGGGGGCAGGGCCAGGGCCGGCATCGGCAGCGAAGGGATGGCCCGTTCAAGTTAGGCGGCACCGGTGGGGGCCGATCCGGCCGCCCGCTCCAGGTGGGCCGCAGCGGCGACGGCGACCGCTTGCCGCTCCTCGGCAGGGAGGCGATCGAGCTGGGCGATCACCAGGGCCATGCGGGGATTGCCGCGCAGCAGAGCTTCGTGGCGATCCAGAAAATGCCAGTAGAGGGTCGTGAAGGGGCAGGCTGACGGCCCGGTCCGCTGTGCCGGGTCGAAACGACAGCCTTTGCAGTAGTTGCTCATGCGGGCGATGTAGCGGCCGCTGGCGGCGTAGGGCTTGCTGGCCAGCAGGCCGCCGTCGGCAAAGACCCCCATGCCCAGCACGTTGGTCTGCATCACCCAGTCGTGGCCGTCGATGAACAGACGGTGGAACCAGGCGGTGAGGGCCTGGGGATCGAGCCCTGCCAGCAGGCCGTAGTTGGCCAGCACCATCAGCCGCTGGATGTGATGGGCGTAGCCGGTGCGATCCAGTTCGCCGAGCACCTGATCCAGGCAGGCCATGCCGCTGCCGCCCAGCTGCTCGAACCAGAGGGGCAGGGGCTGGGTGTGGCCGAAGTGGTTGCGGCCTGCATAACCCTCGCCGAACCAGTGGTAGAGGCCGTGCATGTATTCGCGCCAGCCGAGCAGCTGCCGGATCACCCCCTCCAGGCTGGCGAGCGGCACCGGTGGCTCCACGCCGCTCGCCGCGCTCGTACCTGCCGACTCCAGCCGGCGGATCACCTCCAGCGGTTCCAGCAGGCCCAGGTTCAGGTAGGGGCTGATCAGGGCATGCCAGAGCGTGGGCTGGCCGCTGACCATGGCGTCCTGGTAGGGGCCGAAACCAGCCAGGCGGGTGGCCACGAAGTGATCAAGCACCTGCAGCGCCTGCTGGCGGGTGACCGCCCAATGGAAAGGCTCCAGCGCACCGGGTAGCGGCGCTTCCCCGGCGGCGGCCCGCTCCGCATCGAGACGCCGCACTTTCTCGATCACGGCCCGCGTGATCGCATCGGGGCTGAACAGCAGCGGGGCCGGCCCTTCCATTCCCTGGCGCGGTGGCTTGCGGTTGTCCTTGTCGAAGTTCCACTGCTGGCCGCGCGGTTCGCCGTCCTCCATCAGCACGCCGAAGCGGCGGCGCCCCTCCCGGTAGAAGAGCTCCATGCGCAGCTGCTTGTAGCGGCCAGCCCAGGCCGCGAACGCCTCCCGGCTCCAGAGGAAGTGGTTGGAGGGCAGCCATTCGAGCTGCACGCCGGTGCGCCCGCCCAGATCAAGCCGTTCGATCGCCTGCCGGAAGGGGCGATCCGCCGGCTCCATCACGCGCAGGGTGCGGATGCCCTGCCTCTGGATCCAGTCGATCAAGGTGGTGCCGAATTCCGCCGCCTCCAACAGGTCCACCTGCCAGCCGAGCGCCTGCAGCTCGGCGCTGAAGTGCCGCATGGCGCTCCACACCAGCACCAGCTTCTGGCGGTGGTAGCGGCGGCGGGCCACCACACCACTGCTCTCGATCAGCACCACCCGCGCCTGGCCGGGGACGCTGCTGGCCAGAGCAGCTTGCTGCGCGTGCAGCTGGTCGCCCAGCACCCAGAGCCCGAGCCCCGCCATGGCTTGCCTCCTGCTCAGTGCACGAGGGCGGCGCCGGCGCCGCTGCCGATCCGGCCACCAGGCTCCTGCGCAACGCTTGGGGCTTCATGCCGCTCACAATCGGCGGCCGGCACCAGGTTGTCCGGATCGGGCCCGTCATGGTCAGCCGTGTCGTGGTCAGCCTCGGGGTGGAAGTAGCTCCAGATCTGCTGGGCCAGGGCGGGGCCCACGCCGGGCGCCGCAGCGATCTGGGCCGGGCTGGCCAGCTGGATCGCATCGATCGAGCGGAAGTGCCCCAGCAGCTCCTTCACCCGTTTGGGTCCCAGCCCGGGGATGTCGCTCAAGCGCGAACGTTTCATCCGCTCCCCCCGCTGCTGGCGGTGGAAGCTCACCGCGAAGCGGTGCGCTTCATCGCGCAGACGCCGCAGCAGCACGACGCCGAGCTGGTCGGGTTCGCTCTCCAGCGGCTGGCTGGTGCCGGGCAGGAACACTTCCTCCCGCTGCTTCGCCAGGGAGCACACCACCAGGTCTTCGTGCAGGTTCAGTTCCCGCAGCGCCTCCATCACCGCCGAGAGCTGTCCTTTGCCACCGTCGATCATCACCACATCGGGCCAGTCGTTGAGGCCGCCGGTGTGGAGTGCGGTGCCTGTGGCCTTGCGCAGTGCCACCAGATCGGCCCCCTCCGCCTTCGCCTGGGCCCAGCGACGGAAGCGGCGGCGCATGATCTCGGCCATGGCCATGAAGTCGTCGGAGTGGCCGGAGCGGATGCTGCTGCTCTGGATGCGGTACTTGCGGTAGTGCTGCTTGGCCGGCAGCCCATCCACGAACACCACCTGGGAGGCCACCGCGTCGCTGCCCTGGATGTGGCTGATGTCATAGCCCTCCACCCGACGCGGCGGCACGGGCAGATCCAGCAGTTGGGCCAGGTCTTCGGTGGCGAGCTGGTGCTGCTCGGCGCTGCGCTGGGCCCGGCCCAGCTCAAAGGCCGCATTGCGTTCCACCAGTTCGATCAGATCGGCCTTCTGCTGCCGCTGCGGGTGCTGCAGCCGCACCTTGCGGCCCCGGCGCTCACTCAGCCAGTCTTCCACCAGCGCCTGTTGCGGCAAGGGGTGCTGCACCAGCACCTCCGGTGGGATCTCCACCGGCTCCACCTGGCTGTAGTGCTCTTCCAGCACCCGTTGCAGGATCGCCCCGGGGCTGGCGACCGTGGCATCGGCGGTGTAGCCGAGCCGCCCCACCAGCTTGCCGGCCCGCATCTGAAACAGCTGCACGGCGGCCACGCGCGCATCGGCCGCCAGCGCCAGCACATCCCTCGACACGGAGGCATCGGGCAGGGCCATCTTCTGGTCGGCGGTGAGCTGCTCGAGCCCCTGCATCTGGTCGCGTACCCGGGCGGCCGCCTCGAAATCCTCCCGTTCGGCGTAGCGCTCCATCTGGGCGCGCAGCAGCACAAGCAGTTCGTCGCTGCGGCCCTGGAACACCATGGCCACCTTGCGCAAGGTGTGCTGGTAGGCCTCAGGGCTGATCTTTTCCTGGCACACGCCGGGGCAGCGGCCGATCGCGTGGTTCAAGCAGGTGCGATCCCTGTAGAGAGGCTGGGGGCGCTGACGCAGCGGAAACACCCGCTTGACCAGAAACAGGGTGCGGCGCAGCAGACCCACATCCACATAGGGCCCGTAGAAGCGATCGAGCGGGCTGCGCAGCCGGCGGCGACGGGTGATGAAGATGCGCGGGTAGGCCTCGCTCCAGGTGATGCAGAGATAGGGATATTTCTTGTCGTCCTTGAGCAGCACGTTGAAGTGCGGCTGGTGGTTCTTGATCAGGTTGGATTCCAGCGCCAGCGCCTCGGCTTCGCTGTCAGTGACGATGAACTCGATCTCCGCCACCTGACGCACCATCAGGCTGATGCGGGGGCTGAGATCGTGGGAATCACGGAAGTAGCTGCGCACGCGGCTGCGCAGGCTCTTCGATTTGCCGATGTAAAGGATGCGGTCGTCGAGATCGCGCAGCAGGTAGCAGCCCGGCTCGGCCGGCAGCTCCTTCAGCCGCTGGGCCAGGCGTGCCTGATCCATCAGCAGCGGTTGCAGCGTGGCCCCCATGTCCAATGCTCCCGCGAGAGGCGGCTCAGCCGCCGTACTGCCAGCCGGTGGCGGACAGCTCCAGTGCGGCGCCATCGCGGTGCAGCTGGGCCGACTTCACTTCCGCCACGAACACGGTGTGATCACCGTGGGCCACCTGGCCCACCACCGTGCATTCCACGGCGCCGAGTGCGTCGTCGAGCACAGGCAGGCCCAGGGGCCCGAGCGTGAAGGGAGCGGCATCGAAGCGGCCACCGATGCCTTGCTGGGGCTTGAAGAACACCGCCGCCAGGTCTTTCTGCTCGGCAGAGAGCACGTTGAGCGAGAAGCGGCCCGTGCGGCTGATGATGCCGTTGCTGGTGGAATCGGCGCGCACGGCCATCACCACGAGCGGCGGATCGAACGACCCCTGGGTGACCCAGCTGGCGGTGAAGCCGTTGACGTCATCGCCCTCGGCCACGCCACAGATGAACACGCCGTGGGGGATCTTGCGCAGCAGGGTTTTCTTCGCGGCGCTGTCGAGCACGGGGGTGGCGGCGCCATCGACGTTGAGATCCACAGCCATGGCCTGGTTCCTGGAGGTGATTCCAACCTTAGGCAAGCCGGAGGGGGGGACCGCTCGCGACCGCAGCCAGCAGCAGCCTCCATAGGATCCCCCCGCCGCTCCCGCCGCCGGGCCCCTCGCCCCCGCTCCCATGAAGGCCCTCTACCCCGGCAGCTTCGATCCGATCACCCTTGGCCACCTCGACCTGATCGAGCGCAGCAGTCGCCTGTTCGAGCAGGTGCTGGTGGCGGTGCTGCAGAACCCCTCCAAACAGCCCAGCTTTTCGCTTGACCAGAGGCTGGCGCAGATCCGCCGCGCCACCGTCCATCTCAGCAATGTGGAGGTGGGCAGCTTCGACGGCCTCACCGTGGAGTTCGCGCGCCGGACGGGTACGGGAGTGATCCTGCGGGGGCTGCGGGCGATGAGCGATTTTGAGTTCGAGCTGCAGATCGCCCACACCAATCTCAGCCTGGCGCCGGAGGTGGAAACGCTGTTCCTGGCCACCGCCGTGCCCCACAGCTTCCTCAGCAGCAGCGTGGTGAAGGAGGTGGCGCGCTTCGGCGGTGAGGTGCGCCACCTGGTGCCCGGCGGAGTGGCGGAGGAACTCGCCAGGCTCTTTAATCAGACATTCCCGCCCCGATGAGATGACCGAGACTCGGATCAGCGTGCTGGAACAGCTCGAACAGCTCGAAGAGATCGTGCTGGAGGGCTCGCGCATCCCCTTCAGCGGCGGCCGGCTGGTGAACGAGCAGGACGCCATCGAGGTGTTCGACACGATTCGCGAGAAGCTCCCGGCGGAGCTGCTTCAGGCGCAGGAGCTGCTGGCTCAGCGCGACACGTTCATCGCCAAGGCGCGGCAGCAGGCCGAAGAGATCATGGTGCAGGCCCGCCGCGAGCGGGAGCAGCTGATCAATGCCGCTTCGGTGCGGCAGGAAGCGGAACAGCAGGGGGCGCAGATCCGGGAGCACACCCGCCAGCAGTGCGAGCAGATGCAGCTGGCCACCCGTCAGCAGGTGGCCCAGGCAGAGCAGGAGCACCAGACCCGTCAGGCCCAGATGGAGCAGCAGTTCGGTGCGCGCCGCCAGCAACTGGAGCAGGAGGCGATCCAGCGCCGCCAGCAGCTCGACGCCGAGTACACCGAGCTCAAGCGTCAGCTGGGCGACCAGCATGAACGCAGTCGTCAGCAGAGCCTGCAGGAGATCGAGCAGATCCGCCAGGAAGGCTTGCGCATTCAGCGCGAGAGCCAGGCGGAGGCCGAACGCCTGCACAGCGACGCCCTGCAGTTCCGCCAGCAGACCCAGCAGCAGTGCGAACAGCTGATCACCCGCACGCGGCAGGAGGCGGGAGCGGTGCAGGAAGGCGCCAACCGTTATGCCGAGCAGGTGCTGACGGAGCTGGAAACGCGGCTCGGTGAACTCAACAAGGTGGTGCATGCCGGGCGGCGTGAGCTGGGGCGGCTGCAGACCAGCGAGACCCCTCCGGCCAGTGATCGTGCCGTCCTCCAACCCGCCGCTGAGGCTGAAGCCAAGGAGGCTCCCCTCACCAGCCGCGCCCGCCGCGCCGCCTCACGCCTCAGGCAGGTGGCTGGCAGAGGCTGACGATCTGCACGTCGCGGAGCACTCGGCCGATCGTGGTGTTCGGTGAACCGGCTCCATTGGAGATCAGGCTCACGTAGCGGGGGCCATCCGTGGTGTCGAGCACGCCGCTGATCGAACGCACGCCGGTGAGCGTCCCGGTTTTGGCGTGCAGCCGTCCGTCGAGGCTGGTGCCCTTGTAGAGGTTGCGCAGGGTGCCGCGCCGCCCGGCCACGGCCATCGAGGCGATGTAGTTGGAGCCGAAGGGGTGCTGGGCCATGCGCAGAAGCAGGCCGGCGAGCAGGCGGGAGGTTAGCCGGTCGCCGCGGTCGAGGCCGCTTCCGCCCATCACCACCACACCTTCGGTGGGCAACCCCTGGGCCCGCAGCCACTGCAGGGCAGCCTGCCGGCTCTGGGGCAGCGACCAGGTGCCGCTTGCCTGCCGCAGCAACACCTCAGCGGTGAAGTTGTGGCTTTCGGAATTCGCCAGGCTGAGCAGGTTGTGCATCGGTGCTGAGGGTTCCTCGTGCAGCAGCACGGATCCTTCCGGCAGCGGCGCAAGGGACGACACCATGGCCAGCTGCACGTTCCGCCCTCCCTGGCTGGTCAGTGTGCGGGTGAGCAGGCGCTGCAGACGACCGGGTGGATTGGCCACAGCCATGTCGATCGCGTTGCTGGTGATGGCCAGCCGGGTGATCGGCGCCCCATAGGCGTAGGCGCGATCCTCCGGATGCCAGCCCTGGGGCCACCAGGCCTGGGGCGGTTCTTCGGCCAGCTCCAGGCGCACGTTGGCACCCGGCAGGCCTGGCCCACCTCCTGAACCAAGGGCCAGCTGGGCGAAGCGCTGCAGCTGGGGCAGATCGAGATCGGGATCCCCCTCGCCTGTGAGGCGCAGGGTGCCATCAGGCAGACGCCAGAGCCGGGTGGTGAGGCGGTAGTCGGGGCCCAGCCGGTCGAGGGCGAAGGCGGAACTGACCAGCTTCTGGTTCGAGGCCGGCACGCGTGGACGCAGGCCGTTCACATCGGCCAGCAGCCGGCCGTTGCCATCGGCCACGGTGACACTCCACACACCGATTTCGGGGCCGAGGTGGGCGCGCACCCGTTGCTGCAGGGCCGGGCAGCTGACCTGGTTCTGCAACTGGGGCAACCCGACGGCCGGTGGCGCCGCCGGCAGGCTCGCCATCGGCATGGCCATGGCCGGAGCGCAGGTGGCCAGCGCCAGCCCGAGGCTGAGGCCGAGGCGGCTGAGCTTCTGAGCGGAACGTGTCATGTCAGCTGACTCCGAGTTTCAGACCCGACACCGTGCCGCCGATGCGGAAGTCACGGCCTTCAAGCTCCACAGGGGCGCCGATCTTGAGGTTCTGGTTGCCGAACACCACGCCACCGCTGGTCTTGCGCCCTTTTCCCTCTAGGACGAAGCGGGCATCAAGCGAACCGAACACGGCCTGGTTGGGGTCGATGGCGGTCACCACCCGTCCGTCGGGCTGGACCGCCACGAGGCGGCGCTGCAGCGGCACCAGCTCCTGCAGCTTCACCGTGCCGTGGGGTTGGTTGCGGATCACGATGCTCACCTCCCCGTCGTTGCGGATCGAGCGGATCAGGGCCTGGGGATCCGCTACCGAGGCTCCTCGCACATCCACCATCACCGTGACCGGCTGCATGGCGCCGGTGGCTTCCGCCACCGCACCGCTGAGCTTCGGGCTCCAGATCACCCCGGCCAGGGCCATCAGCACGGCGGCGGCTGCTCCGACGTCCACCAGACTCCAGGAGCGGCGGGTGGTTTGGGGCTCGGCGGCCATGGCGCAACGTTCAGACACGCAAGCTTAAGGAGCCTGGCCAGGTGCCACCAGGGGGGTGGAGCTCCTGAATTCGCACATCGGTGCGGCCGCAGGCCGTCAGTTCCTCAGACTGCCGAGAAAGCGATCGAGGGCCTGCAAACCGCCCGCCACTGTGGCCGCCTGTCCGGGGCTGAGCGTTTCCGCCACCTGCTCCGCATCGGGCTTCTGCTCGAAGGTCTCCACCAGGCGGTGGCCATCGGGGTCGTTGCGGTACAGCTCCCACGGGCCGGGGAAGCAGCGGCGCAGGGCGCCCTCGGGCAGGGGTAGCAGGGCATAGGCACTGCGCCAGGTGGAGAGGAAGCCTCGCCGCCGCTCCCGCGCCACGCTGCCGATCCCAACGGCCGCATCCTCGAGGCTGCCGTTGAGCAGCACCACCCCGCCGCGATGGTTCAGGCAGAGGCGCTCGACCGCGTCGTAGTCCGACGGGCCTGGCGCCACCAGCAGCAGCAGGGTGTCGCCTGGGGCGGCATCGCTCTGTGCGTCGCCGGCAGGGCCCTGAGGGGCGCTGGAATCCCCAGCCTCTGCGCTGGCGACGTCTGAATCCAAAGGCTCTGCTGCAGCCCCAGCTCCAGCAGCAGCCACAGGATCAGCGACGGCGGCGTTCAACCGCTCCTGGTCCTTCAGGCTGCCGGTGCGGGCGGCCAGGTCAGGGGCGTCGCGCTGGGCCAGGGCAGTGGCACCCGCATCGGGGAACACCAGGCGGAACTGCCGTTCCTGCGCCTGCAGGGCCTGGCCGAGCCGCAGCACCAGTGGCAGCAGACGCAACCCTTCAAAGCGGAACTCCAGGGTCCAGCGGCCGGTGGCGCTTTCCGCCAGGGCGGCCTTCAATCCCTCCATGGCCTGGGCTTCGGCGCTGAGCAGATCGGGAGGAAGCACGCTGAATCGGTGGCGGGCGCGCCGACCCTACTCAGGCTGCTCAGCCCTCCCGTTCCAGCCGTTGCCGCGTGCGCGCCTCCCGGGAGTTGCTGGCCAGGGTCACCAGATCATCAAGCGAGCGGCTGTTGAGCAAGGCTTCCACCCGGGCCCTTGCCGCCGCATTGGGGCAGTCGTCTGGTCGCTGACAGCCCCTGGTGCATTCCACCGCGCAGTTGACGGCTGGATCCGCAGGGGCCGCCTCGGGCAGGTCCGCTGGTGCGCCCAACGGGCTGGTGCCGGCAACGCCCGCGAGGCCGCCGCTCGGCGCGGAGGGGGCAGTGCCTTCGAGGCCATCGCTCTCCTCTGCCCGCTCAGCAGCTGCGGGCGCATCGGGCGGCAGCTCACCGAACAGCTCCGGCGCCAGCACCCCGTCGAACACGGGCTCTGCCGGCCCGCTCATGAACAGGTGGTCCGAGCTGGTGTCCCAGTCGATCCAGAGGGTGCCGCCGGGCAGATCGACGCGGGCCGAGCGTTCGCACAGGCCGAGGCGATGACTGGCCACGAGGGTGGCGCAGGCGCCCGTGCCGCAGGCGAGGGTGGGCCCGGCCCCCCGCTCCCAGACCCGCATCACCAGATGGCTGGGGCTGATCGCTTCCACGAAGTGCACGTTGGTGCGGGCGGGGAAGGCCGGGTGGCACTCCAGCAGCGGGCCGAGCCGTTCCAGATCCACCGCTGCCACCGCCTCCACCGGCAGCACCACGTGCGGGTTGCCCATGCCGGCGGCGGCCACCGCGAAGCTCTCGCCCGCCACGCTCAGTTCCCCCTGGGGCAGGCCGGCCGAACCGATCGCCAGGGTGGTGGGCACCTGCTCAGGCACCAGGAACGGCGTGCCCATGTCGACGCGCACGGAGCCATCGGCCAGCAGCTCCGGCACGATCAGGCCGGCCAGGGTTTCCACCACCCAGCGGCGGCCCGGTGCATCGCCGTCGCTGTCGGCCAGGAAGCGGGCCAGGCAACGGATGCCATTGCCGCACATCTCAGGCTCGGTGCCGTCCGCGTTGAAGATGCGCATGCGCAGTTCTCCATCGTTCTCGGGGGGGAGCGCCAGGATCACCCCGTCGCCGCCCACACCGAAGCGGCGGTCGCAGAGCAGGCTCACCCGTTCTGGGGTGAGATCAAAACAGAAATCAACGGTGGTGGCGTTGCGACCGTCGAGCAACAGAAAATCGTTGCCCAATCCCTGATACTTGCTGAACGCCAGCATCCCGTTCTCCCAGCAGGCCTGGGTCCGATCTTATGGAGATCACCGCCCTTGATTCGAGCCTCCCGGGCGTACGCCAGCTTCAGCACTGGATCCGGGGCCGCAACCAGCTGGAACTGCTGCTGGTGGATTCCGTGCAGGTCACCGGCTCATTGCTCTGGCAAGACCCCGAATTCCTGGCTTTGCGCGGTGAACACGAGGGCGACCCGGTTCTGATCAATCGCCGCATGGTGGTGTCGATCCGCTCCACGCCCTGAGCCGGGGGCGTCGGAAACGGCTGTGGCACGATCGGGCGTGAGAGTGAACGGCTGATCCCTGCGGCCGCCGCCAAGTCCGTCGTGCCCGAGAAGCTCGTGTCCGAGAAGGTCATCGCCGAGACCGGCCCCACCGATACGTCCCCTTTAGCCGAGAGCGGCCGCGCCACCGCTCCAGAGGTGGGTCGCTACCAGCCCGCGACGATCGAGAGCCGCTGGCAGGCCCGCTGGCAGGCCGAGGGGCTGGATGCCACGCCAGACCCCGGCCCGTCGTCTGCCGACGCCCCCGCGGCGACGGAGCAGACCTTCTACGCCCTTTCGATGTTCCCCTACCCCTCGGGGAATCTGCACATGGGCCATGTGCGCAACTACGTCATCACCGATGTGATCGCCCGCGTGCAGCGCCAGCGGGGGCGCAGGGTGCTGCATCCGATGGGCTGGGATGCCTTCGGTCTGCCGGCTGAGAACGCCGCGATTGAACGGGGCATCGACCCCGGTGACTGGACCGATCGCAACATCGCCCAGATGCGTCAGCAGTTGCAGCGCCTCGGTCTGTCGATCGACTGGAGCCGTGAGCTGGCCACCTGCCACACCGACTACTACCGCTGGACCCAGTGGTTGTTCCTGCAGTTTCTCGATGCCGGCCTGGCCTACCGCAAGGAGGCCACCGTCAACTGGGATCCGGTCGATCAGACCGTGCTCGCCAATGAGCAGGTGGATGGGGACGGCCGCTCCTGGCGATCCGGCGCGCGGGTGGAAAGGCGGCAATTGCGGCAGTGGTTCCTGCGCATCACTGCCTACGCCGATGCCCTGCTCGACGACCTGCCCCAGCTGCAGGGCTGGCCGGAGCGGGTGCGCACGATGCAGGCCAACTGGATCGGCCGCTCTGTGGGGGCAGAGCTGGAGTTTCCCGTGCTGGCGCCGGACGGCACCACCCAGGACACCACCATCACCGTGTTCACCACCCGTCCGGACACGGTCTACGGGGTGAGCTATCTGGTGCTGGCGCCCGAGCATCCGCTGGTGGCCACGCTCACCGCGCCCGAGCAGGAGGACGCGGTGCGTGTGTTCTGCGAGCGGGTGGGGCTGCAGAGCGAGCAAGAGCGGCTGGCCGACGACCGACCCAAGCGGGGCGTGCCGCTCGGCCGTTCGGTGCGCCACCCGTTCACGGGGGAGGCGATTCCGCTCTGGATCGCCGATTACGTGCTGGCCGATTACGGCACCGGTGCCGTGATGGGCGTACCGGCCCACGACCCGCGTGATTTCGTCTTCGCCCGCCAGTACGAACTTCCCGTGCGGCGGGTGATCGTGCCGGAGGGAGCCGATGAACACGACTGGGACGGCACCGCCTGGACCGAGCCCGGTGTGCTGATCCATTCCGGGCCGTTCGACGGGCAGCCATCGGGGCAGGCGAAGGCCGCGATCGTGGCCCATGCGGAAGCACAGGGCTGGGGCCGCGCCCGGGTGCAGTTCCGCCTGCGCGACTGGCTGATCTCCCGCCAGCGCTACTGGGGCTGCCCCATTCCGGTGGTGCACTGCGACCATTGCGGCGTGGTGCCGGTGCCGGCCGAGCAGTTGCCGGTGGAGCTGCCCCGCGGTGTCGCCTTCGGTGGCAAGGGAGCCTCACCGCTCGCCCAGTTGCACGACTGGGTCAACGTGCCGTGCCCCAGCTGCGGCCGTCCTGCCCGGCGCGAAACCGACACGATGGACACCTTCATGTGTTCCTCGTGGTATTACCTCCGCTTCAGTGATCCTCACAACGAATCACTACCGTTCGCCAAGGCGACCGCCGATCAGTGGCTGCCGGTGAACCAGTACGTGGGCGGGATCGAGCACGCGATCCTGCATCTTCTCTATTCCCGATTCTTCACCAAGGTGCTGCGCGACCGCGGCCTGCTCAGCTTCGATGAACCCTTCCAGCGTCTGCTCACCCAGGGCATGGTGCAGAGCCTCACCTATAAGAATCCGCACACCGGCAAATACATTGCTCCGGCCGATGTGGCCGATCCCAATGATCCCCGCGATCCGATCAACGGCGATCGGCTGGAGGTTTTCTTCGAGAAGATGTCGAAGTCGAAGCACAACGGCGTGGATCCCGCGGCCGTGATCGATCGCTACGGCGCCGACACCGCCCGCATGTTCATCCTGTTCAAAGCCCCGCCGGAAAAGGATCTGGAATGGGATGACGCCGACGTGGAGGGCCAGTTCCGTTTCCTGCAGCGGGTGTGGCGGCAGGTTCAGGGCGCCCGCAGCCGTGGCGTGTCGATGGCGGCCACGGTCACTGCCAGCGCCGATCCTGGCGCCGCGGCTGATGCGTCCGAGAGCGACCGGGAGCTGCGCCGTTGCGTACATGCGGCGATCGCTGCGATCAGCGATGACCTGGCCGACGGGCGCTATCAGTTCAACACCGCCGTGTCGGAGCTGATGAAGCTCAGCAATGCCATGGGCACTCACCTGGAGGCTGTCTCGGCACCGGTGGCCGAGGAGGCGGTGCGCACCCTGCTGGTGCTGCTCGCGCCCTTCGCCCCTCACCTGGCCGCGGAGCTGTGGGAGCAGCTGGGCGGGGCCGGCAGCGTGCACCGGCAGGGTTGGCCCGAGCTGGATCCCGCTGCCCTGGTGCAGGACACCATCGCCCTGGTGATCCAGGTGAAAGGCAAGGTGCGGGGCAGCCTCGATGTGCCCGCCGATGCCGATGCCGCCACCCTCGAGCGCCTGGCCCTCGACAGCGACATCGCCCGCAAGTGGCTGGACGGCCAACCGCCACGCCGCGTGATCGTGGTGCCCGGCAAGCTCGTGAACCTGGTGCCCTGAACCTTGCTCCCCTGCGCCCTTGCCCCATGGCCGGTTCAGGCCAGCAGGGCGGCGGCGTGGTGGCGCAGGTGGTCGTCGATGAAGCTGGCGATGAAG
Source organism: Marcopretia estuarina LEGE 06307 (assembly GCF_056633115.1). Taxonomy (NCBI): domain Bacteria; kingdom Bacillati; phylum Cyanobacteriota; class Cyanophyceae; order Synechococcales; family Prochlorococcaceae; genus Marcopretia; species Marcopretia estuarina. The sequence goes on along the minus strand of NZ_JBSJOY010000001.1, from coordinate 765,312 downwards.
AAGTAGCTGTGGTCGTAGCCGGGCTGTAGCCGCAGCTCCAGTGGGTGGCCGGCGGCGGCAGCGGCGCTGCGCAGCTGATCGGGCTTCAGCTGCTGGTGGAGAAACGGGTCGGCGCTGCCCTGATCCACCAGCAGCGGCAAGCGCTCGCTGGCCTGGGCGATCAGGCTGCAGGCCTCCCAGGCGGCCCAGCTGCCACGCTCAGGGCCCAGGTAGCGGCTGAAGGCTTTCTCCCCCCAGGGGCAGGTGCTGGGCTGGGCGATCGGCGCGAACGCCGACACCGAGCGATAGCGGCCCGGGTTGCGCAGGGCACAGATCAGGGCCCCGTGGCCGCCCATCGAATGGCCGCTCACTCCGCGCCGCTCGTTGAGCGGCAAGGCACTCTCCAGCAGGGCAGGCAGCTCCGCCACCACGTAGTCGTGCATGCGGTAGTGGGTGGCCCACGGGGCTTCGCTGGCATTCAGGTAGAAGCCTGCCCCCAGGCCGAAATCCCAGGCGCCGTCGGGGTCATCGGGCACGCCCTCCCCCCGGGGGCTGGTGTCCGGGGCCACCAGGGCCAGGCCAAGGGCGGCTGCCAGCCGCTGCGCGCCCGCCTTCTGCACCATGGTCTCGTCGGTGCAGGTGAGCCCCGAGAGCCAGTAGAGGGCCGGCACCCGGGCGCCGGCGAGCGCCTGCGGGGGCAGAAACACCGACACATGCATGCTGCACCCCAGCACGCTGGAGCGATGGCGGTAGCGGCGTTGTGCGCCACCGAAGCACCGGCTTTCACTGATGGCTTCGAGAAGGGAGTCGCTCATGGACGAAAACGCCGCAGAAGGGGACGGATCGGTGCTGGGCTGCCGATGGCCAGTGACGATGCCGGAACGCCTGTGCTGAGGCCAGAGCGGCCGTCGATCGGGGTGGCGCGGTGTGCCCCCAGCTTCAACCGGCGAAATCAATCACCGTGCGGATGCTGGCTCCGGCGTGCATCAGATCGAAGGCTTCGTTGATGCGATCCAGCCCCATGGTGTGGGTGATGAAGGTGTCAAGCGGGATCTCGCCCCTCTGGTAGCGCTCCACGTAGCCGGGCAATTCCGTGCGGCCGCGCACGCCGCCGAAGGCCGACCCCCGCCATACCCTGCCGGTCACCAGCTGGAACGGACGGGTGGAGATCTCCTGGCCGGCGCCGGCCACACCGATGATCGTGGATTCACCCCAGCCCTTGTGGCAGCACTCAAGGGCGGCGCGCATCACCGCCACGTTGCCGATGCACTCGAAGGAATAATCCACGCCTCCATCGGTGCGCTCGATCACCACCTGCTCGATCGGGGTGGTGCTGTCTTTCGGATTGATGCACTCGGTGGCACCGAGCTGGCGGGCGATCGCGAACTTGTCGGGATTGGTGTCGATGCCGATGATCCGCGCCGCTCCGGCCATCACCGCGCCGATCACCACCGCCAGACCGATGCCACCGAGGCCGAACACGGCCACCGTGCTGCCCGCCTCCACCTTGGCGGTGTTCAGCACTGCGCCGATGCCGGTGGTGACGCCGCAGCCCAGCAGGCACACCTTGTCGAGCGGGGCGTCGCGGTTGATTGTCGCCAGGGCGATTTCCGGCACCACCGTGTATTCCGAGAACGTGGAGGTGCCCATGTAGTGATGAATGGTCTGGCCGTCCTTGGAGAAGCGGCTGGTGCCATCGGGCATCAGGCCCCGTCCCTGGGTGCCGCGGATCGCCTGGCAGAGGTTGGTCTTGCCGGACAGGCAGAAGCTGCAGCTGCGGCATTCCGGCGTATAAAGCGGAATCACGTGATCCCCCACCGCCAGAGAGCTCACCTCCGGCCCCACGGCCTCCACCACACCGGCGCCTTCGTGGCCAAGCACTGCGGGAAAAATCCCTTCCGGATCGCTGCCGGAGAGGGTGAAGGCATCGGTGTGGCACACGCCTGTCGCCACGATCCGGACCAGCACCTCTCCCGCTCGTGGCGGTGCCACGTCGATCGTGGTGATCTCCAGGGGCTGACCGGCCGCCCAGGCCACCGCCGCACGTGAACGGATCATGGACTGCCCCCCGAAACCAGCCCCATCCTGCCCCCAGGGGCTCCGGCTCAGGAGCGGCGAAACACCAGGGAGGAGGGCGTGCCCCAATCGCCGCTGGCCACATAGCCGCGGGGATTGCCGCAGAGGTGGCGCAGGATCCAGAACAGGGGCTCGGGGCTGTCGATGCTGAGCTGCCCCTGAAGGCTGGCCAGATCGTGGGGTTCGCCATCGGCCAGTAGTGCTTCCAGCCGGCTCTGCAGATCCAGGATCACGGCGGCCGCCTTCTTGCCCGCCTCCACGCCCGGCTGGTCGTAGGCGTTGATGTTCACAAGCTCCGCGTAGAGCCCCACAGCGCGTTCGAACAGCGCCACCAGGGCGCCCAGCAGGCGGGCATCGAAGCGCCGCATGCTGAGCGTGATGCTCTGCCGCCCGCCTTCAGACAGGGCAGCGCGGGTGCCCTGCAGGAAGCCGTCCAGGTAGTCACCGGGATGTTCCCCGTGCAACGGCGGCACATCGGTGGGATCTTCCAGCACCTCGATGAAGGTGACGAAGAAGTTGTCGATGCCGTCGCGGAGCTGCTGGACGTAGGCGTGCTGGTCGGTGGATCCCTTGTTGCCGTACACGGCGATGCCCTGGTAGGCGGGTTCACCGTTGCGGTCGAGCCGTTTCCCCAGCGACTCCATCACCAGCTGCTGCAGGTAGCGGCTGAACACCTCGAGGCGGTCGCGGTAGGGCAGCACCACCATGTCGCGGTGGCCCTTGCCGTTGCCCGCCACATACCAGGCCGCAGCCATCAATGCTGCCGGGTTGGCGGTGAGCTCGGGCACCCGGGTGGCCTCATCCATCTCAGCGGCACCGGCCAGGAAGCCGCGCAGATCTGCCTGGATCAATGCGGCCGGGAGCAAGCCCACGGCGCTGGTGATGCTGGTGCGGCCGCCCACCCAATCGAACATGTCGAAACGGCGGAGCCAGCGCTCCTCCACTGCCAGCCGGTCGAGCTGGCTGCCCGCCATCGTGACCGCCACCGCCTGATCGGCCCAGCTGCCGCCCAGCGCTTCCAGCCGGGCCCGCGCCTGCTCCATGCCAAGCCGCGGCTCCGGCGTGCCGCCCGATTTACTCACCACCACCATCAAGGTGGTGCGCAGCCGCTCGCCGAGGCCGGCCAGGGTGCGGCTGAATCCCTGCGGATCGACGTTGTCGAAGAAGTGAAAGGGCAGGCCCTGACCCTGCTGCTGCAACGCCCGCAGGATCAGCAGCGGGCCGAGGCCGGAACCGCCGATGCCGATCCACAGCACATCGGTGAAGGGCGCCAGGCCCGGCGGCTGGATCTCACCGGAGAGCACCTGCTGGGCGAAGGCTTCAATGCCGTCGATCTCCTGGCGGACGTGGGCGCCGATTCCTGGCTCGGGCGCCAGCTGCGGCGCCCGCAGCCAGTAGTGACCCACCTGGCGTCCTTCATCCGGGTTCGCGATGGCTCCGGCCTCCAGCGCGGCCATGGCCGCGAACGCGGAGGTGAAGGCGGGGGCCAGCTCCTCGAAATGTTGAGCCCCCACTGCCATACGGCTCACATCCAGCCACATCCCCAGCCCTTCGTGGTGCCAGAGCAGCGAACAGAACCGTTGCCACTGTTCCGCCGAAGGCTGCGGCTTGAAGTCTGGAAACGTGGTCATGCGCCCTGGTGGAAGTGACAGGTTCTGGCGATGAACCTATCGGTGGAATCGCCCTCTGAACCGTGACACAGCCCATCGCCGTGAGCCGGAACACGCAAGCGGCGTAATTGTATGGACGGCCACACAAACGGCCCAAGGTGCGGGAGCAGCCAGTGGACGACGGTAGAGTTTATTTAACAATTGACTCCAAAACCCGGTTTGAAGGCTGCCTTGAAGCTACGCATTCCGCTTGGCTCCCTTCGCACACCGGCGTTGCTGCGAGCCTCCAGCTGGGTCCTCGCCCTCGGCCTGATCAATGCGCAGGTGGCCACCGTTCGCCACCCCGATGCTGCCTCGTTGCTCAAGCTGCACGAAGCTGCCCTCAGCACCAGTCTCAATGCCCGCAGCGGCAAACCCGCCAAGCTGGCGATGCAGGGTCTGCGGGCGAATCCGGTCGATTTCACCCCGGAAGAGCTGCGTGAGCTGCAGCGCCGTTTCGGCGTGCATGGTCCCCAGCCGAAGCTGGCCCAGTTGCTCACCCACGGCCTGGATCAGCTCACCCCGCTGCGTGCCCACACGGTCAGCCGCATTGAGGAGCTGAGGCCGGTGATCGTGAGCGAGTCACGTCGGCTCGGTGTGAACCCGATGCTCGTTGCCGCCGTGCTTTTCGACGAGATTCAGCGGGCGAAACCCGGTGAAGATCTGCCGATGGCGGCCGATTCCGGCCTCTTCAAGACCCACGGGCCTGCCCAGCTGGGGGTCGATGAGTTCGTGCATCAGGGCTTGCTGCCTGCCGATGCCAGCCCCGAAGAACGGGCTGCCGCCCGGCGTGAGCTGCTGGTCCCCGAGCGGAATGTGCAGCTGCTGGTGGGCAAGTTTCACCGCCTCTCCACCCTGCTGGGATTCCCCACCGACCGCCTCCTGCAAGCCAGCGCTGGTCCCCGCGATGCCAAGGCTCTCGCCACCCTGGCCTACCTCCACAACGGCAAGCTGGATTACCCCGCCCGCATCCTGAGCTACATGCAGGATCCCGCTCTCCACGCGCTCATCTACGGCGAGCGCAAACCACAGTTTTCTCCGCTGATTTGAGGCGCAGACGCCATTGGAGCGTCGGTCCCAGAGCTGTTCGTAACGCCAGGTAGGAATCCGTCAGCCGGACTTGCAAAGCATGCCGAGGGCTGCGAGACGCGTCTGCAGTTCCGACCATCTGAAGCTGCGGGGATCTGCCCGTTCACCCCCCAGATCCACATACCGGTGGGTGGTGATGTTCTGGGGAGCGATGCCGAAACGGCGCATCCAGTCGGTCAGCACCACCGCCAAGGCGTCGTACTGGGCGTTGCTGTAGCCACTGTGCTCCGCGTCGGCATCCTCACCATCAAGCGGTGTTTCCAGGCTCAGGTGCAGGGCGAAGTTGTTCACCGACCCCCCAACATCCGGGTTGGTCATCACCCACTGGCCGTTGAAGGCGGAGTTGCCAGCGCCGAAAGCACGATAAGCAGGATCGAGCGCCTGCACCACCTGCCCGTTCTCCCCGATCATCAGGTGGTAGCTCACCTGGTCTTCGTCGCGGGGGTGGGGGGTAAGGAAGGTCTGCACCGCCGATTGCATGCCGTAGACCGTTTCGTGCAGCACCACCACGCGAGGTGTGGGGTCCACCGGATTGCCGAACGCATCGCTGCGGAAGCGGCTGCCGTAGTTGGTGGGATCGATGGTGAGGCGCTCCATCTCCAGCGGCAGTGCGGCCACCTTCGCCTCCAGGCGACGGCTCAGCGCCGGATCGGCCGTGCATTGGCGCTTCAGAGGGCTCACCCAGCGGTCGTGGGCCGGTGGCGTGGGGGCTGGGCGGGCATTGAGCGACGGTGCGGCGACCGGGGCCGAGGACCCGGAACGGGGGGCCCCTACCTGCTCGAGCAGCTCCAGCAGGGAGGGGCTGGCGTCGGAGGGGTTGCTGGCGGAGATCTCGCGCCCCAGCCAGCCCAGGCCACCGAGGCCCAGCACGGCTACAGCAGCCAGCGCCACCGCCCCGCCCCGCTCGGGCGCCAGTTGGCGGGCGCGCACCACCAATCCGCGGACGTGGTTCAGCATGGAACCAACTGCAACCATTGCGTGCGCAGGGCCAAGGCCGCCGCTGGGCCGTCGGGATCCGGCTGCAGTCTCCAACTCTGAACCGCCGGCGCTGCGGGCTGCAGAGAAAGACAACGCAGCCTGCCGTGCCGCCCGATCGTGAGGCTGTGGCTGCGGCCTTCCTGCCACCGGTGCGTGAGATCGCTGGGCGTGTGCAGCCGCCAGCCATCCAGGGCTATCAGCTCGTCCGCCACGCACAGGCCCGCCGCTTCCGCCGGGCTGTGGCGCGCCACCTTCTGAACGCTCAGGCTCGAATTGGACGTGCTGCACACCAGGCCGGTGAAGGGAGCGGTGTCCTTGTGCGGCACCAGCACCAGGCCCACGCTGTGCAGCGCCTCGTGCAGGGGCGGGTCCTCCTGCCCCTCCAGCCAGGCCGGCAGTTGCTTGCGCAGTTCGGGCAGCTGGGCGGCAAAAGCCTCGATCAGATCGGCTTCGCTGTAGCCCCGCCGCCAGCGGCCGTGCGTCTGCCAGAGCGCGCGCAGCACGGCGGCCAGGGACGAACCGGCCCGGCGCAGCTGCAGATCCAGCACCAGGGCCACGACGGCACCTTTGAGGTAGTAACTGATCTGATTGTCTCCGCTGTAGGCGTCCTGCCGGTAGAGCTTCACCCAGGCTTCCTGGCTGCTTTGGCGCAGGGTCTGGCCGAGCAGGCGGCCGGGAGTGAGCAGGTAGCGGCTGAGCTCAGCGCCCAGGTCGTCCCACAGGTCGGCGTCGGTGCCGATGCCGGCAAGCCGCGGCAGAAACTGGTCGTAGTAGCTGGTCACCCCCTCGGCGAACCAGAGGGTGGGCACGACCATCGGGCGGTCGTAGTCGATCGGGGTGAGCTCCGCGGGCCGCAGTCGCCGCACGTTCCATTGGTGCAGGTATTCATGGCCCACCAGTTGGAGAAACCTGCGGTAGCCGCCGGGCTTGGCCAGCTCCTCCAGGCCGTACTGCAGCACGGTGGCGTTGTCGTGCTCGAGGCCGCCGAAGCCCCGCTCCAGCAGGTGCAGCACAAACAGGTAGTCAGCAGCGGCCGGAGCCGGTTCACCCATCAGCCGGCAGCAGGCGGAGCACACCCCCGCCACGTCGTCGAGCAGTTGTGGGTAGCGCTCCAGCAGCGGATTGGGGTCTCCCCCCACCGCCGACCAGCACACCCAGCGGTGCGGCACCCCGTGCACTTCGAACCCATGCCATCGGTGCGGGCCTGCCTCCACCGGGGTGTCCACCAGCTGGTCGAAGCTGGCTGCGATCCAGCGGTGTTCGCTCGGTCCGTCCAGACAGGGCAGCGGCACGAACGGCTCCCAGCCCTCTGGCAGCAGCAGGTGCAGGTGGTGCGGCGTCCAGCGTGCGCCGTTCACCTGCAGGGCCAGGGCGGCCAGAGTCAGGCAGGCGTGGTCGTCGTCGAGGTGGCAGGTGCGCACCGTGAGTTCGGTGGCCATGGCGCCGTAGTTCACCTCCACCGGAAGGAGCGGTTTGAGCTGGGCGGTCCACACCGACGGCTCGCGCCGCACCAGCGGCACCACGGCTCCCGCTTGTACCAGCTCCAGGTTCTGCAGCTGGCGCACGTAATCGCGCTGCAGGTAGGAGCCCGGGGTCCACACCGGCAGGTGCAGCTCCAGGGCCTGGTGGATGGGGGTGAAGCGAAGCCGACAGCGGATCAGATGCTGGCGAGACGCCGTCAGATCCAGCGTGAGCTCCACCGGATCCAAGGGCGTCAGGCAGCGAGATGGACGTGAGCCTGGGGCAGCTCGCGCATCGCCTGGGCCAGGGCGACGCGGGCGGCGTAGCTGCGGGTGACCGCCGCCAGGAAACGCTGCACATCAAGGGAGCGGCTCAGCCGTTGCAGATCCCCCACCACGGCCAGGGAGCCGTCACGCTGGCGCTGCCAGCCGAGTGCAGCGCCATCCAGACGCACCTTCACAGCCACTGGCACCTGCTCGTCGTTGAAGCCCTGCAGCACACCATCGATTTGAGGGCTCGCACCGAGTTCCTCAAGGGTGGCGACCAAGTGATCGAGATCGCTCACGACCGTTGGCAGGATGGAAAGGTGGGACATGAACCCGATGCCTGCTGCGGCAGACCATAGCGACGTGAATGCCGGCATCCAGTGGCCGTTGTCACAGCCCTGGCCGGCGGCGCATCCTCCGCTGCGGCTGGGAGTGATGGCCTCAGGCCACGGCTCGAACTTCGAGGCGCTGGTGGCCAGTGGCCGCCACGGCGACCTCAACGCCAGCGTGGAGTTGCTGGTGGTGAACCAGCCGGGCTGTGGGGCCATCGAGCGGGCCGAGCGGCTGGGCATTTCCTGGCGTCTGCTCGATCACCGTCGCTTCAGCAGTCGCGAGGCGCTCGATGGCGCCCTGATCGAAGCCTTTGGGCAGGCACAGGTGGATCTGGTGGTGATGGCCGGCTGGATGCGGATCGTCACCCCCGTGCTGATCGAGGCCTTTCCGCAGCGCCTGGTGAACATCCACCCGTCCTTGCTGCCCAGTTTCCGCGGTGTCGACGCGATCGGCCAGGCGCTGGCCGCAGGGGTGACCCTGGCGGGCTGCAGCGCCCACCTGGTGACCGCCGAAGTGGATGGGGGTCCGATCCTGGCCCAGGCTGCCGTGCCGGTGTGCCCCGGCGATGACCATGCCCGCCTGGCGGCCCGCATCCAGCAGCAGGAGCATCGGATCCTGCCGCTGGCGGTGGCACTGGCCGCCGAGCGGCTGGCGCAGGCTCAGGGGTAGAAGGGCAGCAGCGGCAGGCCGGTGCAGGCGGGCAGCCCCGCCAGCAGGTTGAGGCACTGAACGCCCTGTCCGGCCTGGCCCTTCACCAGGTTGTCGATGGCGCACATCACGATCAGCTGGCTGGTGCGCGCATCCACCTGCACCGACAGCAGGGCCCGGTTGGTCTGCCGCACCCACTTGGTGGAGGGGTAGGTGCCCACCGGCAGCACCTCCACGCAGGGGCTCTGGCGGTAGGCGGCCTGCAGCAGGGTGGTGCAGTCGGCGGCGGTGAGGCCGGGATCCCGCAGGCGGCCGTAGACGGTGGCCAGCAGCCCGCGCACCATCGGCATCAGGTGGGGGGTGAACTGCAGCCGGATCGGTAGACCGGCCGCGCGGCTGGCTGATTCCTCGATCTCACTGGTGTGGCGATGGCCCACCACGCCGTAGGGCGCCACCGCCTCGCCGGCCTCGGCCAGCAGCAGGTTCTCCTTGGCGGCTCTGCCACCACCGGAGGTGCCGGTCTTGGCGTCGATGATGATCCCGCTGGTTTCAATCAGGCCCTGGCTGAGAAACGGCATCAGCGCCAGCAGGCTGGCCGTGGGGAAACAGCCGGGGGCCGCCACCAGCCGGGCAGCGGCGATCGCCTCCCGCTCCCACTCCACCAGGCCGTACACCGCTTCTTCGCACAGGGCGTCGTCGTGGCGGGGATGCTCCTGGGCTTCCGCTGCATACACACTTTTCCACTGGTTCAACGAGCGGTAGCGGTAGTCAGCGGAGAGATCCACCACCTTCACCCCGCGCGCCAGCAGATCGGGCACAAGGCGCGAGGCCAGGCCGTTCGGCAGGCTGAGCACCGCCAGGTCGGCCTCCGCGGCGATGGCGTCGGGTTCAGGCACGCGCACCACCAGATCCCTGGCCAGCGGCAGAAACGGCGTGATCGCATTCCAGCGCTTGCCGGCACTGCGTTCTCCACCCAGAAAGGTCACCTCCAGGTGGGGATGGTCATGCAGCAGCCGCAGGCTCTGCAGACCGCCATAGCCACTGGCGCCGATCACGGCCACGCGCCGGGCTGGTTCTGTAGGAGCCATGCGGTAGCAATTGGGAGGGGAAAGCGTACTGGTCGTCCAGCGATCTCTTCACGGTGCGCAGGTGTGCTGGTGGAGAATGAAGGTTGATGGTCCACGTCCCCTGGCTCTCCGTTCCGACCCACTCCATGATCGCGGCAGCGTTGAGGCGTCATCGCCAGCGGCGCAGGTGGGAGGCGGCGATGCTGCAGAAGCGGCCATCCGGTTTGATCCCGTAGCGGATGCCTTGGCGGCCATTCGCAACGGCGAGATGGTGGTGGTAGTGGATGACGAAAACCGTGAAAACGAAGGCGATCTGATCTGCGCGGCCCAGTTCGCCACGCCGGAACAGATCAACTTCATGGCCACCGAAGCCCGGGGCCTGATCTGCCTGGCGATGGAAGGGGAGCGCCTCGATGCGCTGGAACTGCCGCTGATGGTGGATCGCAACACCGACAGCAATCAGACCGCCTTCACCGTGAGCGTGGACGCGGGCCCCGAGAACGGCGTGTCCACCGGCATCTCTGCCGACGATCGGGCCCGCACCATCCAGGTGGCGATCCATCCCCAGAGCCGTCCCCACGATCTGCGCCGGCCCGGCCATATCTTTCCGCTGCGGGCCAAGCGTGGCGGCGTGCTCAAGCGTGCCGGCCACACCGAGGCGGCGGTGGATCTTTCACGTCTGGCTGGGCTGTATCCCGCCGGCGTGATCTGTGAGATTCAGAATCCCGACGGCTCGATGGCCCGGCTGCCGCAACTGCAGACGTATGCCCGCCAGCACGGATTGCGGCTGATCAGCATCGCCGATCTGATCAGCTATCGCCTCACCACCGAACGGTTCGTGCGGCGTCAGGCGGAAGCCATGATGCCCAGCGCCTTCGGTACCTTCCGCGCGATCGGCTATCGCAACGAACACGACGGCAGTGAACACGTGGCGATCGTGAAGGGACACCCGGAACGGACCACCGGGTCGGTGCTGGTGCGGGTGCACTCGGAATGCCTCACCGGGGATGCCTTCGGTTCCCTGCGCTGTGATTGCCGCCCCCAGCTGGAAGCCGCTCTGCGCATGATCGAAGAGGCCGGCGAAGGCATCGTGGTGTATCTGCGCCAGGAAGGGCGCGGCATCGGCCTGATCAACAAGCTCAAGGCCTACAGCCTGCAGGATGGCGGCCTCGACACCGTGGAGGCCAACGAGCGCCTGGGTTTCCCCGCCGATCTGCGCAATTACGGCGTAGGCGCCCAGATCCTCAGCGATCTGGGGGTGAAGCGGCTGCGGCTGATCACCAACAACCCCCGCAAGATCGCCGGGCTGGGAGGCTATGGCCTCCAGGTCGACGACCGCGTGCCGCTGGAGATGGACGCGGGCCTGCACAACGCCGCCTACCTGAGCACCAAGCGCCTGAAGCTGGGGCATCTGCTGATGCAGCCCCCCGGCTTGGAGCCCCCCCAGCCCACCAGCCTCGGCCTCACCGCGGTGCTGGCCTGGCAAGGCAGCGGCAACGATCCCGCCCGCACCGAAGCGGAGCACTGGCCCCAGCTGCGTGCCTGGGCCCAGCAGCGCAGCCTCGATCTGCGGCGGGAGGAGCATCCCCGGCTGCTGGCTCTGCTCCAGCAACCGGAGCTCGCGCTGCTGCTGGCTTCCACCGACGGCCACGCCCTCGGTCGCGGCGATCTCACGGCCTTGCTCGGCCTGCTGGCGGAATGGCCTGGCTGCAGGGCGATCACCCTGCTGCTCACCCCCGATGCCCAGCGGAGCAGCCACCCCAGCGCCACGCTGGAGCCGGAGCTGCGGCCGCTGCTGGAGTTGCGCCAGGACGGGCCCACCCTGCCCCGCCAGCCCGGCTCGCTGCTGCGCTGGCAGTGAGCTGGGCTGGCGGGGCCGCACCGACCGGCGCTTGGCACTGATCGGCGCTATCTACTGATCGGAGCTTGCTACTGATCGCCGGTTGGAACCGCCCAATCCGTCCAGGTCGTTGGCCGGCGGACGGGCCGATCCGGCCACAGGCGTTCAGGCCAGGATCGTCACCTTGTTGATCTTGGTGCCCTTGCGGATGGCGAGCACCACATCCAGATTCGCTGCCTGGCCAAACACGGTGTGAACCCCGTCGAGGTGCGGCTGGGCGTCGTGGCACAGGAAAAACTGGCTGCCGCCGGTGTTCTTGCCGGCGTGGGCCATCGAAAGGGTGCCGGCCTGGTGCTTGCGGCTGTTGATCTCACAGGGGATCTTGTAGCCAGGGCCACCGGTGCCCGCGGCGCCGGCTGCGCCGGGCCGGGTGTTGGGGCAGCCGCCCTGAGCCATGAAGCCATCGATGACGCGATGGAAGGCCAGGCCGTCATAGAAACCAGCTTCGGCCAGCTTCACGAAGTTGGCCACCGTTGCGGGGGCATCGGCGTCGAACAGCTCGAGTTCCACGATGCCGGCATCGGTCTCCATCTGGGCTTTGGTCACGGCAGGCTCGGGAAAAACGGACTTTATCCACTCTCAGGTAGAACAGTGCCCCACCCTCCGCTCGGGGATTCCCCCTCACCCCTGACGTCATGAGTGCCACCGCTCCCGCTCCCAACGGCTCCGGTCACGACCTGGGCGGTGCCCGGCTCGGCATCCTCGGCGGCAGTGGCCTCTACGCCATGGAGGGCCTGGAGGATGTGCGGGAACTCTCGCTCGACACCCCATTCGGAGCCCCTTCCGACAGCCTGCGGCTGGGCCGGCTCGGCGGCCTCGAGGTGGTGTTCCTGGCGCGCCACGGTCGCCATCACAGCCTCACCCCCACCGAGGTGCCCTACCGGGCCAACATCTGGGCCCTGCGTTCGCTCGGCGTGCGCTGGATTCTCTCCTGCTCGGCTGTCGGGTCACTGCAGGAGCCGCTGCGCCCGCTCGACATGCTGGTGCCGGATCAGTTCATCGATCGCACCCACCAACGACCGCTGAGCTTCTTCGGCAACGGCGCCGTGGCCCACGTGGGCATCGCCGATCCCTTCTGCCCCAGCCTCAGCCGCCTGCTGGCCGATGTGGCCGACAGCCTCATGCCGGCCGGCCGCCAGTTGCACCGCAGCGGCACCTACCTCTGCATGGAAGGCCCCGCCTTCTCCACCCGCGCTGAATCCAACCTCTACCGCAGCTGGGGCTGCTCGGTGATTGGCATGACGAACCACAGCGAGGCCCGCCTGGCGCGGGAGGCGGAGATCGCCTACGCCACCCTGGCCATGGTCACCGATTACGACTGCTGGCACAGCGACCATGCCTCGGTGAGCGTGGAGCTGGTGATCCAGAACCTGCACGCCAATGCACAGCTGGCGCAGCAGGTGGTGAAGGTGGCGGCCGAGCGCATCGCCGCACAACGGCCCGCCAGCAGCGCCCACAGCGCCCTGCGCAATGCCCTGATGACGCCGAAGGAGCGGGTGCCGGCCGAAACGCGCGAAAAGCTTGACCTGTTCACCGCTCCCTACTGGGGCCCCTTCGTGCCTGACGAAGCTGCCGCCTAGATCAGCCTGCCCTCCAAGGGGCGCCCCGGGCACTCAGTGGCTGAGCTGGGCGCCGAGGGCGGCCAGAGCAGGCCGCAGGTGACCGCCGGCCGCATCGAGCGCCGCCGCCGCCGCTGCGGCATCCAGATCGGTGACCGCCATCAGCAGGGCCCGCTTAACGGATCCGCCCGCTGCCTCGAGCAACTGGATGCCGCGCGGTCGCTCAACCCCGGCCAGATCCCGCAGGATGCGCAGGGCCCGGTCTTCCAGCTTGCTGTTGGTGACCGCCACATCCACCATGCGGTTGCCGTGCACCTTGCCCAGCTTCACCATCACGCCGGTGGAGAGGATGTTGAGGGCCATCTTGGTGGCGGTGCCGGCCTTGAGCCGGGTGGAGCCGGTCACCAGTTCAGGGCCGGTGAGCAGGCGGATGTCGATGTCGCAGGGCATCGGCGCCTGGGAGGTGGGCACACAGGCCATGCCGATCGTGAGGGCGCCGAGACGGCGCGCATGCAGGAGAGCGCCATGCACGTAGGGGGTGGTGCCCCCCGCGGCGATTCCCACAAGCGCGTCGTCGCTGCAGAAACCGCGGACTTCCAGGTCGGTCTGCCCGGCTTCGGCGCGGTCTTCAAGTCCTTCGGAGCTGCGCAGCAGGGCCGGCGCCCCCCCGGCGAGCACCCCTTGCACGAGCTCGGGCGGGCTGCAGAAGGTGGGAGGGCACTCGGCGGCATCCAGCACACCCAGGCGGCCGGAGGTGCCGGCACCGAGGTAGAAGAGCCTGCCACCTGCGCGCAGCCGGGCCACGATCGCGTCAACGGCGGCACTGAGCGCCGGTGCCGCTGCGGCCACCGCCAGCTGGGAGCAGCGCTCCTCTTCGCAGAACAGTTCAACAATGGCGCGGGTTTCCAGCTGATCCAGCGCGCTGCTGGCGGGATTCGGCTGTTCGGTGAGCAGGTGACCGCGGTCACCGGCGGCCACGCCGAAGGCTGAGGACTGGCTCATAGCAAGCCTTCAAGCCGGCGCCGAAAGGCTTCCAGTTCATCGCTGGCCGCTGAGGCCTCGGCTTCGGGCACGCCGTCGTCGGTGGAGACCAGGCCGGCGGTGGTTTCTGCCGCACCGCTTGCTGCAGTGCTGGTCCCGCTGGCCTCCTCGTTCCAGTTGCTCACATCCATGTTGCGTTCCGGGGGCGAGATCCACAGCCGCTCCTCCGGCGACTGGGGCAGGAAGCCCGTGGGCACGAAGCGTGCCTCGTAGCCAGCCTGGGCGCAGAACAGCTCCATCTCCTCCCGCTCCAGCGCCTCTACCGAGGGCAGCGGGAAATCCTGGGCTTCCAGCAAGCCCGCGTAGCGTTCGGCGTCGTCGGGGTCTTCGAACAGCAGCACCACCGTGTGGCCGCCGAGTTCAAGCGAATGGATGCCTTCGTTGTCTGTGCCGGCGTCAAACAGCAACACATGGACCGTCATGGAGCGCTCCAACGCCATGGGGTCAGTGTCTCACCCCGCGCCAGTGGTCAGCTCAGGCACCGGTCAGCCGGCTTCTGCTTCCGCTTCGGCCTGCTCGGCCAGTTGCTCCAATCGCCGGTAGAGCGCTGCCTCGGCGTCATTGAGCTGCTCCGGCACGACGATCCGAATCTCCACCAGCTGGTCGCCACGCTGGCCACGGTGGGCGAGCCCCCTGCCCCGCAGCCGCAGCAGACGTCCGCTGGAGGATCCAGGCGGCACGGTGAGCTGCACATCGCCCTGCAGGGTGGGCACCACGGCGCGGCAGCCGAGCGCGGCGGCGGGAGGGAAGAGGTCCAGGGTGTAGAGCACGCGCAGGCCATCGATGCGCAGACCCTCAGGCGTGCATACCCGCAGTTGGATGAAATGGTCGGCCCCTCCGGGCGCCACCCCGGCCAGCCGCAGGCGCCAGCCGTCCCCGGCCAGCGGCGGGGTCCAGAGCTCCACAACGGTGCCGTCGGGCAGGGACAGTTCCAGTCGTTCCCCGGCCAGTGACTGCTCCGGGGTGAGCTCCACGGTGGTTTCCAGATCAGCGCTGGCCTGCACCGGCGGCGGAGACGCAGGCGCCTGGGTCACTCGCCCCTCGCCATGTTCGCGGCTGCGCCCGGCCGGCGCTGAAGCAGGCGCCGCGCTCGGTTCCGGCGGCTCCTCGTCAGCGAGGTCGGTCGGGCCGTCCTCAGGCTCGTCGTCGTCGTCGCTGGCAGCCGTTGTGGTGCGACCGAACAGGGCCTCCAGGTACTCCTCGAATGCTGGGAAGCCACTGGCGAAGCGATCACGGCTGCCGCTCTGCGCCCCGCCGGCTTCCTGCCCCCGTTCCCAGGCCTGGCGACGCTTGGGGTCACTGAGCACCGCGTAGGCCTCATTGACTCGCTTGAAGCGTTCCTCGGCTACGGGATCGTTGCCATTGAGGTCGGGGTGCCAGCGGCGCGCCTGCTGGCGGAACGCCCGCTTGAGGGCAGCGGCGTCCGCACCGGGTTCAAGCCCCAGGGTCGCCCAGTAATCAATGGCCGCCGGGGGGGAGGCGCTGCGGGTCACCGAGGTCAGTCCTCCGACCAGGGGTCATCGGCGGCCGCTCTGACGCGGCGGGGCGGCGGTGCCGACGGCTCCTCATCGCCGGAGGGGCGGTAGCGGTTGTCATCGGCGAAGCTCTGGCGACCGCGACTGGAGAGGTTGCGAGGGCTGGCGTCGTCAGCTGCTTCGCCATCCACGTTGCTGTAGCGGGGAGTGCCGTAGCTGGTGGTGGGATAAGCGGAGGTGCCATAGCTGGGGGGGCTGTAGCTCGGCGGCTTGTAGGTCGGCGAGCCGTAGCTGGGCGGCCCATAGTCAGTTGGGCCATAGGCCGCCGGAGCGTCGTAGGCGCTGCGGTTCAGCGGTGCGGAGTCCCAGGCCTCACGGCGCGGGCGATCGCGGCCGCCCGGGCGGTCCCAGTCGTCATCGTCGTCGGCGAACAGATCATCCTTGAGGGAGCCGAGCGTGTTCTTGAGGCCTTGCAGCGGCCCGGCCTCGCTCTTGCGTTCACTCACCAGCCGCCGGTTGAGCCCATAGAGGGCCTCCTGCAGCTGGCTCACGGCCAGATCCAGTTCCACCGGATCGTCGCCACCCACCAGCATCTGCACATCGCGGAGCGCCATCTCCACCGATCGCTGCTGCCGCTCCGCCCCATAGGGCCCCAGCTCCAGCGACGCATCGCGCAGCCGGCGCTCGGCCTGGGCCACCAGCGTCTGGGCGCGGTTGCGGCGGTCCACCTCGGCCCGCTTGCGCCGGTCTTCCACCGCCTTGCGTTCCGCCTCCTCCAGCAGGGCGTTGATCTCGTCCTCGCTGAGGTTCGAGCCCCCCTGGATGCTGACGCTCTGCTGCCGGCCGGTGGTGCGGTCGGTGGCCGACACCTGCAGCAGCCCGTTGGCATCGATGTCGAAGGACACCTGCACCTGAGGCACACCACGGGGAGCGGGGGGGATGCCGGAGAGGCGGAAGCGGCCCAGTGATTTGTTGTCGGCCGCCATCTGCCTCTCGCCCTGCACCACGTGCACCTCCACCGCCGACTGGTTGGCCTCCGACGTGCTGAACACGTCGGAGCGGCGCACCGGGATCGCGGTGTTGCGCGGAATCAGCACCTTCATCACACCGCCGATCGTTTCCAGTCCCAGCGAGAGGGGGGTGACGTCGTTGAGCATCAGGTCGCGCAGTTCACCGGTGAGGATGCCGGCCTGCACAGCCGCACCGATGGCGACCACCTCATCGGGATTCACCGACTGGCAGGGCTCGCGCGGGATGAGGGTGCGCACCATGTCCTGCACCATCGGCATGCGGGTGGAGCCGCCCACCAGCACCACATCGTCGATCTCTTCGGCGGCCATGCCCGCATCCCGCAGGGCGCGCTGCACCGGCCGCAGCAGTCGGTCGAGCAGATCGGGGCAAAGCGCTTCGAACTGACGGCGCTCCAGCACCACCTCGATGTGCAGTGGTCCTTCCGGACCGGTGGCGATGAACGGCAGGGACACCGGGGTGCTCGCCACCCCGGAGAGCTCCTGCTTGGCCTTCTCGGCCGCCTCGGTGAGGCGCTGCAGTGCCTGTCTGTCGCGGCGCAGGTCGATGCCGTTGCTGCTCAGGAAGCCGTCGGCGAGCCAGTCGACGATGCGGCGGTCCCAGTCGTTGCCCCCCAACTGGGTGTCGCCGCTGGTGGATTTGACGTCGAAGACCCCATTGGCGATGCGCAGCAGTGAGACGTCAAAGGTTCCGCCGCCGAGGTCGAACACCAGCACCCGCTTCACCAGGCTGCGATCGAAGCCATAGGCCAGGGCCGCCGCCGTGGGCTCATTGAGAATGCGCTCCACCGTGAGCCCCGCCAGGCGGCCGGCGTCGCGGGTGGCCTGCCGCTGGGCATCGTTGAAATAAGCAGGAACGGTGATCACCGCCGCTTCCACCGGTTCGCCGAGATAGGTGGCGGCATCGTCCACCAGCTTGCGCAGGATGCAGGCCAGCAGCTCTTCGGGCGCGTATTCCCGCTCGGTGGCAGGGCAGACAGCCCGCACGTTGCCCTGGTCGTTGGCACGCACGGTGTAGGGCACGGCCAGGCTGTCGTCGTCGAGCTCGTCCCAGCTGCGGCCCACGAAACGCTTCAGGTTGGCGAAGGTGTTGCGGGGATTCAGCACCAGCTGGCGCCGGGCCGGTTGGCCCACCAGCAGCTCCTGGTCACGGTTGAAGCCCACCACCGATGGGGTGGTGCGTGTGCCCTCGGCATTGGCGATCACCTGGGGACGGCCGCCCTCCAGAACCGCCACCACCGAGTTGGTGGTGCCCAGATCGATGCCGACGATCCGACCCATTGAGCCTCAAACTGAAGGACCAAACTACCGGCTTCCCTGTCGGGCGGCCGCTGCAACGCCTCCCGCTGGCCAGGTTCAAGAGTGGGTCTCAGCCCAGGACCCCGAACCTCTCCAACCCCGCTGAAGGCCCACGGCCAGGCCCATCTGGGGTTGTCGTTAACGCCCTCTTAGTGGAATTCAAGCAGTGGTCGGCACTAGTTTTTGAGTGGACGCTGAACCATTGAGTTGAACCGACCGTCCTCCCGCGCCCACGATCAATGACATCTGCGCCCCACAAAGATCAATTCACGTTGCGGCGCAGGCCAGCGTCAGATCGCCTGATCGACAGTGGTTTTCGCAACCTCACGATCGTACTTGCCTCCTTTGTTGCGATTACCCTGCTGGCGATTTTCGTCACTGTTTTCCAGGGTGCTAGGGAGGCGATGCATGAGTTTGGCCTCTCTTTCCTGACCACCTCCAGCTGGAACCCCGTTGACAACGAATATGGGGCGTTCACGGCCATTTATGGCACTTTGGTGTCTTCGATCATGGCGCTGGTGATTGCCGTCCCGCTCGGGGTCGGTACCGCCATCTTCATCACTGAAAATCTCATTCCCCTGCGCTGGCGCGAGGTGATCGGGGTGATGGTGGAGCTGCTCGCCGCCATTCCCTCGGTGGTGCTGGGCTTGTGGGCCATCTTCGTGATGGAGCCGTTCGTGCGGCCCTTTCTGCAATTCATTTACGACACGCTGGGCTGGCTGCCGATCTTCAACTCTCCGCCCCAGGGGCCGGGCATGGCGCCGGCGATCATCATTCTGGTGGTGATGATTCTGCCGATCATCACGTCGATTTCACGGGACGCCCTCAACCAGGTTCCCACGGAACTGCGCCAGGGAGCCTATGGGGTGGGCAGCACAAGGTGGGTGGCGATTCTCAACGTCATCCTTCCGGCCGCAGTGTCTTCGATCATGGGCGGGATCATGCTCGCGCTCGGACGGGCCATGGGCGAAACCATGGCCGTCACCATGATCATCGGTAACTCGAACAATTTCAGTTTTTCCTTGCTGGCACCTGGCAACACCATCGCTTCGATGCTGGCCAACCAGTTTGGCGAAGCCGATGGGGTGCAGGTTTCGGCGCTTCTCTACGCCGCTTTGATTCTGATGGTGCTCACCTTGACGGTCAACATCATTGCGCAGTGGATCATCAAGAAACTCAGCCTTAAATACTGAATCCCATGACCACCGCCTTTCCTGCCGCTTCAAAGTCGCTTCGCTTCAACCCCTCCCTGAAGCGCAACCGGCTGGATCAATCTTTGACAGCCCTGGCTGGCTTGTTCAGCACCATTGCGGTGCTGCCCTTGGTGCTCGTTCTCCTCTATGTGTTGCTTCAGGGTGGACGCCTGATCAGCATCAGCCTGTTCACCCAGTTGCCGCCGGCACCGGGTCTGGAAGGAGGCGGCATCGGTAACGCCCTGATCGGCACCGTCACGGTGACGTTCATTGCCTCGCTGATCGCCATCCCGGTGGGTGTGGGTGGAGGGGTGTTCCTGGCCGAATACTCCAAGGGAGGCTGGTTTGCGCAGTTCATTCGCGTCGGCAACGACATTCTTGCCGGTGTTCCTTCGATCATCGCTGGTGTGTTCGTGTATGGCGCGATCGTGGCAACGCGGATCTTCTTCGGTCAGTCGTATTCAGCGGCGGCCGGCGGTATCGCTCTGGCGGTGCTGATGTTGCCGACGGTGATCAAAACCACCGATGAGGGTCTCAAGCTGGTTCCTCGCGAGCTCACCTGGGGGGCCATCGGCGTGGGCGCCTCCAAGTTCGTGACCGTCACCCGCATCACGCTGCCCAGTGCCTTCACGCCGATTGCCACCGGGGTGGTTCTGGCAATCGCCAGGGCGGCCGGTGAAACCGCACCGCTGATCTTCACAGCCCTCTTCTCTCCCTTCTGGCCGGAGGGCCTCTTCAACCCGATCGCCACCATGTCGGTGTTGATCTTCAACTTTGCGATCATGCCGTTCGAGGCTCAGAACGAACTGGCCTGGGCCGCTTCGTTCGTGCTTGTGGTGATGATCCTCGCGGCGAATCTCTTTGCCCGCTGGCTGCGCCGCTTCGCTTCCAAGTAAGCCGGCAGCGGCCCTTCCCTCCACCTCTCTTCGCCTTCGATCCCACCCCTCCTTGATCCCATGACCTCGACCCTGCAAGCGAAACCGGCTCCCAGCACCTGTCTGGCCCTTGAGGACGTCACGATCAGCTACGGCAGCTTCGAGGCGGTGCGGAACGTTCACATGGAGATTCCCGCTGGCAAGGTCACGGCCTTCATCGGACCCTCGGGTTGCGGCAAGTCCACCGTGTTGCGAGCCCTCAACCGCATGAACGATCTGATCGAGGGCTGTACGTTAAAGGGACGGGTGGTGTTCGACTCCCAGGACATCTATGCCAAGGAGGTGGATCCGGTGGAAGTGAGGCGGCGCATCGGCATGGTGTTCCAGAAGCCGAACCCCTTCCCCAAATCGATCTACGAAAACATCGCCTTCGGTGCCCGGATTAATGGCTACAAGGGCGACATGGATGAGCTGGTGGAGCGCTCCCTGCGCAAGGCCTTCATCTGGGATGAAACCAAGGACAAGCTCAAGGAGAGCGGCAATGCCCTTTCCGGCGGTCAGCAGCAGCGCCTGTGTATCGCGCGCGCAATTGCGGTGGAGCCTGAGGTGATCCTGATGGACGAACCCTGCTCAGCGCTTGACCCGATCTCCACTTTGAAGATCGAGGAGTTGATGCACGAGCTCAAAAAGTCCTTCTCGATCGTGATCGTCACCCACAACATGCAGCAGGCGGTTCGGGTCTCTGATCAGACCGCCTTCTTCAACGCTGAAGCCGTGGAAGGCGGCAGCGGCAAGGTGGGCTATCTGGTGGAGTTCAACGACACCGAGCGCATCTTCAACGCTCCGGTGCAACAGGCCACCCAGGACTATGTGACCGGCCGTTTCGGCTGATCAACACGCGGCTTCACTCCCTTGGTCTGCTGCCTGTACAGGCAGATTCACTCCCTTGGTTCGCGGCCTAGCCGGTCGCGAACTGATCGGTGATTTTCATGTGAAATGAATGGTCTGGTTCAAGCAGCGCCTGATCAGTTGTGCGCCGCTGGGCCTCTCCCCGCAGCTACAAAAAAAGACCGGCGCTAAGGCCGGTCTTGGTGAATCTGGACGGAGAGGGAGGGATTCGAACCCTCGATAGAGTTGCCCCTATACAGCATTTCCAGTGCTGCGCCTTCGACCACTCGGCCACCTCTCCAGCGGCTGTCATGGGGCAGGTGGCAATGTAGCAGCAGGCCGTTTGTGGTTCACGTCAGGCGATGACCAAGCGTTTTCCGATCACGGTGCACTGGCGCCAGCAGAACAGGGTGATCCGGCTGGATGTACCGGAGGGGGAGTACGTGCTGCGCAGCTTTGAGCAGCAGGGCCAGCCGCTCCCGTTCAGCTGCCGCAATGGCTGCTGCACGGCCTGCGCCGTGCGCGTGCTCTCGGGTGAGATCGATCAGCGCGAAGCGCTCGGCCTCTCGCAGGAGCTGCGCAAGCGCGGTTATGGCCTGCTCTGCGTGGCCCGCGCCATCGGCCCCCTGGAGGTGGAAACCCAGGATGAGGATGAGGTCTACGACCTGCAGTTCGGCCGCCACTTCGGACGTGGCCGCATTCGCCCCGGCCTGCCGATCGAAGAGGAGTGAGCCCCCAGCCATGCCCCTTCAGCCATAAACGCCCAGCCATGACTCCCCAGCCATGACCATCAGCCTCCAGCCACCGGCCGCCGGCCATCCCTGTCTTTCCCAGCAGGCTCTGCAGGCCTCTGGCCTCAGCGCTGGGGACCTGGAGCGTCTGGCCGGGGTGGCCCGCCGGGCTGCCGCCGCCGGTGGCGCCGAGCTCACGCGTCATTTCGGCAAGCTGCGCCAGATCCGGGAGAAGGGCCGAGCCGGGGATCTGGTCACCGAGGCCGACCTGGCGGCTGAGCAGGCGGTGCTCGCTGTGCTCGCCGCTGAGAGTGCCGGTGTGGCCGTGCTTGCGGAAGAGAGCGGCCACAGTGCCACCCGCTCCGACCTGGAGTGGTGCGTGGACCCGCTCGATGGCACCACCAACTTCGCCCACTCCTTCCCGCTGTTCGCCACCTCGGTGGGTCTCACCTTGCGGGGCACGCCGCTGCTGGGGGCAATCGAAGTGCCGGCCCTGGCGGAGCACTACTGGGCGGCGCCTGGCCTGGGCGCCTGGTGCAACGACCAGCCGATCCAGGTGAGCGGCTGCACCGAGCTCTCCGCCTCACTGCTGGTCACTGGTTTCGCCTACGACCGCACCACCCAGCCCGACACCAACTACACCGAGTTCTGCTGGTTCACCCACCGCAGCCATGGGGTGCGCCGCGGCGGGGCTGCCGCCGTGGATCTGGCCTTCGTGGCGGCCGGCCGACTTGATGGTTACTGGGAGCGCGGCCTTTCCCCGTGGGATCTGGCCGCCGGCGTGGTGCTGGTGGAGCAGGCGGGAGGCATCGTCAGTGCCTACGACGGCACGCCGTTGGTGCTGGCCGACGGGCGGCTGATCGCCACCACCCCCGGCCTGCATCGCGCCCTGATGGATGGGTTGGCCCAGTGCCGGCCGTTGCCAGGCGCGTTGTTCGGCGCTCCCGAGCTCTGAGCGGGCCCCACACCGCTCCATAGGATCCAGCCGCTCCCCTTCACTTTCCTCTGATTTCCCATGGCCCTGCAACCCGCCGCCGGCGCCAGGGATCTCAATCCCGTCCAGGTGGGCGGCAACCGGCGCCTGCGCGAGCGTCTGGCGGAGGTTTATCGGCTCTGGGGTTACCAGGAGGTGGCGCCCCCGTCGGTGGAACGGCTCGACACGCTGCAGGCCGGTGGCGGCATCGCTGAGCAGGACGTGGTGCGCCTCGCGGCGGAAGAACCGCTGGGCCTGCGGCCTGAGTTCACGGCCTCAATCGCCCGGGCGGCCTCCACCCGCATGGCTGCGCGCCCACGGCCGCTGCGCCTCTGGGCGGAAGGGCCCACCTTCCGCGCCCTCGTGGGTGATGCGGGCGGGCAACGCATCAGTGAGCAACTGCAGAGCGGTGTGGAGCTGCTCGGGGTGCCCACGGCCTCCGCCGATGTGGAGCTGATCCGCCTGCTGCTGGCCTGCACCGAAACGATCGGGTTGGAGCCCAGCCATGAACCCCAGCTGCTGGTGGGCCACCACGGGCTGCTCAGCACCTTGCTCGAACGCTTGCCTTCCCAGCACCGCACTGCCTGTCGCCGTGCCCTCACGGGCTTCGATCCGCTGGCCCTGGCTGCCATTCCGCTGGAGCCTGCGGAACAGGCGCAGCTGCAGGCCCTGCTGCGCCTGCGCGGCGAACCGGCCTGGGTGCTGAAGGAACTGGAGCGGCACCTGGGGTCCAGCCCCCTGCTGACGGAGCTGGCCACCACGCTGGAGCTGGTGCGCCCAGCGGCCGAGCGCCTTGGGGTGCAACTGCAGCTGGATCCCAGCTTCCAGCCCCACTTCGATCTCTACGACGGCATCGTGCTCAAGCTGGTGTGTCGCGGTGCGGCGGCACCGGTGGATGTGGCCAGCGGCGGCCGCTACGACGCCCTGGTGGGTCGCTTCTGTGCCGATGCGGCCCTGGCCGCCGGTGTGGGTTTCGCCTTTTCGATCGAAGACATCCGCGAGCTGCTCAACGGCACCCCCGGCAACAAGGAAGCGACCAGGCTGGCGGAGCGCCCGCTGCTGGTGGCCTACAGCCACCCCGACGGACTCGCTTCTGCCCTGGAACGGCTCGATCAGCTCCATGCTCAGGGCCGCGCTGCCGAGCTGCTGCCGGAGCCGCTCGGCTCGCACGCTGAGGCGGAGGCGGTCGCCTTCAGCCGCGACAGCCAAGGGCTGGAGTGGCTTGGCTGAGCCGGAGCAGAGCCCGGCGGATTTCTAGGATCGCGCCACGCTTGCGCCCGCCCCGTTATGGCCCACACGATCCTCACCGATGTCTGCGAGGGCGTGGCCGATTGCGTGGATGCCTGTCCCGTGGCCTGCATCAAGCCGGGCTCGGGAGCCAACAGCAAAGGCACCCCCTTTTACTGGATCGAATTCGACACCTGCATCGACTGCGGCATCTGCCTGCAGGTGTGCCCGGTGGAGGGGGCGATCGTGCCGGAGGAGCGGCCGGCCGAGCAGCGTCGCAGCTGAGATGTCACCCTCCCGCCATCGGCATCCGCTCTGGACGCGGGCCTTCCACGGGTTCAACCTGGTGGTGTTTCTGGTGATGGCTGCCAGCGGTCTGCAGATTTACAACGCCCATCCCGTGTTCGGTGGTCGTGGCGGCGCCACCGTGCCGGAGCTGTTCACCCTGGGCGGTTGGCTGGCCGGTGGCCGCGACTGGCACTTCGGCTTCATGGGCCTCTGCGCCTTGAACCTTGGACTCTGGATCGCCCTGCTGATCCAGCGGCGCCGCGACCGGCTGGCGCAGAGCAGCGATCTGGCCACGCTGAACGCGAGTTCGAATCTGGCCAGGCGACGCCTGGCGGCGCATCGCCTGATCTACACCTTGATGCTTGTTCTGCTGGCCTTTGCGCTGATGACGGGCCTGGCGATGTACAAGCCGGCTCAGTTCTGGTGGCTGTCGTGCCTGTTCAGCTTCGGGGAACTGTTCGGTGCCACCAGCTGGCACACCTTGCGTGTGGCTCACCTGGCCACGATTCCCGCCATCGCTATCCTCACCCTGGCCCATGCCACCCTCTCCTGGCGCGTCGGAGGATGGCGGCTCTGGCGCTCCATGCTCACTTGACACCGCAGAGCCCCTGGCTGACCCGCCGGCAATTGCTAGGCCTGGGTTACAGCGGTGGGGCCCCTTTGCTGCTGGGCGGGTGCGCTCTCAATCGCTTCAGCGAGCAGGTGGGGAAGGCTACGCAGCCGTTGAACGAGCGTCTTGAAGCGTGGCTGCAGGGGAAGGGCAAGGTGCCCGAGTTTCGCCGGGATCAGGTGGATCCGGCGGCGCTGCTGGTGAACAGCTTCAACGGTGTGCCGCGGCTGGATCCTGCGCGCTACCGGTTGCGCGTGGATGGGCTGGTGCGCCAGCCGCTGCAGTTGAATCTGGCCGATCTGGCCGCTCTGCCCCAGCACGAGATCATCATCCGCCATGTGTGCGTGGAGGGTTGGGCGGCGATCGTGTGCTGGTCGGGGGTGCGCCTCGCCGATGTGCTGGCACTGGCTGGATTTTCCAGCCTGGGCGGTTACGTGGCGATCGAATCCGCCGATCAGTTCTTCACCACCTGGGACATCGCTTCCGCGCTGCATCCCCAGACCCTGCTGGCCACCGGCATGAACGGTGCGCCGCTGCCGGTGGCCAATGGTGCCCCCCTGCGCCTCGCCTCGCCGATCAAGCTGGGTTACAAACTCAGTAAATGGGTGACGGGGCTGGAGGTGATCAGCTCACTCGACCCGTTGCGGCGCGGCACCTGGGAAGACAACGGCTACGAGTGGTTTGCCGGGCTTTGAGCGGAATTGAGCAACGAACTCCGCCCTCATGCGCCGAGGTGTGTATTCCCACCAGGGCATTCAGCATCCGCTCAGAGCCATGCCTGAGCTGCTGAGTGGGCTGTTGCTGTTGAGTGCGTGGCCACAACGTGCGGTTGGAGCTAAAGACGGCTGATGCACCAACGACTGGCACTGGACCGGATCCGTCGGCAGCGAAAGAGTCTTCATCAGCTTGCCATCTGTCCGGACCATCCATGCTCCTATCCGCAGGGATGTTGCTCTGTATCCCCCCAGATGGCTCGATGCTCCGCGTAAGGCTCCCGCTCATCCCATGCCAGGCAAGAAGGAATCAGATCCCCGTTGGCTTGTGGCCGGTGAAAGCAATCTCAGCGCTGAGGACTATCCCCCCCTTGCAAGGTCCATCCGGCTGCCCACTTCATCCGTTCAGATGGCCATCGCTGGCGGCTGACCATCCCTGCTCCAAGGCGTCGCCTGGTGCTGCTGGGCTCCGCATGGCAGCGCAACCGGCACCCCGCCACAGCGTGCCCAAGGGGTAGGCGCAAGCACCGATGCAAGGCGCGGCAAGGACCTGGTCCTGCACTGGTGGCTCCCCTCCATGCGCTTGGCACGCGTCAATGGCGTCCGCGCCGCCCGCGATGCCCTTGCCACCACACCAGGGGTTCGGAGACCCCTCCCTGCCACGGCTTGAGCCCGTCCAGGGGGATCCCTAAGGTCGCGTCAGTGACTCAACTGCCATGACGGTGCTGGAACAGGGCCAGATTCAGATCCACACCGAGAACATCTTCCCGATCATCAAGAAGGCCGTGTATTCCGGCCATGAGGTGTTCCTGCGGGAGCTGGTGAGCAATGGGGTGGATGCCATCAGCAAGCGCCGCATGGCAGCGATGGCTGGAGATTGCGGCGAGGGTGAGGAAGGACGGATTCAGATCCGCATTGATCGCGAAGCCAAGACCCTCACCATCAGCGACAACGGCATCGGCATGACGGCCGATGAGGTGAAGCGCTACATCAACCAGGTGGCCTTCTCCAGCGCCGAGGAGTTCCTGGAGAAATACAAACGGGAAGACGACGCCATCATCGGCCATTTTGGCCTTGGCTTCTACTCCAGCTTCATGGTGGCGGCAAAGGTGGAGCTGGTGAGCCTGAGCGCACGCCCCGAATCCGAGGCTGTGCGCTGGAGCTGCGACGGCTCCCCCAACTTCAGCCTCGAATCGGGCGAGCGCAGCGAGCCTGGCACCGATGTGATCCTGCACCTGCAGGAGGAGGAGATGGAATACATCGAGCCGTCCCGCATCCGTTCGCTGATCACCACCTACTGCGATTTCCTGCCGGTGGAAGTGCAGCTGGAAGGTGAAACGGTCAACAAGCGGCTGGCACCGTGGCGCCAGAGCGCCCGTGACCTCACCGACAACGACTACATCGAGCTCTACCGCTACCTCTACCCCTTCCAGGGTGATCCGCTGCTCTGGGTGCACCTCAACACCGACTACCCCTACAACCTGCAGGGCATCCTCTACTTCCCCAAGCTCACGGGCCGTGGCGATTGGGAAAAAGGGGAAATTCGCCTCTACTGCAACCAGGTGTTCGTCAGCGATTCGATCAAAGAGGTGGTGCCGCGCTACCTGCTGCCTCTGCGCGGTGTGATCGACTCCCCCGACATCCCCCTCAACGTCAGCCGCTCCGCTCTGCAGACCGACCGGCGCGTGCGCTCGATCGGTGGCTTCGTGGCCAAAAAGGTGGGGGATCGGCTCAAGCAGCTCCAGAAGGACGAACCCACCCGCTACGCGGAAATCTGGGAGGGCATCGCTCCCTTCATCAAGATCGGCGCCATGGAAGACGACAAGTTCGCCGAGCAGGTGGCAGATCTCGTGCTGTTCGGCACCACTGCCGATGCCGCCGACCCCGAGCCGATCGCCGTTGGCGGCAAGGCGTTCACCACCCTCGCCGCCTACCGCAGCCGTCTGTCGCCTGAGAACGACAAGCGCATTCTCTATTGCACCGATGAGGCCGGCCAGGCCGGTGCCCTGGCGCTCTGGCAGGGCCAGGGGGCCGAGGTGCTTCTGGCTGATGCCCTGATCGATGCCCAGTTCATCCCCTGGCTGGAGGCACGCCACGAGGAGCTCACCTTCCGCCGCGTTGACGCCGAACTCGACGACAGCCTGCAGGAGAAAGAGAGCGAGCTCACCGATTCCCAGGGGAAGGACAGCTCCGAGCAGCTGCGCAGTCTGTTCAAGCAGGCCCTCGCCAACGACAAGGTGACCATCCAGGTGCAGGCCCTCAAGGGGGACAACGCCCCAGCCGCCTTGATCCTGTTGCCGGAGCAGATGCGGCGCATCAATGACATGGGCGCCTTCATGGAGCAACGTCTGCCCGGCCTGCCCGACCACCACGTGCTGCTGATCAACCGCCGCCATGCCCTGGTGGAGGGGCTGCTGAAGCTGTCCGCCGGCGCCGTGATCACCGGTGGCGGGAGCTCCCCCAGCCAGCAGCTCGCCGACGACCTCAGCCGTCACATCTACGAGCTGGCCCGCCTTTCGGTGGGAGGCCTTGAACCCAACGAGCTGGCGGGCTTCCAGCAGCGCAGCTCCAACCTGATGGGTCGCCTCATGGAGCGGGGCCTCTGAGGCCTCGCCTCCCCTTTGCTAGATTCGCCCCTTCGGGCCTGGCCCGTTTGTCATTTTCAGCAGCTGAACGTCATGTCCCGGGTTTGCCAACTCACCGGTAAGCGTGCCAACAACGGCATGGCGGTCAGCCATTCCCACGTGCGCACCA
Source organism: Marcopretia estuarina LEGE 06307 (assembly GCF_056633115.1). Taxonomy (NCBI): domain Bacteria; kingdom Bacillati; phylum Cyanobacteriota; class Cyanophyceae; order Synechococcales; family Prochlorococcaceae; genus Marcopretia; species Marcopretia estuarina. Next base: position 737,212 of record NZ_JBSJOY010000001.1, on the reverse strand, counting down.
AGAAGCTCCAGCAGGTGAATCTGCAGGAGCGTCGCCTGTGGTGGGCTGAAGGCAACCGATGGGTGAAGCTGCGCGTGGCCACCCGCACCCTTCGCACCATCCAGAAGAAGGGTCTGGGCGCCTACGCCCGCGAACTGGGCATCAACCTGGCCAAAATCTGAGCCGGTACGTTCCGGTTCGGTGAAGCGTCGACGACTCCTGCAGGGTTCCGTCCTGTTTGTTTCCGCATGGCTGGCCCGACCGCGTGCGGCCACAGCGATGGGTGGAACCCTTCCGGAGCTCGACCGTCCAGCTCCTTCATTTCGTTTGCCGGCCTTCACGGCCGATCGGCTGGAACCCACCACCCTCGGGCTTGAAGATTTCCGCGGCCGCTGGCTCGCGCTCTACTTCTATCCCAAGGATTTCACCGGCGGTTGCACGCTGGAAGCGAGAGGCTTTCAGAACGATCTGGCCCGCTTCCACAGCCTTCAGGCTGAGGTGGTGGGCATCAGCGCCGATGCACTCGATGATCACGCCGCCTTCTGCGACAGCGAGGGACTGGACTTTCCGCTGCTTTCCGACCCCGGCGGCAAGGTGAGCCAGCGTTACGGCTCCTGGCTGCCGCCCTTTTCCCAGCGTCACACGTTCCTGATCGATCCTGAAGGGATACTGCGGACCCGCTGGGTGGCCGTGCGGCCCAGCGGCCACAGCAAGGAAGTGCTTGATGAACTCGAGCGCCTTCGCGGGCTATCCAGCGGTTCGCTTACCACCTGATGGCGGGGTGGACCTGCCGAACTTGCGGCAGCGAGCATGGGGTGAGCGTTCTGCTGCGTGCATCTGGTGAGAGGGACGCAGAGTGCCTCTGCTGCACCCTGCACGTCGTACGTGCCATCCCGCCGTGCCAAGACCTCAACATTCGGTTGACGTGAGGCTCAGGAAACAGCAGCGTTCTGCTGCACCCCGATTCTCTCTCCGTGCCTGAGAGCCTCGCCCTGATCACTGCGATCGTCGTTCCGTTCATCTTCAAGCTGGTGGGCGCTGTTGCCCTCTGGATTGCCGGCGGCTGGCTCATCACCCTGGCCGTGCGCCTGTTGCGCAGCTCTCTGCGCCACAGCAGCCTCGACGCGACGGTGGTGTCTTACCTGCTCAACATCCTCGCGGCAGTGCTGCGGGTGATCCTGGTGGTGGCCATCCTTGGCTTCTTCGGCATTGAAACGGCCAGCTTCGCTGCCCTGCTGGCCGGTGCAGGCGTGGCCATCGGCGCGGCCTGGAGCGGCATGCTTGGCAATTTCGCCGCCGGGGTGTTCCTGCAGGTCTTCCGCCCCTTCAGCGTGGGCGATTTCATCACTGCCGCCGGCGTCACCGGCACCGTGGAGGAAATCGGCATGTTCGTGAGCTCGGTGCTCTCTCCCGATAATGTCCGCAATATCATTCCCAACGGCAAGCTCTTCAGCGACAACATCCAGAACTATTCCGTGCATCCGTTCCGGCGGGTGGAACTGGTGGCCCAGCTCGACAACAGCGCCGATGTGGCCCGTGCCGTGGCCCTGCTCAAGGAGGGCATCAAGAGCGTTCCTAACCAGTACGACGGCATGCCGGCAGATGTGGAGGTGCTGGAGTTCACCGAGCGCGGCCCGAAACTTGCCGTTCGCCCTTACACCCATACGGACAACTACTGGCAGGTCTACTTCGACACCAACCGCATGATCGTGGATGTGCTGGGCAGCAATGGCTTCCCGGTGCCCCGCATCCCGCTGGCGATGGCCGCTCCTGCCAGCAACTAGAAGGCTGCGGTCACTGGCCGCTGACCACCGTCCGCGGCCAGGTTCACGGCTGGTCGAAGAAGCCGAGCGTGCTCAGCCAGTAGGCCATCGCCCCCAGCGGGATCAGCACGCTGAGCAGGATCTGCAGTTTCACGCGGTCCATCGGAGAGGGGCAAAGGTCACCGGCTTGCCAGTCAAACCACCCGCCAAGCCGGCCGCGAGCCACAGACGGCAAACAGCTGTGCTTCGAGCCGGATCCTGCCAACAATTCCGTTGCCAGCCGGATATGTCAGCACTTCTGATGCGTGCCGCGGGGCCGTCGTCCTTCGGTTCTGCGAGCCGAAGCCGGTAGTCAGCCCAGCTGCTGATGCAGCAACGCAGCGTGAACTGCCGTTTGCTGGCGCAACTGCTCAATGGTGGCTCCTGCCGGGGGAATCTCGGCAGCGCTCAGCCAGCTCTGCGCCAGGGGTCCTGCCTGGTGAGCCGCCAGGGCCGTTGCTTCCAGATCGAAGCAGGGGCAGGCGAGAGCATCAGCGGCCCTCCTCACCTTGGGGTCGTAGCTGAGTGCTGCGCAGGGGGCTCCTGCCAGGGCCGCCAGGATCAGGCCATGCAGCCGCATCGACACCACCAGCGCGGCCCCATGGAACTGCTCGCAGGCCTCCTCTGGAGTCTTCACCTGCAGCTCCCGGCTGCGGGCCTCAAGCCCCTGCGGCAAGAGACCCCTCTCCTTCAACTCCTGCAGCAAGCCCGTGTCCTGCTCCCGGTGGAAGGGCAGCCAGTGCACCGGCCGGTCCAGGCGGCGCGCCACCTGGTCAAGGGCCTGCAGCAGCACGGCCCAGCCGCTGTCATTGAGCAGCCTGGTGGGGCGCCAGCAGAGCACGATCGGTCCGCCCGGCCCCTGCCAGCACTGAGCCGGCAACGACCACACCGGATCACTGCCCACTGGCGCCTGCACGCCCCACTCAGCAGCCAGGGCTGCTGAACCGGCATCCCGCCAGGTGATCCCCTGCACCAGAGGCAGCAGGCGCTGCACCAGCAGGCGGCTGCGGCGGCGGCGCAGTGGGCCCAGCCCCTGTCCCCAAAGCAGCACCGGCAGGCCAGCCAGGCGCGCCCGCAGGATCAGTCCCGTGTAATAGATCAGGCTGCCGAAGCTGGTGACGTCCTGCAGCAGGCTGCCGCCACCCAGCACCAGCGCATCGCAGCCACCCAGGGCCTGCAACACCGACGCCAGGCGCCGACGGTCCACGGTGCGCACCCCGAAGCAGCGCTCCACCTCCTCGCGATCGAATGCGGTCACGAGTGGATCGCATCCCGCTGGCAGCTGCGCCAGCAAGGCGGTGAGCAGGGCGTCGTCGCCGAGGTTGTGCTCGCCGTAGTAGCCGCAGAGCAGGGGACGGTTCGGCATCAGGGGGTCGGCATCAGTCGGGCTGCCAGTGACGTGGGGGGCAGGGGCGCGGCAGGCAGGGGCGAGATCGAAACTGCCAACGCTGGCATGGTCGCAGCGGGCTCCTTCATGATGAGGCCACTCAAGCGGACGCTCCGATGCACGCGCTCTCGCTGCCCACCTGGTGGATCCACATCGCCTCGGTGCTGGAGTGGATGCTCGCCATCGCAGCGATCGTGCGCTGGGGGGAACGGCGCCATGAACCGCAGTGGCGCTGGCTGGCCCTGGCCATGCTGCCTGCACTTGTGAGCGCCATGGCGGCCTGCACCTGGCACCTGTTCGACAACACCGAAGCTCTGCGTGGCCTGGTGGTGTTTCAGGCCTTCACCACCTTGGTCGGCAACATCGCACTGGCGGTAGCTGGCTGGCAGTTGCTGCCGTCTCCGCGTCAGGCCTGACGGAGATCATGCCGCTTCTTGTCATTCCGTTGTCTGTCATCGCTCTGCTCACTGCCCCCCTCCACTCCATCAATCAGCTTGCTGCCCCTTTCCATGCGTTCGTCATGGCCAGCAGCGCTGCAGGCAGCTCCGGTCTGAGCGGGGCCGTTGGCGCTGTTCAGGATGGATGGCGCCACGGCCTCTGGTTGCTGCAACCGCTGGCAGCTGTGGATCCTGCGCCCCTGTTCGTGCTCTCTTTGCTGCCCTACCTGGCCTTCCTGCGCTGGGCCGGGCGCAGCGGCCGCTTCCCGCCGCTGGCCTTGCGAGGCTTTCAGTTCACGCTGGTGTTCGTGGCCGTCACGATCGTGGCCGCCGTGGTGGCAGAACTCCGTTTTGGCCAGCAGCTGGCGGATGTGGACCCCTTGCATGGCGCTGCCGAGGCCTTCCTCACCGTGGCCAATCTGATGGTGTTGCTGGGTTTCAGCACCGCCTCCGCGGACGGCCCACCGCCTCAGGGCCATGAACAAGTTTTACGCCCGGGTGAGGATGGAGTGGTTCACCCGGAAGATGGGGCGTCGGTTTCAGATCCAAGATGATCGCTCCGCTCCTCGCGCTTGCCCCCGCTTCGATTTCCTGGTCACCGAAAGTGGCTCTGGTGATGATTGTCTGCAATGTGATTGCCATCGGCATCGGCAAGGCCACCATCAAGTACCCCTCCGAAGGCGCCCAGCTGCCCAGCCCGCAGTTCTTCGGCGGCCTGAGCCATGCCTCCCTGCTGGCCACCACCAGCCTGGGCCACATCTTCGGCATCGGCGCCATTCAGGGCCTGGCCTCCCGGGGTGTGCTCTGAGTTCAAGGGCCGTGTGGGTGGCGCTTCAGCGCCACCCCAGCAGGTAGGGGAGCATCCGCCCCCCGTAACGCTCGAAGCGGTAGTGGAACAACAGCGCGGAGAGATCGCCGGCGGCGGCGGTCTGCTCCAGGCCGTGCAGCAGAGCTGAAAGTCTGCGGTCTCCCCGCTCGTCCACCAGGCCAAGCCAGGTGCGTTGGGCCAACCTGCCGCTCAGGCTCCAACGCCAGCCGAGCATGCGCTTGAGTTGGCCTGGGTAGCGGTCAAGCGGCCGTTCGTTGCCGGCCAACGCCTCCACCAGCGCCGGTACCAGCAGGCGGCCACTTGCCATGGCGTGGCGAATCCCCTCACCGCCCAGCAGGTTGGCGGTGCTGATGGCATCGCCCAGGCCCAGCAACCTGCCGCGGCGGTGGGGTTCCCGGCGACGTACCGAGCTGCGGATCACACCGCCGTGCCGATCCACCACCTCTGCCTCCTGTAGCAGCCAGCGGCGCTGCAACTGCTGCAGGCAGGTGCCAAGGGCCGGTTGAGTTCCCTGGCGGCGAGGATCTTCCAGGCGGCACACACCCAGTTTCAACAGGCCGGGCTGCATGGGAAACACCCAGCCGTAGCCCTGGGGCATCCACTGGGAGCCGAGGCAGAAGCTGAGCCGGTTGCTCCAGCGGCGCCAGAGCGGCTCCGGCACCTGTAGCAGCCATTCCACCCCCACGCCACGCACCAGCGGATCGCGGCTGGGGGGAGGGTCACCGATCAAGGCTCGCCCCTGGCCACTGGCGTCCACCACCCAGTCGCTCTCCACCTCCACCAGAGCACCTGACGCCCCGACCAACGAAGTGCGCAGGCGATCGCCCACAGCCTCGCAGCGCTTCGCCCGCAGGCCCAACGCAAGGCGAGCTCCCCAGCCACTGGCCTGCAGCCCCAGCCAGTGGCGCAGGGCCCCGAAGTCGAGCACGGCCCCAAGCGGTTGCTCCTGGCTCCAATGGCGCTGGTCGTCGCCGGGGCCGAACAGCTGCCAACCGCTCCAGCGGCTGGCCACCACCTCCGGCGGCAGACCGAAGCGTTCGATCGCCTGCAGCGGTAGCGCGGCGCTGCTGAAGGCACGCGTCCGTAGATCTGGCAGGGCATCCACCACCAGCACATCCACGCCGCTGCGGGCCAGGCCCCGGGCCAACTCTCCACCCGCCGGTCCGCAGCCCACGACCAGCACCTGGCAGCGCAGCCGTTCGCTTGAGCTCAAGGCGCGATTCAGACCGTGAGTGGCTGGCGCAGCACGCCGAGTTGAAAGCGCTGCAGGATGCGGGTGGCCATCTGCGGCGGGGTGAGCCCCAGCGCCTGCTTGCTCTGGTCGGGGCTGGCGTGATCCACCAGCACATCTGGAATGCCGATGCGCAGCACAGGCACCAGCACGTCGTTGTCGTTGAGGGCTTCCACCACGGCAGCGCCGAAGCCACCGGGCAGAGCGCCTTCTTCCATGGTGACCACGCGGCCGATGCGCTGGGCCAGGGGCACGATCAGGGAGTCGTCGAGAGGGCGCAGGAAGCGGGCATTGACGACGGCCGCCCGCACACCCTGCTCCTGCAGCAGCCCTGCGGTGGCCATGGCCGGGTAGACCATGGCGCCATAAGCCACGATCAGCAGGTCGTCGCCATCGGCGAGCTGTTCGCCACGGCCGATGGCGATCGGCTCCCAGCCTTCCTCCACCAGCGGCACCCCTTCGCCTTCGCCCCGGGGGAATCGGATCGCGGTAGGGCCGGTATGGGCGATCGCCGTCACCAGCATGCGCTGGAGCTCGGCTTCATCCTTTGGCGCCATCACCGTGAAGTTGGGTACGGCGCGCAGGTAGCTGATGTCGTACTGGCCCTGGTGGGTGGGGCCGTCGGCACCGACGATGCCGGCGCGGTCGAGCACGAAGGTGACCGGCAGGTTCTGGATGCCGACATCGTGGATGAGCTGGTCGTAGGCGCGCTGCAGGAAGGTGCTGTAGATCGCCACCACAGGCTTGACGCCGTTGCAGGCCATGCCTGCCGCCATGGTGACGGCGTGCTGCTCGGCGATTCCGACGTCGAAGTACTGATCGGGGAGTGCCTTTTCGAGCAGATCGAGGCCGGTGCCGGTGGCCATGGCGGCCGTGATGCCCACCACGGTGGGGTCGAGCTCGCAGATCTTCACCAGCGTCTGGCCGAACACCTTGCTGTAGCTGGGTGGCTTCGGCTTGCTGGAGGGGTAGGCCTTGCCGGTTTTGAGATCGAAAGCCGACTGGGCGTGATAGGCCACCTGATCGGCCTCGGCGTAGGGGTACCCCTTGCCCTTGGTGGTGACCACATGCACGAGCACCGGGCCTTCGCAGCGGTGTGCCGCCTGGAAGGTGCGCATCATCCCGGCGATGTCGTGGCCGTCGACCGGGCCCATGTAGGTGAAGCCCAGCTCTTCGAACACCGCGCCCACCTTGGGCACCGAGAGCCGCTTCATGCTCTCTTTGAGGGTCTTGAGCTCAGGCGGCAGCTCGCCGTGCATGAAGGGCAGGTGCTTCACCGCCTCTTCAGCGCTGCCGGAGAGAAACTGCAGCGGCGGGCTCAGCCGCATGCGGTTGAGGTATGTGGAGAGCGCACCTACTGGTGGTGAGATCGACATGTCGTTGTCGTTCAGCACCACCAGCAGCCGGGTGTGCGGCAGGTGGCCGGCATGGTTGATCGCCTCCAGCGCCATGCCGCCGGTGAGGGCGCCATCGCCGATCACCGCCACGCACTTGAAATCCTCGCCGCGCCGATCGCGGGCCAGGGCCATGCCCAGGGCTGCCGAGATGCTGGTGGAGGCATGGCCGGCGCCGAAGGCATCGAAACGGCTCTCGCTGCGCTTCAGATAGCCGGCCACGCCACCCTGCTGACGCAGGGTGTTGAAGCGGAGGTAGCGGCCGGTGACCAGCTTGTGGGGATAGGCCTGGTGGCCCACGTCCCACACCACTTTGTCGTGGTCGAGATCCAGGGTTTGGTAGAGGGCGAGGGTGAGTTCGACCACCCCCAGGCCGGGGCCCAGGTGGCCGCCGCTGCTGGAGACCACCTCCAGGTGGCGCTCTCTGATCTGCCTCGCGATGCCTTCCAGCTCGGCGACGCTGAGCCCATGCAACTGATTGGGATGGCTCAGCTCGCTGAGATGCATGCCCCGGCCTGTTCAGTACAGGTCAATCTACGTTCCCCCTCCCGCCGGTTGGCGGCAATGGTCACCAATGGGCAGGGGAAGGCGAGTGCTGAGGGAGTGAGCCGCCTGTGAACGGCCTCCAGATCGAGGTTGAGCGGTCTGCAGCCAGCCACCGGCCGGCCCTTGTCACACTGGGTCAATGAGCGATTACCTCCAGCGGATCCTGCGTGCCCGCGTCTACGACGTGGCGATCGAGTCGCCGCTCGACCCGGCGCCCAATCTCTCGCGCCGCATCGGCAACCACGTGCTGCTCAAACGGGAGGACCTCCAGCCGGTGTTCTCGTTCAAGCTGCGCGGTGCTTACAACCGCATGACCCACCTCACCGCCGAGGAGCTGGAACGGGGGGTGATCGCCGCCAGTGCGGGCAACCACGCGCAGGGTGTGGCGCTGGCGGCGGGTCGCCTCGGCTGCCGGGCCGTGATCGTGATGCCGCTCACCACCCCGGAGATGAAGGTGCGCGCTGTTGCCGCGCTCGGGGCCGCGGTGGTGCTCCACGGCGACACCTATGACGAGGCCTGCCTGGAAGCCCGGCGCCGCGCGCGGGAGGCGGGCCTCACCTTCATCCACCCTTTCGACGACCCTGAGGTGATCGCCGGCCAGGGAACGATCGGCCTGGAGATCCTGCGCCAGTGCTCCTCACCCCCCGATGCGATCTACGTGGCGGTGGGCGGCGGCGGCCTCATCGCCGGCATCGCCGCCTATGTGAAAAGTGTGTGGCCGGAGGTGGAGGTGATCGGTGTGGAGCCGGTGGATGCTGACGCCATGGCCCGCTCCCTGGCGGCCGGCCGACGCATCCGCCTGGAGACGGTGGGCCTGTTCGCCGATGGGGTTGCGGTGCGGGAGGTGGGTGAACACACCTTCGCTCTTGCCCAGCAGCACGTGGATGCCATGGTGACGGTGACGACCGACGAGATCTGCGCAGCGATCAAGGACGTCTTCGAAGACACCCGCTCGATTCTGGAGCCGGCCGGCGCCCTGGCGATCGCCGGCATGAAGGCAGACGTGCAGCGCCGCCAGCTGCAGGGACGCACCTTGGTGGCGGTGGCCTGCGGCGCCAACATGAACTTCGACCGCCTGCGTTTCGTGGCCGAGCGGGCCGAGCTGGGCGAGGCGCGCGAAGCGATGGTGGCCGTGGAGATCCCGGAGCGGGCCGGCAGCCTGCGGCAGCTGTGCGAGCTGCTGGGTTCCCGCAGCCTCACGGAATTCAGCTACCGGATGGCAGACCCGAAGCTGGCGCACATCTTCCTGGGGGTTCAGATCAGCGGCGCCGACGACACGGCCGGCCTGATCGCCCAGCTGCAGGCGAGTGGCTTCCCCTGCCTCGATCTCAGCGGCAACGAGCTGGCGAAGCTGCATCTGCGCCACATGGTGGGGGGCCGCCGTCCCCAGGGCTTCAGCGGCGAGGGGCAGGAACTGCGCCAGGAACTGCTCTACCGCTTCGAGTTCCCGGAACGGCCGGGCGCCTTGATGGCGTTTGTCAACGCCTTGCACCCCAACTGGTCGATCAGCATCTTCCACTACCGCAACCAGGGCGCCGACGTGGGGCGGATCGTGGTGGGGGTGCAGGTGGAGCCGGAAGACAATGCCGCCTGGCACACCTTTCTCGAAGGGCTGGGCTACCGCTACTGGGACGAGACCGACAACCCCGCCTACCGCCTTTTCCTCGGACCCGTCCTGCCGCCGATCCCTGCCCTGGCCTGAGCCTGAACGGCTGCGGTACGTTCGGCCCAGACTCTGCTGGTCGGCTCCATGTCCAGCGACGACACGACGGGCCTCACCGGAGGCTCCCTGGGTGCGGCGGCCACGGGCGCGGCTTCCCTGTCGCTGGCGGCGCGCATCGAGGCGATCCTCTATCTCAAGGGACGGCCCCTGGATCTGGCCGAGCTGGCCCGGCTTGCCAGCCTGGAGCCTGGCGTGGCGCTGGTCCCCGAAGCGGTTGAGCTGGCCCTGATCACGCTGATGGCCGACTACGCCCATCGGGACACGGCTCTGGAGATTCGCCAGGAGGGGCGCCAGTACAGCCTCCAGCTCCGCGAGAGCCTCAGCGGCCTGGTGCAGAACCTGCTGCCGGTGGAGCTCTCCACCGCCACCCTGCGCACGCTGGCCACCATCGCCCTGAAGAAACGCATCCTTCAGTCAGATCTTGTGGAACTGCGCGGTTCCGGGGCCTACGACCACATCAAGGAATTGCTGGCCCAGAACTTCATCGAACGTCGCCGGCAGAGCGACGGCCGTTCCTATTGGCTCAGCCTCAGTGAGAAGTTCCACCGCACGTTCGCCGTGCGTGGTGAGGCGGAACTCCCTGGCGGCCGCACGCCACCGCGCACCTCCCCATAAAGTCGAAGCACGAGCCGATGGCGCCCATGTCCCTGACGATCCTGAGCCAGTTGTTTGCGGTGCTGGCCCAGACCCTCAGCATCTACAGCCTGGTGCTGCTGGTGCGGGTGCTGCTGAGCTGGTTCCCCAATCTCGACTGGAGCAACCCGGTGCTCTCCACCGTGAGCTCGATCACCGATCCCTATCTCAACGCCTTTCGGGGGCTGATTCCGCCCATTGGCGGCCTTGACCTTTCTGCCCTGATCGCCTTCCTGGCGCTCAGCCTGGGCCAGAGCCTGCTGGGTGCAGCGAGTGGCTCGCTGATGGGCGCCGGCTCCGGCTTCGGTTACTGACTCCCCCCGCTGATCACGGCGGCTGAGGCCTGCGCGATCAGCTCAGTTCCTGCTCCTGCACCGCCTCCTCCAGTGGCAGCAATTCATCGCCTTCCGCCGCGCGTGTGCGCACGGGGGCGCTGAAGCCATGGGCACGGGCCTTGCGCACCTGCAAGGGTTCTGGCGTGCCGGCGGGAACGGCCAGGCGCAGAGCGAAGTCGGAGCGGCCGGGCGGCACATCACCGATCGAGCCCACCCGGCTGCGGTTCTGCAGCACCGGCTCGCCGCTGGCATCCACGATCACGGCGAACACATCAGTGTCGACAACGGGCTTGCGGCCCGGGTTCTCCACCACGCCCCGCAGGGCATAGCAGCTGGCTTCGGCGGCACGGCGCAGGAGGGGTTGGGCGCCCGCATCAGCGGCCGGGCAGGCCTCCAGGGACACGTCACTCACCACCAGATCGGCGGCCCAGCCCGGCGGCACAGGGCCGAGGAGCACGAAGGCCACCAGCAGGGAAGCCAGTATCACAGGGGGCAGGAGGGGCCCCAGCAGGCGCTGAGGACGGCGAGCCAGGCAGGCTTTCAGGGCGCGGGCAGACCTCCGGTTCAAAGCTAGTGACGCGTCCTGGATCGGTGCGGAGAATCGCCCCCAGCACATGGCATGAACAAGGCGATCTCGCAGGTTCTGCATGGCACTCCAGGAACGCAGGGCATCGGAAAACAATGGCGAAAGACGGGCTCAGGCGTACCAACAGAGCGACAGGGGGCTGGTCATGCCCTGCAGTTGCGAGTGGGCCCGGGTGAGGCCAGGTGCCCGGGGTACGAGCGCGTGCCGGCCCCGTCGGATGCTGCCGCTGGGTTCAGCGCTGATCGCCGCTGCCACCGATGACATTGCGGCATTGGCGGTCGGCAAGCTTGGCGAGGTTGGCGGCTGCCACGGTGTTGAGATCGAAACCGAGCTCGCTTGACAGCTGAGCCACATACCAGAGCACGTCTCCCAACTCCAGCATGATCGCGCTTCGCACGTCCGCGTCGAAGCTCCCGTCCCCGTCGCGCAGCACCTTCTTGACCTTGTCTGCCACTTCGCCGGCCTCTCCGCAGAGCCCCAGGGTGGGGTAGATGGGATTGCTTCCCACCGAGGGGTAGCGGGCGGTGGAGCGCGCTTCCTGCTGGTAGTGGTTGAGCTCCATGGCGACGGGCGCGGCGGGTGCCTGGTGGTTTCGGATGGTAGTTTCCGCTCACCGTCCGGCGCTCCGATGGCTGCTCCCGATCTTTCGCGTCGCACCAAGATCGTGGCGACCATCGGTCCGGCCACCGAAAGCCCCGAGCGCCTGCGTGAACTCATTCACGCCGGTGCCACCACCTTTCGCCTGAATTTCTCGCACGGCGATCATTCCGAGCACGCCCTGCGTATCGCCACCATCCGTCAGGTGGCCCATGAGCTGGGCATCCACGTAGGCATCCTGCTCGACCTTCAGGGGCCGAAGATCCGGCTCGGTCGCTTCGAGCAGGGGCCGATCACCCTCGCCAACGGCGATCCCTTTGCGCTCACCTCCAGGGAGGTGCCCTGCACCCAGTCGGTGGCCACGATCACGTACGACAAGCTGGCCGATGAGGTGCCCGCCGGCAGCCGCATCCTGCTGGATGACGGCCGGGTGGAGATGGTGGTCGACGCGGTGGATCAGACGGGTCGCACACTCCACTGCACGGTGGTGGTGGGCGGCGTGCTCTCCAACAACAAAGGGGTGAACTTCCCCGATGTGCAGCTCTCGATCCGGGCTCTCACCACCAAAGACCGCCAGGACCTCGCCTTCGGTCTGCAACAGGGGGTCGATTGGGTGGCGCTCAGCTTCGTGCGCAACCCCTCCGACATGCAGGAGATCCGCGAGCTGATTGCCACGCTGGGACACAGCACTCCGGTGATCGCCAAGATTGAGAAGTTCGAGGCGATCGATCAGATCGACGCGATCCTGCCCCTCTGCGACGGGGTGATGGTGGCCCGCGGAGACCTGGGCGTGGAGATGCCTGCCGAGGAAGTGCCGCTGCTGCAGAAGGACCTGATCCGCAAGGCCAACATGCTCGGGATCCCGATCATCACGGCCACGCAGATGCTTGACAGCATGGCCAGCTGTCCGCGGCCCACCCGCGCCGAAGTGAGCGACGTGGCAAACGCCATCCTGGATGGCACCGATGCGGTGATGCTGTCCAACGAAACCGCCGTGGGTGACTATCCCGTGGAGGCGGTGGCCACCATGGCCCGCATCGCCTTGAGGATCGAGCGCGACTACCCCACCCGGCACGTCGATTCGCATATGGCGAGCACGATCCCCAATTCCATCAGCCAGGCGGTGAGCACGATTGCGCGCCAGCTCCAGGCGGCGGCGATCCTGCCGCTCACCAAAACCGGTGCCACCGCCCGGAACGTCAGCAAGTTCCGCCCCTCCACCACGATTCTGGCGATCACCAACGATGTGAACGTGGCCCGCCAGCTGCAGCTCGTGTGGGGGGTGAACCCCCTGCTGATCAGCAACCAGGACTCCACCACCAGCACCTTCACCCTGGCGATGGGGGTGGCTCAGGAGCAGGGCCTGCTCAAGGACGGCGACCTGGTGGTGCAGACCGCCGGCACCCTGGCGGGTGTCAGCGGCTCCACCGATCTGGTGAAAGTGGGCATTGTTTCGGCCGTGCTCGGTCGCGGTCTGGGCATCGGCGATGGCTCCGTCAGTGGCCGGGTGCACGTGGCCAACAGCCCTGAAGACGCAGCGCGGCTGGAGGCAGGTGAAATCCTGGTGGTGCGTGAAACCACCGTGGCCTACGTGGAGGCGATCCGCAAATCGCGGGGCGTGATCGCCGAAACGGATGGCAGTGACAGCCATGCCGCCGTTATCGCTCAGCGCCTAGGCGTACCGGTGATCGTGGGCGTGGCCAATGCCACCACCGATCTCCGCCACGGCGAGTTCGTCACGCTCGAGCTGCGCGAGGGCCTCGTGCACCGCGGCGCACGCAACCACACCCAGGGCGGCCGCCAGACCCCAGAGATCTGACACGCCCGGGCGCCGTTCGGGCTGGCCATGATGAGCCCTGAACCCGTTTCAGGCATGGCGTCGAAGCTGCCCATTGGCGAAACCATCCGGATGTCGCTCTCCACGCTGGGGGCCAACCGCATGCGCAGCCTGCTGACCATGCTCGGCATCGTGATCGGCAATGCCTCGGTGATCACCCTGGTGGGGGTGGGCAAGGGGGCCCAGAACCTGGCGGAAGGGCAGCTCAGCACCCTGGGCGCCAACGTGCTCTTTGTGGTGCCCGGCAACAACGACACCCGCCGCCAGGGGCTCCAGAACCCCCGCACTCTTGTGTTGGAAGATGCGGAAGCGATCGCCTCCCAGGTGCCTTCTGTGCGGCGGGTGGCCCCCCAGATCACCATGAATCTGGTGGTGCAGGCAGGCGCGCGCAGCTCCAGCGCGTCCGTGTCGGGCATCACGCCTGAATTCCTGCCAGTGCGCCGCTTCGAGATCGCCCAGGGCCGCTTCTTCAGCGAAGAAGATCTCAGCTCCGCCCGCAACGTGGTGGTGATCGGCCCGGATCTGCGCAACAAGCTGCTGCCTGGCGATTCCCCGATCGGCAAGATCCTGCGCATCCGCGACCAATCCTTTGAGGTGATCGGCGTGACGGCCGCGAAGGGGGCGGTGTTCGGCAACAACCAGGACGAGGCTGCTTACATCCCGCTCACCACCATGGTGAGCAAACTGAGCGGCCGCGATCCAACGTACGGCGTGGTACTGACGTTCATCAGCGTGGAGGCGCGCGATGAGGCCAGCACCGGCGCCGCCAAGTTCCAGATCACCAACCTGCTGCGCCAGCGGCACCGCATCCTGCGCGAGGACGACTTCGCGGTGCGCTCCCAGCAGGATGCGCTTTCGATCGTGGGCACCATCACCGGCGGACTCACCTTGATGCTCGGCGCGATCGGCGGCGTGTCCCTGCTGGTGGGCGGCATCGGCATCATGAACATCATGTTGGTGTCGGTGAGCGAGCGCACTCAGGAGATCGGGCTACGCAAAGCGGTGGGCGCCCGCAGCGGCGATGTGCTGGCCCAGTTCCTGGTGGAGTCGCTGGTGCTGGCCAGCCTCGGTGGCTTGATCGGCAGCGCGGTGGGGCTGGCCACGGTGGCAGGGGTCGCCCGCTTCACGCCCCTGCCGGCATCGATCGATGCCGGCAGCGTGCTGTTCACGGTGGGGCTATCCGGCTCGATCGGATTGTTCTTCGGGGTGGTGCCGGCGCGGCGTGCGGCGCGGCTGGATCCGATCGTGGCTTTGCGGAGCCTCTGAACCGATCAGGCCCCGCCACACAATCCCGAGAAAAGATTAAGAAAGCCTATTGGTGGTCACTGTGACCAAACGGGAGGTGCCGATGGTGCGTTTATGAGGGTTCTGAGATGAGGCACCAACCGTGGCACTACTCCCCTGCGGGTATCGCAACGCCAGCGACCGCATGGTGATCCTTCGTTGCTGCGGCCCTGAAACCTTCTATCTGGAACGGGTGGCGTTTCCCTTCGAGTTCCTCAGCTTCGAGGCACCCCCCAGCAGTGAAGTGGAGATCTGGACCCACACCCTGGGCGGCCCCGACCTGATCGAAACGCTGTCGGTGAACGACCTGCTGATGGAAAGCGAGCCAGGAGTGGTGCTGGCCGAGGGGCTGCAGCCGGATTCTCAGGAAACCCGCCCCACCATGGCAGGCTGAGGGAAGCGCGGATCTGGAGGGAGCAGTCTCCATCTTGGATCCCGAGCTTTACAGTTGTTAAAACAACCTCTCAGCCATGAACCAGCGCTGGCGTCTGATCGCACTTTGGCTTCTCCCTGTGGGAGTGGCTGTGTTCCTTGGCTGGCAGGTGCTCGGCAGTGGCGGCCCCGCCCGCTTCGCTGAGAGCACCGGTGCAGGCATCTCCAGCGCACGTAACACGGCTGTGGCCCGCATGAGCTACGGCCGCTTTCTCGACTACGTGGAGGCGGGACGCGTCACCGCGGTGGACATCTACGACGGCGGTCGCAGTGCCGTGATCGAGGCGGTGGACCCTGACCTCGACAACCGCGTGCAGCGCCTGCGTGTGGATCTGCCCGGCGTGGCCCCTGAGCTGATCAACAATCTCAAGCAGAAGGGCATCAGCTTCGACATCCACCCGCCGCGCAATTCGCCGCCGGCCCTGGGCCTGCTCGGCAACCTGCTGTTCCCGCTGCTGCTGATCGGTTCCCTGATTTTCCTGGCACGCCGCTCCTCGGGCATGCCCGGCGGTCCTGGCCAGGCCATGCAGTTCGGCAAAACCAAAGCCCGCTTCGCCATGGAAGCGGAAACCGGCGTGAAGTTCGCCGATGTGGCCGGCGTGGAAGAAGCGAAGGAAGACCTGCAGGAGGTTGTCACCTTTCTCAAGCAGCCCGAACGCTTCACTTCCGTGGGCGCCAAGATTCCCCGTGGACTTCTGCTGGTGGGCCCCCCTGGCACCGGCAAGACCCTTCTGGCCAAGGCGATCGCCGGTGAGGCCGGTGTGCCTTTCTTCTCCCTCTCCGGCTCCGAGTTCGTGGAGATGTTCGTGGGCGTCGGCGCCAGCCGCGTGCGCGACCTGTTCAAGCGGGCCAAGGAAAACAGCCCCTGCCTCATCTTCATCGATGAAATTGACGCGGTGGGACGCCAGCGCGGCGCCGGCATCGGCGGCGGCAACGATGAGCGCGAGCAGACCCTCAACCAGCTCCTGACGGAGATGGATGGCTTTGAAGGCAACAGCGGCATCATCATCATCGCGGCCACCAACCGCCCCGATGTGCTCGATTCAGCGCTGATGCGTCCGGGCCGCTTCGACCGTCAGGTAAGCGTCGACGCGCCTGACATCAAGGGCCGCCTCTCGATTCTGGAAGTGCACTCCCGCAACAAGAAACTCGCCGAGGATGTGTCGCTTGAGGCGATTGCGCGTCGCACCCCAGGCTTCACAGGGGCCGATCTCGCCAACCTGCTCAACGAGGCGGCCATCCTCACCGCGCGGCGCCGCAAGGAGGCCACCAGCCTGGCTGAGATCGACGACGCTGTGGATCGGGTGATCGCCGGCATGGAAGGCAAGCCGCTCACCGATGGACGCAGCAAGCGCCTGATTGCTTATCACGAAGTGGGCCATGCGCTGGTGGGCACCCTGGTGAAAAACCACGACCCCGTGCAGAAGGTCACGCTGATTCCTCGCGGCCAGGCCCAGGGCCTCACCTGGTTTGCCCCCGATGAAGAGCAGATGCTTGTGAGCCGCTCCCAGTTGCAGGCACGGATCATGGGTGCCCTGGGCGGGCGTGCCGCTGAAGCCGTGGTGTTCGGCCACGCCGAAGTCACCACCGGTGCTGGCGGTGACATCCAGATGGTGGCGGGCCTTGCCCGCCAGATGGTCACCCGCTTCGGCATGAGCGACCTCGGCCCCGTTTCGTTGGAGGCAGGCAACCAGGAGGTGTTCCTTGGCCGCGACCTGATGACCCGCAGCGACGTGTCGGAATCGATCGCGCGCCGCATCGATGAGCAGGTGCGCCTGATCGTGGACCGTTGCTACCAGGACACCCTTGAGCTGGTTGGCAATCACCGCGAATGCATGGATCGCCTGGTGGAACTGTTGATCGAAAAGGAAAGCCTCAACGGCGACGAGTTCCGCAGCATCGTGGCTGAATTCAGTGTGATTCCAGAAAAGGAACGCTTCTCCCCCCTGCTGCCAGCCACCACCTGAGCCAGGCCAAGGGCTGATGACCTTGCGACATCAGCCCCTTCCTTTATCTGCTATTAACCCTGATCAGTTCTTGCATCGCGCTTTGTCCGATAAAATTGGCCTCATTGCATCAGAGCGTTGAGCGATATCAAATCCCCGATGGAGTCGTTCAGTCGTTACCACGGTGACGACTGGACTCCTGAGGGCGCAGCCTTTCACCAAAACCTTGAGCAGTTCGCCGACCGTGTGGGACTGATCGTGGGATTGCAGGCCAATGGCAAGATCACCCAAGCCGATGCCTACGACCAGATCCGCTCTCTTTGGAAAGAGCTGAAATTCAGCAAGAGCTACTTGCTTAAGTCGGATAAGCCGTAAGATTGAGCCTTGGTTTCGACTCCTCGCTTTCAGGAAGCCGGCCTGCGCCATTTCTTGGAGTTCAGCTTCCAAAGCAGCAATTCCAGAAGGTCTGTAAAGTCTGAAGGATTCAACTTCAATAGGCTTCATTGGCCCAATTCTCGGAAGACTGCTTACAGAACGTTAAGTTAATAGATGGTTGATCATCAAGTCATTGATTTCGCGATCATCCAAGTTCTGAGTTATCCATTCTCGGAGAACCACTCCTGAGAATGTTTATCAATGCACGGCAAGTTCTTGCTTGTTGGCGCGGATCGTCATCGATTGAGGGTTGGCTCTATCGTTTGCCTCCTTCCACCCTCTCTCTCGGGGCGCTTTTGAGTCAGTTGGCAGGGTTAGATTGTAGAGTCAGTTTTCGAGTTATCCTTCGGGCCTATTTGTTGCAAGTGAGAAGCCTTTGAAGTTTGCTGAATCTTGGGTAGGCGTAAAGTCGGCGATGCGCGTCGGGGCGATGAACTGAGTGCTGATGGCGCTGCCATAGCGCGTGCTGAGACATACGCCTGGAAGCAACAGAAGCTGGTGAGGACCACCGCGCTTTGGCCCTTGGCTCCAGGCGTGAAGAGTTGCGGATGTGCCGGTAACCAGGACCTGATGTCTCAATCCACAGGGCGGATCGGGCGGCGTTCGATCACTTTGTCGATCAGGCCGTAGCTCACCGCTTCTGCCGGTGACATAAAGAAGTCACGGTCGGTGTCGACCTGGATGCGCTCGAGGGGTTGGCCGGTGCGATCAGCCAGTTCGCGGTTGAGCTTGTCTTTGAGGAAGAGGATTTCGTTGGCCTGAATGCGGATATCGCTGGCCTGGCCGCGGGCGCCACCGAGCGGCTGATGGATCATGATGCGCGAGTGGTGCAGGCTGCTGCGCTTGCCCTTGGCGCCGGCCGTGAGCAGAAAGGCCCCCATGCTGGCGGCCAGGCCCACGCAGACGGTCTGGACGTCGGGCTTGATGTGCTGCATCGTGTCGAAGATGCCAAGGCCGTCGTAGACGGAGCCACCAGGAGAGTTGATGTAAAGGAAGATGTCCTTTTCAGGGTCTTCTGCTTCCAGAAACAGCAACTGAGCCACCACCCGGTTGGCAGATTCCGCCGTGACCGTTTCACCAAGAAAAATGATGCGCTCGCGCAGCAGCCGGGAATAAATATCGAACGCGCGCTCGCCCCGGCCCGAATCCTCAATCACGATCGGGATCATGGACGAAAAATCAGCAACTCCCCCATCTTACCGAGGCCAGTGCACCCACGGTTCCCCCTCGCTGGGCCTGTGCCAGCTCGCCGGAGCAGGTCCAGCTCAGTGAGCGCTAGCGGTGGCGCCGGCCCATCGGGCGGGAGGGGGGCAGCGCTAAGGTCCAGATAACCAGGAGAATCAGTGTGGGCGCCTGCCTCACCGTCGCTGACAGCAAGCGTTCGTTCCATCGTGCGTTTCCCCATGTGATCGCGCCCCTCTACCGGCGCATGGTGGACGAACTGCTCGTGGAGCTGCATCTGCTAAGCCGCCAGAAGGGTTTTCAGATTGATCCGCTGTTCGCGGTCGGCCTGACCCAGGTGTTCGACAGCTTCGCCCGTGGCTATCGGCCTGAAGCGCAGCGGGAACCGCTGTTCCAGGCCCTGTGCGCTGCCTGTGGCTACGAGGCCGATCATTTCCGCCGCCTCCGCAATGAGGCAGTGGCGGCCGTGGGCCAGCACAGCGTCGAAGACGTGCGCCGGTGGATCACCGAGCAGGGCACCGGCGCTCCTGAGCCGATCGCTGGAGTTCTCCAGGCGGTGAAGCGCCCGGACTTCCACTATTCGCGTCTGCTTGCCGTCGGGCTGCTCAGCCTGCTGCAACAGGCCAAAGGGGCTGACGCTGTGGAGCCCCAAGCCCTGCGCCAGGCCGCCCACGACACCGGCGAAGCGATGGGTCTGCTCAAGGATCGTGTCGACAAGGACCTCAGCCTGTATGTGTCCAACCTCGAGAAGATGGCCCAGGCCGTTGAGCTGATGGAGGAAACGGTGGCGGCTGAGCGGCGGCGGCGTGAGCGCCAGAGCCTTGGCGCTACCTCTGAAGCCCCTGCGGCGGAGCCCGGTGTGGCTGTGGCCTCCGGCTCCGCTGACATCGCCGCAGGTCCTGAAGCGGGCAGCGGCACCGCAGCTCCCAGCGCCTGAAGCTGGCTTGCCCTGGGGCTGACCCTCAGGGCCTTGGCGGTGACTCCACCGGTGCGGCGCCCGGTGCAGCGTCAAGCGTGAGAGAGCCTGCCAACAAGGCCTGGGCCTGACCACTACTGCTTCCTTTCGCGACAGCTGGCCAACGGGCTACGAGCTCTAACTGGTCAGATTGCTGCAGCACCGGAGGCAGAGCCGGGGGCAGCAGTCCCAACGCAGCCAGCGCCTGGGGTCTTGCACGCAGCCGCAGGGTCTGCGGAAGTGTGGCCACTGCAGGAGTGAGCTCGATCCTCGGCAGCGGCGGCGCCGGCACGGGTGGCGGCAACGAGCCCAGAAACAGGGACAGCAGCGGCGGGGCGCCGGCGGTCGGCCGGATCCAGCGCCATCCCCCCACCACGGTGCCGTCCTGGCGCAGCCACACGCCCGTGGGCAAGGGTGGGGCCGGGTCGGCAGCAGCTCCACCAGCACGCTCCGCTGCTGACGGCAGCTGCTCCACCAGCCCCTGTTCCTTGAGCACCTCACGCAACTGGGCCAGCCACTGGATCCACTCCTGCCGTTGCTTGCCCACCTGCAGTTGCAGGTCGAGGGACGCCTGGAAGGCCCCCGCCGGCTGGGGGCTCAGCCGCAACCGGAACGGGCTGCCGCCTAACCGCCGCAGCAGGGTTTCCTGAAGTCCATACCGATCCACCAGCGGCTGGCGGATCAACTGACGGCTGAGCAGGCCTTCGAACAGCAGATCCAGGCGATCCCCCTCCACGTCGAGCAGCAGGGTTGCGGGCAGGGGCTGACGCGACGGCACGGCCGGCAGCTCAGCCAGTTCTGCCGCAGCTGCGGCCTTGCCGGATCCTGTGGCTTCCCCCCGCCAGGTGAGGCCCGTGGCATCTCCCGCCAGCACCAGGCAACCCTGTTGAAAACGGCCCAGCAGCGGCGCCAGGGCTCCGGTCAGCTGGCTGACAGCCGTGCCCGTCCAGGCGACCGTCTGGGCGGAACGCAGCTGGTCCACGCAGCGCTTCTCCATTCCCTTGGGCGGGCGAGCCGTGCGGCTCAGCTGCTGCTGCAGCTGCTGCCGGGAGAGAGGATCCGCGGCAATCACCAGCAGATCGTCAAGGCGAAAGCTGTTGGCAGGCAGTGCGCGCTCGGGCAGTCCCTCGAAGCCCCTGCCACTGATCGCCAGCAGGGTGCCCCCATCACCGCTCTCTCCCCACAGCTGCCACCACTGCCCCTGCTGCCGTGCCCACAGCCGCGCGGCCAGTGGCTGCGACAGCCGCTCCTGCCAGAGGGCGGGCACGGGGCGAGCGGGCGCAGCGGCAAAGCTCTGAATCAGCGCAGCGACGGGGACCAGCCGCTCTAGGCCCGCGGCATTGGAGCGGGGGAACCGCTGCAGCTGAAGCGCCGGCAGCAGCAGGAGCACGATCACGCCGCTTGTGACCGGCAGCAGCGAGCGCCAACGAGGCAGCCTGGGAGTGGGCAGACCTGGCCGGGGGAGCGGAGGCAGCCGCCAGCGAGGGAAGGTGAGGCTCATGCGGGCAACGCCTCAGCCGCGACAGGCCCGTACAGGGTGGTGCGCTGCCGCACCGGGCGGCCCAGACCCAGGGCGGCGTTGCTCAGCTCCTGGGGGCTGCGGCTCGTGCCGCCAGTGGCACCGGCCATGGTGGTGATGTGTTCTTCCATCAAGGTGCCGCCGATGTCGTTGCAACCCCAGCGCAGGGCCTCGGTGGCCCCATCAAGGCCCAGCTTCACCCAGCTGGGCTGATGGTTCACCAACCAGCGCCCCAGCAGCAGGCGGGCCTGGGCGGTGAGTGTGAGCATGGCGGCGCGATCGGGCTGATCGCGGCCCACCCGGCGCCGCAGGGGCTCAGGCGCGGCGGCGCCGATGAACGGCAGCAGCACAAACTCGGAGAAGCCCGGCACCCCTGCCTGCCAGGCCCGCTGCTGCAGCGCCACCAACGTGAACCAGTGGGCCACACGATCGGCGGCCGCTTCGATGTGACCCGCCATCATCGTGGCGGTGCTGGCCAGACCGTGGCGCTGCACCTGCAGCACCACCGCGCACCAGGCGCGCGCCGACAGCTTTTCGGGACACAGCTGCCGACGCACCCGCTCACTCAGCACCTCGGCGGCGGTGCCGGGCACCGAGCCCAGACCGGCTTCCCGCAAGCGTTGAATCACGGTGTCGAGCGGGCAATCGTCCTGCTCGGCGATGAAGAGCAGCTCCTGGGGCGAGAAGGCATGCAGATGGATCCCCGGGGCGGCTTCCAGCAAGGCTCCAAGCAGCGCCTCGTAGTAGCGCAGGGCGCTGCCCGCCTCGCGGGCCATCGGGTTGAGGCCGCCCTGCAGACACAGCTCAGTGGCGCCCCACGCCTGAGCGGCGCGGGCTTTCTCCTGCAGCAATGCAAAGCCATGCCAGAACGCCCCCTCGGCACCGGCATCCCGGCGAAAGGCACAGAACCCACAGTGCTTCACGCAGTGGTTCGTGAAGTTGAGATTGCGGTTGATCACGTAGGTGACCGTTTCACCCGCCAGTTGCCTGCGCAGCGCGTCAGCGCCGTGCTGCAGGGCTGCCGCAGGATGGTCGCCGCCGCAGAGTGCCAGGGCAGCGCCAGGATCGGGGGGCTGCTCCTCGTCAGAGGCCAGGCTGGCGATCAGCTCGTCCGTGGGGACTGAGCTCCATCGATCGGCAGCAGAGGGTGGGGGAGGCGGCACCAGCGCGTCACCCGCTTCGCGCCAGGCCCACGGCGCGATGGGCCTGAGCGGGTCGAGGGTCATCGACGCGGGTTGGCGGCGCGCTGACGGCGGCGGCGATCCCGCCACTCGACGGTGGACAGGTAAACGACGCCTCCACTCACGAACACAAGCAGCACAGAGGCCACGACCGCCAGAGCGTTCGTGAGGGTGAAGGCTGTTTCAGGCATCAGTTGCGCCGAACGGGGCTCAGATCAGAAGTTGATGCTGCCGTCGCCGTTGCGGCCCCACACCACCATGGCGATCGAGAAGCTGAAGAGGGCGGCGAGCGAGGACCAACCCAGGGTGATCAGCATGGCGTGGACACGGCTTTGACTCGGCGCACTTTACCTAAGCTGCTGCCTTGCCGGTATTGGCCGGTCGCGATGGCCATGGTTCGTCTTTTCTTCGCCACGCCAGGGGCAGGGGTGTCTGCCAACCCATGGGCCGGGTCTGCCCCTTGGAACGTTGCTCCTGGCAAAGCCGCCACGGTGCTGGAGCCTGTGCGCCTGCAGCAGCCCTATCCCAACTTCAAGGTGGTGGTGCTCGACGACGACGTGAACACCTATCAGCACGTGGTGGCCTGCCTGCTGACCTACATCCCCGGCATGCAGCCGGACCACGCCTGGGCCCTGGCCAAGCGGATCGACACCGAAGGCTCGGCGGTGGTGTGGTGTGGTCCGCAGGAGCAGGCGGAGCTTTACCACCAGCAACTCGCCGCCGAAGGGCTCACCATGGCGCCCCTGGAGCGGGCATGACCGGCTCAGGCCAGATCACGCGTCAGCGAGGAGAGTTCCAGCAGATTGCGCGTGCGCACAGAGCCGGTGCAGGCATCGAGCACGAAGCTCATCACGCGCCCGGGGCATACGGCCAATCCACGGATTCTGTGCCCCTGGGCCACATCGGCCTTCACCACCTGAACGGCTTCACCCTGGTGCGAACTGAGCTGACGGGCGATGGCGGCGCGTGTCTGATGCACGGAATGCCCTCCGAACTGTCATCGTTTTAACAGTTCCTGCGACCGTTTCTCATGAAGGACACCGTTTGATGGGTCGCGTGGTGATCACCCACAGCACCTACATCGAGGGTCTGATTCCGGTGTTGCGGCGGCTGGCGGCCGGCGATGGCGTCGACACGGTGACCCCGGCGGTGATCACCCGCGTGAAAGGCCGCAGTCCAGTGCTGCGCTTGAAGGTGTCCGCACCGATCCGGGGTGGCTTCAAGCTGCTGGCGCGCAAGGGCACCACCGCCCAGGAGGTGTTCGTGGTGACCACCCTGGAGAAGGAGGCGCTGCAGTCGAGGCTGGATGGCCTCACTGAGGCTTGATGGACAGCAAGAGGTGCGGCGGGGTGTTGCGCCGGCTTGCTGGACGGATCCAGGCGGCGGCGAGGCAGTGATCCGGCCCGTATGAACGCCGCAGCAGCGGCCGGGGAGCTTGACAGAGAAAAGGGTGAACCGCCGTGCCGTCTTGCCCCAGATTTCGACCTGGAAGAACCAGAGGGGCAGGCAAAGCGGGGCTTCGTTTCCAGCAGCAAGGCCGGCATACGTCACCGTCGCGACAGACCACCCACGTCGAAGAAGGAGTCAGATCAGAAAACTGTGAAAGGCAGTCACCAACACAGCAGTTCGACCACACCCTAAGGCTTTTCCTCGGGAGGCAGCGGCCAGATCGCACGCACCTGAACGAGGCGATCCATGGCCTCCTGCAGCCGCTGTTCCGGTTGCTGCTCGCTCAGCAGCACGGTGACGTGGCCCAGCTTGCGGCTCGGACTCGACTCCCGTTTTCCGTACCAATGCACGCTGGTGCCGGGCAGGTCGGCCAGGGCGCGGCGCTTCTCCTCGTAGGACGACTCGGCAGTTTCAAAGCCCAGCAGGTTCACCATCAGGGCGCCCGGCACCTTCAGGGCCGTGTCGCCGAGGTCGAGGCCCTGCACGATGCGCACCTGCTGCTCGAACTGGCTGGTGACGGTGGCCTCGATCGTGTAGTGGCCGGAATTGTGGGTGCGGGGTGCCAGTTCGTTCACCTGGAGCCCGGCTGAACCGTAGAAGAACTCCACCGACAGAACCCCGGCGTAATCGAGCGCCGTGAGCAGGGAAGCCGCCACGTTCCGGGCGCGCGCCTGCACCGCATGGCTCACAGGGGCGGGGGCGAGCACCCAGTCACAGACGCGGTTGTGCTGGTGGGTCTGCACCAGCGGGAAGGTGCGTACATTGCCGTCGCGATCCCGGCAGGCCACCAGGGCGAGTTCCTGCTCGAATGTCACGAACTCCTCCAGCAACCACTGCTCAGGCGGCACACGCTCCAGCAGTGCGGCCAGTTCCTCGTCGTCGTGGATGCAGGCGGTGCCGCGGCCGTCGTAGCCGCCGGTGGCGGCCTTGGCCATCAGGGGAAAGCTGAAGCCCTCCGGCAGATGGGGGGCGGCAGGTTCGGGCGGGTTGGCAGGCTGAAGGATGACCGGCTGCCAGCCCCCGGCGGCGGGTCCGCCCTCTGGCTGTGGCAGCGGACCGGGAGCCAGCCCCGCAGGAGGCGCCAGCACCGCTTCGAGCGGAATCCAGCGGGGCGAGGCCAGCTGCAAGCGGCCGAGCAGTTCCCGCTGGCTGCGCTTGGACACCAGCGGCTGCAGCGCCTGCAGCCGCGGCAGGAACACCACACCCTCTGCTTCCAGCGCTGCCAGGGCGTCGAGGTTGAGCCATTCGTTCTCGAAGCTGATCGCCTGGCACAGGGCAGCCAGGGCCCGGGTGCCGGCCAGGTCATCGATGGGGGCGAGAACCACGCTGGTGGCCAGGGCTGCGGCCGGGTCGGTGGCCAGGGGCGTCTGGACGTGAAGCTCGACGCCCAGCCGCCGCGCCGCTTCCGCCAGCATCAGGGCCAGTTGGCCGCCCCCCACCACGCCGATGCTGCCGCTCATGGTTGCTGCCCCTGATGGTGGTCCGCCGGGGCGGCCGAGCAAGCGAGCAGCCTGACATCCACCGCGTCCATCGGGCTCAGGTGAGGCTGCGGTCGCCGGCCAGCAGGTAGCGCAGCAGCGAGAAGATCAGCACGATCAGGAACAGGGCCAGGCCCACGGTGCAGGCATAGCTGATCTCCAGTTCCGAGAAGGCCTGGTCGTAGACGTAATAGACGAGGGTGCGGGTGGAATCGGCCGGCCCCCCCTGGGTCATCAGGAACACCTCTTCGAACACCTTGGTGGCCGCGATCGCCGAGATCACCGCCACCAGGGTGATGTAAGGGCGCAGCAGGGGCAGGGTGATATCCAGATGGCTGCGCCAGCCTTCGCTGCCATCTAGTGCCGCCGCTTCATAGAGCTCCGGCGAGATGCCCTGCAGACCGGCCAGGAAGATCACCATGTAGTAACCCAGTCCCTTCCACAGGGTGACGAGCATCACTGCTGGCAAGGCCAGCAACGGGCTGGTGAGAAAACCGATCGGTTCGAACGTGCCGCCCAGCAGCGCTGCCAACCAGCCGTTGATCAGGCCGTTTTCGGCGTACAGCCAGCGAAAGGCGATCGCCGCCACCACGATCGACACCAGCACGGGGGTGTAGAAGGCGGCCCTGAACCAGTGGATGCCGGGCAGGCTGCGGTTCACGAGCACCGCCAGGGCCAGCGAGCCGAACACGATCGGCGGCACCACACCCACCAGATAGAGAAAGGTGGTGCCCAGCACCTGAAAGAACACCGGGTCGGTGAGCAGGCGGCGGATGTTGGCGAGGCCAACAAACCGCAGCGGTTCGCTCATGTCCAGGCCGGTGGCGGTGAAGCTGATCACCAGAGCCATCGCCGCCGGCACAAGCACGGACACCGCCAGCAGCAGCAGCGCCGGCGCCAGGAAGCCCCAGGGGGTGAGGCGACGACCAAGGAGCGAAGGCGTGGGCGAGGGCGTGACCGGGGCTGTGGACATAGCCGTTCCCGTGGGCGTGGCCAGAGCCGGGGCCGCAGCAGGGGACGGGCGCGGTACGGATGGGCCGTTCATGGCGCCATTGTGGGAGATCAGCGCGCAGGGGCCACCGCCTTGGGACACCCGCAGCCGAGCGTGTCGCCGCAGGGCCCCTTGCAGCCCGGAGCTTCAGCGCAGGCCGTGCTGCGCGAGGTGTTCGGCTACGAGGCCTTCCGCGGCCCGCAGCAGGCGATCGTGGAGCACGTGATCGACGGTGGCTCGGCGCTGGTGCTGATGCCCACCGGCGGCGGGAAATCGCTCTGCTATCAGATCCCGGCACTGTGCCGTCCTGGGTTGGCGGTGGTGATCTCGCCACTCATCGCCTTGATGCAGGACCAGGTGGAAGCCCTGCGGCAATCGGGCGTGCGGGCGGCGGCGCTGCATTCGGCGCTCGCGCCGGAGGAGAGCAGCGCCATCTGGCGCGCCTTCCAGGCCCAGGACCTGGATCTCTTGTATGTGTCGCCGGAGCGGCTGCTGGCCGGCGACCTGCTCGATCGGCTGGCGGAGCGCTCGCTGGCGCTGTTCGCCATTGATGAGGCCCATTGCGTGTCGCAGTGGGGGCACGATTTCCGGCCGGACTACCTGCAGCTGGTGGAGCTGGCGACCCGCTTTCCCCAGGTGCCACGGCTGGCGCTCACCGCCACCGCCGACCCGCGCACCCGCGACGAGATCGTGGCGCGGCTGGCGCTGGAACAGGGCCGTGTCTTCACGGCCAGCTTCGATCGCCCCAACATCCGCTACCTGCTGCGTGACAAGGACGAGGCCAAGGCCCAGCTACTGGCCTTTCTTGAGGCGCACCGCGGCGATGCCGGCATTGTCTATGCCCGCTCCCGCGCCCGGGTGGACCGCTTCGCCGCGGACCTGCGCGCCGCTGGCCATGACGCCATCGCCTATCACGCGGGAATGGAGGCGCCGCAGCGCAGCGCCGCACTCAGCCGCTTCCGCCGGGACAGCGGTGTGATCGTGGTGGCCACGATCGCCTTCGGCATGGGCATCGACAAGCCGGATGTGCGCTTTGTGGCCCATGTCGATCTGCCCAAGAGCCTGGAGGCCTACTACCAGGAAACCGGCCGGGCTGGCAGGGACGGGCTGCCGGCCACCGCCTGGATGGTGCACGGCGCCGGTGATGTGCCGCAGCTGCGGCGCTTCATCGACGACTCCGAGGCCGAGCCGGCCCAGAAACGGATCGAGCACGGAAAACTGGAGGCCCTGATCGGCTTCACCGAAGCGCCCGGCTGCCGCCGTCAGGTGCTGCTGGCCCACTTCGGCGAAACCCTGGAGCAGCCCTGCGGCAATTGCGACCGCTGCCTGGAGCCTCAGGAGCGGACCGATGTGACGATCCCGTCCCAGAAAGCCCTCTCGGCGGTGTACCGCACCGGCCAGCGTTTCGGCGCCGCCCATGTGGTGGATGTGCTGCTGGGGGCCGACACAGCGCGCCTACGGGCCCTTGGGCACCACGAACTGAGTGTGTACGGCATCGGCAAGGAACTGGACCGGGGCCAGTGGCGCACCCTGCTGCGGCAGCTCACCGCCGCCGGGCTGCTGGAGCCGGTGCCCGATGGACACGGGGGGCTGCGCTGGGGGGCCGAGGCGCAGGTGCGGCCGCTGCTGCGTGGCGAACAGCGGCTGGAGCTGCCGCTGCCACCACCGCGCCAGGAGCGGCGCTCGCGGTCACGCAGCGGCGCGCTGAGCGGGGCCGCAGGCGCAGCCGGGGCCGGGGCCGACGGGCAGGGCGCCGATCTCGAGCTGCTGCAACGGCTCAAGGACTGGCGGCGGGAACAGGCGCGTGAGCAGGCGGTGCCTCCCTATGTGGTGTTCCATGACCGGACGCTGGTGGAGCTGGCCGCGCGGCGGCCGCTCCAGATCGCGGAACTGGCGGCGATCAGCGGCATCGGCGCTGCCAAGCTGGAGCGCTATGGCAGCGCCTTGCTGAGCCTGCTCAACAGCGACAGCTGAGCCGGCCGCAGGGAGCCGCGCCTTACCTTCAGCACGATCAGACCCCCCTCCGTTCGAAGGGTCTCCGCAATGACCTCCAGCCAGCCCACCAGCTTCCGATCCGACCGCACGCCTGGCCCTGGAGTGGTGGCGGGGTCGCCGTTGCGCACGATCGAGGTGGCGCTGGCCAGCAATCCCTACACGGTGCGGATCGGTGAAGGGGCGCTGGAGGCGCTGGGCGGTCTGCTGGAGGAACGGGGCTTCGCGGCCGGCACCCAGGTGCTGCTGGTCACCAATCCTGAGGTGGATCACCACTACGGCGCCCGGGTGCTGGCCAGCCTGCAGCGGCACGGCTTCCACACCACCCGGCTGGTGATCGCCGCGGGGGAAGAGCAGAAGACCCCCGCCACCGTTGCCCAGATCCACGACGCGGCCTACGCGCAGCGACTGGAGCGGCGATCCCTGGTGGTGGCGCTGGGCGGCGGTGTGGTGGGCGACATGGCGGGTTTCGCCGCCGCCACCTGGCTGCGCGGCATCCCCGTGGTGCAGGTGCCCACCACCCTGCTGGCGATGGTGGATGCGGCGATCGGCGGCAAGACTGGCGTGAACCACCCCGGCGGCAAGAACCTGATCGGCGCCTTTCACCAGCCGGAGCTGGTGCTGGTGGATCCCACCACGCTCACCACGTTGCCGGAGCGGGAGTTCCGCGCCGGCATGGCGGAGGTGATCAAATACGGCGTGATCGGTGACCCGATCCTGTTCGCCGATCTGGAGTCGGCGGCGGATCTCTCCAGCCTCGAGGCGATCGGCCCGGCCCGCCTGCAGCGGCTGCTGCAGCGCTCGGCTGCCGCCAAGGCCCGGGTGGTGGCAGCTGATGAACGGGAGGGCGGCCTGCGGGCGATCCTTAACTACGGCCACACCCTCGGCCACGTGGTGGAAACGCTCTGCGGCTATGGCACCGTGATCCACGGCGAAGCGGTGGCGATGGGGATGGAGGCCGTCGGTCAGCTGGCTTTGGCGATGGGCCTGTGGAAAGCCGCCGACCAGGAACGCCAGCGGGCGGTGATCGCCAAGGCCGGCCTGCCGCTGGTTCTGCCGCCGCTGGACGTGGAGGCGGCGATGCAGACCCTGCAGAGCGACAAGAAGGTGAACCAGGGGCAGCTGCGCTTCGTGCTGCCCACCGGCATCGGCCATGTGGTGATCCGCAACGACGTGGATCCGGCCCTGATCCGCCAGCTGCTGGCCGGCTCGCTCTGAGCGGCGACCGCGACGTCGCAGCCGCCTGGGCTCAGGCGCTGGTTGGTGAGCTGTTCGGTTCGCCGGCCTGCGCCAGCAGCATCCGCACCATCAATGAGAGCGTCTGGCGGTTGCCGCCCGCGGAACGCCAGGCCTCCAGCCACACCTGCAGCGGTGCGGATTCGTTGCTGCTGCCCGTTCCGTTACCGCTGGTGCCGGCGCCATTCGCAGCGGCAGGTTCTGCCGACAGGCGCGCCAGGAAGGCGGCGGCATCGTCGAGGCAGGAGGTTCCCTTGCCGAAACCATCGAGCCGGGGATCAAGCGCCGCCAGCAGGGTTTCCAGCTGCTGGCGGTTCAGCGGCGGCAGCTGGGGCGCACCATCGTGGCCATCATTGAACAAGGGAATGCCGTGAAACGCTGACCAAGCATCGCGGTAAAGCTGTCAAAACGTCACGGTTTCTGGCGAATAAACAGCCCCAGACCGTTGCGATCGAGGTTTCCGACCCACACGGTCGTGGGCACTCCGCCGGCGACGGCCTGAAACGTGACCGCCGCAGGACCAAAGGCGTTCTCGCCGCGGGGTTGATAGGAGAAGGTGTTGCCGCTCACCGGCGTGAGCGGGAATCGCTGCGGCTCCGGGCCGATCAGCAGCTCAAGGCCGTCGGCCCCGCGGCGGATGTCGAGCAGCCCGAAGTAGTCATTCTTGTAGCGGCCCACGTAGCGCTCCAGGGGCAGCGGCGGCACGACGACAGCGGGGGCCACCACGGCGGGGTAGTCCTGCTGGCTCATGCTCTTGAAGATGCCCTGCAGCAACGGGAGGTAGTCACGGCTGACCTCCCCTTCCACCGCCAGATCCAGAAAGCTGAGCGCCACCGCTTCCGGCAGGCCCACCGGTTGGCCGTTGGTGAGCACCACGATGCCGAGCTTTTCGGCAGGCAGCAGATACACAGCCGTGGCGGCACCAAGGAAGAAGGCACCGGAGTGGGAGAGCTGCACCAGCCCTGCTCCGTGCTTGCCCACATTCCAGCCGAGCCCATAGAGCCCGGCCGCATCGGTGGCTGGATCCGCCGGTGGGGTGCTGATCACCTGCGGGCGATGGGTTTCGGCCAGAGCGGCGGCCTGCAGCACGGGCTTGCCGGCAAAGCGGCCGCCGTTGAGCTGCAAGCGCAACCAGCTGCCCATGTCCCGCGCTGACGCGCTCACCCCGCCAGCGGGAGATTCCGCATCGGCATCGCGATCGAAGCGCGCCACCCAGCCCTGTGCGGTGGGCACGTGCAGGCGGGCACGGTTGGCGTCGGCGATCAACGCGGCATGGCTGGAGG
Organism: Marcopretia estuarina LEGE 06307; assembly: GCF_056633115.1. Taxonomy (NCBI): domain Bacteria; kingdom Bacillati; phylum Cyanobacteriota; class Cyanophyceae; order Synechococcales; family Prochlorococcaceae; genus Marcopretia; species Marcopretia estuarina. The sequence continues at coordinate 706,533 of NZ_JBSJOY010000001.1, read as the reverse complement.
TGGTGCGCGTCATGCCCAGGGGCTTGTAGAGCCGCTCGCGCGAGATCGCCTCCCAGCTGCTGCCACCGGCACGGGCAGCCGCCTCTGCCGCGGCGGTGAAGCCGAAGTTGGTGTAGGCGTAGTCGGCCCGGAAACGGTTGTTGGTGGGCAGGAAACGCAGCCGGGACAGGATCGTGTTGCGATCGAAGCCGAGATCCTCCAGGTCGTCGCCGGCATGATCAGGCAGACCGCTGCGGTGCGAGAGCAGATCGCGCAGGGTCACATCGGGCGCGGTGCCGGCCGGACCGATGCGGGCCTCAGGCAGGGTGCGCAGCACCGGATCGTCCCAGCCCACCACCCCATCTCCCACCAGGGCCGCCACCACGGTGCTGGCCACCGGCTTGGAGAGGGAGGCCAGCTGGAACATCGTGTCGGGATCGACCGTTCCTGCCTGCCCCGCCTTGCGCACGCCGTAGCCACGCAGAAACACCAGTTGATCGTTGTGCACCACCGCGATCGCCATGCCCGGCACGCCGGTGCGGCGCTGCATGGAGGTGGCGAGGCCATCGAGGCGCGCCAGGGCGGCAGCGAGGGATTGTGGGGTGACCCGCTGGGCCGCTGCCGCCGCCCGTGCAGCGGGAGCCGCGGCGAAGCCGGTGGCGAGGCTGGCGGCCAGCAGGGCGGCACCCATCAGCAGGCGGGGGAGGCGGGACGTGACCGGCACCGGGGCTTTGGCAGTACGGCCGGAAGCTAAGGCCGCTGCACAGATTCGCCCGCCACTGAACGGGGATGGTCATGCCCTGCGCCGGCGCGATGCCAGCAAGCGGGCATACTTGTCGAGGACCAGCATTTCACGGTGGTGGTGCCTTCGGGCAGGGGTCTCGGGTGGTGGTTCACCTGAGACCTTTCCATTGGCAAGGTCTGCGGATGGCCTGTCCTGAGCTAGTGCGGCTGGCGCCGCTGGAGCTGCTGAAGCCGCGAGCGTTCTGCCGCGGTCCAGGGCTGGGTCTGGTCTGGATGGTTCACGCCGAAGCGTCGCAACGGAGGGCCTCCTGTGAATGGACCGAAGACCGGTGCCACAGCAGATCTGAACGATTCACGTCGGCAGACTGTCTGCAAATCGTCCAGATACCGCCGAACAGCCGCCCAGTGTTATCCACATCTACCGACGCGACCCTGGCCTTGAGCTCTGCTTAGAAGTCTGCAGAAGAACAGGATGACGGCGTCTTGCGACTAGTCTGAGCGGATAGCCAAGCGCTGGTCGCGGCAACGCCGATGCAGGGGAGCAGGAAAATGAACTCGCCAATGCCAATTTGATTCGAAGACAAGGTGACAACCATAAGGAAGCTGACACCAGCAAGCAGGCACAGGCAAAGTGAGCTTGCTCTTTGCAGGCTGGGTATAAAACCTGTGGCGACAAGGCAAACCCAAAGCGCAGGGGCTAAGTAGATACCCCAGGCGAACCAGTCAAGGCTATTCCAGGCGATCTCAATTAGGGCACCAAGGCCTCTTGCTCGTGCAACCTCACCGATGCAAAGGAAGAAGAGTGCCAGCACAACGTATGGAACGACAACGATGGCCCCAACGGCATGAAGGAGTCGATTCATTCCTTGGCCTCCAGAGAAGCGCACATCCTCTAGCCCATCACACAAGACTGAGGCAGTCGCCATAAGTGCGCACTGAGAAGATGATCATAGCTTATTGATAGCGACTGAGGCTAATACGATCCATTCACTCCACAGCTCCCGCTTGATCACCCAGTGTTCCGTCCTTAGCCCTAGGGAAACGCTGGAAAACCATGCGATTCAAGCGAGTAAGGAGCGGTCAATTTTGGTCAACACTGGGTCGATGGACGGCAACTAGCCGGATTCACTGAATGCAAGTTGACCACAGCCATGAAGCACATCAGGCTTGAGAACGTCCTCGCCGAGATGCAGAGGTGGGTGCCCTGGCAGAACCTGGTAGTGCTGATCAAACCTCACTACCCAAAAGTTGGCAAAATGGGAGGCAGGCCGCCTTTTCCTCTGGCCACTATGCTGCGAATCCGCCTGATGCAGCAATTCATTCGCTCAGTGACCCAACCATGGAGGAGACCCTCATCGAGATCCCCAACATGCGACGTTCCCTGGTATGGACCTGATCAGCGATCGGATCCCGGATGAGCCGACGATCCTGGTGTTCCGCCACTTACTCGAGAAGCACAATCTCGGCGATCAAATCTTTGAGACGTTCAAGGCCTACCTCGAGGACCGCGCTATGGCGATGAAGCAGGGCACCATCACAGATGCGACCTTGATCTCAGCTCCCAACTCCTCAAAGAACTACGCTAAGGAGCGTGATCCTGAAATGCATAGACCAGGAAAGGCATTCAGTGGCACTTTGGGATGAAAGTCCACAACGGGGTGGACAAGGACACCGCTCTGATCCACTCAGTGGAAACGACTGCCGTCAATGTGCATGACCTGACCCCAGTGGCAGAACTGCCGCATGGAGAGGAGGAGGTTGTCTAGGGGGATGCCGGATACCAGGGGATCGAGAAGCGCCCTGAGATGGAAGGCAATGCCAGGACGTTCCGAATGGCGATGCGACCCGGGAAACGAAAGCACCTGCCATAGACATCTGAAGGCTGGGTGGATGAATGGTGCGAATGAGCCAAGGCCAATATCCGGGCCAAGGTTGAGTATCCCTCCCGCGTGATCAAAAAGCAGTTTGGCTTTCTGAAGACCCGGCTACAGGGCATGGCGAACAACAGCAGTAAGGTGAAGGTTCTGGCCGCATTAGCACACCGGTTCTTTGCCCGACGGTAACTGCTCCTGAGCTGACTATGGGATTGTTGTGCCCGTTGGGCATCGACCGAGGATAGGACAGGTCAAGAACTGGACGAAGTCAAAGATATCTTGCGCATTTTCGACTTCAGAGACAGACATCTATTGAAGTCGAAGAGGTTGCCCTATTGGCGCTTGCGCGAACAGCGTTGTCTAGAGCTTCCGTAAGCCTTGAGGCCCATAGATGTGCTCATATCGGACATTTGCCACCGTTAGTCGCTGCACGGACGGCGTTGCCCAGGGTTTCCCTAGGACTAGATGCCACATTCACTTTGGCGATTTCAAAATGTTCTGCATGTATGCTCCAAGCCCAGTGCCATCATGTGGATTAAATGGCCCAAAACAGAGATGTGCCCCATTCTTGGCTTGCTCTCAAATCCATAACAGCTGATTCTGATCATGCTCAGGTTGGGTCTTCTTGTATTCAAAGTAGCTTGACTACGTTGTCGCAACAACAGCGGAAGGCCTCTTTGATTTCATGGTGACAGTGTCCATGGGGCTAGGCGATCTCGACTTGAAATCGCCATGCCAAGAGACCTCAGATGAATCAATTCATGATAGTTCAGAATAATCAGCCAATCGACTCTGAGGCTTTGGACTGAATTCTGAGCTGAGTCCAATCCACGATTGCCGCGACCATTGGCTACGCCTGACGCACCTTGGCGACCCCACTCCTCGGGTCAAGGGCTGAGATTTCCTCGGCATCGGCACGATCAACTCCACCGCCTGTCGGACCTCAGCCAGAACCTGGATCAGCGTCTCTGGGTTCTCCCTGAGCAGCTCGATGCAATGCCCCGCATACACGAAATGGTTCTCAGTCGCACGGCCGATCTCCAGGCGCATCCTCAGCGCGGAATGGATGAAGTGGCATCCAAGCGGCTGGATGGCCCTACGACACGGAAAGCGAGGTTGTTGCGATGCATCAACACGGCTGGTGACAGCCAGCGGGGTGTCTCATAGCATGATATGGGCACACAACGATATCGACATGGCAACCCTTACCCAAGATCTGTTCACGAATCGCTCCGATTTTGTCGAATCAGATGACGGCTGGTTCATTCCAGCAGGACGGACTGTTAATGCCCGGGCTGGTAACGACACCATTGCCGGCAACGACACCTTCCACATGGCAGGCACGCTCAACACCGGCATCGGCGACGACACAGTCACCGGTATCGGTGGTGGCTTTGGCAACATCGGCACACTCACTACCGGTGGTGGCGATGACACCGTCACCGGCACTATCAGCGGCATAGGCTCGGCCGGAATCTACAACAGCGGCACGATCAATACCGGCGACGACGACGATACCATCACCGGCAACAGCAACAGCAACAGCAACAGCGTCGCCATCGCCAACGAGCTCGGCACGATTATTACTGGAGACGGCGATGACACCATTACCGGCATCGGCATGAAAGACGGCTTCAGCGGTGCCGGCGGCATTGGCAACAGCGGCACAATCGATACAGGCGCCGGCAACGACAGCATTACGGGTATTGGCGATAATACGTATGGCATCGGCAACAAGGGCACAATTGATACAGGCGCCGGTAACGACAACATCAACGGCACCAGCGTCTCCCAGAACGGCTTAGCCAACGCACGCGGTAGCAGGATTGATACAGGTCTCGGCAAAGACACCATCACCGGCAGCAATGAAGGGCAGGGGGCAGGCATTTTCAACACGGTTGGAGCCACGATCGATACAAGCGACGGCGACGACACCATCACTGGCAGCACTGAAGGCGGCCAAGGCATCAGTAACTACCTAGGCATCATCAATACTGGTGCCGGCGATGACATCATCACCGGCACCTCCAGCTTCAACCCCAACTCCCCCTTCAGTGATGGCGCTGGGATCAGTAACGTTGGCACAATCAATACAGGCTCTGGCAATGACATACTCACCGGAAGCAGTCTAAACATCACCGGAGACACCAATGTCGGCATTTTCAATTTCAGCACAATCGATACAGGCGAAGGTGCCGACACCATTGATGCACTTGTTGGTGGTTTTCGTGGAGATGGAACGACTACCCTCGGCATCGGAACCGACACCCTCAAGGGCTTCGGAACTGGGAACTTTAAAGGTGGCGACGGGAGCGACCGGATCCTCTTCGGTGAAGGTGAGTACACCATCAGAGGAGGACGGATTACTTCGGATGGCTTGACCATGAATCTCATGGGCTTTGAATCCATCGGTGGTGCCAATGGTGGCCTTTTCGACTTCACCGATGGCACCTGCACGGTCGATGAATTCGGTGTTGCAACGTTCTTCTGAGTCTTATTCCCAGTGTTGTTCTAGGAGACTGCTGAAAACCCAGTCCATTCCGTAAGAATGACATAACTGCACTGAGCGGATGAGCGGCCGGCAGAAGAGAATCAGACCCCTGTTCTCCTACTTGGCCACCGAGGAGCGGATCCCTGGGACTGGGGTTACCCCGATTCGGTGGACAGTTATCAGGGCCTAGCGATGGTGAGTGTACGGGCAGCGATCTACTGCTGCTCGTGATCAATTGGGCTGTGCAAACCGCTCCTTCAGTGACGGCGCTCGCGGTTGTAGCAACTGTTGTTCCAGAATGCCAATTGCCTCTGCAGCTGTTGGGGTATTTACAGAACTGAAGCATCGTCATCGAGGTCCAGCTCGTGTTTGAGGGTGGAGAAGAAGATCTCCACCACGTTGTTATCCCCGCAGCAGCCATTGCCAGACATGCTGCAGCTGATCTTGCGGACCTCAAGCAGCTGCCGGTTGGCCGTCGCCCTGGATTAGCTGCCCTGATCGGTTTGGATCAGGAGTTGATCTGGTTCAATCTCCCGGTGCTCAAGTGCCCTGTTAAGTGGGCTTTCCCGCCAGGTTGTTCATGTCTGCAGCTGCTCGAGCCGCTGTTGGGGGGTGACTCCACCCACGGCCATGTGGCGCTTCCTGCCGTTATGGATCCGCAGATAGGCCGGCACCAGCTCATTGCCAGCTGCTGAGTTGCAAGAGCCGGGCAACTCGCTGCCGACCGATCTTGCGGCTGTCAGCACATAGCTCCTGGTGGATTCGCGGAGCGCTGTAGAAGCCACGGTGCTGCTCGACTATCGCCTTCATCGCGGCATCAAGGGCCCCATCAGTGGCCCCAAGCTTCAACAGGTGGACATCCTGCTCAGCCATCCCGACAGTCCCCCCTTGCGTAGCGCCCTCCCGGTCAACGGCACCAAGGGCGGCACATCCAGTGGACAGTTGGCAGCCAGCGGCAGGAGCGACGGCATGGCCTGCAGCAAGGCCAGCGGCCCTGAGCTGCAGCACCTGGAGCAACGCCTGGATCGGACGGAGCAGTTGGTTGCGCTGATCGCCTATCTGCTGGCGGGTTCTAGCCTCCCGCCAACCTGAAGCTCGAGCCCCTGCTCATGCCCTTAAACCTTGAGAAGCTGGGCCGCTTCCTACTGCGTGGCCTCCGTATTGGCGCCAGCACGATCTCGATCGTGGAGCTGCTGCGCAGTGACTGGACCGGCGGCATCGCTGCCGGCTTGGCCTGGCTGGTGTTTCTGCAGGTAGAGCGGCGGCTTCCGCCGGTACCTCAGGAGCCCAAGACCTGATCCGTAGCCAGCTTGTTCGCTCTGCTGGCACACCAGGCCACCAGCGCCAGGCGCAGGACATCAGGCAGATCACTGCCACGATTCCCCTTGCCGTAGCGACGATCCTCCTGGGCATCCAGGATTTGGGCCTTGCGCAACAAGGCGTTGATCTCCTGCTGGAGCTCCCTTTCCGCCCTGAGCATCCACTCATGGCTCACGGCCTTGTGTTTGGAGGCATTGGCCTGAACCTTGGTGCCATCCAGCGCCACATGGCTCATGCTCACCATCCAGACTGGTTGACAGAGCCGCAGGATCTGAATGAACAGACCCATGAGCGCGTCAAGTGAGCGCGTCAAGGTTGCGGCGCCGGAACTCACTGATGCGGCTGTGGTCTGGCTGCTGGTTGGCCGTCAGCACCCGGAAGGCCAGGTCCTCGTAGCAGGCGTGCTCGATCCTGCGGGAAGAGACGATGCCCACGCAGTACGCACCGAGCAGCAGCAACGTCAGCCGCTTCGCGGAAGCCTGCCGGCTACATCCTGGGGGTAAAGCCCTTCTCCCCGCGGGGATCCTTGGGTTGAGCAGGGATCAGGACCTGTGAGAGATCCAGTTCATCCACCAGATCCAGCATGAATACACCTGATGGTCTTCTAAGCGTCAGTCACTGGGTGATGGCGGCAGCAGGGTGGTCTGCTCAGGCTGCCAGGGGCGGAAGGTCTTGGGCATACCCCATTCTCTCGCCCAGATTGATTGCAGCAACATAGATCTGGGCGGTTTCAGGGGCTTCTGTGGAGAGGCTGGCCACGGTCTACGGGCCACAAACTCCTAGCTGAACCCAATCCTTCCTTCATGGGGAAGTGGAGGCGTAATGGCTGGTTTCGAGGAGTGCCCTGCACAGATCCACTGAAATGAAGCAGATGTGCTGACGATGCGCATCAATGTGCCCATATCAGAATATGGCTGAATAAACTTATCGATCCTGCAGACTTAATGCAGAAGAGCTTAAGAAAGACGAAAGACCATTGGCGAATCAATGCCCGTGTTCATGAGCAGACTTAGAGCACATCCATATCACATGGGTGTGAACATCCACAAAGGAGTCAGTCATGGGTATGGGAAAAGACATGAAAGCCACCGCTAAGAACATCGAAGGCAAAGTTCAGGAGGCCACTGGCAACATCACCGGTAACAAGAAGGATCAGCTAGCAGGCAAGGTCAAGCAAGCCCAAGCCAGCGGTGAACATGCCATGGAAGACCTGAAAGACACAGTGCGCGACGCCACCAACTAAATAGAGATTGCTCAGCTGATCAACACACTTTAGGAGCTTCGTCATGCTTAACTACGCCATTACTTTCTTTGTCATTGCGATCGTCGCTGCGGTCCTGGGCTTCAGCGGTATCGCCGGATCAGCTGCGAGCATCGCTCAGATCCTGTTCCTTGTGTTTCTCGTGCTTGCCGTGATCTCTTTCCTCACCGGCCGGCGCAGCGCAATGTGAATAGCAGCGTTAATCATAATGTTCTGCTCAGATCATTGTGATCGGAGTCCAGTAATCAGTGGTTACTGACTATTGAACAACTCTGGACATTCAGTATTGGTTGCCACAGCTTTTCTTTTCATTGCACTAAACCTCCTTCCACCCTCGCTATCGTCACCATGAAGCACCACTTTCGTTTTCTGCGCCAGTTGGCCGCCACTTGCCTTGGCCTTGTCTTCAGCCTGCTGGTGTTGATCGCCACGCCGGCTTTGAGCGCTCCCGCCCAGGCCTCAGGAGCCTTCACTCTCAGCGCCTCCCCCTTGCCCCTGGCCTCCACCGCCGGCCGCGTCAAGGCTGGCGCCAAGGACATCGAGGGCAAGACCCAGGAATCGATTGGCAAGGTCACTGGCAACAAGGGAGATCGCCTCGCCGGTAAGGCGAAGCAGGCTGAGGCTAAAGGCCGGAATGCTGTTGAAGACGTCAAGGGCAAGGCCGGAATGGGCTGAGCTGAGCCAGGATCAGCGGCACGGCCTGGTATCACGCCTGAAGACGCCAGGCCGGGCCGCTTACGTCTAGGAGCCTGTTGGTCTACACACAACAGGCTCCTAGCCCTGACGGAGTGATCTGAACTAGCACTGCCGCTCAAAACGGCCCAAGCCCGCCTTCTGGAACTGTTGCCACTGCTCCACAGCCTGCGTCGGCGAAGGGGGGTCCGGATCTCCGTCCAGGAGAGGGCGTTACCTCAAGCCCGATGGGCTTCCGTCCAACCCATGGCCAACCGGAGGTGGTCACCAATCCCTGAAAAGTCAATCGGGGCGACAGGATTCGAACCTGCGACCTAGTGCTCCCAAAGCCCTGGCAGCCTCCCGCTCTCACTAGGCTGATCAAGTCATAGCAGTACTTCTATGGGTGTGGCTGTTGTTCCGCGGTGCCCGTTGCAAGCCGCTGGTCGTAAATCCGTCGTACATTCTGCCTAGTGCTTGCCAGAATGATCGGATGGTGAACGCCGCTCGAAAGCAGCCTCCGAAGGCCAAGCCGGCCGTCTGGGCGAGAGCACTCAACGCAGCCGTCCGCCAGGCGGCAGGGGGTACGGGATGGCACGTTCGGGGCGATCGAAACGGCATGACCCGCCTTGAGATCAAGGTTCCTCATGCCAATCAGAAGGTTCAAAGCGTTCAGCTCCCCTACGCGTGGACCAGTGCAAGCCAAGGCCCGATCATCAATAGGGTCACGCAGCTGGCATCAGAACTGCAGAGGGAACCTTCTCTGAGCTTGCGGCAGGCCATGCCACTGGTGGAGGGCCGCTCCAGTCAGGCACGTCTGGACTGGCCAAAGGCTCTGGCGTCCTTCAACCGAGCTAAGACGACGCGGGGGACAGCCGTGAGCGAGACCACCTGGAACAGGAAATACCTGCCCGTGCTCCAGCGGGCACTCCAATTAATGGAGTCCGCCGACCCCCCGAAGGACGCCACTGGTCTTATTGAAGCCGCCACTAGCCACTGGCAGAGCGGCTGCCGGGCCAGGGAGATAGGAGTACGCGCCCTAGCGGCATTTCTCGATCATTCTGTCCATCGCTGCGACTTTCCGAAGGCATGGCTGCCGGCTGGCTCCATGCGTGAGTTGATCGGTGCAGCTCCGAGGGATGGACGCCGTGTTCAGAAGTCGGACCCCATTCCGGATGCAGACATCGTGGCAATGGTAGAAAGCCTTCCTGACGAGCCATGGTCTGATGCCTTACGTCTGATTGCGGAGCTGGGACTTCGACCTATTGAACTTCAGTATCTCAGCATTCGGGAAGATCCACGCAGTGGTAAGCGACGCTGGCATGTGGCCTACGAGAAGAAATCTGGACGTGGCAGCACGAAGCCACGCTGGGTAGAGTCATTGCCACTGATGGACCACAACGGAACCGTTCAGCAGTGGGAACTACATGAACGGTGGGAAGACAACGTCCTGAAACTGCCAACATTCTCAGCAACGAACGGCGTTGCTGATGCCATTCGGCTTTATCTAAGAAATAAGCCGTCATGGAAGACAATGGTTGCTGCTGCTGCTGCACGCAGTGAGCATGCGACGCTGTATGGACTTCGGCATGCCTACTCACTACGATGTCATCGACTGGGTATTGATGCCGCAGGTGCAGCGGATCTTATGGGTCACTCTCTTCAGATCCACATTGACTCCTATCCATGGAGCAGTGAGGACCACACCGCACGACAAGTGCAAAGGGCTCGAGAACGCCTGGCAGGGAAGGGTTGGTGAGTCTGAGAGGATCCGGCCTGCACTTATGGGGTTGCCAGGTTGTTAGATGGGGTGCTAGAACTGCTGCAGTGGGTGTGCACGCTCCATTCACTCCGCCCTCAAAATCGGCTCCGGATTGCCGATCTGAGGAGGTAAACAAATCGCACTGCTCTACCCACCGAGGTAGAGCCCGGCCCGGAGCCGGTCCGCAAATCGTTGCCGTAGCGAAACTCACTTCCACAAGCCCTTTGGGGTGTTGTGGGTTTCCTCCGACCCCCATGAAATCATCTACTGAACGGCATCCACGTCCCGACTCGACTACATCAACCCACTGGATCACTACAGATCAGCTAGCAGAACGACTCAGCTGTACACGGTGGTTTATTCGCAGCCTTCGTGAGTCACAAGTACTGCTCCCTGGTCGAGACTACATTCGGATCAGCCGGTTTATTCGCTGGGATCCCGACAGAGTCCAGTCGAGTCTGCTTGCCGCCTCAATCTCAACATCGAGGATTGATGAGTGCTATGAAGATACAAGCTGACTCTGGTAGCAAATGTCAACCACAGCTAGACGCGGCCGTTCCAGGCTATTTGATGCATGCCCCCCCCCCGAGAACACCATGCATAGCGGGTCGTTAGGCTCAAACAAGTGAGCCATGCTCTGAATGGACAGTGCTTCGTCTTCACATTAGAAGAGTTTACCTCCATGCACAGAGCAGAAATACCAGGACTACGGACTTCACGTCAACACTTACCAATCACTTGAGGGTTTTCACCATGAGCTTCATTCAGGACACCGATAACACCAATATCGGAAAAGCAAATGGTTCCGTTGAAGGTAGTTCACTGCCATCGTCGGTCCACAAAGAGGGATTATTTGCGCCCTGCAGCTTTGGTCGGGACATTGAGCTCCTTAATGCCAACTCCTGCGACGAAGAGGGCAATCCCCAAATAACTAACGAGACAACGTCACAGCTAGACGGTAATGACCTACATGCGTTTGCATTGGCAAATGAGTTCGAAAGCATCATGAACCGTGCATCAGAAATCTCGATTCTAATGGCACAGTACTATTCCAGTTGTGGCGAAGTAATGGGCATTGAGTTATTCAGCGGTATAGAAGAGATGCGGAAAACAGCGGTCACTACTGCCGAAGAGATCTCCCAGAGATTCCCTGAAGATTTCGAGGACGAGAAGAAATCCGATATTGATGCAACAAACATGTGAAGTCACTTCTATGACTTGGTGGAAGCAGACGCTTGGCTGCGGCGTCGATATCGTTCCTACTGGATCATCTTCGCGCCCTCCAGGAGCTGCTTCCTCCACAGCCTCCCCTGGATCGGGGGGCTCCGCGATTTCGCGGCGGCGATCTCCTGGTGCGTCTTGCGAAAACTGTTCGCCCCCATGGCGACCGAGGTCTTGAACTATAGTCAATGCATGGGGGAATCTCCTGGGTTGGAGATTCCGTTAAAGGTAGCAATCCTTCTCACATATCGTCAATGGTCCTTGTCCAGAAATCTAAACAACCACGAACACATAGGCTGAACCATGCTGGAAGTCGTTCGCCGAGATTGCAAGTTGCTGGGCTTTTGGCTAGGCTGACTTGCCACTTCATCCATTCGGTCGAGTGACGCTTGCAATCGCCGTGGTTGAAGAACTAAACAGCGGCAAGACCCAGATATACCTGGGTTCAGATTCTCAAATGAGCAGCAGTTCACACAGCAGCCATTATTGTGTAAAGGTATCGCCGGTTAGAGTCAAGGCTGTCGAGCCACTTGATGAAGGGCAAGCCTTTGACAGTGTCTATGGCATTGCATTCAGCGGGAACGTTGCTGGAATGCATGTCTTTTAATGCTATCTTGACTTAGCACTTGCAAACTTGCAATACATTCCAGAGAGCGTGACTCTCAGCCTTGAAGTAGTCTGCGAGCTTGTAAAGCGGATCTACGAAGAGCTATCCATTCATCTGTGCCAGGATCTTGACTATGACTATACCGTGGACTTCTTTCTCGCTGGACGTGATCCAAAAGACAGGACTTCCTTGAAGCTTGCTTGGTTCGAAGCGAAAGTGGACCTGTCTAGTGTTGGCACTCTGAACTGCCTCGTAAAGTATCAAGTTCTCTCCCAGCACGAAGAGGCTTATGCGATAGGTGATGGACAGTCCGACTTCAGATCAATGCTTGGGCAAGACTTTTCTTCAGTGTCTTGCGCGAAGAAAGCATTCGGGGTTCTTGATCGTATCTGCAAAGACGACTCTATAGGTTCAGTTGGTGGCATGCGCCAAGCAGGCTTCTTTGATGCTGCGGGAGACTTTTGTCTTTATGTTGTCAACGAGCAGAATCCATTAACCACTGAGTATGGAGACTTCTTGGCGAGACTTAACTTGAATAAGATTGATGATCCGCATGCCGGCGTAGTGGTAAGACGCAGAATGATTGCATTTGGTTAAAGCAGGCTATTTGGTAAGTCCTCAACAAGTCGCGGCAAGCCGGCGTAAGCACCACCGTGGCAGCCGAGAGTTGTTGTCACTGAGTCGAATGCCATTGAATGGATAGATTGGGAGCCTAGCATGGTTAACCAAGGGCGGCACAAAAAGAAACGATTCAACTAGGCCGCTTCCCTTCGCGTTGTGTAAAAGCTGAGGCCCGATTGCCCTGGTCCGAGTGTGAACAGGATAGAATGACGGGCTGTCATTCCCGAGGTGCAGATACGCCTCGTTTCTTCACCATGAACCCAGACGATTGACTTGTCAAGTTATTCGCCTGGAGCATAGCTGTGCTGTTGGCGTTCGCCGCTTTGCGGGGCGCTGTCCCGGCTGTGCCGGCCCCCGGGCGGTGATCGAGGCCGCTGCGCCCCCGGGGGCGCCACGACCACGATTTCCTGGGGCCTAGGTGTGGGCGCTTATTCCAGGCAGTCCTGCAGGGCCGGCAGATCCTTCAGCGACGGGATGGCGGCCTTGCTGTCTGCGGAGAATATCCGCCGGCCCTCAAGCTGCCAGTGCTCGTCCTGCTCCAGCAGCACCACCCCCACTAGGCGCGTGATCGAAGCGTCGTTCGGGAAGATGCCGACGACCCGGTTTCGGCGTTTGACCTGCTCATTGACGCACTCGAGAAGGTTGGTGCTCCAGACCTTTTTCCAGTGGGGCTGCGGGAAGGAGCGGAATGCCAGCACGTCCTCCTTGGCCTTCTCCATCAGCTCAGCTGCCTTGGGGAAACGCTCGGCCAGTGTGGCGGCCAGGCCACCCCAGCGCTCCACCAGGCCAACGGCGTCCTCCTTGCTGAACACCGAGCGCAGGGCCGCCGTGACCATCCCCTAGTGGGCTTTGGGAACCCGCTGAAGCAGGTTTCTGGCGAAATGGACCCTGCAGCGCTGCCAGCAGCAGGCCTGCAGCATCCGCCGGATCGCGTTGGTGAGGCCCACGTGGGCGTCGCTGATCACCAGCTTGACGCCAGTGAGGCCGCGATCCTTGAGCGAGCAAATGAACTCGCTCCAGAGGCTCTCGGTTTCGCTGTGACCTACCTGCAGGCCAAGCAGTTCACGGCGGCCGTAGGCATGACGCCCATGGCGATCAAAGCAGCCCTGGAGCAGACCTGCAGGGCCCGGCCCAGCCTGCCGTGAAGGTACGTCGCATCGAGATAGACGTAGGCGTAGCCAGAATCCTGGAGCCGCCGGTTCAGGAACGCCTGTACCTGCTGGTCGATGCCCTGGCAGATGCGGCTCACCTGGGTCTTGGGGATGCCGCTCTGGACGCCCAGGGCCGCCACCAGGGTGTCCACTTTGCGGGTGGAGATGCCGCCGATGTAGGCCTCCATCACCACGCCATAGAGGGCCTGATCGACGCGGCGGCGGGGCTCGAGGATCGAGGGAAGGAAGCCCCCGGTGCGCAGTTTGGGGATCAGCAGGTCGATGTCGCCGGCCTGGGTGGCCAGGGTGCGCGGCCGGTAGCCGTTGCGGTAGCCGAGCCGGTCATTGCTGCGCTCATGGCGCTCCGCACCGAGCACGGCAGTGACCTCCAGCTCGATCAGCTGCTGCAGGCCCTAGCGCACCAGCTCAGAGATCATTCCCCCGGCTGTGCTGTCATCCAGAAGTGGCACCAAGGCTGAGGCACCAGAATAACCAGTGGCCTTGGTTCTCCTGGTTGAGGTAGTTTTCAGAGCCAGCGTAACGGGCCTGCCCACCTCTTGCAACGACAATCGTCTGAGGCACGGCCTTCATCCGAGCTCGCTTCGCGTTCGAGCGGAATCCTGTGGAGAGCTCACCCCTGTGCGGCAAGGTCAAGAAACCGCACCAGGCCAGTTGAGCCTTTCTGTGCTTCTCACCGGGGTCAGGGCTGAACCCCCCTCAGCGGTGCTGACCTACGCCGCGTCGTCCATGGCAGTTCCTGGCGGGGGGCCTCAAGGAATCGGGTGCTGGTCTGGGCGCCGGATCCATCAGCCCGCTTACAGCGTCGTTGTCACCTGGGGATCCAGCTGAGGTCGCGCCCGAGCTGGCCAGAACTAGATGACCTCTGCTAGTACAGGTGTTCTCTGTGATGGTGTCGCCGTGGCTGCTTCCCCACCCCGCTCCCGCGGCACCCGGAGGGCGCCCAGCTCAGCGGCAGACGATGGCGGCTACGAGCATTGGCCCTACCTCGATGGGGTGGTGCTGGTGGCCAGCCGCAGCGGCAAGGTCTGCATGACATGCCACTGGTTTCGCCACCATGCCGGCGTGAACTGCATCCCCCTGCTCACCTGCCAGCTGCACCAGGGCCTGCTGACCCAAGGGGAGCACCTCACCCGCCGCTGCCAGGGTTGGACCGAGGACATGACGCGCCAGCGCGGCTGGTGCCCGGAGGTGGCATGAGCAACCGACGAACAGTTGTGGGTGTGATGGGTGCAGGAGAGGGCGCCTCGGCTGAGGCTGTGGCCCTGGCCGAGGAGCTGGGGGAGTGCATCAGCACCAGAGGATGGGTGCTGCTCACCGGTGGCCGACCTGCGGGGGTGATGGCGGCGGCCAGCCGCGGCGCAGTGCGGGTGGAGGGGCACCTGGTGGTGGGGGTGCTGCCCGATGAAGGGAAGGGTGACGACAGGCAAAGCACGGCGGAGTTGGATCTGGCCCTGTTCACCGGCATGGGCAAGGCCCGCAACGTGATCAACGTGCTCAGCGCCAATGTGGTGGTGATCTGCGGGCGCGGAGGCCCCGGCACAGCATCAGAAGCCGCCCATGCGCTTAATGCGGGTAGGCCGCTGATCCTGCTGGCGGTGCCGCCGCTGTGGCGTGAGTTCTTCTGCTCGCTCAGCAAGGGGGTAGAGAGCGCGAGTGATGTGCAGGAGTGCTGCCGGTTGATCGAGGCCCGACTCACAGAGGCATGAGTCGTCCATCACCTCGTGTCTCCCTGACCCCAATGGAGGGCTGGCTGATCCATGGCCGCCAGTTGCTGCGCTTTTGCCCGAACCGCTTGGAGCGCACTGACCAGCGGCTGGGGATCACCAGCGGGGAGCTGGCCATTGATCCGGATCTGAGGAGTAGGCAGAGCGGACGACTCAGTGCTGATGGCGGTGGTGCACGTCGCTGACGTGGGGGTGCTCGTGGGCCAGCGGGTCATGGCGGTGGCGATGGCTGTGCCAGAAGGGCTGGCCAGGCTCGAGGTCCGCGAGATCCTCCGAACGGTGGGAATGAAGGTGGTGCGCATCGCCGTCTACAGGGGCGTGGAAGTGACGGTGCTGGTGATCGAGTTCGGCATGGCGGTGCCAGTGGCCATGGCTGGATCGCAGCAGCAAGCCTGTGCTGAGCGCCATGGCGGCCGCCGCCAGCAGCAGCGATGGACTGAGCGGTGAACCCAGCAGACCCACCGCCACCAGAGCGCCAAGGAAGGGAGCGGTGGAGAAGACCACGGCTTCCCTGGCGGCGCCAAGGGAGGCCAGCGCCACCATGTCGAGCCAGATCGACACGCCATAGCCGAGGCTGCCGATGCCGAGCAGGGCGGCACTCATCCAGACGAACGGGACCGGGTGCCCCTGCAGCTGGGCCACGGCCAGCATCGGCAGGGCAGCCCCGAGGGCCTTGGCGGCGGAGATCTGCAGGGGGTTGCGCAGGCTGAGGCGCTGGGAGAGGTTGTTGTCGATGCCCCAGCACAGGCAGGCCAGGGCGATCCACAGCACGCCCTTCCATTGGCTGCCGCCTAGCGGACCCGCCGAGAGCACCAGGGCTCCGGTGAGCGTCAGGGCGGCCGCCGCCCAGCCGTCACGACCGAGGTGCTCCTTACCCACCCCCACGGCAATCAGCACCGTGAACACCGCCTCCAGGTTGAGCAGCAGCGCCGAGGCCCCCGGGGTGAGCAGCGCCAGGCCCTTGACCAGGGCGATCGGTCCGGCGATGCCGCCCAACAGGGTGATCAGCCCTAACAGGGGGAAATCCTGCCGCTGGATCGGAGCGTGGCGGCTGGTCGGGGCCTCGGCCACTGCCAGGGGCAACAGCACCAATGCCGCACCGGCGTACAGCAGACCCGCCACGAGCACGGGGGACGGCCCGTGGCTCAAGCTGCCGATCAGCGGAGCGCTGGAGCCGAACAGGGCGGCAGCAATCAGGCCCGCCAACCAGCCGCGGTGCTGTTCTCGCGTCTGGGAGGTCATCAGGATCACCACAGCAACCGGACAGGCTCCTATGCAAACGATGGGGAAGTCCGTTGGAACCGACAGGACAGAAAGTGTTGCTCCGCGCCGCCTGGTGTGCGATGGCGCAACCACCCATGATCGAGCAAACGGAATGCTGTCCCCAAAGTTTCCTGGAGCCTCTCAGGGCTGTAACGCACCACAGGCAAGCCACTGCAAGTGGTGGGGCCGTCTTCGGCAAAGGTTGCCAGGAGCAGAGTGCCACCAGGCTTGATCGCCTGCAGCACGGCCCGGACATAGGCCTGCTGATCGGCGGGGCTGGTGAGGAAATGAAACACCGCCCGGTCATGCCAGACGTCATAAGCATCGTCGGGCAGGGTGGTCGTGAGGATGTCGGCCTCCAGCCACTGCACCGCAGCGGCGCGTGCGCCAAGCCGCTCTCTGGTCACGGCCAGTGCCGCGCTGGAAAGGTCCAGAACCGTGATCCGTTAATAGCCAAGGTTCAGGAGGTCATCCACAAGCGTGGAGGCACCCCCGCCCACATCGATGATCGCCGCATCCAGTGGTAGGCCGGCAGCCTGAAGCAGCCGGAGTGAGGCATCGGCATGGGCTTGGTACCAACTCAACGACTCAGTGGCCTTAGTGGCGTAGATCGTCTCCCAGTGGTTTTTGCTCGTCATGGGCCGACGCAGAAGCTGCTGTCAACAGTTCAGCCGCCCCGCAGCACCGCGTTGAGCAAGGAGAGGTTGATCATCACAATCACACTGGCGCATAGCCAGCCCGCGGCCTGCAGAGCGAGCGGTGCTCTGAGCTCGCCCATCAGACCGCGCCGCCCGCAGAACCACACCAGCGGGATCACCGCGAAGGGCAACTGCAGCGACAGCACCACCTGGCTGAGCACCAGCAGATTCGTGGTGGCCCGCTCGCCGAACAGGATCACCGTGGCCATCGCCGGGATCAGGGCCAGGCCTCGGGTGAGCAGCCGCCGTTTCCAGTCCGGCAGCCGGATCTGCAGGAACCCCTCCATCACGATCTGGCCAGCCATGGTGGCGGTGAGGGTGGAGCTCTGGCCCGCCGCCAGCAGGGCCACGCCGAACAGCACGCTGGCGAGCGAGGTGCCCAGCATCGGCGTCAGCAGCCGGTAGGCCTCGCTGAGGTCCGTCACCGGCTGCGGCAGTCGTCCGTAGAAACTTCCGGCGGCCAGCACTAGGATCGAGACATTGATCAGAAAGGCCAGGCTGAGGGCGATCAGCGTGTCCCAGGTGCTGAAAGCCAGGGCCCTGCGCTGAGCCCTCACCCCGCCTATCCACCGCCGGGTTTGCACCAGCGAGGAGTGCAGATAGAGGTTGTGTGGCATCACCGTGGCCCCGAGAATCCCGGCCGCCAGAAACAGCTGCTGCCCGTCCCTGAGGCTGGCGGCCTGGGGAAGGAAGCCCTGGCCCACCTGGCCCCAGTCCGGCTGCAGCAAGAACATCTCCACCGCGAAGCAACCGCCCACCAGGGCCACCAGCGCGATCACCAGGGCCTCCAGCCGGCGGATCCCGAAGCGCTGCAGCGCAAGCAGCAACAGGGTGTCGGCGGCCGTGAGGCCCACCCCCCAGGGCAAGGGAAGACCGAAAAGCAGCTGCAGGGCAATGGCGCTGCCCACCAGCTCGGCCAGGTCACAGGCAATGATCGCCACCTCGGCCAACAGCCACAGGGGAATCCGGCAGAACCTGGGCAGCAGCCGGCTGCAGGCCTGGGCTAGATCCAGCCCCGTCGCGATGCCCAGGCGGCAGCAGAGCGACTGGAGCACCATCGCCATCAGGCTGGAGAGCCCGATCACCCAGAGCAGGCGATAGCCGAACTGGGATCCGGCCGCCAGATCTGTGGCCCAGTTGCCTGGATCCATGTAGCCCACGGCTACCAGGTAGCCGGGGCCGAGCACCCGCAGAAAGGTACGCAGCATGCCCAGGCCGGCAGGCACCTCCACGGCTTGCGTGTCGATGCGGGCGGCGGTGCCGAGCGGTGCATCAGGCATGAAGCGATGCCAGCGGAGCTGGAGGTTAGGGCGAGGGTGGCGTTGGTCCCTTATCGGGGAATGGCTGGCCTGGCAGGGTGATTGCCTGCTCAGAAGTCGCGAGGACCCGTGTAGCCACTGAGATCGGCGAGGGTGTTCAGCGGCTTGACGCCCGAATCCATAACGCCCTTGATCTGCCAGCTGGGATAGCCCTGAACCCCCTGCTGCTTGCACAGCTGCGCCTGGCTGTTGGCGCCGTCTTCGGCGCATTCGATCACCTGGAGCTTGGCGGCGGCCTCCTTGCCGAAGGCCTCCTTCTGGTCATGGCAGTGGGGGCACCAGTACGCCGTGAACACCCGGGCGCCGACGCTGCTCAGATGCTCCGCCAGGGCAATCTTGGCCGGCGAACTGGCGCTGATGACAGCTGGAGCCGCCCGTCCGCTTTGGGCGACAGGCTGGTCCGCCGATGCTGCCCAGCCCAGCCCCAGCAGACCAACAAGAAGGACTGTCATCACTCCGCGAAAGATCAGTTGGCTGCGGTCGATCCAGCCACCTCCAACAAGACTCAACAGGAACAGCGCGAGGCTGAGGGCGGCTGAGACCACACAGAAGGTGCAGAAGGCCTTGATCTCGAAGACCAGGAGCCCCATCAGCACCAAACTGAAGACGGCCATGCCGCAGCTGACGAGGAACAGAGCCCACCAGTTGCCCTCCGAGGCAGGGGCCCGCCGACCCCCTCGCAGCAACGGCATCAGGGCCAGCAGGAGCACCGTGCCGTAGGCCAGGAACCCAAAGAGAGAAAGTGGCTGGCCCAGCAGCGTGCCCCAGGCGCTGCCGAGTACCTTGTCGCAGCCATCGCTACCGCCCGGACAGGACAGGCTGCCGATCCAACCCCACCGCTTGGCGGTGATCGAGCCGGTGTCGATCATGCCGATCGTGGCGAGCACGGCCATGGTGAGGCGCCCCCAGGGCCGGCCTGGCTCCTGGGCGGCCCGACGACTGGACAGGAGCTTGGATGGTGTGGCGCTGCTCACAAGGGGGGGAAGGGTGGAGATGCTGCCATTGAAAAGCCTGAAGTGGCTTCAGGGTCAAGGACCTAGCGTTGCGCCTGGGGCTTGTCCGCCCGACTTGCCAACCCAAGGGGATGAATCCATGCAGATCGGCGAGTTGGCACGGTCCACCGGGGTCAAGATCGAAACCATCCGCTATTACGAACGCGAGCAGTTGTTACCGGTGCCGCAGCGCACGGATGGCAACTATCGCCTCTATTCGCCGCGGCATGTGGAGCAGTTGCGTTTCATCCGCTACTGCCGCAGCCTGGACATGAGCCTGGAGGAGGTCCGCATCCTGATCGGGGTGCTCGACACACCGTCCGGAAGCTGTCTGACGGTGAATGCCCTGCTGGACGAGAAGATCGCCGAGGTCGATGCCCGCGTGAATGAGTTGCACAAACTCCAGGATCAGCTACGGCAGCTCAGAGGGCTTTGTCAGCAACCGGATGAGGTGAAGACCTGCGGCATCCTCATGGAATTGAACCGTTCGGCACGAATCGACAAGGCTCAGATCTGATCATTTCCGACCAGGCTCAGCCCTTGATATTGCCAAGCGTGGGAGTGCGGAGCAGCCGCAGGCCATTGGCGATCACGATCAAGCTTGTGCCCATGTCCGCGAAGACCGCCATCCACATCGTGGCATTTCCGGCCACGGTGAGCACCAGAAACAGGGCCTTGATTCCCAGTGCCAGCGCGATGTTCTGGCGCAGGATGGTGAAGGTGCGGCGAGAGAGGGCGATCGTTTCCGGTACGCGCATCAGATCGTCGTTCATGATCACCACATCGGCGGCTTCGATGGCGATGTGGGTGCCTGCGGCCCCCATCGCAAAACCGATGTCCGCCTGGGCCAGGGCCGGGGCATCGTTGATGCCATCGCCAGCCATGGCCGCGAATCCATAGCGGGCCTGCAGATCGGCCACCGCCTCGAGCTTCTCCTGCGGCAGCAGGTTGCTCTTCACCTCATCGATGCCGGCCAGGGCCGCAATCGCACTGGCGGTAGCTGCGTTGTCACCCGTGAGCATCACCGGGGTGACTCCCAGGGCTCGCAGGGCTTCCATGGCCGCCGCCGAGCTGGGCCGAACGGTATCGGCGACGGCGATCAGGGCGAGCACGCCGCTGTCATCCGCGAGCAGGCTGAGGGAGCGGCCCTGCCGCTCATGGACCTGCATCGACGCCTCCAGTGTGCTGGAGCAGAGCCCCAGTTCCTCGATCCAGCGGTGGTTGGCCAGCATCAGCGGCCTCCCCGCGATCACGCCGCGCACCCCGCGCCCAGGCAGGGCCTCAAAGGCCTCCACGGCCAGCCGCTCGCCATCAAGGCCTGTGGCCACCGCCCGCGAGACCGGATGGTCGGAGCGCTCTGCCAAGCTGCTGGCCCACTGTTTGAGCGCGTCAGCGTCTGCTCCTTCTTGCTGTGGTGAGAACGCCACCAGCTTGGGCTTGCCCAGGGTGATCGTGCCGGTCTTGTCGAGGGCCAGCGCCTTGATCTTGCGGGCCTCTTCGATGTAGAGGCCGCCTTTGATGATGATGCCGCGGCGGGCGGCGGTGGCCAGGCCACTCACCACCGTGACCGGTGTGGCGATCACCAGCGCACAGGGACAGGCGATCACCAGCAGCACCAGGGCCTTGTAGATCGCCTGCATGGGGGTGAATCCCAGCAAGGGCGGCGCCAGCAGGGCAACGGCCAGGGCCACCACAAACACCGCCGGGGTGTAGCGGGCCGCGAAGCGATCCACGAAGCGCTGGATCGGGGCACGGGAGGCCTGGGCTTCCTCCACGGCCTGGATGATGCGCGCCAGGGTGCTCAGCGAGGCAGGTGCCGTCACCTGGATCTCCAGGGCGCCGCCCTGGTTGATCGTGCCCGCGAACACTTCATCACCAGGGCCTTTGTCAACCGGCAGGCTTTCGCCGGTGATCGGGGCCTGGTTGATCGCACTCTCGCCGCTGAGCACCGTGCCATCAAGCGGCAGCCGTTCACCTGGGCGGACACGCACTACATCTCCGATGGCCACAGCACTGGCGACCACGCGTTGCCAGCGGCCATCGCTCTGGCGGATCTCCGCCTCATCGGGGGCCAGGGCCATCAGGCTGGTGATCGCCTGACGGGCCCGCTCCACGGCCCGCGCTTCGATCGCCTCTGCCACGGCATAGAGCGCCATCACCATGGCGGCCTCCGGGAAGCGGCCGATCAGGAAGGCGCCCGTGACCGCCACGCTCATCAGCGCATTGATGTTGAGCCGGCCCTGGCGCAGGGCGGCCAGGCCCTTGCGAAACACGGAGAAGCCCGCCAGGGCGATCGCGGTGATGGCGATCCCGATCTCCACCAGCTCATCGCCCGGGTAGGCGGGAACGACCAGATGCAGCAGCTCCGCCGTGAGCGCCAGTGCCAGGGAGCCCGCCAGGCGGAGCCGTTCAAGGCGCCGTTCGGCGCGGGTCTGGGCGGCAGAAGGCCGGTGATCGGAGCTGATCGGCTCCGGGTTGAATCCCATCCGGCGGATGGCAGCAAGGGCGGAGTTGAGCGCGGCCGTTTCGGCATCGATCGCCAGAACGCGATCGGCCAGCACGAACCTCAGGCCGCGGATGCCGTCGAGCCCTGCGAGGGCATGGCGGATCTCGGTTTCTTCGGTGGCGCAATCCATCGCGCTGATCCGATACAGCACTTCTCTGGCGCTTGCCGGCTCCAGCTGCGACGCCGTGGTGCCTCCAGCCTTCTGCCCGCTGGTTCCGCTGCTGCAGCAATGTTCCGCCATGGTCCTGTCATCAAGCACCCCAGCAAACAGCCTGTAGTCACTTCAGGGTCAAGGGTCTGGGCGGCACCGGGTGCCCGCAGGCTGTTGATCAACGCAGATAGGGACACTCCCGATCCCGCAATTCCTGAGCAAGCCCATCGGCTTGCCGGGCCAGTTTGGCTCCTGCCGCCGTGTAGAACCTGAATTGCTGGCGGTTGACGTAGAGAACCCGCCGGCTGCGCAGCAGCTGTTCTTCCGCCTTGTGGCGGCACTCGATCAGGGCCTGGTAGTCGATGGTCAGCTCGTTGCGGTCGTTGGCATTGGCCCCATCGGCCTGCTGGCTGAGGACCGGGCAGATCCGTTCGCGGGTGGTGCGAACCAGGGCGATTTCGGCCTTCATGGCCTGCTCGGCCAGGGCATCGCGTTGCTCCAACAGGTTCCGGCACGCCTCCATATCCGCGGCCAGCGCCGGAGCGGCCAGCCAGCAGCAGGACAGCAACAGGGTCAGGACGTGGCGCATTCACGGATCAATTCGAGTCTTGTGTCTTTGGCGGCTATGGGCGTGATCATCTTGAGCTGAGTCAGACCATCCACTAGTCGATCTGCAGTACCCCCATCAGCCCCAGATCCTCGTGGTCGAGGTTGTGGCAGTGGTAGACGGTGCGCCCCGTGAAATCTTTGAACGTGACGCGGATCCGCACCTCCTCGCCCGCCTTTACCAGCACCGTGTCCTTCCAGCGGCGCTGGGCTTCGGGGCGGCCATCACGGCTGATCACCTGGAAGGGATTGATGTGCAAATGGAAGGGGTGATCCATCACGTCGTCATTGACGATCAACCAGTCTTCCGTGCTCCCGAGGGCAACACGGGTGTCGATGCGATCGGGATCGAAGGGCTGGCCATTGATCACGAAGCCCATGTCACCCCCACCCATTCCCCTGCCGCCCATGCCCCCCATGCCGTGTTGCATACCGCCCATTCCCATCCCCATGGCATGGGCCAGGGAGAAGCGGCGCGTGCGCTCCGGCTGCGGCAGGGCCGCCACGGGAATCAGGGTTTTTGGGAGTGGCAGCGGCGCCACTGATCCGGCGTAGTTGAGGGTGGCCAGGGTTTGAGGAGCGTCCGCCACCTGGCCCATCCCCATGTGGCCACTGCGCTGGTAGGGCAGGTTGAGCAGCCGGTAGCTGCCTGGAGTCTGGTTGCCCTGCACCAGCACATCGGCCCGCTCGCCAGGGGCCAGCAGCAGTTCGTCGAGGGCCTTAGGGGTCGCGATGGCGCCGCCATCGGTGGCGATCAGCACCATCCGGTGCCCTTCCAGGGCGAGGCGGTAGATGCGGGCATTGGAAGCATTGAGCAAACGGAGCCGCAGCAGACCGCCGCTGGGGATCGCCAGGCCGGGATTGAGCTCCCCGTTCACCGTCAGCAGTGGACCTTCCCGGCCGAGCATGCGCTCCATCCCCATCCCCATGCCGGCCTCAGCCGTACCGTCGGCGCTGGCGAAGTCCTTGAGCACCAGCACGCTTTCGCTGGCGGCCGCCACCTCTGGAATCCGATCCAGATCGCCGCGCACCACCAGGGCGCCCCCGAGACCACCGAACACCTGATCGGCCGAGTGGCCGTGGTGATGGGGGTGCACGTAGAAGAGGCCGGCCGGGTGGTCTTTGGCGAGCGTGAGCTCATAGGAAAAGGAGCCACCGGGCGGCACGGTCAGGAAGACGTTGTCGCCTGATCCGGTAGGCGGGATGTGCAGCCCGTGGAAATGCAGGTTGGTGGGCTCCTGGAGGTCGTTGCGCAGCAGGAGCCGCACCTGATCGCCGGCATTCACCTCCAGCAGCGGGCCGGGCGAGCGGCCGTTGTAGGTGAGCAACGTGGCGGGGCCACCGGGAAGCCTCCCCGGCGTGGCGCTGGCCACCAGCTCCAGATTGGCCACGCCGCCAACGGAGCCCAGCCGCGCCGCACCGGCGGGCTGCGCACGGGCGGCGGAGTGCTGCACCCGATCCCAGAGAAGTGGGCCGACCACGGCCGTGCCGAGGCCGGCGAGCCCAAGTCCGAGCACCTGGCGTCGCCGAAGGGGAGTGGTCATGGTTGGGTCCTCATTTGCCGTGCTGGGAGAAACTGCTGATGGCTCCGGTCCGCGTGAAGGCCATCACCGTGAACGCCTCCTTGCCGTAGGCCGATTCCATGCCTGGGGAGCCCAGGGGCATCCCCGGAAGGGCGAGACCCGCCACAGGTGGGCGTTTCTGCAGCAGCCGTTTCACATCGGCGGCAGGAACGTGACCCTCAAGGGCAAATCCAGCCACTTCGGCGGTGTGGCACGAGGCCAGGCGGGCGGGGACCCCCAGGCGTCGCTTGACGACGCCGACATCGGCCACCACGACATCGCGCACTGCGAAGCCATTGGCGCGCATGTGCTGCACCCAGCCCTTGCAGCACCCGCAGCTCGCGGATCGGTAGGAGGTGACCGGCATCAGGGCTGGAGCACTGGCGCGTGCCGGGAGCGACCCTCCCGCTGAGACAACGGCAGCAACAGCGCCGACCCCCAGCAGCAGCCCAAAGAACCGCGAATGACCGCGGAAAGATGTCGAGTCCATGGTCTGCGATGCGGGAATGTCTCAACCGTAGTGCCTCCACTCAGGTGGAGAGTCAAGCCCGTGATGACCGGCATCGACCGGCGCAGATTTGCTGCGCCCTTGGCCCTTGACTCTCCTGTCAAGGGGAGACCATACCGTTGGGAGGTCTCACCTTGCCGACATGTACCCATTCCGCTTCACCGCCACCCTGATCGGTCTGGCCTCTGCCCTCTCCGTTGCGGCTCCTGCCCTGGCCCAGATGCCCGGTGGCATGAATCACGAAGGGCACCAGGGCATGCCAGGGATGATGAACATGCCTGGGATGTCTGCTCCGGCCGGATCCGCCCCGGCCCATGCCGGCCACGCCCACGACGTGGGCCCGGCCGGTGCCACCTACGACCTGCGCTTCATTGACGGGATGGTGCAGCACCACACCGGCGCGCTGCGAATGAGCGAATTTGTGTTCGGCATCGGTTCCCCTGGTGTCGGTGCTCTGGGCAATACGATCTGGCGCGATCAGGCCAACGAAATCCGGGCGATGGGCCTGTGGCGCAAGGCCTGGTACCCCCAGGCACCCGTCTACCCGGTGGCACTGGCGAGCGGCGGTGATCCGAACAGCCTCTCCGGCCTCACGCGCATGAGCCAGGCCCAGATCGATGGCATGCGGATGATGGGCGAGCTCCCCACCAAGGAGAACAGGGTGGTGTGGTTCCTCGAGGGCATGCTTGAGCACCACGCCGGGGCACTGATGATGGCCCACGACGCCCTGGCCAAGAGCACAAACACCACAATCCGGCGCTTTGCTCGCGGCGTGATCGTGGCCCAGCGCGCCGAGATCATCGAACTGCGCAGGATGCTGGCGGTGGAGGGATTGCGCAAGCCGGAGTACTTCAAGTACGACGCGCTGTTCCGTCTTTGAGCGAAAACCTGTTTAAACCACCTTTAGCAAGCCCCATGGATCAGGAGCAGGAAGGATGAACGCTTCGACGAGCTGCAAGGAACACGACCATCACCACATGCCCCCCGGTAGCCACGGCCCGCCGCCCACCGGCGGCGGCAAAGGCATGGCCAAGGATCCGATCTGCGGCATGGTGGTTCCCAGGGCCACAGCCCTTCAGCACCCAGCGCGGCGGCCGCGACTACTACTTCTGCAGCCAGAGTTGCCTGCAGACCTTCCAGAATCCCGACCGCGAATTGCGCGTGATGCGCCGTCGCGTGGGCTTCGTGATCGGCGGGGTGCTGGCGCTGGCGCTGTTCCGGGCCGGGGCCTTCATCCTACTGGCCGCTGGGGTGAGTCTGGTGTCCTGGGCTCCTGTGTCCTTCCTGCCCTGGATGAGCTGGGGGAAGTGGCTGTTCTTGCTCGCCACCCCGGTGCAGTTCATCGGTGGTTGGTCGTTCTATACCGGCGCCTGGGCTGCTCTCAAACGCCGCGCCCTCAACATGGACGTGCTGATCGCCCTTGGCACCTCCGTCGCCTACTTCTACAGCGTGGTGGTGGTCTTTGCGCCCACCTGGCTGCCGGTTGGCGTCAGTGAACGGGACGTCTACTTCGAAGTCTCGGCGGTGGTGATTGCCTTCGTGCTGATGGGCAAATACATGGAGGAGATCATCAAGAAACGCTCCTCAGCCGCCGTGCGCAAGTTGCTCGATCTTCAGCCCGCCACGGCCACGGTGATCCGCGAAGGGGTGGAGATGACCGTGCCCGCCGATGCCATCGACACAGGCGAGACGGTGCTGGTGCGGCCGGGCGAGAAGATCCCCGCCGATGGTGTGGTGCTGGATGGCAGCTCCTCGGTGGACGAATCCTTGCTCACCGGTGAATCCCTGCCGGTGGCCAAACAGGCCGGCGCCGAACTGATCGGTGGCACGGTGAATGGATCAGGGCTGCTCCGTTTTCAGGCCAGCCGGGTGGGATCCGACACCTCGCTGGCCCAGATCGTGCGCATCGTGGAAGAGGCCCAGGCCAGCACCGCCAGCGTGCAACGCCTGGCCGATCAGGTCACCGGCTGGTTCGTGCCGGCCGTGGTGTTGATCGCCTTCGCGGCCTTCGCCCTCTGGACCCTGGCGGGCCAGTTCAGCAGTGGTCTGCTGGCCTTCATTGCCGTGCTGGTGATCTCCTGCCCCTGTGCCCTGGGCATCGCCACCCCCGCGGCCCTGATGGTGGGGGTGGGCAAGGGCGCTGAGCAGGGCATCCTGATCCGCAGCGGCGAGGTGCTGGAGCGGGCCGAGAAGCTAACCACCGTGGTCTTCGATAAGACCGGTACGCTCACCTTGGGCAAGCCGATGCTCACCGATCTGGAGCCCCTGGCAAGCCATTCAGAGCCGGAGGTGCTTCAGCTCGCAGGTTCCCTGGAGCATGGCTCCGAACACCCATTGGCGGCGGCGATTGCCGAGGCCGTTGCAGAGCGCCATCTGGAGCTGTTGCCGTTGGAGCAGTTTGCGGCCCAGGTGGGTGAGGGCATCACCGCCATAGAGGGCGGGGACGTCGTCTGGTTCGGCAACCGTTCCCTGGCGAGCCGCTTCCTGCCCCGGCTTCCCGAACCTGTAGAGGGCCAGCTCGCTGGGCTCGAGGCCCAGGGGAAAACGGCCATGCTGCTGGGGCGCGCCGATCAGATCCTTGGGGTGATCGCCGTGGCCGATACGGTCAGACCCGAGGCCGAGCAGGTCGTGGCCCTGCTGCTGCGCCGTGGCGTGCGGGTGATCATGCTCAGCGGCGACAACCGCACCACCGCAGAAGCGATTGCCGCCCAGGTGGGGATCACCGAGGTGATCGCAGAGGTGCGGCCTGCTGATAAGGCCGGAACGATCAAGTCCCTGCAGTTGGATGGGCAGAACGTGGCCATGGTGGGCGATGGCGTCAATGACGCCCCAGCCCTGGCCACCGCCAACATCGGCATCGCCATCGGCTCCGGTTCGGATGTGGCCAAGGAAGCCGGTGACATCATCTTGATGGGCAACGACGTGCGGCTGGTCGTGACCGCCATCGGCCTGTCGCGGGCCACCATGCGCAAGATCCGCCAGAACCTCTTCTGGGCCTTCATCTACAACGGGATCGGCATCCCGATTGCTGCCCTCGGATGGCTGAACCCGATGATCGCCGGTGCGGCAATGGCCCTGAGTTCGCTGTCGGTGATCGTCAACTCGTCGTTGTTGCGTCGCTACCGAGCGGCTTGATCAGGACGTAGCGCCTGCCTCCTCCCGCTGCCTACCCGTGGCGATGGCGGTGGTGGGCATCGCTCACGTGGGGATGGTCATGATCGATCGATTCATGCAGATGGTCGTGGGCATGCCAGTAGGCCCCCCGGGGCCCCTGCAGCGGTAGATCCTCCACACGGTGGTCATGGGCGTGATGGGGATCGCCGCCGGCCGGGTCGTGGTGATGCCGGTGCGCATGCAGTAGGGCTGTGTGGTGGTGCCGGTGGGTGTGATCGTCCCGGAGCAGCACGCCCACCCCAACCATCATCAGGAGCGAAGCGAGCGCCTGAGGGATGGTGAAGGCTTCGCGCAACACCAGCACTGAGAACACCACCCCCACGAACGGCGCGGTGGCGAACACCACCGCTTCTCGGGCGGCACCCAGCTCGCGGAGGGCCAGCAGATCGAGCCAGATCGAGAGCCCGTAGCCCACGGCCCCTATCGCCAGGGCGGCCAGCAGCACGGGCCCGGCGGGGAACCGCTGGCCGAGGCCCATGGCCAGCAGCAACATCGGCACCGAGGCTCCGAAGGCCTTGAGCAGGGAGATCTGGAGCGGATTGCGCAGGCTCAGCCGCTGGCTGAGGTTGTTGTCGATGCCCCAGGCCAGGCAGGCCGACCCGATCAACAGTCCCCCCTGGACCGTCGTCCCGCCCAGCGATCCCTCCGAAAGAAACACGGCACCTGCCACGATCAGGGCCGCGGCGATCAAACCGTTGCGGCTGAGGTGCTCCCGGCCGATCAGCACCGCGATCAGCATCGTGAACACCGCCTCCAGATTCAGCAGCAGCGAGGCCGACCCGGCGGACAGCAAGGTGAGCCCCTGCACCAGGCACAGGGGCCCGACGATGCCCCCCAGCACCGTGAGCCCCATCAGGGGGGCCAGATCGCGTCGCTGAACCGGCGACTCGGCCTGCTGGCGGCCCCCGGCGGCCCGCACCATCAGCAGTGCTAAGGCGGCCCCGCTGTAAAGCAGCGCCGCAATCATCAGCGGCGAACCAGCTCCGCTCACCACGCTGATCAAGGGAGCGCTGAGCCCGAAGAACACTGCGGCTAGCAGGCCAGCGATCAGCCCCTGCCGCTGTGGGTTACCCCTCACTCTCGTCACAGGATCGCCGCCAATGGCTTCAAGCCTCGCGCAGGCTTGCGGTGCCGGGGAAGTAACCAGCGTCCGAAACTGGCATAGAGGGCGGGGAGCACCAGCAGGGTGAGGCTGGTGGAGGTGAGCAAACCACCGAGCACCACAATCGCCAGGGGTTGGAGGATCTCGTTGCCGGCCCCGAAAGCCAGGGCCAGCGGCAGCATGCCTAGGGCCGAGGTGAGGGCGGTCATCAGGATCGCGTTGAGGCGCTGAAGGCTGCCGGCGCGGATCACTTCCTTATGCTCCATCCCTTCCGCATGGCGGCGGTTGTAGTTGTCCACCAACAGCAGGCCGTTGCGAACCGCCACCCCGAACAGGGTGATGAACCCGATCAGGGAGGCCACGGAAAGAACGCCGCCGGTGAGCAGGATGGCGACCAGGCCACCGACCAGGGCCAGGGGCAGGTTGATGAGGATGGCGATCGTGGCTGGCAGAGATTTGACGGACATGAACATCAACACGGCAATCACCACCGTGGCCAGCAAGCTGTAGAGCACCAGGTTGGCGGTGGCCCGCTCTTCCGATTCGAACTGACCGCCGTAGCGGATCAGGTAGCCGATGGGCAGTTTGATCTTGGAGTCGATCACCTTCTGGATGTCGCCGACGACCGTGCCCAGCGGCCGGCCGCTGACGTTGGAGGAAACCACAATCAAGCGGGAAACATCCTCCCGGTTGACCACGTTGGCGCCAAAGCCGTAGTCGATGCTTGCCAGGCTTCCCAGCGGCAGCATGGTGCCTGCGGGGGTGGCGATTGGAATGGACCGCAGGGCATCGAGGCTGTTGCGGGATTGCTCGGGCAGCATCACCACCACATCGGTGCGATCGGTGCCGACGCTCACCACCTGGCCCACCGTCTTGCCGTTCAGGGCGACCTCCACCGCATCGGCAAGCTGCTGCATCGACAGCCCGTTGCTGGTTGCGGCCTGGCGATCGAAGGCGATCTGCACCTGCTGGATGGGCAACTGGGGTTCAAGCTGCAGATCCATGACTCCCTCGATCGGCTCGATTGCGTCACGCACCTGCTCGCCGATCCTGCGCAGTTCGCCTAAATCAGGCCCGTAGATCTTGATGGCGATGGCACTACGCACCCCCGAGAGAACCTCATCCATACGGTGGGAGATGAAGCCGCCGATGTTCGGGGCCACCCCGGGCAGCTTCAGGAAGGCCTCTCGTAGCTGGGCAATGGCGGCAGGCCGATCCTTCATCGCCGCATCGCTCAACTCCACATCTACATGGGCCAGGTTGACGCCTGCCCCATCGGCATCTCCCGGTGCTCGTCCGGTCCGTACCTGCACCCACTCGAAGAGGGGGCTTGATTTAAGGGTGTTGGACAAGGCCAGGCCGGCGCGGTTGGTCATCTCCAGCGACACGCCGGGGTAAAGCACCATCGAGTTCACTAGCGATTTCTCGCGGAACTCCGGCAGGAACACCCGCCCGAGGCTCGGCAGGATCGCGCAGGCCAGCACCGTAATCGCCAGGGCAGCAGCCAGCACCCGTTTGGGGGAGATCAGCGCCATCTCCAGCATTGGCCGATAGGCCCGTTCGGCCCAGTTGGCGATCCAGGTGTTCTCGGCGGGGAGCCGCGTGTTAGCCAGGAGAATCCCGCAGAGCGCTGGCGAGAGGGTGAGCGCCACCAAGGTGGAGGCCGCGATCGAAAGCAGGTAGGCCAGCCCCATCGGCGCGAAGATCCGCCCCTCCACTCCGGTGAGGCTGAAGATCGGCGCGAACACCACCACAATGATGACGGTGGAGAGAATCACCGGTTGGCGCACCTCCACCGAGGTTTCGTACACCACCTGCAGGGGGTTTTTGGGCTGGGCGGCCACTTGGTTCTGGCGCAGCCCGCTGTAGCAGTTCTCCATGTCGACAATGGAATCGTCGACCACCGAGCCGATGGCTACCACCAGCCCCCCGAGGGTCATGGTGTTGATCTCCAGCCCAAAGGCGCGCATCAGCATCAGGCCGATCAGCAACGACAGGGGGATGGCACTGAGGGTGATCACGGCGGTGCGCCAGTTCATCAGGAACAGCAGCATCACCACCGAGACGATCACAATGCCTTCGATCAGAGAACCACTGACGTTCTTGATCGCCGTATCAATGAAACTGGCCTGCCGGAAGGTGCGCTGCACCTGAATATCGCTCGGAAGGGTCTTGCTCAGAGCGGCGATTCGCTCCTCCACCTCGCGGGTCACCCTTGGCGTATCGATATCTGGCTGCTTGTTGATCATCAGCACCACCGCCGGCTTGCCGTTGAAGCTGCCATCGCCGCGCTTGAGGGCACTGGCCAGCCGCACCTCGGCGACATCACCGAGCTGGAGCGTTTGCCCCTTGTTGTCTGTAACCACCGAATCGGCAAGATCCTCGCTGCTGCTGGCCTGGCCGCTGGCGCGGATCAGCTTCTCCTGCCCGCCCGCGATCAGAAAGCCGCCCGGCGCGTTGGCGCTGGCGGCAGCCGCCGCCTCGGCCACGGCCTGCAACGACACCTTGCGGGCCAGAAGCTGTTGAGGATTGATCAGGATCTGCTGCTGGGCCTCCTCACCGCCGTAGAGGGTCACCTGGGAGACACCGGGCACCGCCAGGATCTGGTTGTTGAAGGTGGTGGCGACGATCCGGCGCAGCTCCATCGCTGAGGTTGGTCCGCCGCCCTTTAGCGTGAAGGCGTACTGCAGGATCGTGCCGAGCGGCGACACCAACGGCGAGATCGCTGGGCCGCTGGCATTGACAGGCAACTCCGCCTCGATCTGCTGCAGGCGCTCCGCCACCGATTGACGGGCCCGGTTGATGTCGGCGTTCTGAGCAAAGACCACCTGCACCATCGAGAGCCCCACCTTCGAGGAGGAGCGCACCGTTTCCACTCCCGGCAGCCCGTTGACCGCCGATTCGATCGGCACGGTGATGCGTCGCTCCACCTCCTCCGGCGCCAGGCCGTCAGCGGTGGTCTGCACATCCACCTGGGGTGGGGCGAACTGGGGGAACACATCAAGGGGCATCCGGCTGAGGATGGACAGGCCCCAGAGGCTGATCAGGATGGCGGCAACAACAACCAGCCAGCGCTTGGCGATCGAGGTCCGCAGCGTCTGGTTAAGCAGGCGATTGAGCATGGGATTGGATGAGGTGGGCGGAGAGAACGACGGGCTCAGGGGATCAGTTCTTCTTGCCCAGGCGCGAGGCCACGACCACACCACCCACCACCAGCACGGCAGCGCCGGCGCCGATCACTAGGGGGTTGAGCCCTTCTGCGGCTGTGGATGTGGTGGCTGAGGCTGAGGCCGCTGGGGCTTTCGGGGTGGACCCTTCCCCGTTGGGTGCGGCGGCGCTCTGGCTCTTCTTGGACTCGGCGTAGAGCGAGAGGGCTCCCTGGGTCACCACGCTGTCCCCGGGCGAGATGCTGCCGTCGGTGATTTCGATCTGATCGCCCTGGCTGGCGCCGGTCTGGAGGAAGACCGGGTCGTAGGTGGTGCCGCTCTTTACGAACGCCAGGGGCTTGCCATCCGCATCCACCACCGCCGCCACCGGAATGGTGACCACACCACCGGCTTCAGCGGCGGGGGCGGTGGTGATGCCCAGCAGGGAATCGATCTCCGCGCTGGCCTTCACCTGGCGCACATTCCCTTTCTGCTGAAACTCATCGCCGTGCCCCACGTGGGCCATGGCGGGGCTGAGGCCACCGGGTACCACGGTTCCAAGGCTGAGGCTGGTGGCCAGAAGAAGGGCGCGCATGCTGCTGCTGCCGCGAGGGCAGGACAAGGACCCGCCGAGGATGCCGCAAGGGGGATGAAAAACAGGTGAAACCGGCTGCGCTACCTAGGATCAGCCGCAATCTCTGACTTCTGTTCCAGGCCCATGCCCCTGCGCATCCTGTTGGTGGAGGACGAAGCCGAGCTGGCCGGAGCGATTCAGGTGGTGCTCAGGGCCGAGCAGCATGTCGTCGATCACGTGGCGGAGGGCCTGGGGGCCTGGAGGCTGCTGCGCAGCGAGCTGGCCAGCTACAACCTGCTGATCGTTGATTGGATGTTGCCGGGTCTTTCAGGCCCGGAACTCTGCCGGCGGGTGCGCGGGGCTGGCCTCACCCTGCCGGTGCTGATGCTTACGGCGCTGGCCGACACCAGCCACCGGGTGCAAGGCCTTGATGCCGGCGCCGACGACTACCTGAGCAAGCCCTTCGCGATGGAGGAACTGCTGGCGAGGATCCGGGCGCTGCAGCGCCGCCAGCCCAACTATCGCGAGCCACTGCTCAATTCCGGGCCTTATGTGCTGGATCTGGCCGAGGGCTGCCTCACCGTTCAGCGGGGAAAGGAAACCACCAGGATCACCCTCTCCACCAAGGAACTGCAGCTGATGGCCTATTTCATGGAGCATCCGCGGGAGATCATTCCAGGAGCGCGGCTGCGGTCCCAGCTCTGGTCGCTGGATGAGGATCCGATCAGCAATGTGGTGGCGGCCCAGGTGCGTCTGCTGCGGCGCAAGATCGCCAGTTACGGGCTGGCCTGTCCGATTGCCACGGTCCCATCGAAGGGTTACCGCTTTGATCCTGAGCCGGAGGAAGAGCAATAGAACGGCTCGCCTTGGCCAGGCCTGGACCCATGTCCCGGAGCCGCCTACAACTGGCGGCTGTTTACCTGGCGGTGATTGGGGTGATTCTCTATGGCGCTGGCCTTGGCATGTTTGGCCTGTTGATGCGCTCCAACTGGTCGGCCCTTGAGCGCGAGGTGGAAACCGTGGCCGGCACCTTGCATGACAGCCTCAAGCCGTTGCTGCCCGCGGAAGCCAGGCCCTCGCCCCAGCTGGCCGCGGTGCTGCCTGGCCTTTGTCTGGTCGGATCCCCCTGTCAGCCGGCCCCCTCACTGATCCCTCGCCATGCTGTGAGCATCACGGACTCGGAGCGGTTCTACCTGCGCCTGCTGGATCCCCGTGGTGTGCTGATCGCCCACTCCCCGGGATCGCCAAGGGTCAAGCCTGAACGCCCCGGCCCCACCTGGATGGTGGTGGCAGGGCTGGGAGGCGATCGCTTTCTGCAGTATTCGATCCACCTGCACCGTTCCCACACGCCAGCGCACCCTGGCGCGAATGCGCAGGAACTGGATTGGGGGTATCTGCAAATCGGACGCAGTTTGAGCGGGCTCGACGCAGAGCGGGAGCGGCTCTGGTGGGCAATCCAGACGATTGTTGTGCTCGCCCTGCTGGTGGCAGGCCTGGCCAGTTGGTGGCTGTCCGGTCTGGCGATGCGACCGCTGCTGGCGGCGTACCGGCAGCAGGAGCAGTTCACCGCCGATGCGGCACACGAACTCCGCGCACCTCTGGCCAACCTGCTGGCTGTGGTGGAGGCCCACAAGACGCAACTGTCAGCTGAACCCCTCGCCGGAGAGCGCGCGCTGGCGGTGGTCTACGGGCAGGGTAAGCGGCTGAGCCGCTTGATCAGTGACCTGCTACTGCTGGCCCGACTCGATGGTCCCGAGGCCGGAGCGGGCCTGCAGCCCTGCTCCTTTACACAGATCGCGCGCGATCTGCTGGAGGAGACCAGCGAGGGGGCGTCGATTGCCGAGGTGCAGCTCCGCCTGCAGGGTGGTGATGACGATCTCAACGTGTTCGGGGTGGAATCGGAGCTCTATCGGCTCGTTTCCAACCTGCTCTTGAACGCGATTCACTACACGCCCCCAGGCGGAGAGGTGGTGCTGAGCCTGAGGCGCGAGGGAAGTCATGGGCTGCTGGAGGTGCAGGACAGCGGCATCGGCATCGCTCCATGCGATCAGCAACGCATCTTTGATCGCTTCTTCCGCAGTGATCCCGGGCGTTCCCGCCAGCAGGGCGGCACCGGCCTTGGCCTCTCGATCGTGGCGGCGATCGTGCGCCGCCACCGGGGGGCGATCACGGTGCGCTCGGATGGGCACTCCGGCAGCTGTTTCACGGTGACCCTGCCTCTGGCCGCGAACTCCCCCGGGTTGCCTGTCCCCCGCTGATCGCCGTCCTGCTCAGAACGGTGGGCTGGCGGGCGTCCCCCTGCGGCGATCCAGCAGCAGTCCCAGGCCGGAGCCGATGACGAACAGGGTAAGCAGCGCCAGGATCGAGGAGTACCAGGGCTGCAGATTGATAAGGCCGAAGTTGCCCGTGTGCAGCTTCATCAGCCAGAAGGCCTCGATCCCCTGGGCCGAGAGGGCGCCGTAGAGCGAGCCGGAGAGCGCAGTGAGCAGCAGTGGCAGGGCGGCCAGGGGCACGAGGCTGCGGTGCACCCGGCGCATGAGGTGATGGCGGCTCACTCGTTCTGAAGCGCCTTGTGCAGTTGCTGTTCATTGGCACAGGGCATCCACAAGGAGCCCATCGCAAAAGTGCCTTTGCACTTGAGCTCAGCAGCGCGCTGCTCCGCCTCCTGCTTTGTTTTGAACATGCCCTTCATGTGCGCGGCGGCGGGCGGAGTGATGAAGAGCGGGGAGAAGGTCGTCGCTGCAAGGGCAGCCAGCAGAGCCCACCGGCTTCCTTTCAAGAGGGGGATGGCGTGGTGCTGATTCATCGAGTGGTAACCGCGTTGGTAAAGGAAACAGAGCAGAAATGTGGAGTCACTTCTCCTTGGAAACGGCCTTTTGATAGACATCAAAGTTCTGACACGGCATCCAGTCCTTGCCCATCGCAAAGACACCGCTGCACTTCAGCTCCTTCGCACGTACTTCCGCAGCGGCCTTGCTCGGGAACATGTCGTAGGCCTGGGCGCGGGCGGCGCCAGGGGACAGGCAGCCAGCGGCCAGCAGGACAAAAGCCAGGGCGATACGGTTCACGGAATGCCAAGGAAAAGTCAGAGATCCATTTTAGAGTCTCCCCATAGATGGAGAGTCAAGCCCATGGTGGCCATCGGCGTCACGACTGGCATGAAGATCGGTGCCCTCGCTGGCCGCAGTGGCCTGCCGGTCAAGACCCTGCGCTACTACGAAGAGTTGGGGCTGCTCCCGGCGATCGGCCGCAGCGAAGGCGGCTTCCGCCTGTTCGCTGAAGAGAGCCTGCGGCGCCTGGAGTTCATCCGTCGGCTCAAGACCCTGGGGCTCAGCCTGGAGGAAATCCAGGGCTGCCTGGCGGTGCACGACGCCGGTGAGCTGCCCTGCGGCGACATCGAGATCCAGCTGGGGCGTCAGATCGAGCGGATCGATGGCCAGATCAAGGAGCTCAGGCAACTCAGAAAGGAACTGCAGGACTTGCTGGCTAGCTGGCAGAGCGATCCCGTCAAGGACGGCGATCTGATCTGCCCCAATCTTCAGGTGTGACAGCTGGCATGTGAAGCAATGACCCGCAGCTTCGTCCAGTTTGCTTCTGCGTCCCCATGTTGATGACAGGCAGAACCCAGGGAGGAGAACTGATGAACCATCACCGTCTCGCGACGACAACAGGATTGGGAGTGCTTGTCCTGTCCCTGGCGGCTCCAGCACTGTCACAGCCACCCGCCTCAGCGGTCCCACCAGTAGGCGGGATGGGATCGGGGATGATGGGTGGGGGGCTGATGGGCTCCCAGTCGATGGATCAGCACTTCATCGTGATGATGATCCCTCACCACGACGGGGCGATCGCCATGGCCGATCTTGCCCTCACCCGAGCTAAGCGGCCCGAGATCAAAGAGCTGGCCAGGAACATCAAGGCCAGCCAGACCAGTGAGAACGCTCAGATGCGCACCTGGTACCGGCAGTGGTACGGCGGCGACGTTCCCGCCATGACGCGTGGTGGAGCCATGGGCATCGGGGGAATGGGTGGTGGCATGGGCCCTGGTATGGGCATGAGCTGCTGCAGCGGAATGGAAATGATGGGCACGAGCCTGGCCGCCCTCAAGAACGCCGCCGACTTCGATCGGGCCTTCATTGAGCAGATGATTCCCCACCACCGCATGGGCGTGATGATGGCCTCGATGGCCCAGAACAGCAGCCAGCATCCGCAGCTGAAGGCGATGCAGCAGGCGATGGTCAAGGAGCAGAGCAGGGAGATCGAGCAGATGACTCAGTGGTATCGCAACTGGTACGGAACGACCTGACTCTTATCAAGGACGGCTCAGACGGACTCCGCATCTTCCAACCCAACACCAGCCATGGATCCGTTCTTCATAACCGACACACCGAAAACCTTCGAGGAGACCAGTGCCGCCCTCCAGGAGGCAGTGGTGGACCACGGCTTCGGCGTACTGGCAGTACATGATCTGGGCAACACCCTGCGCAGCAAAGGTCTGCCATTCCCAGAGCAGTGCCGCATCTTCGAGGTGTGCAACCCTCAGCAGGCCGCCGCAGTGCTTAGCACCTCAATGGCGCTCAACATGGCCTTGCCGTGCAGGATTTCGGTCTACACCGAAGCCGGCCAGACCCGCCTCGGCATGATTCGCCCCGAGGTGATGCTCGCGGGCCTCTCGGCTGATCCGTCCCTGCAGGAGGTGGCCCGAGCCGTGGAGGCCTCCACTACGGCGATCATTAAGGCCACTGCGGCCTAGTCGCATGGCAGATCCCGCTGAAGCCTCGATGCGGAGCAGCTCAGTAAGAAGGGACCGCCTGCTGATGAGCTCTGGCGGGGCGGGATCGGGGTTTCTGGCGACTATGGGCTAGCCAACAGATGTGTGGTTGGCGCTGGCATCTTTTCCCTCCAGATGAATGTCAAGGGGGACGTCTTCCTGGTTCATGTCATCAAGCGCAGGGTTCCTCAGCATGCGCGGCCGCACAAGGGCTGACGCAAGCTGGCCCGCCTTCCGCGCGAAGCGCCTGGGGCACTGGCTTGTGCCTTAGTGCCTGGGCCAGCCCTTGCTGCTGGCCGTGCTGGTGCTTCGGGTCCTGTGCTGTTGCCTGATGGCTGCTGTTTCTTCTTCCTCCCGCTCCCGGTCCAAGTCCCGCTCCAGAAGCAACCACCGGCAGGGAGAGGCTTCTTCTACAGAGAAGCTGGTGGAGGCGATCATCCAGCTGCTGGAGGCTGGCACTACGCCCTGGCGGAGGGAGTGGGACGCCTCTGGTGGTGGGCACCACGTCAACCTGCTCTCAGGGCATCGCTACCAGGGAGCGAACCCGATCCTGTTGACCTTCGGGATGCACCTGAGGGCTTCAGCGCTGCCCTACTGGTGCGGGTTTGCTGAGGCCAAGGCTTTGGGGATGTTCACCCGCAAGGGCTCTCAGGGGGTGCGGATCCTGAGGCCGCAGGTGAACCGGGTGGCAGGTGACACGGAGCGGTCGGGGAGCCTGGACGCATCGACAGCCACCCCAGGCATCAAGCCGGACGACGCGCCTACAGACCGGGTATGGATGAGCTTCCGGCCCGTGGTGGTGTTCAACGCGATCGACCTGGAAGGTGACGCCCTTGCTGGTTGGGTGGAGCAGAGGCAAGCAGAAGCAGCTGGGGCGGAGCGCAGTGAACCAGACCGCCTGGCTGCAGCAGAAGATCTGCTGGGGGCCTGGCCGGTACCGCTCAGCTTTGGTGGTGAACGCGCCTGCTACCTCCCCCAGATCGATCGGATCCAGCTGCCGGAGCGCGCTGCCTTTCACTCCGCCGCTGGGTTCTACGCCACCTGGGCCCAGGAGGTGATCCACTCCACGAGGCACGCCAGCTGCCTCCAGCGGGATCTGAGCGGGCGGTTTGGTTCTCGGGCCTATGCCCGAGAAGAACTGGTGGCGGAACTCGGTTCAGTCCTGCTGGGGGACCGGTTGGAGATCGGCAGTGCCCTTGAAAACCACGCGGCATACCTGGGGCACTGGCTGGACCTGCTCCGGGAAACTCCACAGGTGTTGTTCCAGGTGCTGGGTGAGGCCAGGCGAGCTGTGGAGCTGGTACTACCAGAGGCTGTAGAAAACGACCCTGGCTGATCGAGCAGGCAGCTTGGTCCGCGCTTGCATAAATGATCCACCAGCCGCTTCACTGGTAGTGGTGAGGAATAAAAAAGCTCTTCCATCCACAGTTGAAACCCCCATGATTAAATACTTTGACCACATCACAGTTGTGATCAGTGATGTTGAAGCGGCCAAGCACTTTTTCGGGCTCCTGGGCTTCAAGGAGAACAAGTCAGTAGTGATCAAGGGTCCCGTATTCTCCAGTTACATGGGGGTGGATGGCATTGAAGCAGAACACATCACACTTGCTTTGGAGAACATCTCACCGCGCATCGAAGTACAACTGCTGAAGTACCGTCAGCCTGTTCCACTGCCCGCTCCAACGACTGACAGCCTCACCAACCTGGGGTTCAACCATATCTGCTTTACGGTAGATAACCTGGATGCTGAAGTGGAGAGGCTGAAAGCTGCGGGCATCAAGCTACGGAACGAGGTCATGACCTTCCATAGCCGAAAGCTCGTTTTGCTCTGCGGACCAGATGGAATCACCGTGGAGCTGGCTGAATGGGTTTAATTCGGTGCGTCGTGCGGGGGGACAAGCGACTGTGAAACACCGAGTGACTGCCGCTTGCTCTGTTGCTAGGAGCTGGAATATTCATGGCATACTTCCAAATGATTACTACCAGCTGAACGATCAATCTCCTCCTAAGTCTCCAAGCACCTGATCACCTCAGGCTTCACTTTCTGGCCCTGCCTGCCGATGAAGTCGGGGGATGCTGCCGCAACTTAGAAACAATGAGGTCATACTGCAGCATCCTTTTGTTCAATGGTATCCATTCCACAATCCCAAGCCCCACGGCGACGACCGATAGCTCGCCCTACAACGGGCTCACGACTGGCTGATGCCATTGCCCAAGGTCTCACTGAGCTGCGTTCTTACCAACACGCAAAGAGGACGGCTTGGAAAACCAGTCAATGATGTTCACGTAGTTCCTCCACGCAGTGGGTGACACACTCTCCGTCGTCGAGGGAGCAGGTGGTGATGCATTCAAAATACGCTTCCACAGAATCCCATTTCTTCTCCTGGGAACTATCCATTTCTGGTACCTGCAGCCCATGAGCCATGCCGTTCCCGGCGGGGAGCTGATCAGCCGAATGGGAAACTGGGTAGGTCGAGCGAGCCATGGTCCTTTCTTCTGCGGATATCTCCACCATACGAACATGGTGTTTCAAACACCCATGAAATGAGTCTTCCTGCCTACTCAAGTGTTAAGTTGTTTGTGCTGTTTCCCTGCCAAGTACTCTTGCTTGGCTGATGCAGCTGAACTCAGCTCGCTTGGTGTGATGGTTCAACCCTGCAGCGATCGATCCCACCACCGACAGTGGCGCGGCATTCATGGACCAGCTGTTGTCGTACCAAGCCCTTTTGCTCTGGCTGGTGACTGGCAAAAAGTTAAATGATTCTGTTGTTTAAATTGCCCAAGGTCAATGTCTCGGCGGGGGTTCGGTGGTGGAACTTCTGTTACAGAGCAATCAGCCGGTGACCACCACCGACCAGATGCCTGCTCCAGGGCAGGACGCGATAGCGGTATCGCTCAGGTCATGCCATTCGGCTCGTCAACTAACGCCAATCCTTTGGCCAGGCAGCAGGTGTCCGTCTGGTGATCCCCTCCACCCGAACGTCTAACCCTGCTCCGATTGTTCACCAGCACCCCACCGGCCCGGTTGGGACCGGGGTGGCGGCGGCAACCGGCAAGGGCTGCGCGTTGGACCTGACGCTCCCCCTGCCTGAGTT
This sequence comes from Marcopretia estuarina LEGE 06307, assembly GCF_056633115.1. Taxonomy (NCBI): domain Bacteria; kingdom Bacillati; phylum Cyanobacteriota; class Cyanophyceae; order Synechococcales; family Prochlorococcaceae; genus Marcopretia; species Marcopretia estuarina. The sequence goes on along the minus strand of NZ_JBSJOY010000001.1, from coordinate 665,621 downwards.
GCAGCAGACGCTGGCTGGGGACGGTGTTCTACGCCGTTCCTTCCATTGAGCCGACTCCACTCCAACCTGCAACCACCGACCCTCAGACGGCCGCCACGATCGACGCCTGGCAGGTCGCTTGCGCTCAAGGCTGGCAGGAGCCTGAGCCGGAGTGCCTGCAGGCTGAGCTTTCACTACCGGCTACCGACCAGGGGCTGCTGGGTTCGGCCTGGGATAGCTGGTCGTCCAATCCCTATCTGGACCGCCAGCAGGTGGAGGAGCAGCCGGGCTTCTATCCCTTCGAGGAGCCCTGACGCGGCAGTTTCATGGCCGCTTCGCCAGACACCGCAGACCGTAACCCGGTGGGCAGGGTGTTCTTTGGCTGCGCCTCTGGGTCTGCGGCCTGGTCCGTCAAGGGCGTTGCAAGGGCCTGCGGCCCCCTTGACGAACCCGGCCCCGGGTTGCGGGAGCGGTGTTCTTTGGCGCCTCAGCCATGAAAAGCCGCTCGTTCAAGATCACCTGCTGGAAGTGGCTCTACCGCCACACGCGACAACTGCGCTGGTTGGCTGGACTGATCTGGCCCCTGCAGACCTTTCCTCGCCGGCTCGCGATCGAGCTGGAGCTAAGGCGCTGTGAACGCAGCTGGGAGCTGCACTAACGCCTGAGGGGCTGCGGCCCCTCTAACCCCCCTCAGGCGTGACGTGCTGCTCGTCAAGCAGCGCCTGGATGGGTAGTCACAACAGGTTGTTCAGCGGACAAGGGGGAGTGAGCTTGACGGGGTTGTGGTGATCTGCGGGGTCAGCCTTCGCAACTCACTGCCATTGCCCCGACCTGGCAGGGCATGGCCATTGACTCAGAGGGCGTAGCGCAGGATCGCGGCGACGCCAGCGTCATCGGGTAGATCCTCCTGCCGAACCGCCAGCACTTCACCACCCGAGAGCAGCACCCGCCGGGCGATCTCGTCGTACACGCCGTAGCTGTCTGCGCCGGCGATCTCCGCCTCGTCAATGCGGCCGTCGATTTCGTCGATCCGCCCGTTCATCACCCGGTCCATGTCCACCATCAGGCTCTGGACCGCTTCGAAGGTGGCGGCACGGGCGACTTGAGCCACATCGCTGCTGGCACGACCCTCGCTCCCGCGCACAGCGAACTGATCCCGCCAATCGGCGATCCACTGGCGGTTCATGTCGTCGAGCACGGCGCGGGAGGCCTCGGCGAGCTCCGCATCGGAAAGGCGCTCGGGGCTGCCCTCGATGCCGATGGGCGCCAGGTGGGGATAGGTGTTCACCGAGCGGTAGATCGCCCCGAGGCTGTCGACAGCGGCGAGGACCAGCGGGATCATCTGGCCGGCCAAACGCTCACGGAGCGCCTGATCCACCAGGCGGGCGTACTGGCGCAGCCGCACCTTCTTGCCTTCCGAGCCCGTGAGCCGGCCGCTGGGGGAACGGTCGTTGATGCTGGCCTTACCTGCCGCCGAGGCGGCATCGGTGGGCAGATCAGCCAGCCTCACGTTCGCGGCCGGCAGATCGGCGGAGACTTCGATCAGCCGGACCCCGCCCTCCGCTAGCGCCAGCACGTAGCAGGTGTTGCCGAAGGTGGTTGCGCGGAGAAGGGGTTTGAGGTGGAACCGGTCAGAGACCGCCACCAGCGGTTCGACGGTCGTCGGTAGGCGGTAGCTGATCAGATTCTCCGGCGTGGCGTAGACCACCACAGCGTGGGCCTGGAAGCGCCAGAACTCGTCGTCATCGATCAAATCATCGAAGGATTCGCTCAGGGCTTCCAATGCGGCCCGATCGGTGCCCGCGGCTTCCAGCTGGAGGATCGCCTCACCGGCCAGGGCGCGGAACTCAAGCCGGTCCACGTCCGTGTTCGGGGTGATCGGTGTGGTGGGCAGCACGATCGACACGCTGGGATCGTGGCGTCGCTTGGCCAGCGCAGCGAGATCGTCGCGTGTAGGGAGATCAAGATGAAGCATGCCGCGCCAGGGAAACTCCAGCTCCAATTGTGGCCTGAGATCGGTTTGCTGGCCGCTTGAATGCCGGCCACTTCGGTCGTGCGTGATGCGGATCCAAAACAGCTATGGGAGCCAAAAGACCCTGGGTGGTCTCATCCCCCAGCAGCGGCTCGCCCAGTTGGAAGCATGAACAACCTGGTGGGAAACCACACCTTGAGGTTCCCCAGCGCCTGCGGGCTCCGCTCCACCCGCTCGCTCCTGCTCGGGGTCAGGACATCACCGCCCGTGGCGCCGATGTCTTGACCACAGAACGGATGTTCCACAACTTCAGCATCTCCTTTTCCCAGTGGCTCAGCCTGATCGTCATACCGGGTAGTCGGCAGCAAGCCGAAAAAGGTCTTTGCGTCCATCAATGACCAACATGGTCAAACAGGCCTTGAACTCAGGGCAGCGAATTCTGCGGCTGAACATCGGCGAGAGACCGCGGGCCTGGCTACTGTCGAGGCTCAACTGATAACAATCGTCCCTGCTTGCAAATCTCGTCAAGATGACACCATTTTGGGCCCAACTTCTGGGCCTGCAAACCCTGTCCAGAGCCACACTCAGATATCCATCAAGCAAGTAGCGACTCCTACAACCTGCAGTTCCTGGATATAGCCGTGGCTGGGTCAAGCATGACAACTTTGGGCAAGCAGCTTCGTTGCCTTCAGATCTACTTGTCATCAGTCTTTAGAGCTTGGTGCCCGAGCCAGCTTTTGAGTTCCACATAGAACACAGGCACCACGAACAGTGACAACACAGTGGCGACGGCGAGGCCACCGAAAACAACCGTACCGAGGGAAATCTGGCTACGGGCACCAGCTCCGCTGGAGAAAACCAGGGGTAGGAATCCCAGCAGCGATGCGATGGCGGTCATCAGGATGGGACGCAGTCTCGATCGGGCCGACTCCCGGGCGGCTTCCAGCACAACAACGCCCCCAGCGAGTCGCTGATTCGCCAGATCGACGATCAGAATCCCGTTCTTGGCGGCCAGGCCAATCAGCATCACCAGACCCACCTGGGCATAGACATTCAGGACCTCACCCCGCAAGCTCAGAAACAGCATGGCCCCTAGCATGGCGGTAGGCACGGTCATCAGCACGATCAGCGGATCGCTGACGCTTTCATACTGGGCTGCCAGGACCAGGTAGACCACCAGGATGCCTAGAGCAAAGATCGCGAGTGCCAGAGAACCGGCTTTGATCTCCTCTCGGGAAATGCCAGTCCAGTCGTATCCGAGTCCGTTGATCTGCAAGCCGCGGAACAAGTTTTCCATCCTGTTGATGGCCTCACCTGAACTGCGGCCCGGCGCCGCCTTTCCTTCAATCTTGATGGCACGGTAGAGGTTGAAGTGGGGAATCACTGAAGGGCCGGTGGTGGGTTCCACACGGAAGAACTCCGAGAGGACAATCGATTTGCCAGCGCTGTTGTTCACGTACAGCGAGTTCAGCCGTTCTGGGGTGGCGCGGAAGCCTTGGTCGGCTTGCACGTAGACACGGCGAACCTTGCCGGACTGGAACGTATCGTTCACATAACTCCCACCCATGGTCACGCTGAAGGCCTGCATCGCCTTGCCGAAATCCACATCCAGAGCCGCCATGCGATCACGATCCACCTGAACCCGCAGCTTCGGTGAGACGGCCGAGAACTGGGTAAAAGCAACTTCAAAGGCGTCATTGGCATTGGCCTTTCCGATCAGCTCGTCAGCAGCTCCGGCAAACTTGGACAGATCCAGGGCGCCGGCGGTCTTATCCAGCAACTGGAATTCAAAGCCGCCCGAGTTGCCATAGCCGCGAATTGGCGGAGGCTCGATGACGATCATACGGGCGTCCTCTATCACCGACAGTTTTCCATTCAGGCGCCCCACAACCGCCGCAGCACTCTGATCGGCTCTACGGCGCTCCTCCCATGGTTTCAACCCGAAAAAGAAGAATCCTCGGTTGGGGGTGTTGCCTTCAAAGCCAGCTCCACTGAACAACGCCGCAGTGGCGATCTCCGGTTCTCCGCGCAGGATCTCAGCCACCCGTTGGTTGATGCGCTCGGTATTTGGAAGCGAGGTCCCTTCCGGAGCCTGCAGAATGCCAAGGGCATAGCCTTGATCCTCCACAGGCACGAAACCTGTGGGGATCGCCGTGAAGGCCACCCCAGTGAAAATAATGCCCCCCAGCAACAGGCCCATTACCAGATGCCGACGGTGGAGCACCCAGTCCAGGCCGATGTGATAACAACGCTCCATCAAGGCATAGATCAGGTTGAAGCGGTTGAAGATCTGGGGTGTGAACCAGCTCACCAGCAGGCCCAGTGCGGTGCAGAGCACCACGCTGAGAGGACGGTCCACCCCGCCGATCAGCATGCCGGTAAGGGCACCGGCTACGGCCAGTGGCAGCATCAGCGGCCACCCGGTGAGCTTGCTCAGGCCGTAGCCCAGGAGTGTTCCGATTACGAGGGCCCCCAGAATCGTGAGGACGCCGCCGCCGCTGAGCAACACCCCGAAGATGAAGGCCAGGGTGGTTCCGCCGATGGCGTAATTGGAACGGCCTGGAGCAGCGTCAAAGCGGTCTAGCAGCACGGCCGAGAGCATCGGTGAGAATGTAAGGGCGTTGAAGGTGGAGATGGTAATCGCTGCCATAATCGTGACCCCAAACTGTTTGTAGATCGTTCCAGTCGCACCAGGGAAAAACAGCACCGGCACGAATACGGCGATCAACACCAGCGAGGTGGCGAGGATTGCGCCGAAGAGCTCGCTCATAGCGGCCTGCGCAGCTGCGAGGGCGTTCAGGCCAGAACGCTCTTTACTCACGGTGTCTTCGATTACCACGATGGCGTCATCAACCACCAGCCCGGTCGCCAAAACCAGTCCGAACAGGGTCAGTTGGTTGAGTGACAAGCCGACCAGTTTGGCCACAGCGAAGGTGCCGATCAGCGATACAGGAATGGCGATTGTTGGCACCAACGTCGCCCTCCAATCCTGCAGGAACAGAAACAGGATCAGCACCACCAGCACGATGGCGTCCCGCAGGGCCGCCACCACGCCTTCAATGGACGCGTTGATGAAATCGCTGTTGTCATAGACTTTCTCCATCTTCACCCCTACGGGCAGGGTGCTGGCGAAACTCTCGAGTACCCTCTTGACGCCGGTGGAAACCTCAAGGGCGTTGCTGCCACTGAGCTGATAGACAGCCATACCCACCGACGGAACGCCTTGTAGATCGGTGCTGCTGACGTCATAGCTCTCGCCTCCCAAGGAGACCCGGCCAACATCTTTGAGGCGAACAAGACCGCCGCTTGGAGTCTTGCGAACGATCATGTTCTCGAACTCCGTTACAGAGGTGAGCCGTCCCTGCAGTTCCACGCTGAAGGTATATTCCTGCTCGGCAGCAGCTGGAGAGCTGCCGATCTGGCCAGCCGGCACCAGCCGGTTCTGGCTTGTCAAAGCATCCACCACGTCGTTGGCTGTCAAGCCATTCACAGCCAGGCTTACTGGGTTGAGCCAGAGGCGGATGGCGAGCTTGCGGGAGCCGAAGTAAGTCACATCACCGACTCCCGTCACCCGTTTGATCTCGTCGGTGAGGCCCTGGTCCAGTAAACCACTGATCGTCTCGACGCTATAGGGCTGCTTGGTATCGGTACTGCCGAAGATGTAGACGAGCAGAATTGAGGTGGAAGCCTTGTTAACCGTGACACCAGACTGGCGTACCTCATCAGGCAGCTGTGGCTCTGCCAAACCCACCCGGTTCTGCACGTTCACCTGGTTGATGTTCCTGTCGCTGCCGTTTTTGAAGGCAACAGTGATCGCGCTGCTTCCATCCGACGCGCTGCTGGAGGTGATGTACTCCATGCCCTCTACGCCGTTGATCTGCTGTTCCAGCACGGAGGTAACACCCTGCTCGACACTGATCGCATCGCCACCTGCATAGCTGGCGGACACGCGCACAGTGGGCGGTGCGATGTCTGGCAGGTTCTCTACGGGCAAGAGCGGAATCGAGATCAGCCCAGCAATCACAATCAACAAGCTGCAGACCGCCGTAAGCACCGGTCTCCGGATGAATTGGTTCGAGAGCGACATGCGGCAGGTGGCGGTTTAGGACCTGGGCTTGATCGGTACGCCGTGGCGGAGGTTGATGAGGTTTGAAGTGATCACGGCCTCTCCGGGGCTGATGCCGCTGAGCACAGGAAAGCGGTTGTTCTGGAGTGGCCCGAGCACCACAGGACGCTGCAGGGCTACAAGGGTGGTAGCCGGTAGCTTGGCGAGTGAGGCCAGATCGGCCCTGTCAGGGTTCGCGCGGAGCTGGGCAAGGGTTCCTGTGATGAACACAAAGTTCTGGCCGGGGAGCTGCTGCACCGCCTTGAAGGGAACCGAGAGTTGCTGGTTCTGCTCCAGTACCAATTTCGTACGTACCTTGACGCCGCTGCGTAAGCGGCCGCCACGATTGTCGAACTCGGCTTTCGCTAGCAGCGTCTGACTGCCATCGCCGACCACTGGATCGATCGATTGCACAAGGCCGTTGGCCAAGGGCTGGTCGGTGGCCGGATCGCTGAGGAGCACGGTCTGGCCGAGCCGCACCCGTTCGGCGTAGACCGTTGGCACCTCAATCCTGACCATCAACCGATCGTTGCTCACCAACTTGGTGAAGGGGTCACCGCTCGTGATCACATCACCCTGCTTCACTTGCAGGTCGGCAACGGTACCGCTGATCGGTGCACGCAGATTGCGGAATCGGCGGTCAGCTTCCCTGGCGATCAGGGCCTCCCGAGAGGCGATTGACTCCTGTCGAAACTGGTCCCGCTGGATCGGGCTGGCGGCCCCTTGGCGTACCAGCGACTCATAACGTTCATAGTTGAGCTGGTCACTGGCGGCCTTGGCCCGCAGGTTGATCACGTCGGCCTTCTGCTGCTCCTGATCCAGCACCAGCAGCAAATCACCCTTTTGAACCTGGCTACCCTGGCGCACCAAGATCCTCTCGATCCTGCCGTCCGCCTGGGCGGAAAGCTGCACCAGATCTGGCGCCTCCAGGCTGCTCACCGTTTCGACGCTGGTGCTGAAGGTTGCCAGCTGGGCAGGTTCTGTCTGCACCGGCAACGCGCCGCCTCTCGGCGGTCCTGACGGTTCAGAGCAGCTGGTGAGAGAAAGCGCTATGAGCCCCATCGCCAGGGGAAGACAAAACTGGCGCGGTGCCGGAACGCGCAAGAAAAATGCGCCCAGCGGCATAAAACAAGGGATATTTCTTCGCCACATCTTGGCGGAAAAGAGCCCACCCTGTTGAGAACCATTCTCAGGAGGCGGGAAGGCTTGTGATCCGCTCCTCTCCTTTCTCCACCCTTTTACCTACAGCTTGGAAGCGCGCCACTCTGAACACAGCTAGTGAAGCGGTAGTGCCTATGGGGCTGATGCCGCTTCTTCTGGCCAACCTTGCTGCTGCTCGCTCTGCTGTTGGTGGTTTCCAGCGACTGTGGGCTCCGCTCCACCTTCTCGCGCCTGCTCGGGGTTTCGCTGCGCCCGCTCGTGGCGCGGGTGGGGGATGCTGCTGGAGGTGTGCTGGAGCTGGTTGAAGCGTCGAGCAGGCCGTAGCTGCTGCGCACAGCGGTCGGGTCTTTGTCACTCCCCGGTGGGGTTCAGCGCCTTGGTTGCGCGGTAGCTGGGGCGGTGGTCGTTCAGGAGCACCTGTCGGGGTCTTGCTGGCACAGCACGCGGGTTGAGTGGGCGTCGTGGTGCTGGCTTGGTCTTCCCCCGATGGTCCCAACGCGGTGCTGCGGATGGGGGGGCGCGTCCTGCGCAAACTCACGATGCGCCCTCTCTCTCAACGCGATCGCCTTGTGCACCAATACCTTTCCCTGGCCGGTGCCCTGGCCCAATGGCTGCGGGATCGGGCTTTGATGGTGCCCCTGCTGATGAACGCTTGCGCGGAAACCCCCTGGACCCACCAGAGCCTGGATCAGGGCCGCCCTGAAGGCGGCGGCAGCTGGCTCGGTGGCCTGGCCGCCCCAGACTCCAGGTCTCCAGAAACGGAAAAAGCGCGGGACGTAGGGCTGGAGGCCATGGTCGATCAACTGCCCACCGAGAGGTGGACTGGTTTTTCTGGACAGCCCCCAACGTTAACCTCTGAGGTGGGGCATCGCCCCTGAAAGGGGGCTCACAGTGTTGAGCAAGCGCCGTACCTACAGCCCCGAGGTCAAGGCCAGGGTCGCCATGGTGGCGTTCAGTGGCCGCAAGACGATCCAGGAGATCGCCGCCCACCACGCTGTACACCCGATCCAGGTCAGCCAATGGAAGCGGCAGCTGCTCGACGGTGCCACGGAACGTTTCACCAGAAGCAAGAAGTCCAATGGCAAGGACGAGGAGCAGACCAAAGAGGCTGAGCTGGTCCAGCTGCACAGCCTTGCAGAAGCCTGACGGCTACGCGCAGCTGCAGATGGAGCTGGAGTTGCTCTGATGTTCGTGAACCACGCAAGCTGGTCGATCCGCTCTCTAAGGCAGTCGCTGCTCCCCAGATCGGCTGCGATGGCCGGGTCCTCTCGGTCGACGACATCACAGGCCACCACTTTATAGCTGCAGACGTCGATCACCAGGTAGAGAACCAGCCACACACCGCACACGGTGGTGATTAAGAGATTTGCCTGTAACTTTGATTAGTCCCATTCTTCGTCTTCTTCGTTCTCGGGGGTTGGCACCGGCTGACGGCTCTGGATTGCCGGTGCTCTGAGTGAGCGAGATTCGAATCCAGCTCGATCGATAGCTGCTGCCGTTTGACCGATGGAGTCAAGTAACGCCCCGCTGATTGGAGCTAGCTCCCGACAGAAGGTGGCAATCGTGGTCCAGATGTTGTGTTCGTAGGAAGTCATAGGGATGGTGCGCACCTCTGGGTGCTGATGTTCATGGGTTGGGCCGATTGGGGCTTGTCTCTGTTGTGGAGGGTCTCCTCCTGGGGGATTCAACGCTCACACGCGGTGGATGCCCAGGAACGCCCGCAGGCCTCCTCTGCTGACGTGCTCGGGGCAAAGGCCGCCGCCACCGCACCTCAGGTGGTTCACAGCTTCGTGAGCGCCAGGATCTACGGGCTCGGGGGAAAGCTCCAGCGCCTCCCGACGCAGCCAAAGTCCCCGCAAGCCATGGCAGCATCAAGCCACACCGGTGGTCGTCACAGCGCCGCTGGTGTGGACACCACCGGCAAGGAGGTCAGAGCCCTTGCCCTTTCCTCTTCTGGCTTTGCCCCGCCTCAGGCGGTAAGAACCTCCTCTTGACCGCAGGCCCTCAGCTGCGGGTCGCCGCCAGCGCCAGTTCATGGGCCTGGGTCAGGGTGGAGGCAGCTTTGCCGAACCACAGCCCCTCCAGCCGCTGGCGGGCGGCTTCGATTGGATCTCTCGAGCGGCCAGCGTCATGGGAGAGGTATTCGGTCACCGCCTGGTAGGCGCCCCACATCGATCCCTGCACGCCCGGGATGTCACTGCCGATGGCCTGGCCTTCGAACTTGGCGGACAGTCCCTCCCAGGCGGGGAGATCCTCCAGCCGCCTGGGCCGGCTGGTCGCCGCATCGCCCCGGCGGTCATTGATCGAGCCCCGCAGCTGATCGGCGAACAGGGTCTCGACATAGCTGCGGAACTGCGCAGCCGTGCAGGGGGCGGCGGCCATCGCCCGCAGTTCGGTCAGCCCTCCAGTGAATTGCTGCCTCTGCAGGTCGATCAGCTCAGGGAGCCGGCTGATCAAGGCATTGGCATTGCGGGTGTGGCGGATGCGGCAGCCCTGCTGGCGCCGGCTACTTGCTGAGGCAAGTCCCAGGGCAGCAGAGAGCGTGTTCTTGCAGACCACCCGGATGGGGGAGAAGAACACAGAGAAAGCGATCGTGCCGTCATGGCTCGTGCAGCCGACCAGGTACTGATTCACCGGATCACCGGGGAGCACCTCCCCTTCTGATTGGCGCACCCTTGCTGTAAAGGTCACCTTGCGGCCGCCGGCCAGGACGCAGACCGCATCCATGACCGCATCGCTATGGAGGGCCTCGGCGACCCGGATCAACTGCTCGTTTTGCACCACCTCATAGGTGGCGTTCATCACCGAGAGGGTGGTGCCGGTATCGGTCCTTGTAATTGCCTGGTAGCCATCGATGGGCTGCATGTCGGCGTCGTAGACGGGGCGGCCGGCGAGATGGAAGTCGGCGCCACCGAGGCGGAAGGCTTCCCGCGCCGGCAGGGTGCCGTCGAGCACAAGGCCCAGGCGGTGCCAGGCGGGCTGGCTGTTGAGGAAGACACCGGAGTGGAAATCGTGGGACATGGGGTTCACAGCTGCGGCTCGGAGGCCGCCAGAGAGGACAAAAAAGCCGGCCTCGGGGGAGAGACCGGCAACAGCTGGGGCGGGGCTCACACCCGCCTGCCCGTTTGAACGGATCAGCGACAGGAGGGGGATGTGTTGAGCATCTGGAGGCGATCGACCACCAGCCGCAGGCCGCAGTGGTTCCCGCATAGCCGTCCGGAGGCGGCCAGCCGCATGCCGGGGGTGGCGTTGTCACTGAGTTCCTGTGCCTGCTTCCCCCAGACCTCGATCAGCACTGAGAAGCCACCGGCGGACTCTTCGTGCCAGCGGGGGGTGACGCCGGGGACCAGCAGGAGCAGCTCGGCGCGGATGGCGCCGCAGTCAAAGCAGGTCAGCTGTACCGGCAGGGGGGCGGTGCCCGTCAGCACGGTGATATTCATGGCCGCTTGGCTCCATTGGGGCAGCAGGCAGGGGAATCGAGGAAGGAGAAGGCGTCATCCAGCTCCTTGTGGCTCGGTGGGGACAAACTGGCGGCTTCCCGGCTGCCGGTTCGGGCGCTTTCAGGCTGAGGGGCAGGGGTGACCTGGAGCTGGAGGCCGCTGAGCTCGCCATTGCGATGCCACGCCATCTGGCGGCCCATGCTCTGCAGGAACAGGATTCCGGAGAGGACGTCATCGTCTTCATGGAGTAGGCCGATCGGAGGGAAGAGGGAACCATCGGGGCGGCGGATGGTGATCTGGCTGTGGAAATGCATGAAAAAAGCCTGCGCAGCAGGCGGTGGAGGGAATTGAGAGGGAGGCAGGGGGTTAGCCAGCTCGAGGCGGTGGAGCGGCAGGAGGAAACCAGAGCGCTCACTGGTGTGCACACGCGTCAGCGCCCTGGCCCGTTCTCGGGGAAACAGAACCGCACGGCGTCAGCGGCCTCATCGAAGGGTGGTGAGACATCCAGCCAGGGAGAGCGAATGCGGGCAAAGGCACCGGCCGGGAAATAGCGCGAGAGGCTGGAGTAAGTGGCGCCTCGCAGGCGATCCACTGGCAAGACCAGTCCGGCGGTGGCGTTGCCGCTGCGGGCACAGCGGAAGCGGACCTTGCAGTAACCGCTCATGGCCTTGCAGCCAACGGGGGCGGCCCAGCAGTCGCCGGGGCCCCAACGGGGGAAGCCACAGCCGGCGCAGCCGGCACCGCTGCCGATAGGAGGAAGCGGTAGATGGTGCAGTCGGTGGCCAGGCAGTAGCCGGCAGCGTCGTGGAACGCCGTAAAGCCGTACTCCTCATCGGCATTGACGCAGTTGGCGAATCGAGAGCAAAAGGTTTCCTGCCACCAGGCATCGGCAGCAGCGATCTGGTCATCCTCCAGACCGGTGGGGTCAGCGTTGATGAAGTAGCAGGCCCAGTGGGTGGGTAGCAGATAGCTGACCAGGGAGGGTTGGCGCGTATCCCGTTCGCTTCTGCTGAGGAGGACGGGCTCAGGGGGGCACAGGGGTGGACCTGGCAGGTAGAGGCGGGAGGCAGGCATGAAAGTCACAGCGTCAGAGGGACACAAAAAAGCCCCGCACGCGGCGGGGCGAACCAATCCAGGCGGACTTGAACCGCCAAACAGCAAGACGCCCCCTGGCAGGGACACAGGGGGGCGCTCGCTGCGCCTTGCCTGCTACGCAGTGACCTCCAAAAGGTCTGGAAGGCATGCAGGTGGATTGGGGATGTGGATGGTGTTCGTCGGGTGTTCTTGCCCTTCTTTTCAGTCCCATCCGGAGACTGGAAGCCGGTTTTGCACCGCATCCCTGCTCAACCACCTTTGGGGAGATGGGAAGAGGGATGGAGATCGTGCTCGATCTCGCTGCGACGGCACCACCGGGCCCCAGTGGGCATAAGAAGGGCGTAGCGCGTCAGGGCCGCAAGGCCCCGCAGGAGGAAGACTTAGCGTCTATTGATACTGTCCTGCGCATGTATGGGCGCCTGTTGTGTGTTGGCGCAACGCTGGAGAGACTTAGTCACGGGAAGCCTGTTGACCCGCACAACGGTGCGCACCGGCTCGATCCGTCCTCGGGCATCTGCTGCCCTCGTCCTCCCGCTAAACCCCTCCGTCGTTTGGCCGAACGAGTGTCTCTACGGGGCCGCATGCCCTGCGCTGAACGGATTGGATACCGTCAGGCGTCTCGTTTGCACCTACCGGTTGACGGCACCACAACCAGTAAAGGTTGGATTTCGTACGACCTCGGGGGAGCGTTTCTATGTTGTAGCCGCAGCAAAGAATGCCGCTAGCAATGATACATAGGCTTGGTGCGCAAGTTGCGCTGTTGTTGAAAGAAGGATTAGACACTTTGGCTCCAAGCATCAAGGCTGTGAGCCTGACCGGCGAGAGTGAGCGACTGCGGCGCAGTCCTGTCTCATCGGTTGAAAGCAACATAAGGGCAAAGCGAGCAGATCGTCAAGCAATCCAGGAGAACTAGATGACTGCCGACTGGGCGGTAGTTGAGACCCTGAATGATGTCTAGAGGAGCAGACAAGACATATAATTACTTGCAAATGTATATGAGTAAAAGAGAGGAACTAGGGAGATAAGCGAGGGGAACTTCTTGATTACACAGCTGAATGAAGACTGACACGGATTGCACGAGCCCGTTTCGCCACTCCAGAATCAGCCATGCAAACGCTCAGACACGGAAGACTGGATCCAGCCATCCTGTGGATCAACAAGATCAGAAGGAAACTGAGCTAGTCATTGGCATGATGTCCTTAGGAACGTCATGTCTGCAATCTGAAGACCACTCAAAGGGGTAGTGTCCTGGCCATTCTCACGATCAGTTCCCGCAGATCGATACGATTGGGAATGTGGCCGCAAGCAGCTCTGCGCAATTTGCTTCTAACCCCGGTTGGCAATGCTGCGCGTTTGGATCGCCCGTTCGCCCAGGTCCACGTCGTGCGCCGAGGCCATGACCTCGCTGTGTGACAGACGCTTCTCTAAGGACTCAATCTGCTCCGATAGCTCTGCCCAGCGAGTAGCAGACTCACGACGCTCAACCACATGGTTCATGGTGTTAATAATCAGCTTTGCAGCCCCTAAAGCAATCGATTCGGATTGTGACTGCAGCAGCTCTCTGGCTTTCTGAACTGCATCTCCGTAGCCCTGCTGCAACTCCTTCGTTGCCTCGGATTCAATGTGCTGCAAGGCCTCATCAACCGCTCGTACATACGCAGGGTTCCGCCCCCATGACAGAAGGGTCGTGTAGCCAACGCCCAGCTGCTGCGCGATGTGACGCAGCTGCATCCCCTCCGCCGTCATCAAAACGGCCTTCCGTTGTCTGGGTTTCAGGGTGGCTGAGGCCATTGCAGCTTCTGTTCGAGTTGAATTTCGTCAGTTTTAGCGGGCCATCCAGCAGTGGCGACATCCCCTTCGGCCATCTCGTGCCTGCTGCGTCTGCTCACAGCTCCAGCTTTAGCCCACTGGTCTTCCTGGTTGATGGGCGGGTTGGAGGGTCAGATGCGGAATACGTGCCTTGGCTCCAGGCACTTACAGGCCAAAATGGAACACATAATCTGATACTCAAAGTTACCCCCTACCTGGCCTGTCGGAAAGGCTCTTCCTCGCGGGGAGTGGGCGGGAGTCAGGGTCTGTCGTTCTGTGGCTTGCTCTCCGCGTCGCTCTCGGGGGAGCGATCACACTGATAGTGCTGGGGCAGTTGGCAGCTGTAGTAGAGCAACGCTTGAAGCAGTGTTGATCAGGCCAATGTCATCAGTAGTCGAGTAGAGCAACACGGCTGAAGGGTTGAAGCAAAATGACCTCATCTGAATGGCGTTGTTGACGCTTTCGAGTTGTGTCTCAGTTAGTAGATTCTAACACGTATGAGTCTTGCGATCAACGTAGTTCATCACTCCTCATGGACTACACGAGCAAGGCAATGGCTAGGCAAGGGGAATACAGGATGTAGAAAGCAGTGTCATCTGAGCTACACCCCAAAGACTCCTTGATGTTATGGGGGTAGAGACTAGCTTGTAGTTGATGGATTTTCTGCCGGGGCTAGGTTTACCTGAGCAGTGATTCACCCGCCATGATTCCCGCCCAAAGACTACTCACCCACTCGATCGATGCGCGTTCTTCCTACTCCACTCCCTGTGGCCGTCGTCCGGTTCTCGGAGTCCGCCTAGGCAGAACTGAAATGCAGACACTGGAACGGCTTTGCGCCGATCTGGGCTGCAGCAAATCGCTTCTGGCCAGGAACCTGATCTGCTTCGGGTTGAAGCACATAGATGTCTTGATTCATCACCAAGATGTAGTCCAAGACTGATCACCGACTAAGTCCACTTCCGTCGTTCACCTACATCTCTGATCATGACGACTAGATCGCCGATCGACCCTTCACAAGATCCCCCCGAGGTCCCCATCATGCAGACGCCCCCCGCAGCAAGCGATATAGCCGCAGCTGCGTCTGATGTTGTAGCTGCAGCGGCTGAAGAGGACGTGCCGACATCCCAATGGGAGTCAGCCGTGAATGCGTCCCACGAGACGCAGGTAGAGACCAATGCCGAAGGTAAGCCGCTGCCGCATAACTGGCGGGGGCTGTTGGCTGTGCAGATGGCGAGGCTGGGTGTGTTCCCGAAGGAGTGGAACCTGATGGGGGTGCGGGGAAAGGATGCATTCAAGAAGGCGTGGAGCACGGAGCCGAAGAGGCAGGTCGATGCCATTGCCGATGTGCTGACGTACTACAAGGCCACCGGGATGGGGGTGGTTACGGGATCGTTCTCGGGGGGATTGGTGGCCATTGATATTGATGGTTTTCATGCGGATGATGCATTTAAGACGGCTGCGGGGGATGCGTATGAGCCGTATGGGGAGGAGAAGACGATGGCCTGGACGTCGGGTAAGCCAGGGAGGAGGCAGTTGCTGTATAGGGTTCCAGATCATCTGCTGCCGTTGTTTGCGCGGATTACTACGCTGACAGCAACTTGGAATGGAAAGTTCTTCAATGATACTAACTCCAAACAAGATCGAAGAAATGAGGGGAGACTGGGGGAGGACTTTGTTATCCGGTACAACAAGTGTATGAGCGTGCTGCCGGGGAGTATCCATCCGGATACAAGGAAGCGGTACAAGTTTTTGAGCTACAACGGAGGAATGCCTGCGGTAGCTCCGCAGTGGTTGATCAACGTGATGAAGTCGAAGGCGACTGGGGGGTCGAAGTTCCTAGATGAGGAGGATCTCAAAGCCATCAAGCATGATACGGGGAAGACGCAGGTTCCGCCCAAGCAGATCAGGGGCTGGTTCTTCAGCAATCAGGATGTGAGAGCAGCTCTCATCCCACGGCTGCAGGAGTTGGTTTTCAACCACAAGGAGTTTGAAAACTACAACTGGGTGGAGGGAAGTGGGGAGAATCCCCAGATGCAGAACGGATGCCCCTGGCATAAGAGCAGTTCAGGGACGTCGTTTCAGTATGCGAAAAACACCGGGGTGTGGGACTGCAAGGCTTGCAAAGTCTCGGGTGATGAACTGGACTTTATCCATAAGATCCGGACGGGGGACATGTATGCAGGTAGGCCGGATCCGGAGGCTCTTGAGACTTATGTGAGTGAGATAGCGGAGAAGCTGGGGTTCATGTATCCGGAGGCTCTGCGGGAGACGCAGAGGACGATGGAGGTGCCGAGGGATGAGATCAACTCTAGGGAGTTCCTCGATCGATGCAGAAAGATCATTAAAGAAGTGACGAACCCTGCTGAACAGTCGATTGAATTGATCGATCTTGCTGAACGATGTGGGAGGTACAAGTACAAGGCTTCGGAGATCAGGGCTCTGGTTGCTCGCGACAATGAGTTCCAGAGGAACAAGGGCAACACGCTGCTACGGCCGAAGAACTGGCAAACGACGGTGTCTGAGGAGGAGTACATCATCCCTGGATTCCTTAGGAAGCCTTCTCAGATCTTGATCCACTCCAGAGGGGGGGTGGGGAAGACGGAGTCGGTGATGGCTTTGGCGAAAGCCGTAGGCCGGGGGGAGGTGATGAACATCCGGGGGATCCCGGTGCAGTGCGTGAAGGGGAATGTGCTTTGGATCTCAGGGGACCAGAGTGAAATCCGCCTCAATGCTCAGTTGATGCGGATGGGGATTGAGTCTCATGGGTCAGACCCCTGGTTCCACCTTGTCAGCGACTGGCGCATCGATCTCCCGGATGAGTTCAACAAGATCGTCAAGGCAGTCCAGCCTTCTCTGATCGTGGTGGACTCTCTAGGGTCGGTTTCAGACCTCGGGGATCCGTCTGAGAATGAGGGGGCCTATGCGGCACCGCTCTACGACATCTCCAGGCGGAACGGGGCGGTGGACATGGAGGACGGCTTCCCCTCAGCAGCGATCATCTGGATCCACCACAACAAGAAGGATGGGACGGACTTCCGGGGGACGGACCGGCTGCTGAATGCGGTTGATGAGACCTGGGGGCTCAAGGAGCTCACGGAGGACGAGGAGGCTGAGCACGGGGTCAACAGCCGGATCCTGACCATTGGGAAGAGCCGGTTTGATCGCTCTCGGGACAGGCTGCTGGTTACCAGGGACCACAACCTGAACTACGAGATCAAGGACCTGACCCCGACGCTGTACCGGATGGGGGTGAACAGGAATGGGGACCTCGATCCGGCGGGGGTGGTGCTGGAGGTGCTGAGGGCGTCTCTGGAGCCGATGAGCAAGGAAGCTGTTCAAGCCGGGGTGAAGGAGTACCTCCAGGCCGAGGGGCACGACCGGATCCCGAAGGAGAAGGCCATCCGGAAGTACCTAGACGGGTGGGTCGTGGACGGGATGGTCCAGGTGCAGGAGATCAAGCTCTCGGGGAAGAAGGGGGGTCGGCCTACGAAGCACTTCAGCCTCGCGTGTGCGAGGGGAGGGGGAAGTACGACAGAAACTGACCTGGACGACCGAGACTCATGGCCCCCACTGGTTTCTAAGTTTCTGTCCGTAGGCGTGAGAATCGGCCAGAAACCTCCTACAGGACCCAATGGACAGAAACCTCCAGGTGAGTCCCCCGAGGGCGTTGAGAGTTTCTGTCCCGGCGAGGGGGGGGGAGGTTTCTGTCCGACGGAGACAGAAACTTGCGACCTGGATGCACCAATGGATCCCGCGGACGTTGAAGGTTTCTGTCCCGACTCCGCCGCACCCCACGCGAGGGAGGAGGGAGGCCCGGCGAGGAGGGGCAGAGCCGGGTTGGCCCCGAGAGCTAGGAGATGCTCACGGTCCAGGTCGACGGGATGATGCAGGGACCGCCCCTACCCCCCGAGGGCGTGAGACTCATGAGCGAGACGGATGAGGACCCATGGGCGAGGTTCGGCTGAGCCGGCGTGACATGTTCATGAATGGGTGGGTGCTCCAGCGGGGCAATCCACACCCTGCGCAGACTTCTGCCTCCTTTACCCCCCCTGCTCAACCGGTGCGGATCTGCCGGAGCAGCCGGGTCCCTGTCGTGTCAGCCATCCGCCAGGCCACATCGATAAACGCCGCCGCCGCAAATCAGACGCGCCGCTCACTGCTGGGAGTTGAATTGACTCCAGGCAGGGAACGCACGCCTTCTGGGGAGCTTGGGGTGATGGCGCGGGCAAACCGTCCACATCACCTGACGGCCTTGGTGGTGTCACTCGAAGCGAAAGCCGTAAGCCTCATGTCCGCTCCGCTAGAATGTCTTCCTTTGGCCCAGGAGGGCGGCCAGATCGGTGGTGTTGAGCACCAGCGTGTTATCGGCAGCCTCCGCCACCCCCCGAGCCCGGAGGAGGGATCTGATGCTGGTGCTGAGGCCGCCTCCCGGATCGCCGCCACCACAGCTGCCAGGTCGCTGCCAGGGAGCTTCACGATCGCCGAGGCGCCAAATGGTGTCACAGACTTCGCACTGCCATCACCCGCCGCCGGCCTTAGGCCAGGGAAGGTGCCTATGGGCTGTCCTGACTGGAGGTGGTCGTGGAGCCTCCCCCGAGCTCGATGAACGCTCCTGGCCAGGTGGTGAAGATTGAGGAGACGCGGATCAGCCCAACCCCGAGAGCACGGGCTCGGGACTTGAGGCCGTTGCGGCTGATTCCCCATCGCTTCTCCAGATCTCGGGTGGAGAGATCGGTGGGCACCACGTCAGAGAGTGTTGTCAAGGTGTCGCGGTGCCATCACGACAGCAGGAGAGGAGAAGGAGAAGATGGAGCGAATGAAGAGGGCTCGCGGGATGCGCCCAGCAAGAGGGTGCAATGCGATGAGCGATGGATGGGGAGCGGTTCTGAACTCAGCGCGGCCGCCCCGGATTTACGAAGGAGACCAGAAGGGCCTCTCCCGTCGTACAACCGTCGTACTCAGTTGTTGGCGAATCCCGGAAAAGTCAATCGGGGCGACAGGATTCGAACCTGCGACCTAGTGCTCCCAAACCTCTGTGGAACCGATCTGGGAGGTCGTTGTCGCTGACTGGGATCTTGGCTGAAAAGCCCTGTGCTCACTGTGTTTAGGGGTGCCGCCGGGTGCCTCATGTTGCCTCGCTGTGCCACGGCTTGAGCTAGTTTCTCTTGCACTTTCTCTTGCAAGGGGGGTCTTTTGCCCCGTGAGCACTGGGTCGCTGCCCTGCGTGCGGCTCTCCAATGTGACCTCGGCTCGCGGAGCGGCTGGAGCCTGTCGGAAATGCGCGGCCGTGCCCTGCTCAATCTCTCGGAGCGGGTGACGGGCGGCAAGCGTCTCCAGCGAGTCCTCCCTTTCCCCTGGGAAGCGGCTGCTCGGCAGGACATCCACACGGCGGTGCTGGCGATCCACGCCTCCTTCACGCGCGGGATTCCTCTGGATCAATGCATCGCTCTGGCCACAGGATCGGCCTCTCCAGCGGAGGACGACAGCACGCCAGAGGAGGTGGTTGAACCCACTCAGGCCACCGACTGGCAGGGGTTGGTTGCGCAGTACCGGGACCACAAGATCAGCAGCGGTCTGATCAAGCAGACGACCTGGGAGAGGACCTACGCCGCCCGCATGCAGCGGTTGGTGGAGGCCACCAAAGGGAAGACCAAGCCCGCCACACCGCGCCAACTGCTTGAGCTGCTGACCCAGCGACTCAAGGATCAGCCCGGATCCCGTGGGCGCCAAGTGGTGGTGCAGCAGGCTGCTGCCTTGCTGCGCTGGGCTGTTGACAATGAGCGGCTGCCGCAGGAGTGGGCGCCCCCGCTGGTGCTCTCCAGCTACACCGGCCGGCGCCGGGAGCCGAAATCGGTCACCACGCCGATAGGCGTCGACGACATCCTCCTGCTGGTGGAATCGATTCCCGATTCGCGCTGGCGCTATGCCGTCCAGCTGCTGGCCAGCTTTGGACTGAGGCCAGAAGAGCTGCAGCACCTGGAGCTGCGGGAAGGTCGCCTGTGGTGCAACTACGCCAAGGTGTCTTCCCGCGGCAGCACCAAACCCCGGCCGCTGCGGGTTCTTCCGTGCGATGCATGGGCCCAGAATTGGCGGCTGGAGGAGTCATTCAGCTCCACCCGGATGCCACCGATGCGGCCCGGCTTCGGGTCGCAGGACCTCAAGAACTACCTCCGTCGTCGCCCCCTCTGGGATCAGCTCCGCCATCGCTATGCGCTGGACGGGGAGAAATTGGTGCTCTACTCCTGCCGGCATGGCTATGCGCACCGCGCCCATGTGATCTGCGATCTACCACCCAAGGTGGTTGCTGCCGCCATGGGCCACACCGTGGAAACCCACCTGGCGGCCTACAGCAAGTGGTGCGGAGATGAAGTGGTGGATGACGCCTTCGACAAGGCGGCCCGTCTTCTGAATGATCGTCAGGCCTAGGCCCAAGGGCCTGCTACTTGATCGCTTCGAGGCGATCGAGGTATACATTCACCAATTTGTTGCGAGGCAGCAGCGCCTCAATTCGCGTCAATATCCTGGCAATAAACGTGTGAAACTCGCTGCGGTGCATGTTCCCTAAGCGCAGGCTCCGAAGAAGCGTGTCACGCTTCTCTCGTAACGCCCAAGGTTAGCGACGCCGAAGCTTGAGATGGCGAAGAGTGCCGACAAGGGTCTTGAAAATGCCTAAAGCATGGTTTTTATGTGCGTCCGCTTTGCCGACCAGTTAGGCGCTTTTCGGGGCACGTAACTTCTTCTCAAACAGTTGAGAGACCTTTCGCTCGTAGGTCCATTTGGCCAACTCAGCTTGTTTCTGTTCGAACTGAGTGAGGTGAAGCCAATAATCTCGGTGATGCGCTTTATTTGGTGACTCAATAATGTCTTCTACGATTGCTGCAAGCTTTTCTAGTGCGCTCTTTCTTCGATACAGCTCAATTACGGTGTGCTCTTCTATTTCTTGAGATATGTCCAGATTAACCGCTGAATTTTCTCTGTTTAGCGCAACACACCATTGTCCATGCGCAAGCTTATTCCTTAAGAGGCTAGGATCGTAGATATATTTTTCGATCATCGCGCGCAGCCTCTTTAAAACGTTTGGATGATGGTTGCTTTTACCGCCATCAACCCGCTTTACCGCAAGTTCTACGCATTTAATCCATCCATTTTTAATTCCTTGTGAGTTCGCTACAGCTTTCACCTGCACTATTTCCTGGAGTTCCAGGCCATGGGGCGTGTGAATCAGCTTGGAGAACAGCGCTTCAGCCAAGGCGCAGTAGATCATCGCCAGCACTTTGGTGTTGATGCCGACTGCAGTGTCGTTCTTTAGGAGGATGAGCGAATTGATTTGGCGGTTTATCTGAGACCAAGCCCGCTCTAGTTCTCTGACGTTTTGCGTTTGAGCTTGAAAAACTGTTGTGCGTTGATGTTCATCCATCATGGATTGTGGGTGGGGAAAGCGAACTGGCTCAAAGTGCGCTTTGCCCACCCGGAATCGAACCGGGATCTCCTCGCGGAGGTCTTGCCAAATTAGACGACAGGCCCAGTTTAGAATACCATGCTTACGCTTAGCTGCCAACCGTCAAGCGCCTTAGGCGTGGCGGAAGGTATGGCAACCAGCAGCTTTCGTCCCTCCAGTCTCGGAAAAGGACCGCTTCAAGGCTTGCTGTACCAGACTCGGTTCGAGGGGGCGAAGGTGCACCACCCACGGCAGTGGCGTGTTGAGCATGATGCGATTCGAGAAGTCAGCGTCTTTCGTCACGATCACCAGCTCCTGCAACCTGGCGTACTCCCAGATCTCACCATCACTCATGCCTCGGCCGAGTTCACCCACATGGGTGAAAGGAAGCGACGGCTGGAAGCGCAGCTGCCGTGGCACATTCTCGTCAAAGACGAAGCCCTTCAAGCGACGCTTTGCAGCGAGAACTGATGGCCCATCAGATCGGAGGAGAACCGGATGCACGCCAGGATGTCGTCTCGGGTCAGGGTCGGATACTCCTCAAGGACATCCTCGATGGCATCGCCAGCCGCAAGAAACTCCAGCACCGTCCGGGCCGTTACACGGGTGCCCTTGATGGTCGGCTGGCCATTGCAGATGTCTGGCTCAACGACGATTCGCTCCATGCTCCTGGCCTCCTGAAACGATGCTAGGTGCCACGGAGGGCCCAGACCACGGCGTCCATGCTGAGCGCTGAGGGCTCGGTGCATCCAGCTCAGAGCCGCAGGTTGCGGCGACTCCAGCTGGTGAGCGCGGTTTCGATGTTGCCGGCATGCCACTGAAGGGGACCCTTGCTGTCGGTGCAGCCCCAGCGGCGGAAGTCACGCCCCGGCTTGAGGATTCCCCGGAGCCGCAGACGGCGCAACGATTCACGGCTGACACCCAGCAGCTCACAGGCTTGTGCGGTGGTGATCCAGACCCGCCCTGGTGTGGCCTGGGTCATGGCATCAGAGGGCCAGAACTGTGGTTGGCGGTGCTGCCCGGCTGGCTTGGCAGGGGCCTGGGCGGCACCGGCCCGGCGATCACCAGCAGCACCGTGGTGAGCTGAAACAGCAGCAGCAGCCAGATCAGCCGGTGCAGATAGCGGAGGTTGGTGATCGTCACCAGGGTGTGACGCGGCTCTCGCTGGCAGAAGCGCGGCAGCTGGGGCCGGCGTGGCTCAGAGGTGCGGGCCATCAGAACGGCACCTCGTCGTCGTCGCCAAACTCATCGTCGAAGTCATCCCCATCGCCGAGGGGAATGGCGCGCTGCTGGCGTTCGCTGGCCTGATCGTCGCGGTAGGCCTGCTCGGCCGCCTCGATCCAGGCCGGGTCGCTGCCCTCGCTCAGGCTGATAGGCCCGTAGAACCCGATGGTGACGTTGCGCGGCACCGCATCGGCTTCCGCCTGGGTCTCGATCTTGTTGCCCTTGGGATTGCCGTCCTGGTCGTACTGCTGGGCCCAGCGGGTGGCCAGCGTCAGCAGGTCGCCGACGTTGAGCTTGCCCTTGCGGTGTCCCTTGCGCGCCTCGATCCAGTCCCCGAAGCCCTTGGCCTTGAGGATCACCCGCACCCGATCGCCCGGTGCCGGCACCGCGGCCTCGTCGCCGAGCTTGGCCTCCATTGAGGTGCCGGGCAGGGCGACGCAGTGGATGACGATCTCCTGCTTGACCTTGGCGTTCCCCTGGCGGTCCTTGCCGTTGGGGATCGGCTCCATCTCGCCGGTGGCGAGGTTCTTGCGCAGCCGGTCGCGCTGCTCAGTGCGCACGATCGCCAACGTCGCCACTTCCCCGAAGCGCTGCTGACGGATCACAGGGGCGCCGATGCGGGCGCCGTCGTTCAGTTCAATCGCCATGGCTCTGATGGGGGCTGGTGTTCAGGGGGGGTAGGGGTTCAAGGCCGGCGCCGAGCCGCATCAGGTGATGGGCGGCGCCGCTGATCGAGAGGCCGTGCTGCTGGCGCAGTTGCTGCAGTGCCTGCCAGACATCGCTGCGGACCTTGGACTGCAGGTAGTGGCCCCCATCCGGAGCCCTGGGCTGCTCGTGCTGGCGGTGGCCGTAGGCGATGCGGCGGGGACGTTGTTCAGCCATCGCCGCCCCAGCCATAGGAACCGCTGGCCTGGCAGCCGCAGCCTGGAACCTGCACCAGCTGCAGCTCGTCGATACCGGCCTGCAGCGCCGGGCACGACTGGACGAGGGCGGCGGCGCGGGGAGCCCAGAGGCAGGACCAGGCCCGCTCAGGCACCGGGGTCCAGATCGGCACCTGCTGGCGGATGGTCTTCAGCAGCAGGCCAGTGCTGCGGTGGCGAAGCCTCCAGCGCGGGCTCGCAGCAACTCTCGACGGCCCGCGCCAGCCAGCGCAGCAGGTGAATCTCGCTGGCCCGTCGCATGAGCGCGTGAATGCGGCCGTCCGGGACATCGCGGTAGTAGCGAAGGGCCAGCTCCCGCTGCCGCTGATCGGCCACGGCGGAGAGCAGGTGAGCGGCATGGCGCAGCTGCAGAGTCTGCTCATGACGGCACCCCCGCGAGTTCCCGCTCGAAGCGGTCGATGAAGTCGGCATGGCGGCGCTGGGTGACGCGGTCGGTGATGGTGCGGGCGGTGCTGGGCACCTGGAACTGGGAGCGGAAGGCGATGGTGAAGCGCTTCCAGATCTCCTTGTCGCTGCGGGCCATGGCCTTGAGCATCGCGGTGAGGGTGGCGATCTCCTGGGGCTCGAGGGGCTCAAGGCCCAGCGGGTCGTGCTCCGCCTCCTCAGCAGGGGAGGCGACCTGCTGGGGAGCGGGATCGCTGGGCCTGGGCTGTGGCTCACCTGCTTCTGCTGCCGCAGAGGACGGCGTAGCCGTTCCCTCCCCGGCCTTGCTGGGCTGAGCCTGTGGCAGCACAGGAATACCGAGCAGGCCCGCCAACAGGCGTGCGCTCAAGGCGAAGTCAGCGTCGTAGGCGCTGGTTTCAGCGCTCAACTGGGCGCCGTCCTTGTGCATCAGCACGACCACGGTGCCCTCCCCAGTGCTCTGCACCGAGAAGCTGAAGCCCATGGAGAAGGCCGGCTTGGCGGCGGTGACCACAGCGGCCAGCGACAACTCCGTGGCGGGCTGGAGATTGGCCTGGAAGGCAGAGAGCGCTTCTGCCAGAACGCATTCGGCCTGCCACTGGCGCTCGTGGGGACTGGTGTGCTCGCCGAGCAGCGGCGGACCGGTGGAGGGGGTGGTGTCCATGGAGCGTGGGGCGGGACCGTCGCCCGCATGGCCCGGATCTTAGGGGCTCGCTAATGCGGGGCGCAAGTCCTCCTCAGGATTCCGGGCCTGACGTGGGTTTGACCTTGCTCCTGCTCCCCGTGCTCTTGGTCTTGGCCTTGGTCTTGATCGCTTCAGGCTGGCCGCTCACCGGTTCGGCGGCGCCGGCTGGTGGTGACAGGGTTTCGAGCCAGGTCTGGATCCAGCGCTCGGGCAGCCATTCGCCATCCCACAGCTCCTTGAGCTGCTCGGGTTCGTAGTCGCCAAAGGAGGTGAGCACCGTGCGCAGCTGCTTGCGCAGGGGCAAGGGGGCCTGGCGCGCGATCTCCTGCACCGCCTCGAAGGCATCGAGGTCGCGCTCGTCCACGGCGCTGCTCACCAGCTCGCGCCAGGTCTGGCTCAGGGCCCTGGCATCCTGTAGCGCCACGGGCGGCGCCTCGGGCCTGGGCTTGGGCTGGAAGGCCGTCGGCACTGGCCGCAGGCCGACATAGCAACTCCACAGCTCGATCGGCCCCCACAGGCTGCCGTCGTCATCGACGATCGCCGTGGCGCCCTTGAGCTTGTCCTTGAGGGCCTGCGTTTTGAGCCGACCCCAGCTCTGCTCGGCGATGCGGCGGTTCACCTCGGCGAGCTGGAAGAACGCAGGCCGTCGCAATTCACCGGCCTTGCCCTGCTCGATCGCGCTGAGGTTGCCGTAGCTGATCGCGGAGAAGCCGGCTTCCTTGCCCCAGTCAGCGACGGTGTACTGGGTCCAGCCGTTGCGCTCCCGCCACAACCGCAGCATGCGCCCGAAGGCCAGGCGAGCCTCGGCCTGGCGCGCCTCGATCTGGGCGAAGGATTCGGCCATGCCTCACAAGGCTGAGGTTCGTTAGCGGCACGGTAAGACATGCCGTTGCAGCTGCCCAGCGTTTACAAGCCTTTGTTGCGCAAAAGCCCCTATTGGCCTTTTCTGTATCTTCCTCAGCCTTGCAAGGACGGGCCGAACGGGATACGGTTCGACTCCCCGCGCTCCCAAGCCGTGCGTCCCCTTGCCGTGCGTCTGCCCCCTGAGCTGATCCACTGGCTCGACGCGCATCGCGGCGGCGAGGCCCGCACCACCTTCCTGCGGGCGATCCTGCGCGATCACATTCGCCGCCAGAGCAGGAGCAAGACAAAGACCCATGCACGCCCTGCGCTGAGGGACAAAACCAGGGAGAACGTCATCGCCCCACAGCGGCAGCCACCGCTGCTCTGAGCCCTCACCTTCAGGCCCTGCGCTGATGCCCCTGCCTGCCCAGCTGATCGAGAGCCTGCAGGCGATCGATTCCGACTGGGCGCTGCTGCCGATCGATGGCCGCAAACGACCGGTCGACCCGCTCAGCGGTGAGCCACTGCTGGCCTGGGGCAACAGCGGCCTCGACCTCGAAGCGATCACCGCCCTTGCAGGTAACCCCTACGTTCATGCCGTTGGGGTGCTGCTTGGACCTGCTTCTGGTGTGCTGGCCCTCGATTTCGATGGACGCGGCGCCGCCGCCTGCTTTCGCCGCATCTACGGCCGCTCGCACCGTGACCTGCCACCCACCGTCGGCTGGTCATCGGGGCTGCCCCATCGCGGCCAGCTTGCCTTCCGGGTGCCGCGCGAGAGCTGGGACCTGCTGCGGGGCCGGCGCCGCTGGACCGGTGCTGCCCAGGGCGGCAAGGCCCGGACGGTCTTTGAGCTGCGCTGGGCGGGCCACCAATCGGTGATCGCCGGCGTCCACCCCGAAACGGGCCACTACCGCTGGATGCAGGGCCGCTCTCCCGATCAGGTGTCAGTGGCCGATGCACCGGAATGGCTGCTGGAGCCGCTCTACAAGCAGCCCGATGAACCGGTCTGCGGTGACTACGCCCCCAGAGCGGCGGATGTGCCCCGCGCCCTTGACCTGCTCCAGCACATCCCTCCGGTGGAGGACTACGAGGGCTGGCTCACGGTCGGCATGGCCCTCCACTCGGTCGATCCCGGCCTGCTGGCTGCCTGGGTGGAGTGGTCACGCGGCTGCGCCGGCTTCGATGAGGCCGAGTGCCTGGCGAAGTGGCGCTCCTTCAAGGGCCGTGGTGTCACCATCGGCAGCCTCCACCACCACGCCGCCGCGGCCGGCTACCACTACCCGTGGCCGGCCGGCGACGGGCCGCGGGGTGAAGCGCTGGCACGCGAGGCCCCTGCCGCTGGACCCCAGCCGCTTCCCGAACCCGCCCGCGATGCGGTGATCGCCGGGCTGCTTGAGCAACTGCTGGATCTACTGCTCGAAACCCGCGACACCTGGGCGCAGGAGCAGGCGATTCGCTCCGACCTCTGGAGCCTTGGGGTGACGGGCCAGGCGATCGACGAGCGCATCTACTACGCCCTGGCCCACCGCTGGGAGCTGCCACTGCAGAACTCCCACAACGGCGGCAGCCGAAACCGCCGCCTCAGCGATCCGATCACCTCGCCGGCTGAGGACCTGCTGCCGGGCTTTCTGCTTTGGCGCCGCGATCACCTCCTCTTTGGCGCCGGCGGCAGCGGCAAGACGATGGCAGCGGCCGCAATGGCGGTCTGCTGCATCAAGGGCCTCCCCTTCCTCGATCAGGAGATCCCGCCGTCGCGCCGCGGGCGGGTGCTGTGGATCGGCACCGATGGCGGCGAGGGCGCCCGGGCGATGGTGCGCGAATACCTGGAGGATCTCGGCTGCGCCGAGGACCCTTGCGTGGATGAGCAGCTGACGATCTGGGCCGCCGAGCCGGCCGATGGCCTGCCTTCCTGGTGCTGCAGCCCCTCCGGCCTGCAGGAGCTGCGCCTGGAGCTGGCCGGCGGCGACTACGCCCTGGTGGTGATTGATTCGCTCAAGGCGGTGCTGGAGCTCGCCGGCATCAACTTCGGCATCGGCCCGGTCGGCACCCTGCTGCGCCTGCTGCAAGCGCTGGTGTGTCGCCACTGCTCCCTGCTCTGGCTGCACCACCCGGCTGGGGGCAAGAGTGCCGGCAAAGGGCTGCAGGCCGCCGCCGGCAGCCAGAACATCAATCAGATCCCCTCGGCGGTGCACCAACTCACCCGCAAGCTCGAGGACCGGGGCCCTTGCAACGTCTGGAGCGTCCACAAGCTGCGCGGCAGCCCGCCGCGGGAGTTCAGCTATCGCCTCACAGAAGACGGCTTTGCGATCAGCGAGGGCCTGATCACACGCAACTGCCGCGTCGCGGTGCTCGATGCGATTGAGCTGCGGCAGGCGGGCGGTCTGCCGACCAGCACCGCCTACCTGTGCACCGATCTCGGAGGGTTCCAGGAGGGCTCGGTGCGCAACAACCTCACCTGGCTGCGGAAGCGGGGGCTGGTGCGCAAGGCGGGCCTGGCCTGGCGGCTGAGCCCGCAGGGGCAGAAGCTGCTGGAGCTGACGCGGCAGGGCGGCGCTGAACAGCAGGTCTGGATGACTTGAACAGGACTGCTCGCCGGTATGCCTTTCGTGGCCGCTGACGGGTGACTCAGTGGCTCCAATCCTTGAGACCTTTTGCTGGGCAGTGGATCTCAAGGAATCTTTCACGGCCTTGAGCGCATCGCTGGCTTTTCCCCTTCCCACGGGGCCATCGCCTGCATGGTCGCTCCAGCGACATCACCCGATCCAATCCTTGAAACCTGTTGCAGGGCAAGCGATCTCGCCGAATCCTCCACAACCTTGATCCCATCACCCGGTGTGTGTCCCCCTTCTATAAAATGAAAAAGTGATTTTTTCTCTCTAAAGCACTGCAGTGCAGTCGTTCTCAGCGATCAAAATGGATGAAAAAGCCGTGAAAAGCTGTGAAAACGTCGTGAAAACAGATCCGCAGCAGCTTTTTCACGGCCATTCCCGCTGTTTTCATCGATTTCATTCCTTGTAACCGCTTGCACGGCAATCGATCTGCCGGAATTTTTCACGACTTCACTCCCTGACGTGTACCCCCCCCCCTCCCCCCGCCGGCATGACGACCACCCGCTGGCTTGAACCGATCGCCGGCTTGCAACGCCTCGACCCACAGCACACCTACTGGCTGGACGATCACCTCTTCCCGGTCTCGATCACAGGCGTGCTGCAGGTGGCCAAGTCCAGCTATGCCCTGGGCCGCATCGAGGCCAGCCGCGCCGTGTGGGAGCCGCGCGGCAACACCTGCCACCAGGCCCTGGAGCTCTTCCTCAACGGCCGCTTCCGGCCCGCCGATCACTCCTGCGACGGACAGCAGGGCGAGTCGCCGAGCGGGGCGGAGGTTGACTTCGAGGCCTACCGGGAGTGGATCGAGCCGCTGATCGGCCACGAGCGCTGGCAGGCGGTGGAGGTGATCGCATCGGAGCGCCCCACCTGCTGCCTGGTGCGCAACGTGGCCGGCACCTACGACACCGCCTACATCGACCCACACCTCCCCGCCGCGGCTGAGCGCCCAGCTGGGGTGAGCGGCCCGGCGCGGGTGATGGCCGATCTCAAGAGCCTCACTGCCAGCGGCAGCACCTACTGCACCCGCGCCCAGATCGGCGGCTACCTGGCTCTGGAGTGGAGCCAGGGCAACTGGTTCGACTACGGCCAGACGATCTGGAGCCGGCCGGGCCGGACCCAGTTCTCGCCCCCCTACCCCCGGCGGGAATGCCTGGCGGCCTGGGCTGCGGTCTGGGCCCAGTACGTGGCGACCCACCGCCCCTTCTGAGCCCATTGGGCTCGCCATTACGAGGCGTCCACTTGCGGCTTGCGTTATCGGGCCGCTACGGTGGCTCGCAAGCCAGGGCGCGCCTGGTGTCGTTGTTCGCCATGCGAGCGCCATGGTCTCCCGCCCCGTTCTCGAGCCCACCGCCGCCACCGAGGCCGTCGCTCAGGCGGAGCCCCTTGATCTGGACGCCCTGCTTGATCGCGTCACCCAGCTCAAGGCTGCTCAGAAGGCGATCGAGAGCGAACTGACCCCGCTGCTGGATCAGCTCCATGCCGCCTTCGATGGCGGCGAGCTGGACGCCTCCTTCTCCCACAACGACTTCAGCTTCTGCTGGTCGCCCGGCCGCCTCTCCTACGCCTACCCCGAGACGCTGCGGTTGCAGGAGCAGAGCCTCAAGCAGGCCCAGAAGTCTGCGGTGGAATCAGGCACCGCCACCATCCAGCACGGCAACCCCTTCTGGACCATCAAGGCACCCAGGGCCGTCTGAGCCGGCCCCGATGGCAAACGCACAGAAGCGCAAGGGGGATGCAGCCGAGCGGGAGGCGGCCCAGCTGATCGCCGCCTTGCTGGCCCTGCCGGCACGGCGCAAGCTCGGGGCCGGCCGCACCAACGGCGCCGGCGGCGATACCGGTGACATCGAGGGCGTTCCCGGCCATGTGATTCAGGTCGCCAGCTGGGCGAACGTGGCCGCCGCCGCCCGGCTCAAACCGGCTGAGGCGCAGCTGCAGGCGTGCAATGCGGCCCTGCCGTTCGCGGCGAGCTGGGTGCGCTTCCGCGGCGGCACCTGGCGGATTGTGCTCACCCCGGAGCAGTGGGCGGCCTACGTCCGCTGCGCCCTGCTGGGCGGCCACGATGACGCCTGATACGGCCTGCGCCCGCACGGGGACACGAGCGCTGTGGGGGCAGAGCGAACCTGCTGCTGAGGGGGTTGAAGCCCTACGCGACGCGGCGCCCCACCAGGACGAGGACGGCAACCCCTGCTTTCTTTCGGATCGGCTCTCCCGGCGTGGTGTGGCCACCCGCTTTCCCCATCAGAAGCTGCCGCCGCGCGCCTCGGTGGCGGAGGTGGAGCGCCGCATCGCTGAGGCCCAGCTCTGGATCGCCCAGCGCCTGCCGCTGAGCCTGATGCGGGCAAATGCGGCCGACTCCTGGGGGGTGAGCAACACCCGCACGATCAACCGCTACCTCGATCTGGCCCGCAAGCGGATGGTGGCCGAGCTGATCAGCAACCGCCTGGAGCACCAGGCGCAGCACATCTACGCCCTCTACGACTGCGCGCGACGGGCAATGGATGCCGAGCAGTTCTCCGCTGCTGTCGGTGCCCTGCGGGTGATCGCCGAGATCGGCGGCCTGCTGCGGGCTCCGATCAAGCCCCCGGAGCCGAAGTAGGCCATGACTTCAATGTCCTCTGTGGTGGCGACGCGATCTCCCAGGCCTCCCAAGGCTGAGCTGCATGTGGATGCGCTGCCCAGTGGCGGCCTGCTGCACTCCCCGCAGCACGGCGACCCCTGGGGTGACCTCGGCCTCCTCGGTGTTCCTGATCCCACGCTCGCCCTGGCCAGCACGGCGCCGCTGAGCTTCCGGGCCTTCATTTCTGAGGCCTACCCCCGCTACGGCTTCCACCGCTGGGCGCTGGTGTTGATCGCGTTGCTGCAGGCGATCGCCGATGGCCAGCTCTCGCGCCTGATCGTCACCTGCCCGCCGCGGCTGGGCAAATCACTGCTGGTCTCCAAGCTCTTTCCCGCCTACTTCATCTACCGCCACCCGCATCTGTTCGCCGCCATCGCCAGCTACTCCGGTGAGCTGGCCTATGCCCACTCCCGTGAGGCGCGGCACTTCTACCGCGTCACCGGCAACCAGCTCTCCAAGGATTCAGCGGCAGTCGGCAACTGGCTCACCACCCAGCGCGGCGGCTGCATCGCCGCTGGTGTGGACGGACCGTTCACCGGTAAGGGCTACAGCCTCGGTGTGATCGATGACCCCTACAAGGGCCCTGCCGAAGCCGGCTCCGCCCGGGTGCGCTCACGGATTGAGGACTGGCTCAAGGCCGTCTGGTTCACCCGCGCCGAACCCCAGTTCACCTGTGCCGGTGATGGCGCCCTGCAGCACAACCTCTCGGCCCAGGTGATCGTGCTCACCCGCTGGGACCACGAGGACGTGGTCGGGTGGCTGATGGCCCAGGAAACGGGCGATGCCCCGCAGGAGTGGCACATCCTCAACCTGCCGGCGATCGCCGAGCACCCGGTGGACCGGCAGAGCTTCCCGGCCTCCTGCACGCTGGAGCCCGACTGGCGCGCGCCCGGCGAGGCGCTCTGCCCGGAGCGGTTCCCGCTGAGCGAGCTGCTCAAGATCCGCTCCCGCGTGGGCTCGTTCTGGTGGAACGCGCTCTACCAGCAGCGGCCCTCACCGGCCCAGGGGGCGATCTTCCAGCGGGCCTGGATCAAGGCGCCCTTCCCCCGCGAGCAGCCGCGCCGCTTTGCCCCGCTGGTGCTCTCGTGCGATCTGTCCTTCAAGGGGGAGGAGCAGAACGATCACTGTGGCTTTGTGCTGATGGGTCTGCTGCTGCCGGATGCGGCAGGGCCGCAACAGCTGGAGCTGGAGGTGATCTGGGCGGCGCGGCATCACTTCGATCTGCCCCAGACGATCCGCTTCCTGCTCTCCACCCTCGCGGCCCTCGACGCGCAGGGGCTCCGCCCCCAGGCGGTGCTGATCGAGGACGCGGCCAACGGCCCGGCCGTGCAGCAGACCCTCAAGCGCAAGGTGCCCGGCCTGCTGCCGATCCCCGCACGGGGCAGCAAGGAGTCGCGGGCCCATGCCGTCGCCCCCCTGCTGGAGGCGGGCCAGGTGCGCTTCCACCACCGCGCCGCACCGCTGGTGGAGGAACTGCCGCGCTTCCCCATGGGCACCAAGGATCTGGTGGATGCCTTTGGCCATGGGGCCCTGTGGTTGGAAACCCGCTACTGGCGGGGGCTGGGCATCAAGCGCGATCCGCTGCCGATGCTGCTGACGCGGTGAGCCGTGAGCCAGCTCTGCCTGCCGTTGCCGCTGGAGGAGCCCCGCTCGGATGTGGAGCGCTCGTTGCGAAAGCGCCCACGCCGGGAGCCGCCTACCCCGCGACACCAGCAGCTGGTCTTTGCCTTCCCCTACAGCCCCGAGCCACAGCGGCCCCGGATGCAGCACCGCCGTCAACGGCCCGTGCATCCCCATGCCGCCGCCCATGCCTTGGCGTTGGCGCACATGGATCTGGCGGAGAAGATCGCCGGTAACTTCGCCCGGCGCACCAACCATTCCTTCGATGATCTGCGCCAGCTCGCGGTGATCGGCCTGCTCAAGGCGGCGGCTCGCTTCGATGGGACGGGCGGGCGATCGTTTCGCCCCTATGCCCGCACCTACGCCAACGGCGAGATCACCCACTACCTGCGGGACCACGGCTTTGCGATCAAGGTGCCGCCCTCCTGGCGGGACCTCTACGCCAGTGGGCAGAAGTTGCTGCGCCAGGGTTGCCCACCTGCTGAGCTGGCAGAGCGGATCGGGGTCACGTCGGAGCGGTGGGCGGAGATCAGCGCCGCTTGCAGCGTGCGGGTCGTGGCGCTTCCGATGGAAACCTGAGTTATTTTTTAGCAACGCTCAAGATCAGCGGCGAGCCCAACCTGTTTGCATTTTTCAGGACTGAGTAAACCCTCCCGCTGCATCTTGATGTAATGCGGCCGTACCAATGCAATTGCTGGAGCAGTCATGTGGACTGGACCAACAATGCATTGAAAGCACTGAACACTTGTTCGAAGCGATCGAGTGTCGCTTCGACCTCTGGTGTATCTGCATCCAGAGCCGACGGGTTCTCCAAGAGCCAACGCGCCGCACCGAAGTGGTCGAACTCGGCAACTGCGGCGGGCATCAGCCTGAATAGGGCTTCCGCCTTCTTGATGATGCGTGGCGTGGGTGCCGCTGACATCAATGCGTCCCTAGTCACCACATTGGCTGCTGGGGGCTTGTAGGCACCGTTGAGCATCTCTACGAACAAGTCCGCATCGAACAAGTCCTCGACATCTGACTCGGCTTGGCTTGTGAAGTCTGCGCATGTGAAGAAATGCCCAGCCTTGAGGATGTCGGCCTTCTTTAAATTTTCGATCTTGGCCTTGTCGCCATTGGCGATGTCGGAGAGAACCGCCACATTGATCCTGTTGCCGCCGAACAGCCTCACGAACGGAGCGATCTTGTCGATGCCGCCTGAGGGGCACAGCGTCCACTTCAGATCAAGCCCAATGCGTCCGCGCTTGGTCAACGCCTGCGACAAAACCTGTAGGTAGATGATGTCCGATGGGCCTTCGACCAGCCACGTGTTGGCGCCGATGAATAACGACTGGGTTACTTCGTAGCCCAACGCTCCTTGGAGCGGGAAGAGCGTGTCGTCGTTGACTTCCAGCACGTCGGACTGAACCTTCGTGCCCTTGACCTCGGGCCGCTTGCCGGGCTTCTCGATTACCACATCCTCCACGATGCGCACATCGGCGAGGCGATCCATCGGAACCATGAAGGGCGAGTGGGTGGTGAAGATGACCTGGTGGTCCGGCAGCAGCCGCTCAACGATGTAGCCCAGCAAATCGCCTTGCGCCTTGCCATGCAGGGTCAGGCCCGGCTCATCTAACAAGATGACCGCATTGCCGTTGCCTGGAGTCTTTTTGAGTTGCTTGAACTGGGCGAGGAATGAGAAGAACCAGACAAAGCCCGCGCTGCGCTCGGACAAGGGCAGTGTCGCTTTGTGGTTGGTGTTCTTGATTCGGACCTCGGCGACCATGCCCGTGTTGAACGGAGCCGGGTCCTTGGGCTTGGCGTTGTCGATCTCGATGATGACTTCCAGCGACTTGTTCTGACTCCAGAACTGAAAAATTTCCTCCGTGATATCGTAGCTGGCAGCCTCGCACTTGGCCTTTAACTCCTCGCGGCGATCGACATTCTTCAAATCCTCCAGAGTGGTTCCCGCGTACTCGAGGAAGTCGAGAAAGATCTTGTCACCGACAGATACCATGTTGTTCTGCATGTCCTGTTGGAGCTTTTCAATCGAAACCATGCCCGACATGCGCTCGAAGTGAGAGGTGAAGAAGAATTTCGGTTGACGAGCGGCTAGCACCCCAATCACGCCCTTGGTGAAACTTGATCCCTTGTTCTTCTTGATGTCCTGCAGGAGCGCCTCTTGGTTGGGAGTCCTTTCCACAAGTCCCGTTAGCGCCTTGTCTGCCGATGGACCATCATGAATTCCGTGCAGGACGTTGCGCTCCGTGGCATCGAGGGCATGCCTGCTGACGAGATTTTCCAGAGCCTTGGATTCAGCGACTTCGATTGTCCAGAGGCGCACATTATCCTCATACCGGAATCCGAACTCTGACTGGAACACGTCTCCATTCAACACTCCAGCTCCGAAGCGTTCCTCGACAGCGGCTTTGTCTGCGTCTTCTAGGCGCCACCATGTCCGAATCACTTCGGCTTTCCCGTCCGGATGCCGCTCATCGAAGCGTGTTGAAAACCGTCGCGGGTAATCGATGACTTCGTCGAACTCGAACTGCTGCGAGGGCTTGAGGCCGCGCATGGCATTTAGCAACGCCGTCTTGCCCGCCTCGTTCTTGCCGACAAGGCAAGTCAGGTCGCCAATCTCGAACTCCCCGCTGTCTTCGATGGACCGATAGTTCTGGACGCGGACTCTTGTTAGCTTCATTTACCTTCCATTCCTTGGCTAAACGCTTTCGAAGGCGGTTGTTGTCTGCTGCCCGTCGATAAGGCTCCTGGACCTGTTCTTTGCGGTGCGGTCATGACCAGAGATTGCACCAACGCCGCATAATTTGTTCTTCGACAGTTCAGCAAACCACATTTGATCAGCCTTTTCTTTTCGCTGAACACGGTTTGTATCCCAGCCGGACACCCAAATATTAGCTCCCGCAGTAACTCAGACGTTCCAGCCCTGGCAGGCCCGCATGTCTGCGGGTCTGCAAACCACTGTTCGGCATGAACCGTTCCGCCTGCAGACCGGCTGACACCCAGGTTGCTTCAGATGAGCAGCCCCCACACCTCATGGTGTTGCTCATCTCCCAGTGACTCAAGATTTCCTTGTCCATGCCGTTGTCCTGTCTGCTCTGCAGAAGGTGGCTGCATGGCGGGTGGCGCCGTTGGATGCCGTCGGTCGCCATCCATAGGGCACCCCCCTCGTGTGGCAATAGCCCACAGCAGCACCAGGCGCTTGACCTCCAGGAGTCGCAACCGATCCCGCAACGAGTGGCTGCCGCTTTCTCCGCCTGAGGAGCGGGCCCTGGCGGCGGAAGGCACCGCCCTGTCGCTGCAGCCTTGGCGGGAGCACGCCACCCTCCGCTCCCTGCGGGAGCAGCTGCAGCTCTGCTTCGACTGCTGGAACCTGCTCGATGCGCCCGGCGGCGTCAGCCGCCGCTGCGTCTACCTGCCTCCTGGCGCCAAGGAGCCTGACGCCAACTACCGCAACCGGGTGGAGAACGCCCGCCCAAGCGGCTTCTTCCGCGATGCGCTGCGCACCTACGCCGGGATGCTGTCTTTCCTGGAGTACCTGGCCCTGCCGGCCTCGCTGCAGCGGGTGATCTCCGATGTCGACGGGCGCGGCACCGACCTGGGTGTGTTCCTGTTCATCGCCGATCTGCTGGTGCTGCGCGATGGCGGCTGCTTGATCCTGGTGCTGCCACCCCTGCGAGGTTGGCCATCAGAAGGTCACCGGCTCGATGCGATCCGCCGTGGTGATCGCCTTTCGCTGCCGCGTCTCTCTCTGGTGCCGCGCGGTGATCTGCTGGATTGGCACCTGCCCAGCCCCGACAGCCCGCCGCACCGGCTGAACTGGCGGCAGGACCGCAGGGCTCCCCGGCAGCCGCTCTATGACAGCGCCATCCCAGTGCATCATTTGTCGCCCGATGGGGCCGAGGCGCCGCGGCTCGAGGACTGGCTGTACCACCAGGCCACCCTCGGTGATGACGGCCTGGCAGTCGAAACCTTTGCCGCTGTGCCGAATGGCGCGGTCGCCAGCAGCAGTGCCGCCAGTGGATACGAGGCCCAGCGGCTTGGCCCACCGTTGCTGCTGCCCCGTCAGCACACCATGCCGGTGGTCTGGTACGCCGCTGATGGGGCGGCCTTCGGGGAAGGGGATCTGCCCCACCTGGGCCTGGCCAACCAGTACCTCACCCACTACCGGCTGAAGAGCGAATACGAGGACCTGCTCAGCCGCTGCGCCCTGCCGGTGGGTGTGCGCAGCGGCCTGGTGGATCAATACGGCTTCCAGCGCAGCGAGGACGGCGAAGCCCGCGCCCCCGAGCAGCTGGTGCTCTCCACCTCCACCTTCATGGACCTGCCGGAAGGGGCGGACTTCAACTGGAAGGAGATCCGCGCCCGCTCGCTTGCCGAACACCGCGCCTACCTGACCCTGCTGGATGAAACCATGCGCCGTGATGCGCTGGTGCCGACCCAGAACCGTGGCGCTGGCCGCAGTGAAACCGAGATTTCGCTCACCGCCGGCCAGGCCTACGCCCTGCTCCAGTCGCTGGCCACCCAGAAAACGTCGGTCTTCGCGACGGTGCTGGAGCACTGGTGCTCCCTGACTGGCGACAGCCTGGTGGCTGGTGCCGGCCTGGCGCTCACCGTGACGCCGCTCACCCCGCCGCTGCGGCCCCAGCCGAGCGTGGGCGAGTGGCTCACGCTGCATGAGCGTGGTGTGATCAGCACCGCTGAGCTGCGTCACCAGCTGTCGCTGGCTGCTGCCCCGGGTGTGGTGAACCCGATCAGCGGCTCGGCCACCGAATCGTTCGCTGTGCCCACTCCGGAGCTGAGCTGATGAGCGGCCCACCTGCTCATCCCAACGCCTGGCGCCCCTCGGATCTGGAAGCGATCCGGCGCGCCCTGCTGATCCCCGTCACCGCCCCTGCTCTGCGCGCCATCAATGACGCCATGGCCCAGCTGGAGCACAGCTACCCCGAGGCGATCCCTGGCGCCAAGGCATCTCTCGACGCGATCGCCGTGATTGACGCGGGTCTGGCATCTGGTGGCACGCCCGCCGAGCCGTTCGTGATCAAGACCACCCGCAAGGCTGCCGCTGGGCCGGTGCCAGCTGAGCTGCCCAAGAAGAAGCTCGATGTGATCGAGTACGCCACCGAGCTGCTGATGGAGGAGGTGTCGACGGAATACGCCGAACCCACCGCCAACAGCTACGGCCTCAGCTCCGGCGCCCAGCGGCGCGGCCATGTGGCCAACCTGCTGCTGATCCTGCCTGGCCTGGCCTCCTGGTGCCCCCCGGCGCCGACACCGTTCTCCGGCACCTTGATCCGCTCCTGATGGGCACCACACCGGCCACGGCGCTGCAGGAGGTCGCCAATGTGCGCCTGATGCTCCAGCAGCAGCAGCACCCGGGCGCCAAGAACCCGGTGACGGTCTGCCGTCAGGTGATCGACTGCTCGATCCAGCAAACCAAGCTGATCTCCAGCCGCGACAACGGCCCCGGCATCGACACCGGCGACATCCTCTGCGAGGGCTACCTCACCCGCGCCGCCCTGCTGCCGCCAGCGACCCCCCAGTCCAATCCCTGGGATTGGCTGGCGGCCGAGCAGGACTGGCAGACCCCGGGCCTACGGGCCACCTTCCAGCCGCTTCCGGTGCCGCCAGCCACCGAGCCACCGCGGCCGACCACCGTGCAGGTGCCCGCCGAGGGGGTGTGCTGGCTGGGTGATCTGGCCCTGCTGCAAACGCCTGGCGTGCTGCCGCTCAGCCCCCGGGCGGTGTTGGCTGGCGCCAGCCTGCTGATGATCGGCCAGGCCTATGGGCCCGGCGGGATCGGTCTGCAGGTGCAGCCGGAGCTGGGGGAGGCGATCAGCTTTGCCCTCAAGCCCAACCGCGTGCTGGTGATCGAGACCGGCGACAGCTTGAACCTGATCGCCGAGCGCTACGGCACCACGGTGCAGACCCTGCGGGTGGTCAACCCGGATCTGGCTCAGCAGGGGCCGATCACCACCGCCACCGGCGACACGCTGAACGTGTTGGCTGCCCGCTACGGCACCACCGTGGATTTCTTGCGCAAGCTCAGCCCTTCGCTGCTGCGCGCCGATGGCCACACCACCGTGAGCGGCGACACGCTCAAGCAGCTGGCGATCGACTACGACACGACTGTGGATTGGCTGCGGCTCTACAACCCGGACTACGACCGCTGGCCTCGCAGTGATCCGCTTCCGGTTGGTGTGCTGCTCGAGGTGCCGGCGATCCGGCCCTCTGATGAGCTGGACCCGGGCCAGGTGCTGCAGGTGCCGTTGATCAGGCCGGGCACCCTGCTGAGTGCCGGCGGCTGGATCTACCTGCCGCCCCTGCGGGGCGTTTCCGCTGCCGATGACCTCTGGGATCTGGACCTGCCGCCGGATCCACCGCCCGTCACTCCGTGATGGGGCAGTGGCAATAGGAAGCGTGAGCACAGCCCGGATGGGGCGCTCGCTTCAACCACAGCCGTGATGGGTGGACCGATGACCAAACGCCTTTCTCAGGACCTGCAACAGCAGGTCGTCAGCTACGCGCAACCGCAGCACTGGCCCAACCAGGAGCCGCCTGCTCAGCCGGAACCGGAAGACGACGACCTTGAGGACGACGACCTCGACCCGGATGAGCCCCTGGACGAGCCCGGCGAGGAGGTCGAGGCTTCCCGCTCCGAGCCGTCCGATGCGCTCAAGGCGGAGCGGCGCAAGACCAACCAGCTGGAGCGGGAGCTGCGCACGATCAAGCGCCAGCTCGCCCAGTTCTCCAAGATCAACCCCGACGAGTACGAGCGCCTCCAAGAGGCCGAACGGCAGAAGGAGCAGCTGGAGCGCGAGATCGCCAGCCGTGAACTCCAGCTCGAGGCCGCCGCCGCCCGCAAGGTGAAAGCGGCCGCCAAGGAACGGGACGAGGCGCTCCAGGACGTGCAGAACCTGCGCAAGGAGCGGCTGCTGGAGCGGTTGTTCGTCGACGCCGATGGCCGCGCCGGTGGGGACAACCGCGGCTCGTTCTTTGAGATCTTCAAGCACCAGGTCGGCGCCGAGTTCCGCCTCACCAAGGACGCTGCCGGCCGTGACCTACTGGAGCCGATCGATTCCAAGGGCAACGTGCTGCTCGGCGATCACGGCAACCTCGACGCCGCCGATCACATCGAGTCGCTCCGCACCCATCCGGTGCTGAGCTTCCTGTTCAACCAGCGTGGCGGCCTTGGCCCCGCCACGGTGATCGCTGAGTTCGATGGCAACGGCCAGCCGACCAACTTGCAGAGCATGAGCGCCAGCGAGCTCTACCTGGCCAGCTACGCCAAGAAGCCAGCCGGCGCCAGACGTTGATCCAACCGCGCTCCGTCAGTGGTGGCGGGGCGCACCATCCAAGCGCCTCGTGTCCGCAGCCAACTCGACCGAGCGGAGCGAGGGAGTTCCTCAACCAACCAAAGCGCGATTGTCAACCGCAATGACAACCAAGCACGCGACAGGGATCCAAACTCACGATCAATCAAATCAAGTGAAGTGCAAAAAAGGGGGATATACCCCCGAATACGAGAAACGCGCGCGTACTGCCTTGGAAATGTCGCAAAATCTGGAAATTCGTTGTTCCGATCACCTCAACGTCGTCTGACTTTCCTCCTGCATCGACTGGCCTGCTTGAGGCGGCCACGGGGCGCAGCGCAACACCCGAGCGGGAACGAGCGGTTGGAGCCGCCTGGCCGCCGTCTGGTGCTGCGCCGAGGCTGGCGCGGGAACCCCGAGCAGGCGCGAGCGGGTGGAGCGGTGGGCCGATGGAGCAGCGTGTGACCGTTAGCCTTGCTGACCTTTTCGCCGGCATTGCATTGCTGCCCTGCTTGCTGGCCTTCACCGGCGCCGGCCAGGAGGTAGGAAAGGGCCGCCAGCTGACGCCAGCCGCCCCGGTGGGCCGTTATCAGGCCCGGACGCCGAACTCCCGGCGATAGAGATGAGGGTGGTGGGCTTCGATCAGCTCCATTGCCAGGAAGGCCGGGAAGGGGACCAGGCCCGACAGAGTGACCTCCTGGGAGGACAGCCCACGCCAGGGACGCCCCGCAGGAACCGCCACAGGGCCAGGCTTCTGAAGCGGCTCGATCTGGCGCAGCTTCTGCTCCAGCAGTGACCAGAGATACTTCGGGATGCCGGAGGGCCGAGGGCAGCGCCACACCTTGCAGGTGGCATCCCAGGGCCGGGATTCTTCCAGCAGCAGCCCGTGCTTGCCGGCCTTGCTGATCTCGATCATCAGCAGGTGCTGGCTCACCGCTTGGCCGGTGACGGCCCTCCAGGTGATGCCGCTCATCGTGGACGCATAGATCGTGATGGGTGCCATGGCCGAACCAGGCGAAGGACCCCGAAGCGCTGTGCGGCGTGGGCAAGGGGCGCGTCAGCGCCTCGCGCAGCCCTTGCCCCGCCGCGCATGCTGAGGAGGGCCGCCGCCTCCCCCGCTGGTGTCCCCTAAAGCCGTCGGGACAATGGGGGCCGCAAGGCCCCCTGGGGCTGGCCCCTGTGGGGATCAGATCACCGAGACGGTGCAGCCCCGGGTGCCCTGCAGCTTGCGGGCGATCGCGAAGGCCTTTTCGGCCGGCACGAAGCGGATCTTCTTGACCGGCTTGCCGCGCTTTCCGAAGAACCGCTGCTCGCAGGGGTGTGCGCCGCCCTTGATCCCATCGGGATAGAAGTGGACGATGACGCGGCGGATTTCGCAGCTGGGGGCAGTGGGTGTGGCCATGGCCTTGAGGTGAGGGACCCGATCTGACAGCGCGGCCCGCGCAGGGAAGGCAGGGGGCGCGAAGCGCCTCGCGTCAGCCCTTGCCGAACCGAGCAGGCCAGCGCAGCCTTCGGGTGGTACTCACCGGGGCCGTGGCTGAACACCCCCCAGAGGTGCTGACCTATCCGCGTTCGACCTCGGCTGCCGCCGATCCGGGGTGGCGGTGATCGTGTCCTGCGGCCGGCGTCAAGGTGTGGTGCTTGCTTGGCCAAGGGCGCCGGGCCAACAAGCCTGCTCTCGCCGCGCCTTTGTCACCTGGGGCTCCACCCGAGGTCGCGCCTGTGCCGGCCAGGACCAGGCGGCTTCTGCTAGTACAGGTGTTCTCTGTGATGGTG
Source organism: Marcopretia estuarina LEGE 06307 (assembly GCF_056633115.1). Classification (NCBI taxonomy): domain Bacteria; kingdom Bacillati; phylum Cyanobacteriota; class Cyanophyceae; order Synechococcales; family Prochlorococcaceae; genus Marcopretia; species Marcopretia estuarina. The sequence goes on along the minus strand of NZ_JBSJOY010000001.1, from coordinate 624,598 downwards.
TTGCTGTGGCTGCTTCCCCGCCTCGCTCCCGCGGCGCCCGGCCTTCGCCCAGCTCAGCGGCAGACGATGGCGGCTACGAGCAGTGGCCATATCTCGATGAGGAGGTGCTGGTGGCCAGCCGGAGCCACAAGGTATGCCTCACCTGCCACTTTTTCCGCCACCACGCGGGCGCGAACTGCATCCCGCTGCTCACGTGTCAGTTGCACCAGGGGCTGCTGGCCCATGGGGAGCACCTCACCCGCCGCTGCCAGGGTTGGACCGAGGACATGACGCGCCAGCGGGGCTGGGCGCCGGAAGGGGTATGACAATGACAGCTGCTGCCAGCCAGCGGCCGCCACCTTGATCGAAAGTGGGCAAGCTGATGGTGATTTTAAATCAGTGCAATGTCCACATGGCATTAGATACTGAAGTGAACATCCGGCACCACAGTGATGGCAGAATAATAGTGATTATCCTATAAGTTATAATGCGATCTTGGTTTGACTTTGCTGCCACATCATCCAGCCAGCCAATCGGTTCAGACCGCTACAAAAGCGAAGTGGCTTTGAGGTTAATATCTAATCGGCGATTATGTCGGCCGCTGACGAAGTAGGGATGCAAGTTCAGCTTCGAAGCGTATGAGCTCTGATTGCTGAGCAGCGAGAGCTTGCTTGGCTGGTAGGTGGATCTTTTCTTGCTGGTCGAGCCATTCACTAAAGGTCCCCGTCATCTCTCCCATGCCGGTCTTCGCCTCGTCCTCAACTTCGGCGGCAGCGCCGCGGAGTGCATCGCGGAGCTTCTGCCTCTGATGAGCCTTCTTCTCTGCCTCTATAGCCGAAAGTACGTCACTACCTATGTCATAGAGTAGTGGACCAAGTTGCTCCATGATTGGACCAACGCTGTCTAATGCCTCAGCCCACTTGACATATTTGCTGGCTTTTTTTGCCACTTCTTCAGTCGGAAAGTTCTTGACATTGTGTGCCTTCCGAAACTCATCCCATCCAAGACCCGACTGTTTCCATTCTCTAACGAACTTTGCTGCTTCATCAAGGGACATGCTTAGGTCCACACGGGCATATGCCTTGAAGCCATCTCGGAAGGCCCGAGAGAACTGGCTGGCGCGCTTCTTGGCCTTCCCTTCTCCACTGGTCTTTGTCGAATCGGATTCGGCCGCGCCCATCTCGAGTATCAGTTCTCTAAGCCGCCTCATAGCAGGACTTCGACCACGCTCGCTGGCCTCCTGGTCTGCTGACGCAGCAAGGTTCTCGAATTCTGCATAGGCTTGTTCGCTCCATTGATCCAACGCTTCAACCAGTCGAGTCTGTAACGCCTCTGCTGCAGATACCGTTCCTATTCTGATTGCGCTCAATAGCTCATCCTCCATGAGACGGTGGAGGTCTGCCTCGCACTTGCGCCGTAGCGCGTCGAGACTGGTGCGCAAAAGAGCAACGCGCTCGAGCTCGTTCTCGCACGTTGCTATGGCCTCCTCGCGCAATGCTTGCTCGACTTTCACCATCCGAGTGAAGCTGGTGATCGCATGAGATGCAAAGCGGTACCCGGACAGTGTCCGCAACTCGGGGACACTTAGCTGAGCTTGTGTAAGCGCTTCTCGAAGCTCCCCCACCCCGTCCCAGCCAGACCCCATTTCGTAGAGGCTGGCATCCGGCTGCTCGTTCCCAACACTCTGGTAGGGGTCAGCGCTAATAGGGTGAACACCCCATCGGGGGCTTGTTGAACCGATCGCGTCCAAGAGAGACTTGAACTCAGCCTGTTTGCGTGAGCAGAGACTCCGGAACCCCTCTGGGTTTTCAGAGGGGTCGATACCTGCTTCGTCGATGCGTGAGATGACGGCGAGGAGCGAGTCTGTGACGTGATCTCCCGTAACACCAAATCTTTCACCAGTCACGATCGCGTCGAAGGTTTCTTTGTTACTCGTGACGAGCTGTGGTGGAAGAACCCAAATAAGCAGGTCCGCGAGATCAAGGCTTTCAAGTGCCTTTATGTCGTGCTCATCATTGCCGCCTGCAAAGCCTGGACTGTCGCGGAATGTCCATGTGGATCCTGTGATCTCGTCAACTGAGAACGTTTCACGGCGACCGGACACCGTGATCTCAGATGGAACAGCTACTCCATCCTCAAACAGCAGGCGCTTGAGAAGAGAGGATTTACCAGCATCATAAGCGCCATAAATTGCGGCTACCGGTTTTTCCCTGGACTGATGGTCTCGCCAAGCAGACTCAAGCTTCTCAACTACATCGCCTGTGGGAATATCGCGAAGAGAAGTCCATACCAAATCGATCCATCCATCTCTGTCTAGATTCATCGTTCCTCCCATAGGTGTCCGCCGAGCGATTGCTCGGCGCTATCGCCGAGTACCGCATAGAGTTCTCTTTGCTTCTCAATCGAAGCAATCTCCTGCATTTTGGCAATCTTCTCTGTCTCAAGCTCTATCGAGTAGGAGTTGAGCAGCCCGATGTATTTACCAGCCGCCATGATCAGACCGCACTCTTCGGCGTCGCCATCAGCAATAGCTGCTACGACGCGGGGTACCGTCTGAGCTAGCCATTCCGCGAGCTTTTTCCGATCTTCTTCGCGCCTCTCATGGAGATGCTCCTCCCAGAAAATAAATGCGATATCTAATACTACTCCTACGACTGACATCACGGCTCCAAGTTTTCCGAGAGATCGAGCGACTTTTACTGCTCCCCACGGCTTGAACTTGAATCCAAGTCCTTTTCCAATGCCAAATACCACGTCTCTCGATGCTCCACCTGCGAAACGGCTCGTCTTGTCAAAGGCGTCGTGAAACCACGCCTTACCCTTCGAATCGCTGGGCGATGCTGGACCATCTCCGACTGTGGGATCAGGAAAGGCATGGGCAAACTCTGCTGAGGCGAAGCGTCGGTTAATGACTTCCTCTGTCTGGGTTCGCCAAGTTTCGAGTTCCTTCTGTGCGACTTTTCCCCACTGCTCCAATTCGACCGCTAGAGCCTTGTCCTCCCACCACTTTTGTAAGTTCGAGGCCTTCAGCTTGAGCCGCACTGGATCGGTCTCAGAGAGCACTTCATCCCGGAGAGACGCAGCCTGCTCTTCGACCCGCCGTTGCAACCTTGCGCGAAGGTCGTCTGCGAGGCGCTTTCCTTCTCCCTTCTGTTCTGTGACGAGGCTAAGGAGCCTCCCTATGGCATCAGCCTGAGCAACAAGCTGATTCATTACTGCGCCTTGTCGTGCGTCGAGACGAGCTAGTCGGGCCAACCCTCCTTCTAGCAGCGATCTGTCAACACCAGTTTGTAGTAACTCGGCCTCGATCTCTCGGTAGGCCCGCGTGAACTGATCGAAGCCATCCCATGAGCGGTTGGAGTCATATGACTCTGATGTTGCATCCCTTCGATCTCCGACTAGACCAAACGGATCGCTCGCCATGCAAAGAATCCGTTTAGGGGACATCGAGATGCCACGGCTCCCAAGCGCCTCGGACAACTCCCGTTGCTTACGCACTGCAAGCTCCCTGTAGCGTGTTGGGTTGTCCACAGGATCGACGCCAAGTTCATCTGAACGGTTCACGATGAAAAATGTTCTTGAAGCTTTCGGGACAAGAAGTTCATCTCGGCTTCCCTTCAAGACGAGTTGCATAGATGCATCGTCACCAGTCAGTAGATTAGGTTGGAAGAGGTAAAGGATCGCCGAGGCGTCAGGGAATGAGCGACGAGCCGCCTCTGTATGGCTCTCGTGCGAGCTCTGGAAACCTGGAGTGTCTACGAGATCGAGACTTCCCCACTCATAGATTATCTCTTTGTCCGTCGTGGGATTTGCACGGATGTGAAGGTCGCCTGGGACAGGCTGCCCGACGTCCAAGAGCAGCCGCTTAATGAAGCTTGACTTACCTGTGTTGTAGTCACCGACTAAGTGTAATCGTGGACGACCACGAACTGCGATGGCATTGAGTTCCGCGAATGCGGTCTTTGCCAAATCATCACCGATCAGAGCTTGATTAGCCTGGTCAAGCCACCTTCTACCTGAACCTGGCTTGACGTCGCTCGTCACGTGTGCCCAGACATCTCTGAAGGTGGAGAACAAGCTTTCAAGGACTCCTGGATCGCTGAATGTGCTTCGCTTATGCTCTCCAAGGTGAAAAGCCTGTTGGAGACCCTCGGGGTCATCGATCCACGAGTCACCGAGCCAGTACTTTGAAGGGACGTTGGGATCACCATCCTCCACCGACCGTTCACTGGCTTCCTTCGCTTCCCACAACAGACGTTGCGGATTTGTCTTCTCCGGCAACTCAGCTTTTATTGAATGCGCACGGAATGCGATCTTTTCGCCTGCAGATCCAAGACTTCGGAGATCAAGCGCTTGGTTGACAGCTGGTAGGACGACCCTTCCGGCAGAAGAGGAAGCAATTTTCTCCGCTTCTTGCGAGACACTATCTTTGAACTCGTCGTAGACGGTGTAAACGCTTTGGCGGACGTTCGCGAGTGCCTCCCGGCGGGCTTTGAGCTTCTGCGCCTCGGCACGCTTTCTGGACTCTCCTCCTAGCCATCCCAGTAACCATGCGGCTCCACTTCCCACTACGGCCACACCAGCCGCTGCTCCTGCAGCCCAACCGAGCGGATTCCAGAAGTTCGTGACCGCCATAGTCCCCAACGATGCCGCGATGCCCCCTAGGACGCCTGCTGCCTTCAGACTCCAGGACCCGTATTTCCATCCCGCACCGGCGTCCCCAGTCACATCTTTCGCATCAAGTAACCGTGCCTTCAGGTCTGCAATGCTGTCTTGGTACGCCAACCGCGTGCGGCGACTGATGAATTCATGGGCCTCAGCCAAGACACACTTAGCTGCCGTCTCCATCTCTGAGGTTGATAGGCATTTCTTCCGCACCTGCTCTCCGGTGATTCGTTCACCTCGATCGAAGGCACTTGCAACAGTTTCCTCGGCGGCGTCTAGAGACTTCGACCTCAGTGCTCCTAGCTCTGCTGTCAGGCGCTGTTGGACGAACACCTTGAACTCCCCGACGCTCGGCGCTTGGAATCGTCCTCGAAGTCTTTCCAGAGCATCGAGACGATCCACCCCTTCGCAGAAGTAAGCCATTCGGGCAGCATCTGTCACGGGGTAGCCCAGGAGACATAGCAGCGGTTCTATGGTCTGGGCCTCCAGGACACTGGACTCAGCGATGGCTTCTTTAGATGTCGCATCCATGTCTTCGCAAAGTGCGTTGAGAACACCGCGAAGTTGATCATGGAGTGCGCCCATGCGGAGCGCAACAGCGTTTTCTTCGATGCAACGAACGAGTAGCCCTTCGAGGGTGGGTAAGTTTGACCACAACTCAAGCTTCTTGGCACCATACTTCTGACGGTGCAATTCCAGTGTTTCGCGATCTGGCCCGTGATAGGGCAAAGTGGCCCGTGCAAAAAGTGCACGTTTTGATGCGACCGCCACCACTGGAACTCCAAGCATAGATACACTTGCCAGTTCGTCCTGAATATTGCCAGCGTGCTGAGCTACGGTTCTTGAAAGGCTTGCTCTGGCGCTACCGATTGGCACTCGTGGCGGTAGCCGCCATACCGAGTTGCGATTGTTCAAGACAGCGATTACAGGTTTGTTGAACTGATTTACCCACTCAGCTACTTTTGTGAACTCCGAAGCTTGTTGGCTTTGACTGTCAAAGCAAACAAGTACAAAGTCTGCCACCTCTACTGCGTAACGGGCACGCTGTTCAAGGTCGACTCGTTTGTTCATCCGACCCCATCCATTGACCCCCGGTGTGTCGTACACCTTGCACGATTCCCAGTCCTTAGGCTCCACATTGGTTGTCCAGTCGCTCTCACCATGCGAAACGGGTAGTCCGTTTCCTCTTGTGAGTGCTTCGATCAATGTGCTTTTGCCAGTACCTGTCCGTCCGAACAGAACGATGTTGAAGCTTTCGGCCACACCCGCCTGCTTGGCAAACAGCCGCTCAATCTCTGCTGTTCGCTCTTGAATATGACTTATAAATCGACCAGAAGCCTTATCAGGTGTTGAGGAGCTGAGCCGAACGATCTCTTCGTTCATGCTGCTGATCAACGACTGGGCCTCTTGCTGTGTTGACGCAAGTGCCTCCCGACTAGCTTTGACGGCCTCCCGAGTCGATTGTTCCAGGCTCTTCATCTTCATCTTACTCATGCACAATTCTGATGTGCAAATGCACTGGGGAAGATTTCTGCAGTTAGTTGTGGCAGGCATTCATAAATGGCCATCAGGATACTAACCCATCATTTTTAGGGTGAGGTGCCCATTGGCCACGGTGTTCCTCCCGTGTATTGCTTTTGGTGCGTATTGACTCACGGCAGAGTTGCTTGCGGCTCAAGTTGGAGTTGCTCTTGAGGGGCAGCTGGCCCGTATGCTGCCAGCAGTTGCGATTGTGGTTCACATGGTTGGCAACGTCACCGAAACACCAGACGAGCTGCCTGATGGGATTATCGTTGCGATCCAGACTGAGAATCTTATCGAGTACGAGGACCTGTGCGATCTTAGACTGGCCCTCATTAAACAGTAAGTATTGATAGTGACTGTCTGTAAGCAGATTGTGCGCCCGATGCAAGGAGTCGATTTTGGCCAGCCGAACAACACGGCAGCTCTCTTGATGGCTCACTGGTCTGCTCCTTCAGTTGGTTCATAAGGATTTTCAAGCGGCAGCGCCGTCAGGATTCCGCTCTCATACGCCCCGGTGTCGATCCCGATGCGGTGCGGCAGGTGGGTCACCTGGTAGTCGTTGCTGAAGGTATGCCCGTGCACCACGATGTAGGGCAATCCGTGGGGCTTGGAGAGAAAGGGCTGGCGGATCCAGATCAGATCCATGAAGTCCTGCTCCTCCAGCGGAACCCCGGGCCGCACCCCCGCATGCACGAACAGGTAGTTGCCGCGAATCGCGGTGACCGGCAGCTGCTCGAACCAGACCCTGCGCTCGGCCGCAAAGCAGACGAGCTCCCGATCGCCTCCACTCCATTCCCACAGATCCAAGCCCTCCTCGGGTGCGGGATGATCCATGGCGTCCAGCAGCATCTGCTCGTGGTTGCCCATCAGCACGGTTACCCCTGAAAGGCCATAGGCCGCCGGGTTGTCCTGCAGCTGCCACACCCGTTCCAGCACCTTGCGATCGCCATCGGGCTCAGGGGCCCGATCGATCAGATCCCCGAGGAAGATCAGCTCCGCGCCCGAATCCAGGTGCGGGGTGAGTTCCTGCTCCAGCAGTGAGGCGCAGCCGTGCACATCTCCGATCGCTACTACCTCAGTCCTGCTCATCGTTTTCCTCATAGACGTTGGCGCTGGAACGCATCGACTCACGGCTGAGGCGCTTGCGGCTGCGGTTGGGATCGCTTTCCAGCAACTCCAGCTTTTCGCTGAGCAGCTTTCGTTCGCGGCTCACGCTGGGGCTGCCAGGCATGGCCATGAAGCGGGCGTGCAGGGAGCGCAGGCTGGCACCAGCTGCCATGACATCGCCCCGATCGAGTTCCTCGATCACTCGCCTGCGTTCGCGGTTGGAGCGCAGCAGCTCCAGCTGCTCGGCCACGGCCGCATCGGGGTCCAGTGCCCTGAGCTCCTCGCTTTCCATCACGGGCAATTGAAGATGCTCGATCAGGGTCTGGCGTTCGCTGCTGCCGGGGGCATCCCAGGCCAGGCGCACGCTGAGGATCTCCTGATTGGGGATCCAGGCGGGCAGCTTGAGCTGCACACCCACATTGAGCTCTTGGCCGGCGCGCAGGTTGGGGAGCTGGTGATTGCCGGCGCCGGTGGGCTTGAGGTCGTTGAGCAGATCGACCACCTCGGCGCCGTGCTTGCCCCGTAGACCGATGCTGACTCGCCGCCCGATGGTGGTGGCCAGCCCCTGAAGCTCGGAGGCGTAGAGATCCGCCAGCTGGCTGGGGGTTTCGATGTGGGCCAGGGTGCCATCACCTGCAGCGGCCATGGCGCCCATCAGGTCCTCGTCAAAGTCATTCCCCAGGCCAAAGGCACTGGTGCTGATGCCCCGCTGGGTCAGGCCCGCCACCTTGTCGGCAATCTCCCCTTGATTGGTGAGGCCCTCGTTGGCCTGGCCATCGGAGAGCAGCAGCACCCGGTTGAGCTGGGTGGGATCGAGGTGCTCGGCCACCTGGGTGGCTCCGGCCAGCCAGCCATCGAAGAGGGCCGTGCAACCACCGCTGTGGATTGTGTTGATCGCGGCGATGAAGGGCTGGGGATCGGTGACGGGGGTGGAGGGCACGACCACCTTCACCTCGCCGTCGAAGGTGACGATGGCGAGGCGATCACGGCTGGTGAGCTCTCCTGCCAGGAAGCGGGCGGCCTTGCGGGCAAAGCTGAGCTTGGTTCCGCTCATCGAGCCGGAGCGGTCGATCACCAGGGCCAGGTTCAGGGGCGGTCGCTGCTGTCGCTGGGGTTCTGCTTCCGAGGCAGGGGGGGTGATGGTGATCAGCAGGTCGAGGGTGGAGGCGCCATCGGCCGCCACCGCCGGGCGAAGGGGCCGGAATCGCAGGGTGGGATTGGACATGGGGGTTCGTTGGCGGTTGGGTGCTTGGGAAAAGAATTCAGGGGGAGAGTTCGTCGAGCTGGTCGCTGAGGCGTTCGAGCAGGCGTTGCATCCAGATCCGGCGACGGGAGCCGGCGGGGGGGATGGAGACGGACTCGCGCAGGTGCAGTTCGATGCCGGGGGCGAGGGACAGGCGGTGCCAGCGGCTATTGGTATCGCTGGAGCGAGAGGAAGATCCCGAGCGGGAGCGGGAGGAGCGGGTGAGGGAAGAAAGGGGTGTACTGAGCATCCCGAGAACGGGGCTCATGGAGCTGTTTTTTCGTGCGAACAACGGGGGCTCGCTGGCTTGAACGTCGGCGTCGCCGGCTGGAGACGACAGATCCCTCAAGTAGTCGAGGGCCTCGTTGCCTGCTGGAGCGGAGGGGACGATGGCCGTCGCTCCCTCCCCGTCCAGCTGCTCCAGCTGCTGCTCCAACTCCGCATCGGCCAGAACGCAGAGGGGAGCAATCGCCGAGAGGCTCAGACCGCGCCGGGCCAGGGCGCGCACCAGCATCAGTTGCAGAAGATGGCGGTGGCTATAGACCGCACTGCGTCCCTCCTTGCCGGGGCGATCGATCAACCCCTGGGTGGCATAGAGACGCACGGTGCGGGGTGAGATCTCTTCCCCCAGCAGGTCGCCCGCGGCCGTGAGGAGATCCTCGAGGCCATAGCGGGCGTCAGCGGTAGCGGAGACCTTCACCATGATCCAAGTATGCACACTTGCAGTGCAGGTGTCAAGTAACTGTGCAAGTGTCTTTATCGCGTCACTGCTTTGCAAAAGTGCCTGGCCATGGAAGCGGGACGGCCCGCGGCCTCTGTGAAGAGGGGCCTCAGGGTGAAGCCCAGCCAGACTTTTGCGATGAATCGCTTTCCTCTGCTGCTCTTGGGTCTGACGCTGGCGACTTGGCTTAGTTGTGCTGCCAGCAGGGCACAATCCATCCGCGCCACGGTGCTCTCGATCGGCGATGGCGACACGATCCGGGTGCAGCAGGGCCAGCAGCGGATCACGGTGCGGCTGGCCTGTATCGATGCCCCCGAGATGGCCCAGGCACCCTATGGCGCCCAGTCCCGCGCCTATCTGCAAACGCGGCTGCGGATCGGCACTCCGGTGACGCTGCTTCCCCAGACGTTCGACCGCTATGGCCGCACCGTGGCGGAAGTGATCGGGGAGGTGAATCTGAACCTGGCGATGGTGGAGGACGGCCAGGCGTTTGCCTACCGCCAGTACCTGAGCCAGTGCAACGCCAGGGAGTATCTGGATGCCGAGTTCCGCGCTTCCCGCAGCCGCTACGGGGTGTGGAGGACGCCGGGCGGCATCACGAGGCCTTGGGAGTTTCGGCGGGCTCGGCGTACGGGTGGAAGCAGTCGTGCGGTCAGTTCAGGTGTGGCCCCTGCTGGGACAGCCCCAGCTGCGATTGCAGGCCAGCGTTACCGCTGCAAGCAGATCGGCAGTTTTGCAAAGGCCCAGGAGTTGCTGCGCCAGGGCCACACCTACCTCGATGGCAATGGTGATGAGGTGGCCTGCGAGAGCCTGCGTTGAGAGGACGGACAACCGCACCTTTTGGCTCTGGTCGTCATCGGCTTGCTCGTTACATTCAAGCTTTGAACGCCACGCCCATGGCCCTAACCGGAACTGACCTGCTCGCCAAAGTCAAGGAGCTGGGTGATGTCTCCAAGTCCGATCTGGTGCGAGCCGCCGGCTATGTGAGCACCAAGAAGGACGGCAACGAACGCCTGAACTTCACGGCGTTCTATGAGGCCCTGCTGGAAGCCAAGGGCGTCAGCCTGGGTGATGGAAACGGCAAAACCAAAGGGAAGGCTGGTCGTAGCTTGAGCTACGTGGCCACCGTCCAGGGCAACGGCAACCTCCTGATCGGTAAGGCCTACTCCGCGCTGTTGGATCTCAAGCCCGGCGATGAGTTTGAGATCAAGCTGGGTCGCAAGCAGATCCGCCTGGTGCCAGCTGGCTCAACGGAAGAGGAGGAGTGAGCCTTCCAGCAGCTGGCTCTTTGAGCTGACTCCAGCTCAGCTGCTCACACGACAGCAGAAAGCCGGTGACGTTGTCCGGCCACTTGGCCAGCACCAGCAGTTCCCTGGGGTCACGGGCAAAGCCTTTCTGGGAGAGAGCCGCGAATTCGGCCAGGTTGTCGTGGCTGACCAGCGCCCCACTGGCTTTGCTGGCCTCGATCGCAGCGGGGAACTCCTGACCTTGTTCCGCAAGGCAGCGTTGGTAGGCCTCCTCGAAGCTCACCCCCTGCTCCTGCAGCCTCACGAAGGCATCCAGCTCCGGTGGGAGGTGATCCAGCCATAGGGGAAGGCTCCTCACCGGACCAATCGTGATGCCCTGGGTCTGGGTGTGGATCAACGCCACCGTGGCCTCCAACGACCAGCTGGGTTGGGCGAGCAGCTTGCCGGCGGCGATCTGCAAATGCCAGCGGTAGTCCTCAGCGAGGGCCTGGTGGGTCCGGGCGAGGTCAGCCATGGAACAGGGGATCACGACAAAGCCCGGTGACGAGGCCACCGGGCTCTGAAGGAGTTTGGTTGATGGGGGCGGAGTGGCTGACGCTGGCACCTGGGGCCAGGGTTCCAGTGGGACTTCCCGATGGGTCCGGGGCACCTGGGCGAGGCCGTTAACGGTGCAGTGGACGGCGACGGCGTGACACGCCAGGGAAGCCAGAGATCCGATGAGAGTGTTGGAGCAGGGGCCGGATCGTCAGCGCGCTCCTGACGCCTGACCCGGGGGAGTGTCATCCATCGAAGGGCCTCCGAATCCGATTCAGGAACGATCGGACGACCTGCCTGCAGGCGCAATAGGCGTTAATGCCTGAGCGGGTGGGGCGGAAGTGCCGTGGTGCAGCTGGAGCTCCTCGGCACGAGCAACCAGGCCCGTCAGGCGAGAGACGCACAGGCCAGCGCCAAACCGTGAAGCGATCCAAGATCTGTTGATGACGAACAAGCCCCCCACCCACAGCGAGCGGTATGACGAGGCCCTGCTCTGGACCGCCCAGCTGCACCGCACCCAGATCCGCAAGGGCAAGCCGGTGCCCTACATCTCCCACCTGATCGCCGTGAGCGGCCTGGTGTGGGAAGACGGCGGCACGGAGGTTCAGGCGATCGCCGCCCTGCTACACGACTCCATCGAGGATGCGGGCCAGAGCCACGGCTCGATTGCCGAGCGCTTCGGGGAGGAGGTGGCCGCCATCGTGGTGGATTGCACCGACACCGCCGAGGGCCTGACCGGCCCAGGCAAAGAACCTTGGCTGGTGCGCAAGACCCGCTATGTGGCCTCGCTGGACCACAAGAGCGAGACCTCCCTGCTGGTGACGGCGGCCGACAAGGCCCACAACGCCCGGGATCAGGTGCTCGATGCCCGCCGTGACCCGCACGGCTGGGATCGTTTCACCGCCGGCATTGATGGCACCGCCTGGTACCTGCTGCGCATCCACCAGACCCTCAGCCACCGTCTGCCGGACAGCCGCTCCAATGTACTACTTGGGGAGTCGGTTAAGGAGATCCTGGCCAGTGAGCCCTACCGGCGGATCGTGCCCCACGGGATAGCACCGGCGGTGTGGGCGGCGGGGTACCTGGAGCGACCGGAAACGCACCGGAGCCGATCTGCTCATGACGGCTGAAGTTCTCGCCTCCGCTCCGCGGTTGATCGATGGTCCCGACGCCGCGCCGGCCACCGTGCTGCTGGCCCATGGGGCCGGTGCACCGATGGACAGCCCGTTCATGGCGGCCATCGCCAGTGGAATGGCCGAATTGGGCTGGCGGGTGGTGCGTTTTGAGTTTGCCTACATGGCCAGGATGCGCGAGACGGGTCGCCGCCAGGGACCTGACCGGATGCCGGTGTTGCAGGAGGCGTTCCGCCAGCAGGCACGGCTGGAGCAGACGGAGCAGCCGGGCCGGCCGGTGTTCATCGGTGGCAAGTCGATGGGCGGCCGGGTGGCCAGCCTGCTGATCGATGAGCTGGCCGCCAGCGACGGGGTGACCGGTTGCCTTTGCCTCGGCTACCCCTTCCACCCGCCCGGCAAGCTGCTGCAGCTGCGCACCGAGCACCTGGCTACCTTGAGCACTCCCACCCTGATCCTGCAGGGGGAGCGGGACAGCTTCGGGCGGCGGGAGGAGGTGGAGACCTACAGCCTTTCGCCGCAGGTACAGCTGCGCTGGATCGCCAGAGGTGACCACAGCTTCAAGCCCACCCGCAGCTCGGGACTGAGCGAGCCGGACAACTGGGCCACAGCGGTGGCCTTGAGCGATATGTTCCTGCGGGAGCTGCTCAGGGGCTGAGCCTCTCAGCTCCCCACAGAGACACCTTCATCTCGACAGTAAGTCCTGCGAACGCCTGAGGTTCACGCATGCCGTTAGTCAGGCGGGCAAGCTGCCAGCACAGGCGAATGGGAGTGGGATGCTTGCCTCGGCTACTGACAGGACCTCCTGGAAGCGATTTAGTGGAACGTCCTGGCCTCGTGACTGGGCTCAGGTGAGTGCCGAGTCTCCTATAAAGAAATCCTCCTCCTTCCCGTTCAATGTGGCCCCATCAGCCCAAGTCAAACCAATGCAGTGACCTGTGGCTCTGGATCGGATGAGATAAAAAGGATTCATTGAAGAACGGATAACCTCATACTCCCGGTTTTGCCAGTGCACCGTCAGCCCTTCATCGACCGCCCTGCGGATCTCGGCAAGCTTCATGGCGGGACAGGCCCCAGCACAGTAAACACGAAGTGCAGCCACCATCCCTGAGCATTGGTCATCCCGAAAGTGGCATGGGAGCAACCCAGCGGCAACATGCACGATCAGACCAGCCTACATCAGGACCTGATACGCTTGTACCAGCGACTGAGATTGCCTCATGACTGCGGTCACGCTGAGCCAGTTTCGGGCGACGCTCAGGCTCACCTGGGTCGATGCCGAGGGTCGCGGAGAGAGGGTCTTCAGCTACTGGAACAACGAATCCGTGACGCACGACCTGTGCAACAGGGAGGAGGTTCTGCACATTGTAAGACGTTCTGACGGCTCCTTCTATCTTCAGATCGCGAACCAGCTCCAGGAGGGAGGACTCGAGGAACTGGAAGCTGCCTTGTTCGAGTGGGCACTAGACGAAGGCTGGTTTGACTGATACTCAGCTGCTCAAGAGATCCCGTAGAGCAAACATGGAGAGACTGAGCAAGATTTAGGGCACCCCAGAGACGCTGCTCGGCGGCAGTGCTGCTCCCGAACCAATGGAAGAGTCGTTGCCGTCGGTGCGCTCAGGGATGGCGGTGAGGCCGAGGAGCCGGTTGGACTGCAGATTGGCCAGCCAGTGCACGTAGCTCGGGGCGGCGGCATGGTGGTACTCATCGATGATCACCACGGCGAAGATGACGGTTACAAGACCCGCCTGATCAAGCCCAGCGAAGGACTGCGCCGAGGCGAACATATGCCGCCACTAGCTGGGGCTCTGGCCATCCACCAGCAGCTCGCTAAAGGAGCCATCGCACGGCAGCTGCGGAAGGTGGCGAGGTTCTCCTGCAGGTTTTCGCGACGGTGGGCCATCAGCAGCAAAGGCGACGGATCCTGCGGGGGGAACCGCTGAGGAAAGTCGGCTTGGAGGCGGGCCACCTCGAAGCCGGATGGACCAGGCCTCAAGCCCGAAGAAGGCGGATGGTAACGGCACCCGCCCCTAGCGAACCCAACCAAACCCAACCGAACCGCGTTGACATCGAGCGGCGGACGATGGTAGAAGGGGGTCATTCCGCAAGCTAGGGCGTAGTTCGTCCTGCATCCTTCGATCACCTCGTCTAGTAAAACTCTGGATGGCCGAACGATGGCAGTCAGTCGAAGAGATCTCGGAGTACCTCGGGGTCAGCAAGGACACTGTGTACACGTGGGTCTCATCCAAGCGCATGCCAGGACATCGCGTCGGGCGCTTCTGGAAGTTCAAGAAGGAGGAGGTCGACGAGTGGGTGCGGGATGGTGGCGCTGCCACCCCAGGGGTCTAGGAGGCTGACAAGTGAGCCTGGTGATGACACAGGCCTGGGCTCGGCTAGACCCGCTGACGCCCACAGAGCGGAGCGAACGCATGTCGCGCGTGAAGTCGAGAGACTCGAAGGCAGAGATGGTGGTTCGTCGCGCGCTCTTCAGCCTCGGCTTTCGCTACCGTTTACACCGGAAAGACATAATAGGCACGCCGGATATTGCTTTCATCGGCCGCCGTAAGCTGGTTTTCGTGCACGGCTGCTTTTGGCATCGTCATCCAGGGTGCAAGAACGCGCGGACGCCGAAATCGAGGCTTGAGTTCTGGCAGACCAAGCTCGACAAGAACCGAGAAAGGGATTTGAGCGTGCAGAAGCAACTCTATGACGAGGGCTGGTCCTTTCTCGTGGTATGGGAATGCGAGACCAACAAAGTGCCTGCTCTGCTCGCACGACTCAGGGACTTCATGGAGCAACCGCTGTGAACTCAATCGAGCTCTTTGCAGGTGCCGGTGGGCTTGCGATGGGAATTGCACAGGCCGGCTTTCACCACATGGCCATCATCGAGCGCGACCGTTGGGCGTGCGACTCGGTACGTGAGAACAAAGCAAGATCGATCGCTTCTGCAGTCAAAAGTGACTTGTCATTTCTGCCTCACTGGCCCGAACCTTTCCAAGGTGATGTAAGGGAGTTTCGGTATAACCGCATCGGCGCGCCAATCCATCTCGTTTCTGGTGGCCCACCGTGCCAACCGTTTTCGGTGGGCGGCAAGCACAGGGGACATCAAGACTCCCGCGACATGTTTCCGGAGGCGGCTCGCGCCGTGCGGGAACTTCAACCCAAGGTGTTCATGTTCGAGAACGTTCGTGGGCTTCTTCGTGAGAAGTTCGCTGAGTACTTCGAGTACGTGTTTCTTCGCCTGACATACCCGGAGCTGGTCATGAAGGACGATGAGTTGTGGAACGAGCACCTAGCTCGCCTCGAACGGCACCATTCGAGCGGCTCGCAGAAGGGGCTTGTGTACAACGTGACCTTCAGGGCCCTCAATGCGGCCGACTATGGTGTGCCTCAGACGCGTGCGAGAGTGATCCTCGTTGGCTTTCGTAGTGACCTTGGGATCGACTGGAGCTTCCCAAAGCCGACCCACTCGAAAGAGCGCCTGTACTGGGAGCAATGGGTAACAGAGCAGTACTGGGACGAGCATCAGATCGCCAGGCCAAAGCGACCAAAGCTCAGCACCCAGGAGAAGCGCAAGCGTGATCGCCTTCGGGAATTGGCCACAGCGCCATCAGGTGCGCGCTGGCTGACCGTGCGCGACGCGCTGCAAGGCCTTCCCGACCCAGAGCAACAACCCCTCTTGGCTGCCACATATCACAACCACAAGTTCCAGCCTGGTGCCCGCTCCTACAGCGGGCACACGGGCAGCCTGCTGGACCTTCCCTCCAAGACGCTGAAGGCAGGTGTTCATGGCGTACCAGGGGGAGAGAACATGCTCGCCCGCCACGATGGATCCGTTCGGTACTTCAGCATCAGAGAAGCAGCGAGGCTTCAGACGTTTCCGGATGACTACGCACTCGAGGGCGCGTGGTCCGAAGCCATGCGGCAGCTAGGGAACGCCGTCCCAGTCCGCCTAGCGAAAGTCATTGCCGGCTCGATCGCGTCTCGTCTCGATGTTGGAGCCCATGAGAGGCAGCCGTGAGCGAAAACTCAGCAGCCGCACTTCTCACCCACCTAGATGAACTAACGACCAAACTCTCGGTTAGCTCTTCGGCGCTTTCGGCTAAGCATCGAAAACAACTGCGAACGCGCCTCATCAAGGCGATTGATGGACTTAGGGAGATGGAGGCTCGGCTTGACCCGATTCACGCGCCGCTGAACTTCTTTGATCCCTCTGATCCTAGAATCGTCGGAAAGTTTATTGGCGTTGCACTCGTTGCCCAGCCAAAGGTCCCTCTAGCGGACGTCGTCAGATTCTATGGCAGCGGGGTGTATGCCCTCTACTACGAGGGGGACTTTCCCCAATACGAACCTATCCGGGCAAGTGAAACACCAGTTTATGTCGGGAAGGCCGACCCTCAGGACGGCGCGGCGACCACACCGAAACAGCAGGGCACGCGACTTCATGCTCGGCTGCAGGATCACGCGCGTCGTAGTATCGGGAAGGCCAGCAACCTAAAGATCGAAGACTTTGCCTGCAGGTATCTGGTCGTCCAGAGCGGTTGGCAGACAGCCACTGAGAAGTATCTGATAGACGTATTTCGGCCGGTGTGGAACAACGAGGTCAAGCTCATCTTTGGCATCGGCAAGCACGGGGACGCAGCCACCACGCGGGCAAACAAACGTTCTCCCTGGGACACCATGCATCCCGGGCGAGCATGGGCCTACAGCGACTCCGATATGATGGACCAGGTTCCCTTATCTGATCTGAACGACATGCTCAAGGCGCATTTTACAAAGGTGCCGCCATTCGACGACATTGCCGGTATCCTTGAACACTTTTTCAAGAGTCTTCGGCAGGCTAACACGCAGGAGTAGCGCCAATGGACTCGCGCCCTTCGATTATAAACATCCGACCCTCTGCCCGGATCCTTCGAATCTTAGGAGACATCGAGTTTGAGCCCTGGCAGTGTCTAGCTGAACTCATTGACAACAGCTTCGACGATTTTCTCGAGCTTCAGCGAGGCGACGAGCATTGGCCAGACGGGTACAGGGTCAGCGTCAGTCTTCCCCGGGCAAATACTCTGTTCCGCGAAGCTGAGGTTGTGATCCAAGACAGCGGACGTGGCATGGATCTTGCGACCCTCAACAATGCTGTACGTGCTGGCTGGTCGAGTAACGATCGCTTCAGCAAGCTCGGCTTATTCGGAATGGGCTTCAACATCGCGACCGCCCGTCTTGGCCGGCGCGCTCGCGTCTTGACCACGCGCGCTGGCGACCCTGACTGGGTGGGCGTCGAGATCGATCTCGATGCCATCGGCGATGACTTTGAGGCACCAGTCATAACTCGCCCGAAGGCCACGCCGAACGAACATGGGTCGATAGTTGAGGTTGATCGACTGGATCCAGACCGTTCTGGGTGGCTGGGGCGCAACAACACAAAGATTCGCGCGACCCTTGGTGATGTCTATGCGTACCTGCTCGACAAGACCGCTTTTGAGCTTTTCGTGAACGGCGTGAAGGTCAATCCAAGGCGCCCTTGCATTTGGTCTAACCAACGAAGCGTCACTTATGGACGCGGCTCGACGGCTGAACAGATCCCCGCCATTATCCATATTGACGAAAAGCTGCCTGATGCCGATGCATGCCTTTCCTGCGGAAACTGGCAGCCACCCGGTGGAACCGAATGCACTGACTGCGGGTCCGTCAACATTGCGTTCCGCGAGCGTCGAATCTGGGGGTGGCTGGGAGTTCAGCGTTACCTACACAAGACTGAGTTCGGCATCGACTTTCTTCGAAACGGACGTAAGATACTCAGGTACGATAAAAGGATCTTCGAATGGGTTGACCATAACGACCCTCTGAGTACGCCAGAGTTGGAATACCCCATCGAGTTGGGGCAGGGCGGAAGACTCGTGGGTGAGATCCATCTCGACCACGTACCGGTTAACTACCAGAAGAACGCCTTCGAATGGAGCGACCGGAGCTGGATTTCTGCTGTTCGCTACCTTCGTGGCGAGGGGCCGCTATTGCCACAGCGAGCAAGGCAGCTCGGCTACCCGCCTAACGGGAGTTCTCTAGCACAGCTGCATCGTGGCTATCGTCGAAACGATCCTGGATACCGATGTCTTGTACCGGGAAACGGACAGGGCCCGATACACTCGACCACGCTTGAGTGGCGCGACAAGTTTCACCGGGGGGACTCCGAATTCCAGACAGACGAAAAGTGGTGGGAGGCCGTGGTGCTCCACGAGACCTCCCTCTCAGGAGAAAGCACCACCACCCCTGACACTGGTGATGTTCTCGTCCAGCTAGGACTCGCCGGACCGTCGATGACAACGGCTAACAGTCCGCCCTCCGAGTCTGGTGGGAGTGCTTCGACGATGCCCCGTCGCGAGACGGAGAGGGATCGTCTTGAGCGTTTGAAGGATGGCGCCGTTCCAATTCCCGAACTTTCTCGAGAGTACGGACTAGTCGAATTTGGAGCCACGATTGATGTTCAGACGTTGCTGGTGAACTCCCAAGAAGTGCGCGATTCGCGCGGCTTCAGGACTCCAGTTCTCTTCGTCCAGGATCGTGGTAGGCAGTTCTTCGCGTTTGTCGACGCTCTGCATCCCGTCTTTAGAGACTTTGCTGATGACCCTGCTGATTACCTGGCCTTAGAGCTCGTTCACCATCTACGCACACGAGCCGACCACGATATGCCGCTCGCCCAAGGGGTGGCGTTGCTGAAGGACCGCCAGCTAAGTGATTTGAAAGTGGATCCAGCGCTCCTCGCCGCGCAGGCTCGTGAGTTGCTTGGAGTTGTAAGAGAGGGCATGGTTAGTGCGGTTACCTCCGATCCGGAACGCGCTTGGCAGTTCCTCACATCTGATGAGAGAGCGGCCACGGAGACGAATTTAGTGTTGGAAACAACGGGAGTCACGCTCGACGTAGTGCAGCAATCGGGAGAGTTCATTATTTACACCCCAGCGATGTTCCTACCAAGGCTCGTAGAGGAGTGGCCGGAAGGGTTCATGGACGGAATTGTGTTCCGTGGCGGTTACACAACTGTCTCATCGGGTGTTGGCCGTCGCGTCACCGTCGGCCGCATTGTCAGCTACTTGTACGATGCTGCTTTGGCCGCCGAGGCCAAGGCCTCCGGCACGAACCAACTTGCGAGGTGCCGGCTGAGTCTTCAGCTGCTCCGTGGCGAGTTGGCTCGGGCCGGCGACGATTCAATCGGGGATTGACGATGGACGCCGCGCCTTTTCTAGACGTCCGAAGACTCCTAGCTGGTGGGCCCAGCCGGTTCAATTTGTCCGTTCAGCGCTTGTTGCTTCATTTAGGGTTCTCGGACGTTCGTGTGATTGATGGGAGCGGCGACGGCGGTGGAGACATTCTCGCGAGCCGTGAGGACCAGCTTTTCGTGTTCCAAAACAAGTGGACGACTGGCGCAAAAATTGGCCGAGACGCCGTTGACGAGGTCGAGAACGCTATCGCTCGATACGAAGCCGATCGGGCTGTTGTCGTAACTAACGCATTCCCAGATGAGGTCGCGACAAAACGTGCAAAGTCTCTGCAGGCTGTTGGGTTAAAGATCGACATCTGGACTAGGAGTCATCTCGAGAAACTCTATGAGGCAATCCCGGTCCAGGTGCCAGCGAAGATTGAACTTCGAGACTACCAGCGGCGCGCCGTGGAAGCAATCGAGAGAGATCTATCGCAGCGAAGTCGCGCCTTGGTCGTCTTGGCGACCGGGCTCGGCAAGACTGTTGTTGGAGGTGAGGTAATTGCCCGGCATCTTGGCAGAAGGCGGGACGACAACGTGCTTGTCCTGGCCCACATGAAGGACTTGGTTCAGCAACTGGAAACAGCGCTGTGGGCACATCTGCCGAAGGATATACCTACCCAAGTTCTTACAGGTGATTCGAAGCCACCAAGCCTGACTGGCGTCACCTGTGCGACAGTGGAATCCGCCTTGGGCGCCGTCTACGAAGGCTACCGTCCAGCCATTGTGATGGTTGACGAGACTCATCACCTCAGCGAAGACGGGCGTATGTCGCAACTCCTCGCATTACTTGACGAGATCCCTCAGTTTGGGGTCACGGCAACGCCTTGGCGTGGCGACCAGTTCGACATCACAACTCACTTTGGCGAACCGTCGTTCAAGATGGGGATAGCCGAGGGGATGTCCCAAGGATATTTGGCTCAGGTGAATTACCAGGTCTTCGTCGATGACCTCGACTGGGAGGTGGTTCGGCGCGCTTCGGAGGAGGGCTACTCGGTTAAACAGTTGAACACGAAGTTGTTTCTCCCCCAGCGAGACGAAGCTGTAGCGGAGCAACTACTTGATGCATGGAACAGCACGGTGAATCCACGATGTATCGTGTTCTGCCGCACGATAGAGCATGCTCAGCGAATGGCTGATTTGCTTTGCGGCTATTGCCCGGCGTGGCGATCGGCAACATGTCTGCACAGTAGACACTCAAGGCGCGATCGACAACATCTACTGCTCCAGTTTCGTCTAGGCCAAGTGCCGCTCCTGACTGCAGTTGATATTCTGAATGAAGGCGTAGATGTGCCTGACGTGAACATCATCTGCTTCCTGCGAGTCACCCATTCGCGACGGATCTTCATTCAGCAACTCGGCCGTGGGCTTCGGCTACGTGAGGGGAAAGAAGCCGTGAATGTTCTCGACTTCGTTACAGACATTCGACGCATCGCGGCGATCCTGGATCTCCGACGAGGAATGGAGGAGTCCGAGGGGAGGACGGAGACCTTGAAGCTCCGCCAAAAGTCATCGATCAAGTTCTCTAATCAAGATGTCGGTTCATTGATGGAAGCGTGGATTCGTGATGCCGCGAGCCTTGAGACCGCCATGGACGAGGCACAGCTGCAGTTTCCAGCCATTGGAGGAGACTAGATGGCCCGCAAGGTGAGCAACGATCGCCACGTGGCAGAAGTTGTCAGGAAGCTGTATGCGGATGCAGGGACGCTCGATTGGGAACAGCTCTCCGGCAATGACAAGACAGCTCAATATGCGACCTGGCTAGAGGACCGCGAGGTCGGCGGCTTGCTTGGTCAATGGATGAGCCCGGAAGAGGCGAGGGTCTGGCTCAAAGACGGCCCAATGAAAGAGTACGCCCGAGCACTTGCGGGTATCGGCCCGTTCGCCGAGTACCTAGAGGACCACCCTCATGGACCTCGAGCCTTGGTTTCGGCGGCTCTAGGAGAGAAGTGGTTAGTTGTTGCTGGGTCGACAGGAGTGAAGCCGCTTCACTGCGATGCGGAGAGCGATGGGGCGCTTGTCCGGCTAATTTGGGGACCAGAACGTGACTTCAAGCATCTGTTGTGGGCCGGGCTTGAGGCTAGTGACCGTCGCCGTAACGTCAAGGTTCGCATCGCGGTTTTCGATACGCTTGCTCACCCTGTCTCACGGGGAGCGAAGGCGAAGCAGCAGCGTTTTTGCGAACAGTGTGGGCTTGAGGTCTGCCACGTGCGTTTGTCGTCGTAGGCGCTTCGCTCCTGGCCTCGTCGAGGCCCTCGCCTCCAGAAGAGCAGGCAGGATATGGGCGCTCGCAAGCTCAGAGTTCCCTTCGCTCAGATTGAATCATCGCCCCTGTACTGCCCATGGATAGACAGAATCCAGCCAGAGCAGGTGCCATTCGATCACTTCTGCGACAGTAAGGAAATCAGTTCAGCCCCTTGATGAAAACAGGGATGTGGCTCCTGGCTGTTTTCTGGATCAGAATCTTCGGAGCCTAATCGAGACAGGGCAGGTAGCGCTTATGGCTGATACCGATGTCAGCGGTGCAGTTGTGCAGGTAAGCGTAGAGACGTAGGGCGAAAGCGTGTTCAAACACATAGGACTTGAACCAATCAGCAGTGCCTCACAGGTCATTTCAATTCACACTTCTGGATAGTGAGTTCCGGACAGATCAGATCCGCCGCCTGCCGGGCCTCGCTGAGCACCTGAAACAGCACCTTGGGCGATTCCTTGAGCAGCTCGATCCAATGACCCAGATAGGCGGCATGGCTCTCGATCTCGCTGCCGATCTCCAACCGATCACCCAGCAGCACCGCCCCCAGCTCGGCGACCAGCTCCTCACGGGCATAACGCGCCTTCCCGAAGGCACCACCCAGATCGCGCTTCAGGCGCGACTCGTGGCCGGTGGAGTGGATCTGCTCATGGGCCCAGGTGGCACAGAACGCCGCTGGTGAATGGAAGTTGGCGCGATCGGGCAGCTGGATCCGATCGATGCCCGGCAGATAACAAGCGCGATCCCCGCCAAAGCTGACAGGCACCGGCCAGGCAGCCAGCACGGCCTCGGCGGCTTCCAGGCGCTCCGGCTCCGGCCTGGGCTCGATGCCTTCTGCTGCTTGGCGGGCTTCCACCAGGCCGGCGAGCGCCGGGCCCTCGAGATCGGCGGCATTGAAGACCGCCACCGGCCGATAGCTGGCCCAGCTGCGCAGGGTGACTTCACCGCCCTCTCCGGGCTCCTCCCGGCTGTGCAGCTGGGGCCGCAGGATGTGAACCGCCTTGCTGCCCTTACGGGGGAAGATGCCGAGCTTCCTGGCCTCGGCGAAGCCACACCAGAACGGCAGGCTTGATCCCCGAATGTGCATGCCAAGGGTG
Organism: Marcopretia estuarina LEGE 06307; assembly: GCF_056633115.1. NCBI lineage: Bacteria > Bacillati > Cyanobacteriota > Cyanophyceae > Synechococcales > Prochlorococcaceae > Marcopretia > Marcopretia estuarina. The sequence goes on along the minus strand of NZ_JBSJOY010000001.1, from coordinate 601,851 downwards.
AGCAAGATCGGATTGGCACCGCGGTAGCGATGACCCGAGAGCAGGTTCACGTGGTGGCCACCGCCGGTGCCATCCCAGGGCCTCCGCCAGGGGGCGGAGCCGGCCTCCATCAACTCGATCAACGAGGCGACGATCTTTTCTTCTGCTGTGGGGCCATCGAAGGATTTGCGTGAGCGGGACTTGGACGCGGCCATGAAAGGCAAAGCGCGGGACGCCCGAGTGGTGCCCCGCGACGGCAAGGGCGGCGACGGCGCCTGTCGCCGAGCCGCTTGCGTCAGCCCTTGCCCGTGGGGCGACCATGAGGCATCCCGCGCGACCCATCCCCATAGGGGTCAGTCCCGCAGCAGATCACCGCTGCTCCAACCACCAGTACGCCGTGCCCGTGACGGCCGCGACTGGGTGGTCTTGGTCATCTGCCGATCGAAGCTGCCCCGCGAGGGGGTCATGGCGACGGAGAAGGCAACACCCGGTGCGCCGACGACCTGCTGGGGCCAGACGCCGGTGCGGGGCTTGCCGTGAACCCGGGCGATCTGAGTCGGGGCCTTCATCGACCTGGCGCTGATCATGGTGGCGGGCATGGCTTGGCTCCTTGCGTTCAGGCTCCATTGCCAGGGCACGGTTGCCGCTGGCAAGGGGTGTTGACGTCCTGCTGCTGCGCTGATGCCTCCTGCCACTCGTGGCTCTGCCACTGGCGCTGCCGCCGGTGATCTGCTTGGGCCTGTAGTGCGTGAGAAGTCGATGCCGTCAGGCCCAGCAGGCCCTTGGCGCGTGACGGCCAGGATCAGTGGCGGCCTGCTGCAGATCAGCAACCACCACGAGTCGCGGGTGATCCGCAAAGCGGAAGTGGAGACGTACCTGCGCAAGGTCAAGCCCTGGTGACAGGCGGGGCCTGAGGGGGCCAAGCCCCGAGGGGCAGAGCCCCAAAGGGGCCGGTGCTGACTGGCCCCATGCGACCTCAGGCCGCAACCAGTGGCTCTGCTGCCTTGCCGGCCTGGACCCGCTCGATCTCTGCCTCATAGGCGGCCTCCAGCGCCGCATCGATCTCTTGGATGCGGGCCAGGAACTGCTCCATCGCGGGGATCAGCTCTTCCTCCAGCAGGGTGATCTCTTCCTCGCCATAGGGGTGATCGATCCAAAGGCGCCGGATTGGCTTGCCCCGGTGGGTGCGTAGCAGCTGGGTGAGCGCCATGTGGCTGGAGTGGACGAGGGCGACGGGATCCTCGCGGGAGAGGGAATCGAGCCAGAGGGACATGGGACCTGGCGCCGGAGCGCAGCGATGGGACGCCAGCAGCACCGCCGGAAAGGCAAGGGTCGGCCGCCAGGCCGACTCGCGCTGCCCTTGCCCCGGCGGATGATGTGCGATCCCACCGCCAGCCCCCATGGGCAGGCCCCCCAGGCCCTGAGCTCCCCGAACTGCTCCCCGAATTTGGCCTGGTGCTCCCTGAATTTGGGCCGCGACTCCCCGAATTTGACCCCTCTGGGGGCTTTGGGGCCGGCCTGAACCGGCCCGCTGGCCTCGGCCCTCTGGGCCTTCAGGCCAGCTCTGCCTTCAGGGCGGCCAGGCCCGCCTGCCGGCGCCGCTGCACCGACATCGCGCTGATGCCGAGCTTTGCGCCGATCTGGCGGAGGCTCTGGCCTTCCAGGACCGAGAGCCGGATGATCGCGGCCTGGGCAGCAGGGAGCCGATCCAGCAGGGCTTCCACGCTGGCGCCTTCCGGAGGCTGCTCCTGCTCGGGCGCCTCCAGCTGATCGATCCAGGTGGCGCCGCTGGGAAGGGGGGCATGCAGGCTCTGGTGGCTCCAGGGGTGGCCGCCCTTCTCGTGCTGACGCCGCGGGACGCGCACCAGGCGGCCGTGATCGCGGAGGTGGTGGAGCAGGGCGCCCCTGATGCAGCGCCTGAGATAGCCGGCGGCAGAGGCTGGATCGCTGACCTGCCTGCAGGAGAGCCAGAGCTGCATCTGCGCCACCTGGCGGGCATCCTCAAGCTCGATGACGCGGCTGCTGGAGGCCAGGCCGCGAGCGATGGATTCAGCAAGGGGCAGGAACTGCTGGAAGAGGGCATCGGCCTGGGATGGGGTGCGGGCCATGGCCTGATCGCGTAGAACGCGCGACCCCAGGCCTCGACGGAGGAGAAGGCCAAGCTGAGCAAGGCCAAGCAGCAGGCCAGCCGCCCACCGATCCGGCCGATGCTGGTCTCTGGTGGCAACAGGAAGCAGGGGCATCGCCTGCCCTTCCTGCCGCCCCGCTGATGGCTCCCGCTCCCGCCAGCAACACAGCGCCGATACTTGCCCTGGTCGGTGCCGAGATCCTGGCCTTGGGCGCCTTCGTCGCCGCCTGCGAGGTTCGGACTTCTGACGTTCAGCTCTGCGAGCACCGCTGGGCGCTGGCCTTGCCCGCCATCGCGCTGGCCGGCCAGTCGGCAGCGACCTACTTCATGGAGAGCCGTGCTGGAAGCCCTGCACCGGGCCGCTTGCCGATGCCAACTGCACGGAACAGCCGTGGGCAGTTCACCCGGCCACACCAGGAGGGAGACGATGCGCTGGTGGATTGATCGGCCGGCCGGACTGGGGGCCCTGCTCAGCGTCCGTTTTGGGTCAGCGCTGCCCCGCCCAGCAGGGCGATGAGCAGTTTCAAGGTGGCATCAAAGGCTGAGGTCACCTGATCGAGCACGCGGGGGCAAACCTCGACCACCTTCTGGCGCTGGGAGTAGGCCACATTTCCGCAGACTCCGGTCGCCACGGTGTACAAGCTGAGCTGGGTGATGATCACGACCGCCAGCAACTTGAAGATGAATCGCTCCCGATCGAAGGGTGGTTTCGAACCGCGCTTCCTCGCAGAGGCTGGCCGCTGACCCGAACCACCGCCAGCACCGCTCGGGTCGTTGCCTGCCACGGCTCACGAGAACAACCAGGCCCAGCCCGAGGCGGGGCCTTCCGGCAGCCAGCGGGGGTTGGTGTTCTTGAAGGAGTAGTGCAGGCCTTTCCCAGCCCCGCCGCCTTCTTTGGCCCAGGTGCCGCGGATCAGATCCAGATCCCCGTAGGGGTCATGCACCAGCCAGCCGTTGCTGTCGTAGCCCCGCAGCGCGATGTAATGGCCGCCGCCGCTGGGTGCTGAAACTGGACCCTTGTGCAGGATTCCGATCGCCAGGCCGTAGCCCTTGTCGATCTCGGCCTTGGCCCGCTCCACTGTGCAGTTGGTGAGGAACCGACCGGGTGCGTTCAGCTCGGCGAGGGCCTTGGCGTGTGCCGCCTGGCTGGTGGTGTCGCCGTAGCGCTCCACCACCCGCAGGTAGTCGAGGTCGTCGCGGATGCCGGGAACCTTCAAGAAGGCGAGGTTCATGGCGATGCTGGAGCTCTGGCAATGGCGCCAGCCCTCGGGCCCATCGTTGGTCTGATCGAAGAACGGCAAGGCCAGAGGATTGCCCCTCGCCGGCACAGGCGGGGTGGGTGGCTTCTCGCTGAACTTGAGTGCCCAGCTCGCGTGCTCATCGAGGATGTCGCCGCTGCCTTCCAGCTCGGCGATCGAGCGATAGAGGCCCCAGATGCCGGACACCTGCTGGGGTTCACCCTTGAACGCTTCCCAGCGGTCCTGGAACCGCTCTGGGGTCATCGGCGTGGCCATGGCGGCAAGGGGGTCTTGGATCCAACCCATTGCCAGGACCGCCAGCGGTACGCTTTGACGTACGTGCCTGACGCACTGCTCTGGTGGCCAGCATTTCCGCGACAGAAGCCCGCAAGCGGCTCTATGCCCTGATCGACGAGGTCGGCGACTCCCACGAGCCGGTGCAGATCACGGGCAAGCGCGGCAATGCCGTGCTGCTTTCCGAGGCCGACTGGAACGCCATCCAGGAGACCCTGCACCTGGTTTCGATCCCCGGGATGCGCGAGTCGATCCTCGAAGGCCTCGCCACACCGGCAGAAGAGCTCAGTGAGCAGCCCGGCTGGTGAGCTGGAGCGTTCGCTTCACCAAGCAGGCGCAGAAGGACGCCCGCAAGCTCGCCGCCGCCTCACCGGCCCTCAAGGCCAAGGCCGAGCAGCTGCTGCAACTCCTGGCAGAGGATCCCTTCCGGCAGCCGCCGCCCTATGAGGCGCTGGTGGGTGATCTACGCGGAGCCTTCTCCCGTCGGCTCAACATCCAGCACCGGCTCGTCTACCAGGTGCTCCACGAGGAAAGGATCGTGAAGGTGCTGAGGCTGTGGACGCACTACGAATGAGCCCGGCCGCAGCCGGGCGGGAGCTGCGCTCAATAGGGCAGCAGCGCCAGGATCTCTGGATCGAGTGCCCGCTCCGGCAGCGCCGCTTGGCGCTCCGTGAGGATCTGATCGGCCAGCTCTGCGAGCCGTGAGAGCGGCACCCAGGCCGAGTGGCAGATGGTGCTGATGCGATCGAGGGATTCGGAGCTGTGGCGCTCCAGTGCAGCGCGGCGGAAGGCGGAAGCCATGGGGAGCTGGAGAAGGACCCCAAAGCCGGGCGGGGTGGGGTCAAGGGCGGCTCCGCCGCTTGCGTCAGCCCTTGAGGCCACCCCGCACCATGACGGGGCCTGACCAGCGCCCAACCCTTTCGGTCGATGGCAATAGCTGGGTGACGTTGCTGGGTACACCCGGAGCAAGCATGGGCCTCTCCCTGATCGAGGCTGCCAAACACGAGACGCGGGTGGAGCGCCTGGCCGTGATCAAGACCTTCACCGAGGGTCAACTGATCAGCCGCCTCCCCTTCCGCAACCTGCTTGGTGGTGCTCTCAAGTTCGCCGTCGAGAAGAAAATGCCCCGCGTCGGCTTCCGGGCCGTCAACGAGGGCTACCGGCGTGATTACGGCGCCGTCGAGAACGACACCGAGTTCGTCCACCTGTTCGGGGGCGATCTCGATGTGGACCGCTCGATCGTGGACCTCAACGGCCCCGAGGCCAGGGCCAGCCAGACCGAGCAGAAGGTGCGCTCGATGCGGCTCACCCTGGAAGCAGCCGTGATCAATGGCGATGCCGCCTTTGACCCGCGCGCTTTCAACGGGCTCAGCAAGCGGCTCACCCCCGGCGGCCCCCAGACCGTCGACAACACCTCAGGCAGCGTCAAGCTGACCCGGCTGGAGGCCCTGGTGGACTCCGTCAATGCCTACGGCAGTGTGAAGGTGTTGCTGACCAGCAAGGCGGGCCGCCGCCAGATCAGCTCCGCCTGCCGCGCCGCTGGTGGTGATCTTTATCAGGTGATGGACGGCCGCCACTGGTTCGAGGACACCGAGATCCTCTGCCTGGAGGAGGACGCCAACGGCAACGAGGTGCTCGGTTTCGGCGAGGCGGGCGGCACCACCTCGATCTACTGCTGCGCCTTTGGCGATGAGCAGATGACCGGCCTTCAGGGCCCCTTCGAGGGGCGCTACGGCATCTCGGTGCGGGACTTCGGCGAAGTGCAGGACGCACCGGTGTTCCGCACCCGTGTCGATTGGTACGTGGGCTTTGCCGTCTGCGATCAGAAGGCGATCGGGCGGCTGTTCAACATCGGGCCCGCTCTGACCTGAGGCCCAGAAGGCCGCATCTCCCGATCTGTTTCCCCTGAGGACACGACCATGACCGCTTCCGGCAACAAGCTCATCGATGCCGTCACCACGCTGGTGGGCTCGATCAACTACAGCGCCACCGACCCGTTCGAGCGCACCCGGGTGAGCGCTGAGATCGTGCGCCTGAGCGTTCCGCTTGACACCGTCGAGCACTTCACCCTGCTGTTCTCCCACCCCGGTGCGGCGGCGGCGGTGACGGCCGTGCTGCAGGTGGCGCCGCTGCTCAGGGACGGCACCACCGGCACCTGGGTGACAGCCGCCACCGTGGCGATTCCTGCCGCTGGCGGGCAGATCGAGGCGACGATCAGCGGCGGTTCTCTGGTGCCTGCGGCTGGTGATCTGGCCAACGTGGTGGACCCGTGCTTCTTCTTTGCGCGGGCGACCCTGACGCCATCGACGCCAGCTGGTGCTCACGTCAGCCTCACCCACGGTTGAGCCGATGAGCGACTCCGTCCCCGGGGACCTCAATGGCTCCGTGATCGAGGCGACGGCACTCGCCAATCCCGTCGTGCGCCCCACGGTGCCCGGCTCCCCCTGGGCGCCGCCTCAACCCCTGACGCAGGGCTCGGATCCGACGGTGCCGACGGCGCCGCCGCTCGATCCGTTGCCCGATGAACCTTCTGATCGCGTCCGCCCCTCTGATCCGACGATGTCGATGGCACTCACCGATGCGATGCCGAGGCTGGATGTCCCCCCCGAGGGGATGATCCGGATCACCCTTGGCAGTGAGACCCGCTACTGCTTCCCCTGTCACATGGACGGTTGGCAGGCCCTGGGCTGGCAGGCGCACGCTCCCAGCCTTCCAGGTGCTGATGGGGAGGACGGTGGATCGCCGGTTGAACCACCGATCGATCCACCGGTTGATCCCAGCGAGGGGCTGGGTGTAATCACGGCGGTGAAAGGTGGTCCCTACACGATCGGAGTGGAGGCACCGGGTCAGGAGGTGCAACTTGTTGGCTCGAACTTTGAGCCCGGGAGCACGGTGGTGGTTCAGCCTCCCTCGCTCGCCACGGCTTCTGCTGTCAAGGTGTCCAGCCTCACGGAGCTGGTGTTCTCCCTGACCACCGGCAAGGTCGTGGCCGCTGAGGACTGCTTGATCGCCGTGGCCAACTCGGTGGGGACAGGACCCTGGTTCCCGATCACGCTCCACGAGAGGCCTGCGCCGTCCAGTCCTGAGTCGGCCCTGGCGGCGACGGCTGAGGACCTGCCCGATTACGCCGCGATGACCAAGGCGCAGATCATCGCTGAGGTGGAGCGCCGCTACGGCGTGGCGCTGGATCCGGGCATGACCAAGGGCGAGCTGGTGGCCGAGGCTGAGCTGCTGGCCACCAAGGGGCTGGCGACCAGCGGCCCTGCGAGCGCGGCCCCAAACGCCGGGCTCGATGAGCCTCTGGCCGATGACCAGGAGCCTGCCCTGCCGCTGGATCTGCTGGGCTGATCCCGCCGGAGCGCCATGCCGTACCCGCTGCCCAATGGCTCTGATCCCACCAACGGGCGGGTGCGGATCCTCCCGCCGGTGGGCTGCCCGGGCGGCGAGGAATGGGTGCTGGTGCATGAGGCGCCTCGCTGGCTGGAGCTGAGCTTCCGGCTGGGGCCGGTGCCGGCGCTGCCACTGGAGCTGTTCTGGATGCCGGCACCCAGCCGCTGGAACGATCCGCTCGGTTCCGCGCCGATCGAGCTGGCGGTGAACCCGCTGGGGCTGCCGGCCCAGGACTTTCAGGTGGATTGGGGTGACGGCTCCAGCGAAACCGTGCCCTGGACGCCCTACCGGCCGGATGTGCCCAAGGTGCGGCACGTCTATGGCCAGCGGCTGGACCTGAGCGTGACGGTGACGATGGGGGTGAACATCGCCACGTTGCCGGTGGCGCTGCTGGGCTGCCCGCTGCCGCCGAACATGATCCCGAGCTCCCCAACTGGTGGAGCGAGCAGCCTGGCCGGGGTGGAGCCTCTGGTGCCGAGCGACGGTCTCGACGGGCTCGCCTACAACGGCAGTCGCGCCGAGGTGTGGCGGCTGCGCCTGCACCCCCAGGGCGGCCTCGCCCTGCTGCCTTCCCCGGTGGATGGCAAACCGTCGCTGGTGGTGATGAACGGCTCCGGCGCTGCCAGCCGCGGCACCCGTTGGTATGCGGGCGATGGGCCACCACCGAGCGAGGGGCTTAACCCGCCGCCGGCGCCGGGGGATCTGTACCTCAACCGAACGAACGGCCAGGTCTTCGAGCTGATCGTCTGAGTTCGTCGCTTTGAGGTGCCGCTCTGCGGTTCGCCGCTTTGGGTCTCTGGCAATAGAAGGCGTGACCTGCTGGGGGAGTGGATGACGTCTTGGGGCGCCCTCGGGTTGTCGCTGCGGGGGCCGGAAGGTCCAGCGGGAGCTGCTGGCCCGGCGGGTAGCCAGGGCCCAGCCGGCGCCCAGGGCCCCCAAGGTGTGCCCGGCACCGCCGGCAGTACCGGACCCGCTGGCCCCACCGGAGCAACGGGTCCGACGGGGGCGACAGGTCCAGCTGGAGCCACCGGCAGCCAGGGGCCAACGGGCCCAGCCGGGCCGAGCCTCTGGGGTGGCATCACCGGCAGCTTGAGCGCGCAAGCCGACCTGCAGGAGGCGCTGAACCTCAAGCTCAACGCCTCAAGGCTGACGGTGGGACCAACGGCACCGGCCAGCCCCCAGGTCAACGACCTCTGGGTGGACACGAACTGATGGCGATCACGAGCCGCGACCAGCTGATTGCAGCCCTGACGCTCTCGCGCAATGCCTTGATCGACAAGGCGAGCCTCACCAACGCTGTGGCCGGGCGCTTCTATTCGCTCTGGCGAGCGACGGGTCAGCCAGGGCAGGGCGCCATCCCGACCACGGCGGCGGTCTGCACCAGGGCCACGACCGGAGCGTTGCCGCTGACCAACCAGACGCCGCCGGCAGCGAACTACCTGGCCTGGCTGGATCTGGTGACGGCCAACAGCGCCACCAACCTCAGCGTCCATGACCGCCTCGCTCACCAGGGCGGCCTCTCGGGCACCGTTGCTTCTCCCACGGTGCAGACCACCAACCTGCCCCTCACCCTCACCGGCGTTTCCGCCGATCGGATCGGCGCGGTGGATCTCTCTGAGCTTTGCTGGTGGCTGGAGTGGTACACGGACACCGGCGCCACCGGCGTCAACGCCACGGTGAACGTGACCTATGCCGATGACACCACAGGAGATGTGGTGATCGCCTTGGCGGCCACCAGCCGCGCCTCCGGCCTCTATCCGATCCTCCCCGCCGCGGGCAAGACGGGGATTAAGCAGGTCAACAGTGTTCTGCTGAGCGCCACCACCGGCACGGCTGGGGCCTTTGGGGTGACGGCCACTCGCTTTTTGACCGGCACCACGACGATGGTGGCCAACAAGAGCGAGATCCGTGATTGGGCCGGCCTGGGTCTGCCGGTGGTGCCCAATGACGCTTGCCTGGCGCTGCTGATGTTCTGCTCAACCACCACCACCGGCGCGGTGCGGGGCCTGCTCAAGCTGGCGGTGGGTTGAGCGATGCGCAGGCGCCAGGACCCGCTCCAGCCGTTCGACGGCGGCCAGGACAACTGGGACCAGGGACCGGCGGGGCGGATCGTCACCGAGGAGTTCTTCGGGGTGCGGACGGCCAGCCCTGGTGCTGCGATGACCTACCTCGGTATCGATCGGGGCTTCCAGCCGATCACCGCCAAGATCTGGACCGGCAGCGCCTGGATCCTGAGGCCGATTCGCTTCTGGAGTGGCGCTGCCTGGGTGCTGGCCTGAGGGGCCTGCTCGCATCAGTGGCAATAGATCGTGAGAACGGCCTGCTGAGCTGATGACCTCCTGGGCGAACACCGGCTCGATCCGCGGACCCCAGGGGGTGCCTGGACCCACAGGTCCTGCAGGCGGCACCGGACCGACCGGCCCACAAGGCAACAGCGGGCCGCAGGGCCCAGCCGGCCCCGCCGGCAGCCAGGGGCCAGCGGGAACCACAGGCCCAGCCGGCAGCACGGGCGCCGCAGGACCCCAGGGGCCGGCTGGACCCCAGGGCACCGCCGGCACCGGCATCAACCTCAAGGGCAGTGTCGCCACCTTCTCGGCGTTGCCGACGACCAACCGCCAGCAGGGGGACGCCTACATCGTTCAGGACGAGAACGACAGCCTCTACAGCTGGAACGCCGCCGGCAGCAACTGGGTGAACGCCGGGCCGATCTCAGGCCCCGCTGGCCCAGCTGGACCGACCGGCGCTGTGGGCCCAGCTGGCCCCACCGGACCCACCGGACCGGCAGGCAGCACCGGCGCCGCTGGACCACAGGGCATCCAGGGACCGATCGGCGCCACCGGCGGTGCTGGAGCCCAGGGTGTGCGTGGCACGGGCTGGTTCGTGGGCAGCGGTCCGCCGCCGGCCTCGATCCCCGGCCAGATCACCGGTGACCTCTACCTCGATCAGAGCAACGGCGACGTCTACAAGCTCAACGTCGCCGCCAGTGGCACGCCGGTGGCCAGCCTGCCGGCGATCGGTGCGGCGTATGAGGGCGGCTACTACGGCGGGCTGATCTCCCAGAGCATGAATGGCGTGGCCACCCACGCCCTGATCATTTCGCCCAAGGCCACAGGCCAGAGCATCCGGGCCTGCAAGACCAGCAATACGGCAACGACCGGGGCATCGAGCACCTTCGATGGCTGGGCGAACAGCAACGCCGCCAACGATGCCGCTCACCCGGCCACCCAGTGGGCGCGGGGGCTCTCGATCGCGACCTTCTCGGATTGGTACATCCCGGCGCTGTTCGAACTGGAGATCCTCTACCGGCGCTTCAAGCCGGATGGGAGTGAGGGCAACGTGACCACTCACGGCGCCAATCCCTATGCGGTGCCGGCCAGTGCCAACTACACCTTTTCGTCTCCGGCTCAGACCGCCTTTCCGCTGTTTGCGATCGGCGGCGCCCAGGAGTTCCTGGCGGGGGGGATGGGCACCTCCACCCAGGACTCGGCCACCACCCACCAGGTGCAGGACTGGTTCTATGGCAACTGGGAACCGCTGGGCAAGACGTTTCCCCAGACCGTGCGGGCGATCCGCAAGATCCCGGTGATCCCCTGATGGCCAGTTGGGTTCCGAGGATCGACACGCCCCGCCGGGCCCTTGAGCAGCAGACCAGTGGACCACTGAGCGGTCCGTCGGTGGTGGATCTGAGCTTTGCGGACTTCGGTGTCGATGGGATCTTCCTGGAGGTGAGCTGCTCGGTGGCGGCCTGGGTGAGCTTCTACGACTCCCCGGCGGCACGAACGGCCGATGCGGCCAGGCCGATCGAGGAGGACCCACCGCTCTCGGCCGGTGTGTTGCTCGATCTGCGCTTCTCGGCTGAAACTCCGCTGCTCAAACTCGCGCCGGGCAGCAGCTACAGCAATGGCGAAAGCCCCCTGCAGCAACGGCTCTGGGCACGGCTGCGCACCGAGGCGGCTGGCACCCACACGGCCACGTTGGGCGTGCTGGCGCTTGTGCTCAACGATTCGGTGGGGGGCTGATGGCGGCGACGATCTCTGATCTCAGCCGCCGCGGAGACCAGGGCTTTGCGCTGCCGGGCCTGTTTGGTGAGGCCCATGCCCTGCTGCTGGCCTGGCTCACCGCCGCCAACGGCCAGAACCCGAGCCAGCTGCTGAGCGTGCTCACCGGCCCCGCCGCTGCGCCGGGCTTCTGCGGCTGGACGATCAAGGCACGGCTCGCGGCGCTCAGCGGCGGCCAGCCGGTGGAGCTGATCAGCCAGTGGGTGGCAAATCTGACCACGGGCACGGTGACGACCCACGCCGGCCTGGCCTCGGGGTTCACCGCTGGCTCGGCTCTCGGCGGCCACGGCAGCCTCACCGGCGGGGTGGGGACCACCAGCTCCCTGATCACCCTGGCCAATCAACCGCTGCCGCTGGGGGCGGTGGTGGCCTCCTCCCTGGCGGCAGGCCAGGAGTTCTTCTGCTTTGCCTTCTCTCAGCACTCCTTCTCCAACCGCCAGGCGGTGGCCTTGCTGATCGCCAAGGACGTGGTCTCAGGCCAGTGGCACCTCTCGCTCACCGACATGGCCGGCGTGATCGCCACGGTGGCCTGGAACCTGGCGCGGCCCCAGGTGCAGCTCTCCACCGCCTTCCGCGCTGACTTCTTCTCATCAGCGACGCCACTGATGCTGGTGCGCCCGGCCCAGTGGCTGCCGATCACACCGACGGTCTTCTACCAGCAGCCACTGCCGCCGGTGCAGTGGTGGGACCCGGTGGCGTTGCCGGTGGACCTGGCGATCTACAACCGCACTTTCACGAGCCTTGGCTACATCAAGCCGGCCGATGGCAGCGAGTGGTTGCAGCTCGGCCCCTCACGCCTGGTGGTGCGGCTCAAGGACCCGGTGAGCTGACGCGATGACCCTCACCTGCTCCGCCCTGCAATGGCCGCTGTGGAACTGGACCAGCAAGCTGCCAACGGATCCGGGCCTCAAGCTCTCAGAAGCCTTCAGTGCCTTCTCGGCGGAGGTGAATGCGACGCCAGCCAATGCCCTGGTGCCGCTGTCGCTCATCAAGGATCACAGCGCCGCAACCGGGGCCATCACCTACGGCTACGTCTGGCGGCTGGGCCATCCGCAGACGCCGGTGCTCTTGAGCTTCTCCAACAGCTCCAAGGTTCAGGGCTACAACTCCAGCAGCAGCTCCGCGCGCCTGCAGCTGGGCCTCGAGAGCGCCTACACCAACGACAGCAGCAATGGCGGCTACGGCAGCTTCTCGACGACCCTCTTCAGCGTCAATGCCGGCCTATCGCACTACGCCTCGGATGGCACACCATCATGGGATCTGGCCGGCTTTCTGCTGATTCAGGCCGATACGACACCGGGCCGTGAGTTCTTCTGCTACACGATCGCGCCGATCGGCACTGACATCAACACGCAGAATCACACCCTGCTGTTGTTCCGCTCGCCGGCGGTGAGCGGCTGGAGTGTGGTGCTCAACCGCTCCAACTCCTACACCGGCATGTTCTATTCGCAGAACAGCTACACCTGGAGCAACAACGCCCTGGTGGCGGCCTCGATCATTCCGCTGCCGCCCACTGGCAGCGAGCAGCAGCTGATCCGCGGTTGCGGGTTGTATGCCAACACCAGCAGCGGTCTGTTTGCGCCGGGGATCCTCCAGCCACGCATCACGCTGCCGGACTGCTTCTGGCTGGGCAGCAACCAGCTCTCGGACCCGCGCCGCCTGGGCCGGGTCAGCAATCCCAGCGGAGCCGGCACCTTCTATCAGCTGGCCGCGGCCTACAGCGGCGCCACCGACCTCTGGTATCTGCACCCTCCCGGCACACAACCAAGGGCGGGCTGGGACACGGTCGGTTCCTTGCCCTGGAGCACGATCCCGGATCGGCTGAGCTTCTGCCCGCTGCTCACCCCAGGTCCGGTGGCGATGGGACCAGCCACCGGCCCGGATTTCCTGATCGACTGGTCAACGGCAGCCCTCGGTGCCCCGGGCGTGCGGCAGCACCCCTTCTATGCCAAGCAGCTCCAGGGGGGCGGAGGCAGTGGTGGCGGCAGCGGCCGGCCGAGCACCGGCGTGCTGTGGCCGCGGGGGGTGTGAGGGGCGGCCCTGCCCTCAAGACTCAGCCACCTCCAGCACCGATCCACGTCGGCCCGTCGCCCCTGCGGTCTGCCGCAGCCGCTTCGGCACCCGCTCTTTCTTGATTTCCCTTCTCCTGGGGTACGCCGCCAGGGCGGACTGGAGCCAGTGCCGGTGCTCTCGCTGCAGAGACAGCGGCGACTCGATCCGCACTCCGGCGCCCAGGGCATACAGCCAGCGACGCAGGTCCGAGTCACGCTCGAGGGTCCAGAGCGGCAGGTCGATCTCTACTGGATAGGGGTGGCTGGAGCGGCTACACGGCAGCAGCTCTGCCTGCTCGCCCAGCGAGCTGAGCACTCCATCACCAGGCAGGGGGCGCGACAGGCGCACCGCCGCCGCCGGGAAGCGCCGCACCTCCTCACGCAGCAGGGCAAAGGCGGCGGCATCACAGCTCAGCTGCAAGGTGCCCATGGCCTTGCTGCGCTGCTCCGATGGCGTCCCGCAGACCGCTTGCTGCGCCTGGAGGGCATCACCGAACTCAAGGCTGCCGCAGCAGTGCTGCAAGGTTTCGCCTCGCAGCAGCGCCGCCGCATGGGACGGCTGGCTGCGGCAGCTGCCGATTTCGATCCGGCGCAGCCCCAGCAGATCGATTCGCCGGCAGGCCAGCAACCCCTCCGTCTGGCCGATGTGGTCGTGCTCGAACAGCAGATACCAGGCGCTGGTGTGGAAGATCAACTGCAAGGGCCACCCCCGGATCTCCTCCAGTCCTGCATGGGAGGCGGCGATGGTGGTGAACACCACCCGCTGGTGCTGCTGAATGGCGCCGCGCAGCTGCTCGGCCTGCTCGGTGTTGAGCAGGGTGCCGTTTCTGCGCTGATCCCCCGCCAGCAGGGAGCGATTGAAGAACGTCCGCACCGGGGGGACGGTCTCGATGGCGATGCCGCTGCGTTGCAACCGCCTGCCCAGCTCCCGCGCAATCGCCTGCCCGCTCGGATCACCGAGGCGATCGGCATTGGCCTGCAGCAGCCCATGGATCTCTACCTGCAGCGGCAGGGGCAGCAGCGAGGCCCCGAGGGCATAGCCGTGGCGACCACTACCTGCCGCATCACGAAAGCCATAAGGCGTGAGGATCGCGGTGATGCTCTGGTGCAACTGGCGGGGAGTCCAGCAGTGACGGCCGCCGCTGAGCGTCTTGAGCCGAGCGGCGAGGTGATGGTCGATCGCCACTCCTTCCTGCCGATCAAAGGGGTGATGAAGGATGTGGCGCAGCAGGGTGAGCGCACGGCAAAAGGCCTCGCGATCGCCCAGCGCGGACCAGCCGCCCGCGCTGAGCGGTTGCGACGCCGGCCAGGGCGGCGGCTCGACCGCCCGCATCAGCGCGGGTTTCCCCTGCTCAGAGCTGACGCGCCAGGTGGCGGTGAATCCCTGTTGCCGCAACCAGTCCAGGTCGGCCGCGATCGCGTTCACGTCCGCATAGCAAGGCCCATGGGTCCGGGCGAGCAGGGCCGCCGCCCGCTCGGCCAGGCCTGCGGGCGCGTCCGCCGCCGGCTGGGTGTTGGTGGCGGTCAGTTCCGGCTCGCGGCTGAGCAGCTGGATCAGGTGGAGCAGCCGCTCGCACTCCAGCAGGCGCGAGTAGCCATGGGGGATCAGCCGGGCGTCCCGGTTGCGGGCGGCGCTGATCCGCCGCTCCAACTTCCCCAGCACCACCTGCAGGTGAGGCTCCAGTTGCTCATGGTGATGGGGTTCAACGCAGACCACCGCTGCGAAACCTTCCGAGCGGCTGGGCGAGAAGGGGGTCTGGCCCAGCAGGGAGACATGGTTGTCGATTACCTGCTCGGGGACGCTGTGATCACGGCCCTGGTTCCATTGCTGGCAGAGCTCGCGGGGGGTGCGCAGCCACCAGCCGATCCACTCCACCGGCACCGGCAACTCCAGCCTTTGCGTAATCGCCAGCCGCCAGGCCCGGCGTGAGAAGGTGGCTTCCACGATCACCGGAGCGCCTGAGCCGACAGCCTCCTGGATGCGTTGGTGCATCACTGCGGCGATGTCATCCCAGGGGCCGAAAACACCACGATCGCCAAAGATTTCGGCGCGAATGTCGCGGCTGCTGATGTAACAGGGTGGTGGCTCCTCGGGCCTGCTAAGCAGCGTGGCCAGGTGGCGGGCGAGGGTGGACTTACCGCTGGCCGGCGGGCCGATCAGCAGGTGGCAGCGCAGTGGACGTTCCGGCGTCGCCGAGCTGCTGCTGCGTTGCTCGGCCGTCGTCGATGAAGTGGATGAAGACATGGGTGTTGGAGCGAGGGGCATATCCCCAGCTCCATTGGGCAGCAATTGGCGGTGCCATTCCTGCTGCATTCATCACGATTCGGTAGCGCTGCTTGCCGTGCTGGTGGCGGTCAGTACCAAAGGCCGATTACGGCCGTGGTGGCAGGAGCATTCCGCCACCCGCCGACCAGCGCCAAATCCGCTGCCTGCTCCGATTCCTCCTCCTCTGCGCCATGCCACCGGCCTGCATGTGGTCACCGACCTGTTCCATCAGCACCTGCTCGATGGACTCGCCCATCTGCGCTCGACGCCTCTGCAGTGGCGGAGCCTGACCCAGTGGAGTGAGCTGCTGCGTGCAGGCGAACTGGAGGCGGTGCTGCTGGCGAGCGTCTGCCCGGCTCCGGTGGAGGGGATGGCCTGGCTGCCCCTGGGCCGCTGGAGGCTGCTCCTCGCCAGCCGGTTGAACGGCACCGATTCCTCCGCCGCGCCACCGTCCCGAACCTTCCGGTTCCTGGCACCGCCGGTGGCGGCTGCACCGGCGCTCCATCACGCCCTGGAGGAGCAGCAGCTGGCGGCCATCACCCCGCTCGAAGCTGTTGCCGCCATCGACTGGCTGGCGGCGTTGCAACGGGGTGATGCGCTGCTGCCGGTGCCGGCGTCCCTGCTGCAGACCAGCCCTTGGCGGCAGGCAGCGCTGACGGCGGTGCGGCCATGGGAGCCGCTCGTGGAGCGCCTCTGGCTGCTGGTGCCCCAGGAGCTCGCCAGCCATGCGGCTGTGCTGGCTGTGGCCGTCAGGCTGCGGGAGCGGATCGCGGCGGCCCCGGGTCCGGAAGGATCCAGGACGGGCACCAGTGGGCCGCCGTGAGTGGGCTGATCGTGATCAGCTCAGGCCGCCACCTGCTGGTGTTGCACCAGGAAAGCCTCGATCCAGTCGTGGTGTCGCTTCTGGCAAATCCGATCAGCGATGGAGGTGGCCTCCGCTGGCACCTGAAACCGCTTGCGGAAGGCCTTGGTGAACCCCTCCAGCTGGGGCTGGGGAAGGCTGCGGATGGTGGCGTGAATCCGCCGGATCGTGGTGCCATCGAGAGGCAGCAGGGCCGCGTCCTCGGGGGCTGCGTCGACGCCATCAGCCGCTGCAGCGTCGGAGTGCTGGCCTGCGGGTGGGTGGCTGCTGGGACGGTGACCGTTGCCAGCCGGTGAGCGCCGCAGCGAGCCTTTTCCGGCAGCGGCATTGGATGCGATCCCGTTGGGGGAGTGGGGCGGCATGTCGCCCCGAGAGGGGCGCTCGGTGATCTCCCCCCGTGAGGGGGCCCCGGTGACGCTTGAGGTGACCTCCCGTTGCTGCTTGTCGTACAACGCCAGCCCGAACGGGTTCCCGAAGGTCATCAGCGCCCGTTTCATGGCATCGGTTTCCGCCTCCTTGAGGGCGGATTCATGGGCCTGGCCCAGGTCGACATCGATGCCGTGGCCGGCACCGCTGCCCTCGCGCACGATCGCGCCGACGACCACCCGCACCCGGGCGATGTAGGTGACGCCCCAGCCGTCGCGTTGCGGTGCATCGGAGGGCTTGCTCGGCTCACGGCCGATGCGCCGTTCCGCCTGGGAGACGCACCGCAGCGCAACCGTCTCCCGCTGCCAGCCATCGAACCCGAAGATCCTGTTGGCTTCTGCGATCACTTGCCAGCCCTCGAGGTAACTGACCTTGCCGCGGCCCTGTTCGCGCTGGCGCACCTTGGCGCGATCGAGGGGGGCACAGAGGCAGGCGATCTGCTCGGCGGTGAACGTGCAGGTCATGGCATCAAGGGGATGGGTGGGAACAGGGTTCGGGATCAGTGGGCAGAGATGTTCGGCGGCAGCGGTTCGATCAGCACCCAGCAGGGCGGCTCGCTGCAGTGGATGTGATCGGGCGAGGGCCGGCGTCCTGGTTTGCGGGTGATCGGCACCACCCAGCTGGCCAGCCGTGTGGACCAGATGTGGCCGCTGGGCCGGGGCGTGGTCGGGATGGCGCCTGTGGTGAGGCTGCTGCTGTACGGGGTGAGCTCCATGGCTTCTGAGGATGTGGGACGTAATGGGGTGGGCCCGCCCCTGCAGCGGACCCCTATCGAGGGGGGCTCTGCACCCCTCAGGTGATCCGCCAGCTCCGGTGGGAGAGGAGCTGGGCTCCAGGGATCTGCTGGCCGGCCTTGAGGGCCTGCTTGATGGCGGCCTTGTCGGGCTGGGTGGTGGTCTTGACCGTCAGCCACTCGGGAGCCAGAGCCTGCTCGTCATCGATCTCAACGGCCTGGGATCTGCGGCTAGTGAGCTCGTGATTCGGGAAGGAGAAGCGGGTGGCCCCTGGCTGCAGCCTGGTGAGCACCAGCACAAGGGAGTCCTCCAGGGCAGCGGCCCGACCTGCATCGGAGCGGGCAAGGTCGGTGAGCCGCTTGGCCTGCTGTTGGCGGTAGGCGGCCTGGCCGCGTAGGTGCTCGATCACCCAGCAGGTGGCATCGGCCTTGGCCGCCAGGGCCGCCTTGTTGCCCTCCTCGGCCAGTAGGGCGGCCTCCAACTCAGCAAGGGCCTGACTGCGGGAGTCGTCGTCATCGGCCTCCAGCTGCTCGGCCAACTGGCCGATGGCGGTGGTGAGCTCCTGGGCCTCGATGCCCAGCTGCCACAGGGAGTCGGAGCGCTGCAAGGAACAGGCCGGACCAGAGGACTCTGGAGCAGCCGCTGCTGGGGTGGGGGTGAGAACAGGCATGACGGTGAAACGGGAATGGGGAATAGACGCGCCACCAGGCGCGGAAGGCTTCAGGGGCAAGGAGCAGCAGCGGGATCGGCCCAGCGAGCGGCGGATGGGCTGACCTCCACCACGGCGATCGGCACCGGGGAGCGGGAGGCCATGCGGCGGGCTTCTCTCACCAGCGAGGCCGTGCCGGACCCACCGGGGAAGGCCACCACCAGCACGGAGGTGGAGACACCAGGGGAGGCGTGGGCTTCGGCCCGGGCCACGGCCAGCTCGAGCAGCTCCCGGTTGCGGATCGGCCCGGCGGCCCGGCCATGGCGCCGCCATTCGGCGGGCATGACGAGAGCCGACCAGCCCAGCTGATGCGCCGCGCGGGCAATGGCGGCATCGGCTCCTCGGGCTCCGCCGTGGAGCAGCAGGTGGACCAGCCGACTGCCGCTGCGGGCCAGCAGCTCAGTGGCAATGCGCTGATGGGGCCAGGCCAGATCACGGCCGCCGCCGGCCGCAATCACAAGGGAGCGAGCGGGGCCCATTGCGGGCCTCGATGAGATACAAAGAGCCATGGAATCAGTTGCCGTGGGTGACAACTGATCGGGGCATCATTCCGCTGGCGAGAGTGCGGCGGTGATGGCGAGATCAGGGGATGACGTTGCCGCAGGCGATGGGCTCGGGGCCTTTGGCGCGACCCTTATTCTACCAGTACAAATGCACTTTAGGCACTGCAGAGCCACTGCTATTACTTGAATCTGAGGGGTTCTGGCACATGCTCACCGACCTCGACTGGGTGACAGCCAGCTGGCCATCTTTGCGGCCGGCCTAGGGCTCCAGGTCTGATGGACAGCCGCGCAGTCGCGCGAGGCAACCCCTGGCCCTCGGCGCCCTTCATCCATCACCTGCCGGCCGCGTAAGTGGCGGCACCGCAGCCGCGGAAGAGCCGCCCGGCAGCCGTGACCAGAGCACACCCATCCCGGCGGCGGCGAAGGGAGATCAGATTCACGCGAGCGCAAGGGTCGGCGAAGCCGACTTGCCCGCCCTTGCGCCGCGTGACACCCTGCATCCCCGCCGCCGGGTGGTCTCCGTCCTTCTGCGCTTGAGGCGCCTTCTTCTTGAGCGACGAACTGCAAGAGATGCAAGAGAAAGTCCTGGGCTGCCTCAGGAAGATCAGTGACCGGCTTCCGTGCCCAGCGACCACCCACAGGCTCCGCTGTCCAGCTCAAAACCCTTGAAAGGCCAGCAACAGGCGAGTTTCTCTTGCACTTTCTCTTGCAAGTCAAAAAACAAGGGTTCCCGGTTTCGCCGAGAACCCTTGCAGTGACTAGTCGGGGCGACAGGATTCGAACCTGCGACCTAGTGCTCCCAAAGCACCCGCGCTACCAAGCTGCGCCACGCCCCGTCGAGCCAACCCTACCGCACGCACCACCGGAAGCCTGCAACCCCTAAATCCCTGTGAGAGCAGCAGGTTTCAGCGCCCATTGATCACGCCACGCCCTTGCCTCAGTGCTTGCCAGCACGGCAAGCGAGAGCCTGGAAGGCTCAGCTGTGATCAGCACCAATCTGTTGGATCAACCTGGGATCCAAGGGAAGCGCGCTGGACTGCCCGAACGCAGCCAACGCATAGACCTCGCCCCATACCGAGGCGGCCGACCGGTTGGGGTGGGGAGATGTCTGCTGCCGCGCTCGGGTCCCCATTGCGGCACCTCAACCGAGCCGCGTGGGGATCCGCATCCACGATCAGGCTGTTCCCAGAGCCTGCACTCGCCGAAATGACGCAGAAGTAGTACGACCCGCTCAGAACTGCAACGCCTGCGTGGTCATGAATCAGGAGGAATGATGTCACAGCCGCCTTCTCGGCTTCTGGTGAATGGACACCCCATCGTGGTGTTGATGGACTCAGCCCATCCCTTCTGGCGGCAACCGATTTCCCTCCTCGCTCCGGGTAAGGCTCCGCGCCTGCAGCCGGGCCAACGGAGGCAGATGGTCCCAGCAAAGGGGAGAACGACACCGTCCCATCGCCCTGCTACGTCGCCGCACTCCATGTCCAGCTGCACCGACTCCCCCAGCTTCGACGTCTCCGCCTCTCGCACGTCGCTGCTGACCGTCACCCGCAGCCTCTCGGTGGTGTCCAAGGTGCTGTTCCTGGTGTTCACCACCGCCACCTTTGGCGCGCCAGGCCGTGAGTGGCGCGGGCAGCTCCGCCGAGCTCAACCAGCAGAGCCGGCAGAGGGGCTGAACCCTGCGCAAGAAGCGGCACCCACGCCTGAGGCGGCACCGCCACCTCAGGCCCTGCATCGCAGAGCACCCTTGGTGGTTGGCAATCCCCTCCGGCGGCATCAGCATCGCCAGGGAGCGCCTTTCTGCCACCGCGCCCGGTATCCATGGGATTCGCTTCACCTCGCACCTACACCCTGGTTTCGGTAGGGGCGGCCGTGGCCACGATCGTGCTCAAAACCGCCGCCTGGAAGCTCACCGGGTCGGTGGGGCTGCTCTCCGATGCGATCGAATCGGGGGTGAACCTGGTGGCGGCGCTCGGCGCCTTCTGGGCGCTCACGCTCGCCGCCAAGCCAGCCGACCGTTCTCACCCCTACGGCCACTTCAAGGCCGAGTACTTCTCCAGCGGGCTGGAGAGTGTGCTGATCGTGGTGGCGGCTTTGGCGATCATCACGGCGGCCGTGGGACGACTTCAGCACCCGGAGCCCCTGGAGCAACTCGGCATCGGCCTGGCGCTCTCCCTGGTGGCCACGGCCCTGAACGGCCTGGTGGCCTGGTTGCTGCTGCGGGCGGCGCGTCGCTTCCACTCGATCACGCTGCGGGCCGATGCCCACCACCTGCTCACCGACGTCTGGACCTCGTTCGGTGTGGTGCTGGGAATCGGACTGGTCAAGCTCACCGGTCTGACGATCCTCGACCCGCTGATCGCCATTGCTGTGGCGCTCAACATCCTGGTCACCGGCTGGAAGCTGCTGCACGAAACCGCCTCCGGACTGCTCGATCGGGCCTTGCCCGAGCCCGACCAGAAACAACTGGAAGACCTGCTCGCTGCCTACGCCACGCCGGAGCTGCATTTCCACGCCTTGCGCACACGCGTGGCTGGTTCACGCCGCTTCGTGGCCTTCCACGTGCTCGTGCCAGGCCACTGGACCGTGCAGGCCGGCCACGATCTCTGCGACCGGCTGGAGAGGGAGATCGCCCAGGCGCTGCCACGCACCCACGTGCTCACCCACCTGGAACCGCTCGAAGATCCGAAAGCCTGGGACGATCAGGGCTTCGGTTGGGACGAGGGGTGAGGATCGGACGTGATGCCTCTTAGGACACGCTCAGGAGGCTGCTGGAAATGGGGGAAGAGATACGGGAGTTCGCCTGTTGTGTGACCGTCGTTGGTGCCCAACAATCTGGTTGAGTGAGCGGTACGCAGGGGCTGGCCAGCGGCTTGACCAGGCCGAAATGAATGGTTCGGAACCTTCCTTCTGGTCTTCCTGGTTCCCTGTTGGCCTCACTCGTGCCATGTCAGTTAAAAGGTTCGCAAAGACCGATCAGCACCTGCCAGGCGGCACCTTCATCCTCTCCGCCATGACCTTTTGACGCTTGGAGCGCTGCCTGATCGTGCACGTGCTGGTAGGTACCAACCCAAGCCGCAGGACCCCCATGAATCCAGCCCTGCCCTGCGATAGCAGGGTCATGGCTCAGTTAATGCGATGCCCTTTGCTGAGTTTCCCTGGGAGGCTTCAGAAGGGCTTGATCATTTGTTTCGAAGCTTGCTTTGGATCTTAAGAATGGCAAGGGAAGCCTCTATCATCATCGAACTGCAACACGAAATAATCGTTCGACGATGATCATTAGGCACGATCTCAGATTGGTCTTTCTTCATATCCCGAAGTGCGCAGGCAAAGAGTTGCGTGCAGTTTTTTCTGCAGGCTCAAAACCTGAGGATATGGAAAGTTACTTCAACTTTGCCTACAGTCAAAAACTTAAACGGCACGTTGACTTGGCCCACCTGCCCATTGATGATTTATTCCATTTCCCTGCTTACCACTCTTTAAGAAACTACACCGTCATTGCTGCAGTGCGCAATCCCTATCAACGACTACGCTCTGCGATCAAGGAGTATTGCCGTCAATACTCCAAAGAAGACGAACGAATTGCAAATCAAAGTGGACCCACAATGTTATCCAGATCAAGTTACATGCGAGAAGTCCCGATCAGGCACGGTCTACGCGATCCTCGGTTCGTTCACTCAATGCCAATGCACTGGTTCTCTCACTATGGCCAAGAACCGTGGGTTGACCATATTGTACGCTGCGAAAGCCTACGAAACGACGTGTGCAATCTTGCGCAAAAACTGAATTTGCCGCCAGAAATCGAGGATCTGGCGAGCAAGACTCTTGCAGACCAAGATCCTGCCGGCAACACCGAGGAGGCCGTCACTCCGGAGGAAGTAAATCTCGCGAATACTCTGTATGCTGTGGACTTTGATGTTTTTGGCTACTCTCGGCTCCAGGCAGAAGGAACGAACCATGGCCTGATTGCCGAAACCATCTCTGCCCTAACTCCTGGTGAAAGGCATTCCCATAGCATTGGGCTTCTCGAGAGGGCACAAAGAGTGGAGTGGCACTGGGGGCCTGTGAGTGAAATCCCGAGCCATTCTAAAATGGCGCCAACAAGATAAGTCTTGAGTAGGGCCTCCTGAGATAGTGACGCATGGACTCACTCCACACAAAGGGAGCAGCAGCAACGGCGTGATAGCAAATTCTCTGGTTGCAGCAGTTCGATCACAGAAGAGCGTCCATGGGGAGCCTTTGGCCACCTCATTCCCCATGAGAAGCTGCAGCCAGTAGGTACAAGCACATAGAGGCTCCCAGAGCTATTCGGATCCATTACCAGCACATTCAGTGCATTGACTGAACTCTGGGTAACTGTGAATGTGTCGCGAATCAGACCCATCTCATCCTAATCGACCGATGATCGCTATAGAGTTTGCCGCCACGGGGACGGAAGAACTGTCTAACGCGAACTGATGACGATACTCGCGCTGTTACGTGCGGAGATCATAGGCCGGCTATTCGGCTTAGTGGAGCTGATCTGCGATCATTATCTGTGAGCGGTTCGTGCTTCTATCGCAAGCAAGAATGATGAAAACAGCGCCAAACTGTTATCCGAGTATGCTAGCCTACTTCGTAGAAAACTAAACTCTGATCATCTCGAGACGACTGTACTTGCTGAAAGACAGGAAGCTCATCATCAATGTATCCAGGAGTTTCCACCCTTACGTTTCCTGATTGCTCAACTTCATCCTGGCTGAGCCTGGCCACAACACTCCATGTCACACCACCATCAGAGCTGGAGCTGACCTCGGCTACTGTATTAAGACCTATTCTAGCGTTATAAGTAATATAGAGTGTGCCGTCATCTGCTATGCTCATTTGCATGTAGTCGCCGCTTCGGTAGTTAACAATCTCCTCTGGCTCGCTCCAAGTGTTAGCAGTAGAATCATAGCGAAGATAGACAACCTGTCCCTCTCCATTGTTGGTAGCAACATGGATGTTTCCTTCGGGATCAGTTACAGAGCTGAAATGGGTCGCATTTGGATCGCGCTGGTCGTTGCCAAGCTCAATCAATACTTGATTCGTAATCCGAGATCCAGTGCTGTCTGGATAGGCGAATTCAGCCCACTTCAATGTCAGCCCATCTTTATAGAGCAAGCCAACTCCCCTGTCAGTAACAATGACTTCCCCCGAAATTGGGCCATCACCAGTTGAGCTTGGGATGGTGCGGGGGGCCTGAACCCAACTTGCCCCACCATCCATGCTGTAGGAAACCATTAAGCTAACGTCACCGGTCAATCGGTTAGTTGCCGTATAGGAAACGAATAGAGTTCCATCATCAGATTTTGCAACGGACGGTCTCTCGTAGATCATTGTTCGATCTCGAGCAACATCGACGGTAGCTTCTATCTCCCAGGAAGCATCACTATCAGAGTAAGCAAGCTGAGAGAAGGCAATGGATCCAAAGTCAGTAGAAAATGCAACGTACAACTCGTCCCCAATCAACACACCATCGGACGTTGAGGAGGCATCTGAGCCTGGCAGGACTACCGAAGAATCCCAAGTCTCCCCTCCATTCACAGCTGTGTATAGTGTAAGCTCGCCAGTGTTGGGCAGAATATGAATGATGCCATCATCTATGATCCAAGAATGCTCCTGGAATCGAGCTGAAATCATACCTTCACCACCTTATATCGAGGTTGGCGTGCCCGTGATGGCGTCAATTTCGTCCTGAGTGAATGCAGCTTTAATAGAATAATAAGCCTCAAGAACCTGATCTTCTAGATTCGATCCAGCAACCTTCACTCCCGAGATAGATTGAAGAGTTGGGAGTGGGTCATTGGAGATCCTCGTAGTGTCGAGTAACCAATCTGTTCTTGCTGAATCAGTGTGATTCAAGAGTGCGCGATCGACCTCGCTGAAGAAGGGAGCCACTCCTGCTTCAAGGCTAATGGAGGCGGAAGGCCACCAAGGCTGGTTCCTAGTGAAGCTTTCAGAAAAATCCACGACGCTACACTTGAATCAAAACTTAACCATAGGGGTGTTGCATGGTTTTGCAATAGTCCTGTAACAATTAACTTCTAGTTAAGAATCCGGAACGCCTTGGTTTGAACACAGGCTTCGTTGCGGGAAAGGCAGTATGGTAATAAAATGCGTAAAGTAAAAATGATTTGAGTTAGTTGAAATGAGCATTAATCTCGCATTGTTAAGCTTCAATGAAAATTCGAACTTGTATGAATTTACTGAGGAAGAGCTTTTCATCCCTCTAGGAGAAGCCGTCACTACTCTGGCTGGAGACGATGTCATCAGAGTAACGGATTCGCTTGGAACGGGCCTGACGGTTGAAGGGTCGCTGGAAGCTGGAACAGGTAATGACAGATTTGCAGCAAGCGCGTCCGAAAACGGTATTTTCAATCTAGGTATCGTCAATACAGGTGATGGAAATGATGTGTTGGCTGGGCGAGGCGGCTCTGGCTTCGGTGTAACCAACTCTGGCTCCATTATCTTTGGAGGAGGGGAAGATGTATTGCTGGCCGAAGGCGTTACATCTGGTTTATTCAATGACTCCCTCATTAATATGGCCTCTGGGGCCGATGCGATCAGGGCGATCGGTCGAGATGGTGATGGAATCATCAACTCATCGGTGATCTTTCTAGGTGACAGTGATGACATCGTTAATGCAAGCAGCGAGGGTGATGATGGAATTGATAATCGTGGGTTGCTGGATGGTGGTACTGGTGATGACACAGTTAGAGGATCAAGTACTTCTGATGCTGGCATTGAAAACAACGGTGGAAATCTTTTCTTGGCAAGGGGTGATGACGCCATCATTGGCAAGGGCGGCCAATATGGAATCTTTAACTTGAATAGTGGGTTGATTGGCTCTGGCCCGGGTAACGACCTTGTTAAAGGTGAGGGCGCTGGCTATGGAATCTTTAACCAAGGTGGAATCAATACTGACGAAGGGTCTGATCAAGTTGTTGGAATAGGGGGGCTTGCGGCATCCAGAACGAATCACTGATTCAGACATCAGAAGGAAATGACTCTGTGGTTGGCAGTGGTGATAGCCTTGGTATCTCAATTGGTGAATCGGGCCGCATCTTCACTGGCTCCGAGGATGACACAATCGCGGGAGAAGCTGATAATGGAGATGGCGTTTCTAACGCCGGAATTATATTCACTGATGTAGGCGATGATCTCCTTATTGGCAATAGTGAGAATGGGATTGGGGTTGTTAATTCTAACCTGATTAACTTTGCTAATGGGTCCGATCGATTGATTGCACGTTCACTTGATGGAGACTCCTCGGGCTTGCTCAATGATGGCGGCTCAGTCTTTATGGGTCGAGACGGCGACGCTGTGGAGGGCGAGAGTCTTGGTGGGTATGGAATCTCTAACATCAACAATGGCATTCTAAACGCTGGGTCTGGTGCTGATCAGATTGTCGGCATAGGCGGCTCAGCTGGTGTTTTTAATCAGGGAACCATTGATGCTGGTGCAGATGATGATTCTCTTGTGGGTCGAGTGAGAGGAGCAGAAGGGGCGGCCATCTGGAACGAAGGGTTTATCAGTATGGGAGAAGGCAATGACACGGTTGACGCCATCTTGGGAGGTTTTACAGGTGGTGGCATCGTTGATTTAGGGAATGGAAACGATGCCATCTTGGGTTTTGGCGATGTCAACGTGAATGGCGGAGCAGGCACTGATCGACTGCTGCTTGACGCTGGGACTTACCAGATTTCGGAAGGCGTACTTACGCGCTCTGGCTCTAGTGCTGTATTGACGTTTCAAGGAATTGAACGGATCGGCAGTGCCACTTCTGGGGACAGCGTGAATCTTCTTAATCGCACTCTCGTCATTGGAGTGGATGGAGCTATTGCTTTTACCTAGATCCATTCTGCATGAATAGAACACAGCAATACTGGGTAGCCCCTTGGGCTATCTAGTGGTCGCTGAAGGCGGGCCATCAAGCTGACAATTCTCCTGCTGCTTCAGCAGCAGCGCACCCAATGGGCGGCTGCAGCGATCAGGGCTTTGGTGCCAGCAGCTCGGCCAGGAAGCTGGAGAGGCGGAATCCAGCCGGACTGGAATAGACGATGTCGGTGATCTTCCAGGTGCCTGCAGGCCCCGGCACCAGCTGATAGCGCAGCTGCTGCGGCATCTCAGAGGGGCGGTTGCGCAGGCCAGCCTGCACCGCCACCCGGGCTTCCAGCCCTCCGCCGGGGGCGGCGGTGCAGCCGAGCACCTTCGCGCCAAAGGTTGACACCTGGGTGCCGCTGAACAGATCGAAGTCAACGAATCGACCGCTGGCTGGATCGAGCGCGTAGGCACGCCGCAACTTCTGATACAGCCCGTCGGTGAATCGGCTTTGCTGGCTCGTGATCTCGATCGGCCCGCGCCGCTCCTGCCGAGCCACCTGCCAGCGGTAGAGGCCATCAAGCTGGGCCTTCGCGGAAGCAGGGCACGGGGTGATCGCCACAGCCAGAAACGCTTGCAACAGCAGGGGTAGTGGCATAACGTCGTGCTGGCGTTTGTTTCGATCCTGGCAGCCAGGACACGCTGCAGGGCGAGGCCATCCCAATTGCAACAGCATTCTGTGAATTGGCGATGCCCAGGCCGCTTCATGGTGCGGGGTGGCTTCCTTCTCGAGATCCCCCTCTGCCAGGAAAGATGACGTCTCGTGTTCCAGCCATTGAAGCTCTTGCCTCTCCGCACCTCTTGTTCGAGCAGTTCCCCAGGCCTAGCTGGCTGCGTGGTCACCCCCACCACAATGGCCATCTGCATCTGATCTGGGGCAGATTGGAGCGCTTGCGGAGGTAGCTGTGCTGATGGATGGTCGTGCACTTGCCCTGGCTTGTGGGCTGGGGCTGCTGGCGCAGGCGTCGCCTGCTCGTACGGACGAGGTGATCGGCCGTCCTGGCGACGGCGGGGTGATCACGGTGCGGCCGGCCACGCAGCTGGACAGCCGCCAGGGTCTGGGGCGCTTCGTGGGCATCTCCGGTGCCAACAGCGGGGCGCGCACGCTCTCGCTCAACCGCGTCGTGATCCCGCCCGGTGCCAAGGCCCGAGCCCATCTCCACCGCAACTACGAGACGGCGATCTACCTGCTGCAGGGAACGGTGGAAACCCGCTATGGCGCCGGCCTGCGCCAGCGGGTGGTGAACCGCGCCGGCGATTTCATCTTCATTCCCGCCGATCTTCCCCATCAACCGGTGAATCTCAGCGCCACCGAGCCAGCAATCGCCATCGTCACCCGCTCCGACCCCAATGAGCAGGAAAGCGTGGTTCTGCTCGACGATCAGGGTCAGCCCCTGCCGGCTCACCTCCAGCATGGTCACGCCCATCCCTGAGCGGGCGATCAACGCGAGCAAAGGGCAGCGGTTCTGCACGATCCGGACGAGGAGGCTATTGGCTCTTTAACCCATCGCTTTGATGGCACCAATCCAGGCCTTCAGGTCACTGCATGGGTTTGACTTGGGCTGATGGGGTCACGGTGAATTGAAAGGGGAAGGATGACTTCATCGGAGACTCGACACCCTCCTGAGCCCAGTCACGAGACGATCAATCGTGTTTGTGTGGGCAGCAGAGGAAAACCGCCGCTGGAGCAGCTCCCGCAGGCACTGATCGCTCAACGCCACCATCGTCAGTGTCGTTTAAACCGGCGGCCTCCAGTGCCTCTGCTTCTATCGGAGAGGGAACAACAACTGGTTTGCACCAGGGGCAACTCAGAAGGGCTGGAACGTGTGTGTGGTGACCTCAGCGAGGAGCAGCTCGCCTCAACCATCCCAGCTGGGAACCCACACGGCCGCCGAGGCTCCAGATGAAAAAGATCAGCAGGGCCGCCAGCAGGCCGAGGGAGGCATGGATGGCGATGTCTGACAGCCAGAGCAACTCTGGAGGAGGGGCAGCTGGCTGGTGGTGAGGCCGCTGGAGCCGCTGAAGGAGTTTTTCCGTGGGCCTGGGGCGGGTGGAGGCCGCCAGGCCACTGATTGTGAGGCCAGAGCCAACGATGGTGAGGGTTTTTCGGATGGTCTGCTCGCGTGCTTTCTCCGCTTCCTCCAGAGCGAGTTGCTGTTTCTGGGAATCCAGCGTCACGATTGTGCGGATCGCGCTGATCGCCTGGTCTGCGTAGCGACGTCCGGGGGAGAGAACCTTGAGGTCGTGTTCGATCTGCCTCTGATGGATGGGGCAGTCTTGATCGAGAAATCCGCCCATGAACGTGTCACCCTCCAGCAGCAGAAAGGGAATGCTGTTGCGGGCATTGGCCACGTTGTCGATCAGGGTGAGCAGATGGATGCCCATGTCCCGCTCAGAACGGGAGAGTTGATGCGCATGGTCTGGCAAAGCAGCCAGATGAGCTTCAAGAATCTGAATCCGTTCCTGCCGTGCCTGGTGAGTAGTCTCCCTGATCTTCAGCTCGGAGATCTGGGATAAGTGGCTTTCGATTGCTTCGTAGTGCCGTTTTCCCTCGGAAAAGCAGATGGCTGCTTGCTGAACCACAAACTCAATCTTGGCACGGCAAGAGAGCATGTTCAGGATGTGCTGAACCTCACGTCCATCGCTATCCTGCTTGTTCCTGATCCAGATGTAATGCGTCGTGTTTCTTTCGTCAACCTCCCGGATCGGTGAACCGCGCAGGATTTCAGTTTTGCTCAGATCAAGGTCGGTGATACCCAGGATCTCAGCGATCATGGCCGCGGCAAACGCCTCAGAGGGATCGTCAGAGATGATCGTGAGCAGAGTGCATTGCCCGAGCGAAGACTCCAGAGGATAACGGCACCCCCTGAGCAAAGAGGCGGGCTTGTTGGCAACGGTGGAAGAAAGATCAAGAATGAACGTGTCGTGCAGGAGGAATGGCTCCACCTTCTGCAAAACCTCAGCATGGCAATGCCCAGTAGTTTCTAAGGCGTAGAAACCATCGCCGGGGGCCAATGGTGTGAGGCCTGGGTGAAAGCGACTCGACGAATCGGAGGTACGGATTAACTCGCGGATGATGTCCTTGCGGTGCTGATCTGACAGCCCTGGCACAGCCGCCAAAAGCCTATCAATGCCATCATGGTCAACCGGTTTGCCCAGCCCATGGTGCAGCTGAAAGACAAGTTGATCGAGGCAGGCAAACTCAACGGGTTGGTTTGGGTTCACCATTCTTGTCAGATGCTCGCTGGGAATCCAATACGATGTTGCGAATGGAAGTCTTGAAGTCTTGGGGGTTGAGCTGGGGCCTCACTCCACCAAGACGTGTGTCCGTGTGCATTTCTGGCGAGGATGAAAGCGGAAAGAGCGTTGTGTTGATCGCTGCGTGTTGTGTCAGGAATTCGCTCAGCTTGCTTGTCAGCTCTTCGCTGCTGATGTCTGGATCCAGTTTGGAGGAAAAGTCAAGGATGGCGTTGCGATCTTCAGGCGTGAGGATCGAGTGATTGGCTTGGAAGGCGGCTTGAAACTTGCGGGCATCCGCTGGCATGTGAGAAGCCATGCAACGTCTTGACAACGATAGCGAGGTTTGCTGGGCGGCCTATTGCCCGACCGCGCAGAAGGCCGCCCAGTAAAACGGGCTGCTGTAGAGGCAATCGGTTGGCTGATGCCGCCGCTTCAGCTCCTGGATGTCGTAGGCGTAGTTGGGGCGCACCGCTTCAGGGAGGCTGGGCAGTGCATGCTCAATCCGTGCCACGGCCTGCTCACAGGTGAGGTGGCGCAGCCAGTGCTGGGCTTGCTTGAGGGCAACGGCCACATCGGTTTGCCTCTGGGTGTGCTCCTGCTGCTTGAGCAGGCGGTAGAACTCAGCCATCAGCAGGCCGGTGCTGATGTCGCTCACGGTCCAGAGAGTACCGATGACGCTGTTGCAGCCGGCAAAGAGAAAACCACTGCTGAGGCCCACAAACTCATCGCTCAGGCTGTTGATCTCGCTCAGGCCGGTTTCGCAGGCAGAGAGGGTGACAAGGCGTGCCTGGCGCAGGTCCAGCTGGAAGAGATCGAGCAGGGTGAGGCACCTGGAGAGGTCGAGGGCGCTGCCGTCCAGTTGCGGCAGGTAGCGGTCGGGATCGGCATCGTCTGGCTGAGACTCCACGTGGCTGTCCGCCAGGATGAGGGCCGAGAGCTGGGGTTGCGCGAAGTTGAACGTGCCGTGGCAGGAGAAGTGGAGGCAGGTGCTGCTGGCCAGGGTGGAGCTGCTCCTCTCCAGTGCGGCTTTGGTGGCTGCCTGTTGCCTGAGCACCGTGGGCTGGGGGCCAAACAGGGGATGGATGGCCTCGACTTCAAGATCGGTGTAGGGGAGATCCCGGGTGGGATTCTCGATGGCAAACAGAGAATCCAGGCCAGTCTGCGGCCGTTGCTGAACCAGCTGAAGCACCTGCAGGCTGGGGGAAAAGCGCACACCGCGGGAGAAGCGATCCAACAATGTGCCGTGGGATTCGTTCAGCGACAGGCAGTGGAGCGGCAGCAGGTGTAGAAAGCGGTGGGGTACAAGGATCAACTGATCCGCATCAGGGGCCATCTCTGAGATCTTCCTGGCCAGGGAATCAATCTCCAGCATCCCGGCGAATTCCACCAGCGCCTTTGGCAGGGATCTTGCCCATTCCTCTTTCTCCTGGAGGTAGGTTTGGACGTAACTGCTCAGGGCCTGGGTCAGATTCTTGAGAGTGTCTTCTGGGTACTCATGACAGGTTGGATGTGAGGTCTGTGCTGACACAAGAAAAGCCACCAGCCTGTCTCCTGCCATATACCAACTCACTAGGGCTGTGCGCCCATCAGGGAGGGCGGCTTGGAACTGCTCAAAGGTGAGGGGCTGCACCTTCTGGCTCAAGGAGAAGGTAGGGTCAATGGGTTGGATGTCTGCCTGGATCAGGTGTTCGAGTTCTTGTTTTTCCCGTAGTAGCCGATCAGTGGAGACCTGATAGGCCTGTTGTTTCGGCGGCCCTAAATTCAGCGTGCGAGTATTGCCTCTCGCAATCGATCCACCATCTGCGATGGGGCCTTGTGCTGCGTCTGTCTTGTTGAGCTGCCGTTCTGCCCGGGCTATGGAGCCGCGCAGGGCATCCAGGCGGCGAATCAATTCTGGCGGGATGTCTCCCTTGGGATAAAGGTCTTTGGTGGCTAACAGCTCGACGAGATTGCGGGCTTTGGAACGATCAGCCACCTCAAGTGCTTTGTCGTATTGCTCAGTATCCAAATACACTTGGACGAGGTTGGCGTACACCTCGATGGCCTGGGCCACAATCTCGGCCTTGCGGGCAGGGTCGATAGCTGTAGTGCGCAGGTTCTCCACAGCAGAAATGGCGAGCGTGTAGCCCGTGATAGCAATATCGAGCAGATTGTTCTTAAAGCCCAGATTACCAAGGTTCCTGGCTGTCGACAGGCAATCCGCGGAGCGGGTCACCGAATCCCGAATCCGCAAGGCATTGGTATAGGCCTCAATGGCTTTCTCGATCTGTTGTTTTGGATTCTCTGAGAACGGGGCAAGATCACCGTAGGCGGCGCCGAGATTGTTGTTTGTGGCGGCCCAGGAGTGAGGAAGCTCGGCTTCTGTCGAGACCCGCAAGGCATTGGTATAGGCCTCAATGGCTTTCTCGATCTGTTGTTTTGGATTCTCTGAGAACGGGGCAAGATCACCGTAGGCGGCGCCGAGATTGTTGTTTGTGGCGGCCCAGGAGTGAGGAAGCTCGGCTTCTGTCGAGACCCGCAAGGCATTGGTATAGGCCTCAATGGCTTTCTCGATCTGTTGTTTTGGATTCTCTGAGAACGGGGCAAGATTGCTGTAGGCGTTGCCGAGATTATTGTTTGTGTCGGCCCAGGAGTGAGGAAGCTCGGCTTCTGTTCTGACCCGCAAGGCATTGGTATAGGCCTCGATTGCTTTCTCGATCTGTTGCTTCGGATTCTTTGAGAACGGGGCAAAATCGCCGTAGGCGGCGCCGAGATTATTGCTTGTGTCGGCCCAGGCATGAGGAAGCTCGGCTTCTGTTCTGACCCGCAAGGCATTGGTATAGGCCTCGATGGCTTTCTCGATCTGTTGCTTCG
This sequence comes from Marcopretia estuarina LEGE 06307, assembly GCF_056633115.1. Classification (NCBI taxonomy): domain Bacteria; kingdom Bacillati; phylum Cyanobacteriota; class Cyanophyceae; order Synechococcales; family Prochlorococcaceae; genus Marcopretia; species Marcopretia estuarina. The sequence goes on along the minus strand of NZ_JBSJOY010000001.1, from coordinate 569,221 downwards.
GATTCTCCGAGAACGGGGAAAGATTGCCGAAGGAGACGCCGAGATTATTGTTTATGGTGGCCCAGTCTTGCGGTAGCTCGGCTTCTGTGTATACCCGCAAGGCATGGGTGTAGGCCTCGATGGCTTTCTCGATCTGTTGCTTCGGATTCTCTGAGTACGGGGCAAGATTGCCGTAGGCGATGCCGAGATTATTGTTTGTACCGGCCCAGGCTTGCGGTAGCTCGGCTTCTGTGTATACCCGCAAGGCATTGGTATAGGCCTCGATGGCTTTCTCGACCTGTTGCTTCGGATTCTCTGAGTAGGGGGCAAGATTGCGGTAGGCGAGGCCGATATCATTGTTTGTGGCGGCCCAGGCTTGCGGTAGCTCGGCTTCTGTGTTAACCCGCAAGGCATTGGTATGTGCCTCGATGGCTTTCTCGACCTGTTGTTTCGGATTCTCTGAGTAGGGGGCAAGATTGCAGTAGGCGAGGCCTAGATAATTGTTTGTGGCGGCCCAGTCTTGCGGCAACTCGGCTTCAGTGTAGACCCGCAAGGCATTGGTATGTGCCTCGATAGCTTTCTCGATCTGTTGTTTTGGATTCTCTGAAAACGGGGCTAGAGCACCGTAGCCGAGGCCGAGATTATTGTTTGTCATTGCATAGTCTTGCGGAAGCTCGGCTTTAATGTAGACCCGCAAGGACATAGTATAGGCCTCGATGGCTTTCTCGATCTGTTGTTTCGGATTCTCTGATAACGGGGCAAGATCGCCATAGGCGACGCCGAGATTATTGTTTGTCATCGCGTAGTCTTGAGGAAGCTCGGCTTCTGTGTAGACCCGCAAGGCATTGGTATAGGCCTCGATGGCTTTCTCGATCTGTTTTTTCGGATTCTCTGAGAACGGGGCAAGATTCCTGTAGGCGTTGCCGAGATTATTGTTTGTTGCGGCCCAGGCATGAGGAAGCTCGGCTTCTGTGGAGACCCGCAAGGCATTGGTATAGGCCTCGATGGCTTTCTTGATCTGTTGTTTCGGATTCTCTGAGAACGGGGCAAGAGCGCCGTAAGCGTTGCCGAGATTACTGTTTATGGCAGCCCAGTCTTGTGGAAGGTCGGCTTCTGTGTAGACCCGCAAGGCACTGGTAAAGGCCTCGATGGCGTTCTCGATCTGTTGTTTCGGATTCTCAGTCAAGTGGGCAAGACTTATAAAGGCGTTGCCGAGATTATTCTTAGTCCTCGCCCAGGCGTGCGGCAGCTCGGCTTCTGTCCTGACGCGCAAGGCATTGGTATAGGCATTAATGGCAATCAGCTGATTTGTTCGCTGCTCCCCAAGTGGAAACTCCTGTATGACTGTTCCAAGGTTGCTAAGCATGGTTGCCAGATCCTCTCGCATGTCTTGATCTATCCGTTCGACTGCGCCTGTAAACCAGTTATTTAGCAGGGTTATTAGCCCAGTGTTCAGTAGCGGTAAATGAGCGCTGAGCAGTGCGTACGCTGGATCGCCATTACTCTCCCCAACCGTCTGCAATAGCTGCATCAAAAATGCTTCTTGCTCATTCGAGTGGCTAACTTTTGCGGTGGATACACCATTCGCCAGTTGGGCGGCAAAGCTGCGCAGCCAGGCAGCATCTTGCTGGTTGTGCTGTTCCACCAGCCCCAGGGCCACCTGCTCACACATGCGCAAAAAACCCTGGTCCAGGAGTTCGCTGTGAGCCTCCAGGATCCGTTGCTCTTCTCCGACTTGGCACTCCAGCAACTGCTGGATCAGATCCGTATGGGCCTGCTGCCTCTCCGCTGATGGGGGCTCCTGCGGCGAATCGCCCTTCCGGATGAACTCCGCAATCTGTTGGCCAAGATTCTCAAGAAACGCGGCTGAATTGGAATTCCCCTGCTGCCTCAGAAGTTCCGAGTAGTGCTGCATCGCCGCTACCAATCCATCATCCAGCAGCTCTGGGTGGGCGTTGAGGATCGTGTTCTCCTCCCCGCTGGGGCACTCCAGCAGCTTGCTGATCAGTTCTGCGTAGACGCTCAGGCGTTGGTCGTCCATGGAACGGTTAGCGACGTGATCTTGGCGATCGGGCTTGCCGGGCACGGTCTTGAGGGTAATGGAGCTTTCTCAGTGCCCATCGATCTACCCCAACTCATGTCAGCCGGAATCCCAAACGAAGATCTCTTGCTGTTGTAGCCAGGGAACCATGGGGCTGGGCTTCAATCTCCCGCCGCAGCTTCCCACGACCCGGCGATCAGCAGCAGGTTGCCCAGGTTGAACAGGGAAATGCTGCTGCCCGACAGCCCCCAGTCCCAAGGCAATGGGGAGGGCGTTTTACCTCCTGCTAAAAGCGCAGGGCCGTGTACTTCTTAAGCTCCGCCTTAGACGAGAACACATTGCTGGGCAGGAGGTGGGCGTTGCCTCACTCGCTCTGGTTAACGAACAGCACATAGGGCTGATGCTCATCCGTCCCCGACGGGTCGTCCAAGGTGGTGATGCGGATCTCAGCCGTGGCAATGCTCAACTCAGCTCTCCACCCCAACTCCCTGCCCCCACTCGCACACCACCTCTTTTGTGACGCTGCGCATTGAGTCACCCACCAGCCTGACGCCGGATTGTCGGTTCAATCCCGCAGATCGGTCTCTGGTCGCACGAATTAGGTATTGGGCAATTCGGCTGTGAAGCTCAGCGGAACAACAGCTCCCGCAGGAACTGGTCGACCAACGCCACCGCCGTGGCCCAGTTCTCCGCTTCGCTGAGGCCCGAACTGCGGGTGGGCTTGAAGCTGTGGTCACCTCTGGGGATCCAGCGCACTTGCACCTGCGGCGAGAAGCTGTAGGTCTCGACCTCCTCCCGTCGCCCAAAGCTGTCCCGCTCCCCCTGCAGGATCAGGGTGGGAGTGCTCAAGGTAGCCAGGTGCTCGGTGCGCAGCTGCAGCAGCTTGCCGGGCGGGTGGAAGGGGTAGCCGAGGCAAAGGCAACCGGTCACCCCGTCGCTGGCGGCCAGCTCATCGATCAGCAGGCTGGCCACCCGGCCGCCCATCGACTTGCCACCGATGAACACCGGCCGGCCCGGCTGCTCCGTCTGCTCCAGCCGTGCCTGCTGGCGGAACGCCTCCTGCAACACCGGCATCCGGTCAGGTCCCTGGCGGCGACCCGTCTCGCGCATCCTGGCCATGTAGGCAAACTCAAAACGCACCACCCGCCAGCCCAATTCGGCCATTCCACTGGCGATGGCCGCCATGAACGGGCTGTCCATCGGGGCTCCGGCCCCGTGGGCTAGCAGCACGGTGGCCGGCGCAGCATCGGGACCACCGATCAACCGTGGCGCGGAGGTGGGGGCCTCGTTCTTCATCCGCAGATCTTGGATCGGTTCAGGGTGATGCGTGAGCCGGGCCACCATGGGCGGACCAATCCTGAGGGCTACGCCATGGATCCAGCCACGGCCCTCGCCTGGGCGCTGCTGTCCATGGGCGCCGCTGCCGCGCTTGGCCTGGTGATCCTGATCGCCGGCCTGGCGCGAGTGTTTGTGCGGGCGCCCAGGCTGGCGGCACGGCCGGATCCGGGATCGGACGCATCAGCGACCCTGGCCAACACCTCGCTCACGGTGGTGGTGCCGGCCTACAACGAAGCGACCAACATCGCTGCCTGCCTCACCAGCCTGCTGAGCAGCGAGGACCCCTGTGGTGACTGGAAGGTGCTGGTGGTGGACGATCGCTCCAGCGATGCCACGGTGGCGATCGCCCTGGAGGCGGCAGGGGCCTGCGGCGCCACGGAGCCGCGCTTCTCGCTGCTCGATGCCGGGGCCCGGCCGGTGGGCGAGCGCTGGGTGGGCAAGAACTGGGCCTGCAGCCGCGCCATGAAGCACGTTGTGAGCGAATGGGTGCTGTTCGTCGATGCCGATGTGCGCCTGCAGCCGGCCACCCTGCGGCGCGCACTGGCCCAGGCAATCGCAGACGGGGCCGACCTGTTCAGCCTGGCGCCGCGGCTGAGCTGCGGCTGCCTGGCGGAGTGGATGGTGCAGCCGATAATGGCCAGCCTGCTGGGGCTCGGCTTTCCGATCGAAGCCGCCAATGATCCCGCCAGTCCGGTGGCCTTCGCCGCCGGGCCGTTCATGCTGTTCCGCCGCAGCACCTACCTGGCGATCGGCGGCCACCGGGCCCTGGCGGCGGAGGTGGTGGAAGACCTGGCCCTGGCGTGGCAGATCAAGCAAGGCGGCCATCGCCTGCGCTACCTGCTGGGGCTGGATGCGCTGGAGCTGCGCATGTACAGCGATTTCGCCTCCCTCTGGGAGGGCTGGACGAAGAACTGGCTGCTGGGCCTCGATGGCGATGTGGCCAGGGCCCTGGCGGCCTCGTCGGTGGTGCTGCTGATGTTCAGCGGCCCCTGGTTGCTGACACCGGCCGCTGCGATTGCGGCCGCGCTGCTGCCCGGCCAGCGGCTGGTATCGCTGAGCGCCCTGGCCTTCGCCCTGGTGGGCATCGGCCTGCAACTGGTCCTGCGCCTGTGGACCCGCCGCCAGTTCCAGGTGCCGCTCACCCTCTGGTGGCTAATGGGAGCCGGTGGCCTGGTGGTGGCCGCGATCGGTCCGGTGTCGGTGTGGCGCACCCTCAGCGGCCGCGGTTGGACCTGGAAGGGGCGGCCGTTGGCGTGAACAGCGACCGGTTCATGAAGAGCCGTTGCCGGAGATCACAAGCGGTGTCCTCTTGACAGGAAAGTCTTGCCGCCTGCGGCCGGCGGATCGATGGTGAATGCATCACGAACCGGGAGGCTCCAGACCATGGATGACACCCCACCCGAGCAGGTGTGAGGAGCGCGCTTACGATCCGGCCCCTGCTCCAACACTCTCATCGGATCTCTGGCTTCCCTGGCGTGTTACGCCGTCGCCGTCCATTGCACCGCTATAGGTGCCCCGGACCAAATGGGAAGTCCCTCTAGTCACCTGGCCCCAGGTGCCAGCGTCAGCCACTCCGCCCGATTAACCAAACTCCTTCAGAGCCCGGTGACCTCGTCACCGGGCTTTGTCGTGCTCAGCCTTCCCATGCCTGACCCGGCCCAGCCAGGTGGTGCCGTCACCATCGAGCCGAGACCGGAATGACGTCTAACGTTGAAGCATCAGGCCATGAGGTTGGCGAAAGCCGCTGCCGTCATGACCCCTGCCGATCAAGCCAACCAAAAGCTCGACGCTCCCTTTTCCGTACGCCGCCGGCAACGTGGGGGGAGAAGCGTCCTGCAGGTGAGCAGTTCGCTGAGCGCCATGGAGGCTCTGCGAGCACGGATTCGGGCCCAGAGCAAAACCGTGGCCGAGCACATCGCGGCCGATCCGGACGCCAAGTCTTTCATCGGCAACTGGACCACACCTGAGCCCTTCGGCCGCTGAGCACAAGCGTGGAGCTGAAGGCGGGGCAAATCGTCACGGTCGATTGGCGCAAAGATCCAGGCGACCCCGATCGAGACCCACACCCCCCGGAGCCCAACAAGCTCAGACCGGCAGTGGTCGTGCAGGACTGCGCACTGTTTGACCTTGTCTATCCAACAGTCTTAGTCGTGCCGATGACGAGCGACGCCGAGCTGGCCATTCCAGACCTGACTGTGGTGCTGCAGCCCGGGGCGACCAACGGCTGCAAGAAGGTGAGCTATCTGCTCCCGCAGAATCTCACCTGCGTGGCCAAGACACGCATCACCACAGCCACCGACTCCTGCGTCACCTCCGCCGAGCTTCAGCAACTGCTAGCGGCTGTGGGGACGGCCAGTTTCCTGGCCTTGCAGGGCAGCGCGAAAGGCCGCCGAATTGAGGATCGGCGTGTTGTGGTCAAGGTCGGGAACCAGAATCAGCTCTGCCACGCCGGGCTGGAAGGCGCGGTGCAGGGCGACGGCGTGGCGAGTGGGCACCACCCGATCGACGGCCGCCGCCACGATCGTGGTGGGGGCGCGCACCAGGGGCGCCTCGGCGGCCGCATCCCAGCGATCGAGCAGCAGCAGATCCACCGGCAGCCACGGCATGGTGCCGCGGGCCACCGCCAGCAGGCTGTCGAAAGGCACCAGCAGCACCAGCCGCTGCACCGGGCGGGTGGCAGCCAGATGCACCGCGGGCCCGGTGCCAAGGCTGCGTCCCACCACCGTCACCGCGCTGTGGCGCTCGGCCACGTGGGCATAGAGGGCCCGGGCGTCGGCGCGCAGGGCCGCTTCGCTGGGTCTGCCCTCGCTGCCGCCGTAGCCGCGGTAATGAAGCAGGTAGAGGGCTGTGTCGGGCAGCAGAGCGGCCAGCTCGGCGCGGGTGAGGGACACATCCTCGGCGTTGCCCCCGAAGTAAATCAGCGCCCGAGGACCCGGATGGGGGCGATGGGCCACCAGCACGCGCTTGCCCTCCACCTGCAGCTTCAGCCGGCCGGATGGATCGGCGGCGGGCTGGGGGAAATAGATCAACGAGCGCTGGGACAGGAACACCAGCAGGGAGACACCGCCGTAGCCCAGCGCCAGCAAGCCGGCCCAGCCCAGCCACCTACCCACAGTCATCGGTGCTTTGCCCAGCGCCCTTCAACAGCCCAGGATGAACGGCGCCGCAGGCCGATCGACGATCACCGTCATGGTCAGACAGCCCGAACGGGCTCCATCGTGCAAGCAGCCGAGTCCTCGTTGAGACGGCTGTGTTCCCGCTGCTGGTGATTGTGCATGCCCTGGCCGCCACGGTCTGGACCGGCGGCCATCTGGTGCTGGATCTGGGCGTGCTGCCCCGCGCCCTGCGCGAGGGTCGGGCGGCGCCGATCCGCGCCTTCGAGGAGACGTTCGAGCCGCTGGGCCTCACCGCTCTCGCCATCCAGGTGGTCACCGGCCTGTGAATGGGCTGGATCTACCTTCCCCACTTCCAGGGGCTCTTCAACCCACAGAACCCGATCGGCCTGCAGGTGGGCACCAAGTTGCTGCTGCTGGTCGGTACCGCGGCACTGGCCGTGCATGCCCGCCTGCGGCTGATCCCCAACCTCAGAGACGACAACCTCAGTGGCTTGGCCTGGCACATCCGTGGCACCACTGCCCTGGCGATCGCCTTTGTGGTGGTGGGAGCGCTGATCCGCCTGGGCGGGCTGGGTTGAGAGGCTCGCTCCCCATCGGCCAGGCCTTCAAGCCGCCACTCCGATGGTCCAGATCTCCGCCTTGCTGACGCCGCAACGACGGGTGAGCTTGTAGCCGTTATCAGCGCAGGGGATCCAGCCCAGCGACCTTCACTCCTCGTCGTCAGCCCCACCAGCAGGAACCAGGCGGATCTGCTTGCGGCCCAGCTTGATTTCAAACTCATCGCCAGGCTTGAGGTCCAGCAGGGCGGAGTACGCCTTGCCGATCAGCAGGTTGCCGTTGCCCTACACAGTGGCGACATAGCTGAAGGTCCAGCCACCCTTGCCTTTGCTCTTGCTGTTGCCATCACCCAGGCTCACGCCCTTGGCTTCCAGCAACGCCTCAGAGAACGCCGTGAAGTTCAGGCGTTCACCCCCATCCTTCTTGGTGCTGACAGTACCCGCCTCCCGCAGCAGATCTGATTTGGAGACTTCAGCCAGTTCCTTGACCTTGGCGAGCAGTTCAGATCCGGTGGGCCATGGTGATGGAGCATCAATCGGCTGGACCACAACCATCAGGCTGTTGGTGGCCAGAGCAAGAAGGTGCGGGTCTCCGTCCCCTCAGCGGAGGCTTTCGCAGGCCACACCATCACCATTTCCATCCAGGTAGGTGTGGCCTTGGCGCAGCAATTCCTGTGCGCGTGCAAAGGACACGATTTCACTGCAGCGATACCTCCGGCCACCAGGAATCGACTCGGTGCCGCTGCCTGCTCGGCCCGACGTTCTGCCGCGCCGGAAATCCCAGGGACGGGTGATGCCGCCCGGCACCCTCCACACCCCGAAGCGGCTGCGGGACGCCCGGAACTCGGCATCCAGATACTCCTTGGCGTTGCATTGGGCCAGGTATGGGCGGTAAGCAAACGCCATGCCGTCTTCCACCAGCGCGAGGTTGAGGTTCACATCCCCGATCACCTCCGCCACCGTGCGGCCAAAGCGATCCACCGTCTGGGGCCTGAGGGTCACGCTGGAGCCCAGCCGCAGCCGGCTCTGCAGGTAACGGCGGGCGTTGACGCCATGGGGAGCCTGCGTCATCTCGGGGGCATCGATGCAGGCCAGCCGAATTGTGAGCCGCTGCTGGCCCTGCTGCACCCGGATCGTGTCACCGTCACCGATCGAGAGCACCGTGGCGCGAACCTCGGGTGCGGCCATGGTGGCCGGGGCCACCTGCACCGCCAGGAACAGACCCGAGAGCATGAGCTGAAGAAGGTTCATCGGGCTACTCAGGATCAACTGCGGCTTCCTGCAGAATCACCCGACAGTCATGCTGGATGCAGAGAATCGACGATCAAGTTCAACCGGGCTGATCATCTGAGCAGAACGAAGGGCCCAAGACGCGGAAGCTTGGGTTGATTGGAGCAGAATCCGCTCACCTCTTTCCCATGCACAACGTCTTGAAAGAAGCTCCAGGTCGTCAAACCAGGTTGTTTTCGTCATCTGGCCCCCATGCAACCGAATATGATAAACATGGGCATCAATCACCACCCCGGGTGCCATGCAGGTCACGGCCATCATCATGCCAAGATCTTCTCCTTGAGGTAAGCCCATCCAGCCACCAGCCCGCTTCAGAAGGTTGGCTTCCACGAGCAGCGTTGTTGGCCCCAAGGGGATACTGGCCTTCGGTGTTGGCCAGGCACGCCAGATGTCTCCGGGGGAGCTGGGGCCTGCTGGCACGATTCCTGGGTCGATCTTGGAATCATCCGTGCAGTATCCCGCAGACCAAAGTGCACCTTGATGACTGCGGATTGCATCCAGTCGTTTGTCAATCGACTGCGGATGAAGCCAGTCATCGTCATCGGCGCTGGTAATCCATTCGCCTTTTGCAACCACCAAGCCCAAATTGCGAGCGGCGGCTTGGCCGATGGACCGCCCTGTTGCAATGACAGTAGCCCATTCGCAGAGTTCAGGCGGAAGGTCTTCCCGGCTGGCACCATCAACAACAACAACGTGTTCGACCAAGCAATCGTTATTCCTCAGGCTCTCATTCAACTCCACCAACATGCTGAGCCGATCTGGCAGAAGCCTGGTTGGAGTGATAACGCTGACAGTCATCAAGTTTGCAAGCGCTATGCCGTTGTCTCTTCACTGTAGACACCGTGAATCTGGGAGCCCGGCCAGGCGCCAGGGTCCAAGCTCACTACGGAGCGGCCTGTGGGCCCAGGCTGGGGTCATCAGCTCAGTCTGAGGGGGGGGCCGGACGCCCTTCCATCTTCCCCACGCTCAGGGGCGCGGCTCCAGCCTCTCCAGCGCCGCCCCGAGCTCACCGATGAACTCCTCCGCCCACCGGGCCCCGGATCAGGGGGTGGGGGCGCTCCGGCTTGAGTCAGCCGCATTTCGTACGTGCCAAAGACCGATCACGATGATCCGATCCTGAACATCAGTTGCAGCATGGCGAATCCCGACAGACAGGTGGCGGCCAGCAGCGGGATGGTATGCAACACAATTGGGCTTCCTTGGCCTCCGGTCTACCCACGCTGACTCCCCAATTCCTGCAGATGAAGGGCAGAGTGTGGAGACCAACAGACAGATTCGCTGATGACGTTGTGTTGCTGATGGCCTGATCGCTTTCTCCAGTTGCTTTCAGAACACGACCCTCTGCTACAGTCAGCGCACCAAGCCACCCACCGCCGGCACCGGCGCGACGGTGTGGCCGACGCAATCGAATCAGTTGCGAAGGTCCACGAACGTTCCCTCACCATTGATGCGAGGCCGGCAGGTGCCGGAAGCGACCCAGCAGCCCAGCCGATGGCGGCCCAAGATGAATGTGATGCCTTTGCCGTTGGGCAGGCTCCACAGAGCCTCAGTGGACGAACCACAGTGGCCAGCAGCTCGTTGCTTGATTGGCAAAGAACTCCTGGAGCCTGGGCCTAAGCTTGCCGGCATACCCTTCAGGAGTGGTGGTTGTGGAAACTTGCCATTCCGATCTGGGAGTTCGTGCTTCGCGGAGCCGTCGTTTACATCTTTCTGCTCGTTCTGCTACGAGTAACGGGCAAACGACAGATCGATCAACGATGTGCACGTGGCCATTCTGGAGAACAACGGATCGATCACCGTGCTGCCGACCCATTCCAGACGATGAGGCCTGCATCAACCGTTAAGTCAACAAGAGACAAGCAGCCCGAGTGGCGGCACCCATGGCACTCAGCGAGTTCCTGTCTTGCACGCAGATCGGACCCAGCGATATCGAGCAGGCCGCAGCCAGGACATGCGCTTCAACCACCAATTCACCCGATCGGACGCCATCCCGAGCCGAACAGCCGAGTGCCTTGCAGATGCCAAGGGCCAGGCCCGGTTGCAGGGCCTCGGCTTAACGTGGTGATCAGCGATGCGTTGGATCCGAACAGCTCGGCGGCATGCAGGCCCACCGGAACTGGGAGATCATTCGAAGCGATCCTGGCGCTGCAGATGTTGCTCCCCCCAGGCACAGAGTGACTGAATCAATGGGATCAGGCTGCGGCCGTAAGCACTGAAGCGATAACTCACTTGCGGCGGTTTGGCAGGCATCACCTCCCGCTCCACCAACCCGCCGCGTTCCAGGTCGCGCAGGTGCTGGGTCAGCACCTTGTCGCTGATCTCTGGAATCGCGCGGCGCAGATCTCCGTAGCGCTGAGGGGTCTCCCGCAGCTGCCAGAGGATCGGCAAGGTCCACTTGCCCTGCAACACCTTGAGGGCAGCTCTCACGAAGGTGGTGCCTTCGATGGGATCAGTCCCCGTCGGCAGGGTTGCGCTCATTGGAGATGGCGAGCCTGGCCCGGCAACGCACCTGAAGGTAAGCCCTTCCTTTCCATGGCGGGCCGCCATAGGTTGCCGATCGATCCCCACCGTCCTCGAGCCACCACAACGACGATGACGCGATTGCAAGGCAAGGTGGCCCTGGTCACGGGCGAATCCCGCGGCATCGGCCGGGCCATCGCTGAGCGGCTGGGGCGTGATGGAGCCGATGTGGTGCTCACCTACGCCGGCAATCGCGAGAAGGCAGAGGCCGTGGCGGATGCGATTCGAGCAGGTGGGGTGCGGGCCCTGGCACACCAATCCGACCTCAGCCAGGTGAGCCAGACCCGGGCCCTGTTCGCTGCCGTGCTCGAGCAATTCGGTCATCTGGACATCGTCGTCAACAACGTCGGGGTATCCGTGTTCAAACCCACGACTGACATCGAGGAAGAGGACTATGACCACGTGATGGGCACCAATGCCCGCGGCACGTTCTTCGCCCTGCAGGAGGCGGCCCGCCACGTGGCCGACGGTGGCCGGATCATCAATCTGGCCAGCGGTGCCACCCGCCAGGCCCTGCCCGCCGCAGGTCTCTACGCCGCCAGCAAGGCGGCGGTGGAGCAGTTCGGCATGGCCCTCTCCAAGGAGCTCGGCCCCCGTGGCATCACCGTCAACCAGATCGGCCCCGGGGTCACCGACACCGACGGCCTGGTGATGCCAGCCGATGCCCTGGCCCATCTGATCGCTGCCACTCCGTTGGGTCGCCTCGGCCAACCCGCCGATCTGGCGGATGTGGTGGCTTTTCTCGCCTCCGATGACGCCCGCTGGGTGAACGGACAGACGCTTCAGGTGAATGGCGGCATCCTCTGAGACCTTCCCTGCACGTCATCAATGACCGGAACAACTGCCAGCTCTGACAACGGCTTTCCCGTCAACACGATCAGCGTCGGCGATGGCATCGTGCTGATCAACGTGTTTCATCTGGATCCAGATCAGGCCGAGGCCTTCGTGGCCACCCAGGTGAGCGAATACAAGCGCCTGCAAGGCGTCTTTCCGGGCAGCCTGAGCGCCAACCTGCACCTCAGCCTCGATCGCACCCGCGCCGTCAACTACGCCCACTTCAGCTCCGTCGAGGCCTATCTGGCCATGCGCGCCAGCCCTGTCTTTGCGCAGCATCTGGAGCGGCTGAAGGGACTGGTTCTGAAGGCCGAGCCGCAGCTCTACACCGTGGCCTACACGCAGAACGCCGATCAACCCGCGTCCAACGCACCCCTGCCGCCCCTCGTGGATCCCTCTCAGGCGCCGCGGCTTGGCCCGGTCACGCCTCAGTGAAACAGCTGGGGGCGGTGGTCTGCCACGCCTGAGCTCACCGACCCAGGCTGCTTGAACATCTGCCTACATGCAATTTTAACCTGACGTTGCTATATCCCAGTGAAGACTGAAGCGATCGGGAGCTCCATGACGGCCTTCAAAGTGATGAACTGGAATGTGGAGAACCTGTTCCTTCCTGATCCCTCGAAGCCGGAGGCTGAGCAGGAATTCCAGGACAAACTCACCAAGCTCGCCGCCGTGATCGACGAAGAGCAGCCTGATCTGCTGGCTCTCCAGGAGATCGGTCCGAACGGCGCTCTGGCGGCTCTGCAGCAGGCCCTGACCCGTTCGATGCCCCATGCGGCGGAAGGAGTCCCGGAAGCCGGCGGAGAACCGAGCCGTGCCATCCGCGTGGCGATCCTCTCCACCCGCCCTCTGAGCGGTATCCGGTCCATCAGCACGTTTCCGGATCTGATCCGTCCGGTGCAGCAGAAGGATCCGGTCTTCGACAAGCCGGGCACCGTCGCCGATGAATCGCTACTCGCCGCCATGGGCCGCAGCGCCCTGGAGGTGGTGGTGGAGGTTGACGGTACGGAGGTGACCGTGATCACCGCCCACTTCAAATCGAAGCTGATCAGCTATCCCCGGCCCAAGGGCAACTTCAGCCCGAAGGATGAGGACGAGCGTTACCGCTATGCGGCCTACGCGCTCTACCGTCGCACCGGGGAGGCGCTGACGATCCGCGACCGGATCAATACGATCCTCTCCTCCAGTGCCGGAGAGCCCGATCCCGATGACGGACTGGGGCGTGAGAAGGCCGTGGTGTTCTGCGGGGACCTCAACGACCAGCCCGATGCCGCCACCACCCAGATCATTCAGGGTCCGACGGGCTCAGAGCTTGAGACCGCAGGGTTCCTCACTGGCGACAAGGGAGACGGCTACCGGATGTGGAATCTGGCTCCGCGCCTCAACGTCACGCCGGATGGCGAGCCACCCGCAGAGCCTCCCTACACCCGGGTGTTCAAGGGCCGTGGTGAATTGATCGATCACATCTTTGCCAGTCACCGCCTCGTGAACCCCAGGAACATCCCAGACGCCCGCACCGTTCTGGCGACGAACCGGCTGCCATCGGTGAATGAGGTTCCCACCGAGCGCAAATCCGACCCGGCATCCGATCACGCAGCGGTGGTGGCGACCTTCATGATCTGATCATTCAAGTGCACACCTGGCATGAACTGGGCTGAACCCACGGAACGTTGCCAGAGACAAAGAGCTTTGGAATGTCTCTCTTCATGAGTTAGCCTGAGTGTGCTCAAGCTGGTTTGGCTTGTTGGCCACCTGTGAAGCAAGTCCTGTTCATTGGCTGATCGGACTTAATCGTTGTCCGAACGTTCGCCACGTTTGAGGCAGTAAGCGCGAGTTTCTGGTGGTTGGGATTAAAGCACCGCCTCTGTCTGTCATCTGAAGTGACGGATCATGAAATTGTGCCGCATGCCGCGTGGTTGGGTGTCAATGCGGTAAAGCATTGGGGTGACATTGGTTGATGAACGCCCTTGCTCCGCCGCTCGATCTGGCTGCGGATAACGTTCCAGCTCCAGAGTTGCGATCTGGACATCCTGTTGAGGCACACAGGCGACGCACCGATAGCGGCTGGGGGGTGAGACTGCCCCAGGCCATACCGGCGGCCACGGCGTCGCGCTAGGGGTCAGGCTTCCGCAACCGCCTGGCGCCCAGCACTGCCAGGGCCACGAGGGAGAAAGCGGCCAGCCACAGCAACAGCAGCACCGCGAGGGAGGCGAGACAGTCGAGTGGGGTCTTGATGGCGCAGTAGAGCAGGCCCCAGAGCGTGAGCGGCAGCAACACCACCAGGGAGGCCAGCGCACCGGCCAGGGCCACCACGAACAGCAGGGCGCGCAGCAGCCGGCGGAGCTTGGCGCGACGGTGGCGTGGGTTGCTGGTCATCGCCCCAGCGCAACCCAAGCGCCGGTAGCCACCTGCGCGGCGGAAGCCACCCGTGCGGTGGGGATCGCCTGGAGGGGGAGGGTCATGGCGAGCAAAGCAACGGAGGTGCGGCGGGCACGGCCCATCCCTGCGGCGATGGTGCGGTTGTTGGTTGTGCTGGCTGCCGCCAGGCCATCAGACTCCTGGATGATGCCCTTGGATCCTCGCGCCATGAAGACGTCACGCTGCGCTCTGGCCGCCAGGCTCCTGGGCCTGCCGCTGCTCACACTGCCGCTGCTGATCCCCGGGGCGGCGGTGGCACAGAAGCGGATCCCCAAGCTTCCGGGCTACGACCAGTGCCCGCTGGGGTATGTGAATGACCTCAAGCAGCACTGCAATTCACCCATCTATTACGAAGTGAGGCCCACCTACGGCAAGCCCTGCGAATCGGGCTGGATGAACATCGGCGCCGGTTACTGCAAGAAGAAAACTCTGGGCATTTTCTGACTGTTGCTGCCGCAGCCCCCAGTCGCGCAGATCAGAGGCAGAGCCGGCAGCACCCCCGTACCGCACCAGGAACGACAGGGCTGTCAGAAGGAGTCCTCCGTCTGGCCAGCGAAGCCGCCGGCATAGATCTCGCTCCCCTCCAGCTTCTGGAACACGAACTGGCAGACCGCGGTGCCGGGAATCACGGCCAGGGGAGCGGGGCCGAAGTTGCTCATCTCCAGCACCTGCTGGCTGTCGATCCCCGGCCCCATGAAGGGGGCGCTGATGTGAACCATCAGGCCCAGCCGCGCAAAACGGCTGCGACCCTCCAGCCAGCCGCACAGACCTGGCCCCAGGCGCAGCCGCTCCTGGGTGATGCCCAGCACCGTTTCGCCCGGCATGATCAGGATGTGCTCTTGCTGGGGCACCTTGATCTTCTCGGTGAGCTGCCGGTAGTCGGTGTGCTCACGCACCTCGATCACCTCGTGCACCTTGCGGAACACGCGAAAGGTGGGGGCGAGGGTGAGGTCGAGCGAGGCGGGGCCCAGCCGCTCGGGAACGAAGGGCGTGACCCCGATCGCGCCCGCTTCGATCGCCTGCAGGATCGCCTCTCTGCCGAGAACGGACATGTCTTTGGCTGGGCACAGGCGAGCGTGGATTGTCTCAGGCGATCGGCCGGGGCCCAGCGTCCAGGTCGTCGATGGACTGCTCCAGCAGATCGCGGCCGCTGTCGTACACGACCCGCGGCGCCGGCCGGCCAGCCTCGGTGGCGCCCAGTCGGCGGGCGACGGCACGGCGGCGCTTCAGCTGGGGATCGGCGTGGCGGGCCGCCTCGGCCCAGGCCTGGCGGCGCCGATTGCGGGCGGCGATGGCGCGGTTGCGCCAGTGCTGCAGCGGCAGGCGGGCCAGGGGCAGGAGCAGCAGCAACAGGGCGTAGCCGATGGCGAATCGGGCCAGCCAAGCCACGGAGGGCAGCCAGGCGGGCGTGATCGCCAGCAGCCACGGCGCGAGCACCAGCAGGGCCCCGACGATGAGGCCATAGGCGACCCGTTGCCCGCGTCCCGCCCGACTGAAGCGAAAGGCCCGTTCGCGCAGCGGCGGCACCGGCCCATCAACGCGGGAAGCGCGGGCGGGCAGGGAGGGGAAGCCATAGATCAGGTCCCCGTCCTCACTCACCTCGGGGCGGCCGTCGAAGCGCAGCAGCACCGGCAGCATGGCGGCATCGGCGAGGTCACGGCGTCGGTCGGGATCGGAGGGGCAGTCGGGCAGATCGAGCAGCGGGGCGAGGTCCTCGGCGATCACCACGCCACCACGCTTGCGCAGGAAGGCGCCGATGCGGCGCCAGCGCTGCGGCTCGAGGCGGGCATTGGGATCGCCATCGCCGAACAGGATCGAGAACACGGCGCTGAGGAAGCCCAGGGCGGCCGGATCGGCGCCCTCGCCGGGCAGGTCCCAGAGCAGGCTCCACAGCTGCTGCGGCGTGACGGAGGAGGAGCCCTCACGCGCCGGGGCCCGGATGCCGGAGGCGAGCAGATCCAGGATCGAAAGGGGCACCTGGGCCAGCCCCTGCAGCAACGCCAGGCCGGCATCGTCGCCGTCGTCGCTGCTGAACAGCCGCACGATCAGCAGCACCGACAGGATCAGCACCACCAGGGTGGTGACCAGCAGCAGCACCAGGCCGAAGCTGAGCCGGATCAGGCGGGCGGCCAGGCGCAGGGCCGCCTGCAGCCGGGCCTGCAGGCGGCGGCGGCCGCTGAGGGCCAGCAGCCGCATCCGCAGCGCGGGAGGGAAGACGAACAGCAGGGTGCCGTCCTCGGCCACCTGCAGATGACCGGACACTTCGGCCACCAGGGCCAGCAGCCCCGGCTCCACCTCCTGCAGGGACAGGCCGGTGCCGGCGGCCGCCTCGCCGACGCTGCAGCGGCGCCCGCGGTTGCCGATCCAGTCGAGCAGGGAGGCCTCAACCGGCATGCAGCCCCTCCGCCGCCAGCTGCCGCAGGGCCAGTCGGTCGGTCTTGCCCACGGGGGTGAGGGGCAGCTCAGGCAGCACGCGGATCTCCTCCGGCGCCTTGTAGCCCACCCGGGCCCGGGCAAAGGCGATCAGTTCGGCTTCGCTGGGGGCGGGCTGATCGGGCCGCAGGGTCAGGTAGGCCCGCACGTTCTCGCCGTGCACCGGGTCCTGGATGCCGATCACCCCCACCAGATCCACGGCCGGATGCTCAGAGAGCGCCTCCTCCACCTCCTGGGGGCAGATGTTGGAGCTGTCGTGGACGATGATCTGCTTGCGGCGGCCGCAGAACCAGAAATAGCCGTCGGCATCGACGCGCATCTCATCGCCGGTGTCCAGCCAGCCCTGCCGGATGGTGTCGGCGGTGGCTTCGGGGTTGTCCCAGTAGCCCACCATCTGGGAGGGGGCCTGGATCCAGAGGCGCCCCTGCTCGCCCGGGGCCACCTCGTTGCCGTCCTCGTCGCGCAGGCTGGCGCTGAACCCCGGGCAGAGCCGGCCGACGGAGCCGATCCGGTTCGGGCCGGAAGGGGGCGCCAGGGTGGCGTAGCCGATCTCACTCATGCCGAAGCATTCGTCGATCCCGAAGCCGGCGGCGCTGCGGAACTCCTCCTGCAGCTGATGGGGAACCTTGTCGCCGCCGCTGATGCAGAGCCGCACCGAAGCCAGATCCGTCGGCAGCAACCGGTCATCCCGCAGCAGCTCGAACAGGGCGGCGGGCAGCATCAGCAGCACCGACGGCCGATGGCGCCGCAGCAGGGTTTCCACGGTGGGCGCATCGATGCGGCTGGCGATCGCCGCGGAGGCGCCGCCGGCCAGGGCGGCCAACACGAGGGCACAGGAGGCGATGTGGGCCAGGGAGCTGCCGGCCAGCACCTCCTCGCCGGCCCGCAGTTCGATGGCCTGGATCAGGGAGGTGAGCACGGCGGCGAAGCTGGCCCGGCTGTGGGTCACGCCCTTGGGCCGGCCGGTGCTGCCGGAGGTGAAGAAGATGAAGCAGGGATCATCCGCGGCCAGATCGGGCCAGGGCGGAGCCTCGCCGCCGGCGGGTGCCGCAGCCAGCAGCTCGTCGAACCCGGTGGGATCGTCGATGCGGTGGCAGCCAAGCGGCAGTTGGCCCGCCACGGCACTGGCCCGCACATCGGCCAGCCGTTCGCCGTGGAACACCAGGGCCGCGGTGCCGCTCACCGTCAGCGCATGGTCGATTTCCGGGGGCACGTAGCGGTAGTTGAGGGGGGTGAGCACCAGGCCACTGCGCAGCCCCGCTAGGTAATGGACGACCAGCTCCACCCGGTTGGGGATCAGGGAGGCGAGCCGGTCACCCCGCTGCAGCCCCAGCCGCTGATAGGCCCTGGCCAGCTGCTCCGCCTGCCGCTCGAGCTCGGCCCAGCCGATGCTGTGTTCGAGGTCCTGCAGCGCCGGTGCCGCCGGGTCGCGCCCCAGGCCGGCCGCCAGGAGGCGGGTCAGGTCGATCGGTGGGGCCAGGGGCGGGCCGTGGTGGGGCATGGAATGCCGCAGCTCGCCCACTCTGGCAGCGGTTTGGGGTCGCGCAGGAGCCGTTGCGGCAGCGCGTCCCGATCAGCGCCTGGGCAGGATCAGCCACCCCAGCCAGCACCACCTCACACGCCGGTTGGAATCCATGGACCTCCAGCCGCTCAGGAGCGCCCGAGGCAGAGCGCCAGGGGCAGGGCCAGCAACGCCACCGCCACGGCCGCCAAAGCCATGGCCACGGAGGCGATCGCGCCGGTGAGTTCTCCCTCGCGGAACGCCTGGGCCACTCCCTGGCCGCTGGAGATGGTCCCCAGCGCCAGCCCCCGACCCAGGGGGCTGCGGACCCCAAGGTGGGTGAGCAAGGACGGACCGAGGATCGTGCCGAGCAGCGCCGATGCCACGACAATGCCCGCCACCACGGGAGCGTCGGCACCCACCTGGTGGGCCAGGGCGATGGCGACCGGGGCCGTGGCGCTCTTCAGACCCAGGGCGGCCTGGAGTGGGACGTCCAGCTCCAGCAGTCGCGCCAGGGTCACGGCTGTGACCATGGCCACCAGGGTGCCGCCCACCACGGCCGCCGCCACCCTGACGCCATGATCCAGAAGAACCTGGCGATGGCGATGCAGCGGCACGGCCAGCGATACGGTGGCGGGACCGAGCCACCAGGTGATGGCGTCGCTGGCGCCGCGGTAGCCCTCAAGCCCGCTGCCGGCCAGCGTGATCGCCACCATCACCATGGGGGTGCTCAGCAGCACCGGCACCGTGAGGGGCAAGGGATAGCGGCGGTTGATCCAGCGGCTCAGCGCATAGGCCAGCACCGTGAGCGCCAGGCCCAGGAGGGTGAGGGTCATGGCGCGGGCGCCGGCGGCCGTTCCCCGAGACCGGGCCGGGCGCCGATCCAACCCGCCGCTGCGATTCCTGCCGCCGTGCTGACCAGGATCACCAGCAGAAGCATCAACCCGTGCTTGCGCAGCAGGCTGCCGTAGGCCATCAGCCCCACCGCGATCGGCACAAAGAAGAAGGCGAGGTGACGCTGAAACAGAGCCGCCGCCTGCCCCAGCCACGACTCCCGCACCAGCCCCGTGAGCAGCAGCAGGGCCAGCAGCAGCATGCCGACGAGATTGGAGGGAAGCGGCAGCGGCAGATGGGGCGTCAGCACAATCGCCACCCGGTCGATGGCGATCAGGCCCGCGAACTGGAGGGCGAGCACGGTGATGGGGCGGAGGACCGGGCTCCGTGATGGGCCGCCCTGGGGAGCGCTCACAGCACCAGCACGGGAGGCCGTCCGAATCCCTGCTCCTCGCACAGCTTCAGGTAGGTGTCGAGGCGCGCCTTGCCGAAGACGATGCTGGCGATGGATCCCTCGGCGTCGATGTTGAGATTGGCGCCATGGATGTGCCAGCGCACGTGGGTGTTGTCCTCAAGGATCTTGAGGGTGTGCACCGATGAAGCGGGTTCGAATAGAAAGGAGCCGGCGCGGTTGACGAAATCCGATTCCAGGTACTTCCAGGAACCGGAAAAGGTATGGCCCCACACACTGCCGGTGTGCATGTGCATCGGGCTTTCGAAATCTTTCATGAAGATGTTCTCGGTGACCCACACGTTCTCGGTGGGAAACACCTGGAGCACCCGCAGCAGATTGCCGGCACCAATGTCCACGAAAGGCAGATCGTCGGCGCCGAGATGCACCGCCGAAGGAGCCTGCTCCATCCACTCCCTGTGA
Organism: Marcopretia estuarina LEGE 06307; assembly: GCF_056633115.1. NCBI lineage: Bacteria > Bacillati > Cyanobacteriota > Cyanophyceae > Synechococcales > Prochlorococcaceae > Marcopretia > Marcopretia estuarina. Next base: position 549,486 of record NZ_JBSJOY010000001.1, on the reverse strand, counting down.
ATGGGGTGATCACCATCAACTCCGATCAACATGGTTCCGCTTGGTCTTGCCGGTGTGCCCCCATTCTCTTCCAGCCATTGGCGCGGAGAAAGGCGCAGGCCTGCGACCGTCGCCAAACGCCAACGCCAGCAGGGATCCCAGCAAGGGCACTGGCGCGACGTGCCGCCCACAACCAGACCTGGCCCGGCCGCCCGGCAGCCGCCAGCATCGCTCCATGCCCCCGCCCCCCTCCGCCACCTACCAGCGCCTACGGCACTCCGTCGACGAGCGGAAGCGCATGAGCCAGGTGGTCAAGCGGTTCATCGGCGCCGAGTTCACTGACGTTCAATGCCTCACAACCAATGCCTTCCGGCTGAACTCCATGAGGACATGGGTTTCAAACTGCCGGTTCAGCTCCGGCAGAACACGAAGCAGCAGGGCGCTGAAATCCTGGTTGCCGATGTTGCCTGTAGCCACAATCAGAAGCCTGGCGGGAGTGCCGCGCAAGAGATGACTGCGGCCGAACGAGAGATCGAGGGAGCTGGGCATCCAGCCGGATCCTCATGCAGAGAGGAGATCAACCCGCTGAATATTAGAAAGCTGGGTTGCGTACTCAAGCACTGCGGTGATGTCTTCAGCCTCGAGATCTGGACAATCGGTAAGAATGTCGGCCGCACTCATCCCTGCTGGCAACAGTTCGAGCACCATCTCCTCGGGATAACGCAAGCCGCGGATGGTCGGCTTTCCATGGCAGATCTCAGGGTTGAGGGTGATACGCCCAAGCTGGTCTGTCATGACGATTTCCTGGCTTCCCCAGCCTAAGGGGGACAGCAGATCACGACCGTGAGCTGGTTGTGGCGCTGGCATGGGGATCGTTTGGGCCTCTCCCTCACCAGTGCCACCCCCCGTCTCACACCCGCCAGGATGCCCCCATGCCCCCGCCCGCCTCCGCCACCTACGAGCGCCTGCGGCACTACATCGCCAAGCGCATGCGCATGAGACCCATCAACCAGCCCCTGATGCTGTAGCCATCGGCTTCCGCGCAGCGGTTGGAACTGCTCGGCCACGGATTTGCCAGGCAACAGCCAGCCCGGCCCCGCCGCAGGACGTGGCCCGGCGGATACTGGGAACCGCCTGGTGGGCAAGGTGCTCACCGGCAACGGCTTCAGCTCCCCAAGCCGATGGGCAAGCACGCGCTGCGGTGGCGACCAGCTATCAGCGGCCCCGATGCCTGCGGCCCGGGTGAGCGGCCGCTTGGCCCAGCCCTCAAAGATCCAGGCTGCCGATCAGCTCTTCCATCGAACAGCCCAGCTGGCTGGCCACGTCCTTGAGGATCTGCCGCAAGGTACCGACCCTCAGGGGCTAGTGGGCAGGAATGGTGAGGTGCTGCTGCTGGCCGTCAGAGCTTCGGCTCAGCCGCATGTGGCTACCTGTTTGACGGGTCAGCACGTAGCCATGGCGCCGCAGGCGTTCGGCCAGGAGCTGGCCGTTGACGTCCCGGGGAATCCTCACAGGGCCAGCAGTTCCTGCCTCACGTGATGGAGGCGGATCAGGGATGGCGCCTGGCCGGGATCGAAGTGGCAAACGACGGCGTCGCGAATCTCCCGGTGGAGCTCCTCAAGGGTGTCGGCCTCGGTGTGGATCGCCGCGGCAACTGCGCTGGCCCGGAAGGAACCATCCTCCGCCTCCTCGACCACGAAAAGGATTTCCTGCATGGCGCCCTCTAGTAACACCAGTCTTGCAGCGGTGGGCAGGATGTTGCCCCTGTCTGGGCAAAGGGTCTGGGGCGGCACAGCCACACCCGGAGCCGGGCTGGCTGCAGCCGCCACGCGCCCACGCCAGAAGGGATCCCAGCAGGGGCGCCTGCCTGACGGGCCGCCCAAAGCCAAACCTGGCCCTGGAGGCCGGCAGCCGCCACCATTTCTCCATGGTCTCCAGCCCCTCAGCTGCCTTCCTTCGCCTGCGCGCAACCATCTCCGAGCGGCTGCAGCGGATGGAGGGCCGGGGGCTCAGCGGCAACGGCAACCAGGCCGCTGACCCGTCAGCTCGTCATCCCAGCTAGCCAGTGGCCGTCAGAATGGAGTCATGACTGCCACGACAGCCTCCAAACCGATCGAGTCGAGGCTGGCTGGCATGGTTGCCGGCATCCGCCAGCTAATTCCCGCTGCTGATGTCCGTCTGTTTGGCTCAAGGGCCCGAGGTGATGACCGGGCCGATTCCGATGTGGACCTGCTGATCACCGTGCCTGATGCCTGGCTGGCGCAACGCGACCGCTTTGCGCTGCTGGCTGACCTCTGGGGTGCCGTGGCCCAGCCGGATCTGTCGGTCGACCTGGTGCTCCACTCGAGCAGCGAAGTGGCCCGCCGAGCCAAAGAGCCAGGCTCCCTGGTGTGCGAGGCCCTGCGAGAAGGCGTTCTGCTCGATGGCCAGGCCTGAAGCGCTGCGGCTGCTGCGCATCGCACGCCGCGACCTCAGGATGGCCCGCTGTCTGCTGGATCCAGTGGTGGAGGAAGCCAGCTGGGGCTGGGCAGCTCAGCAGTGTCTGGAGAAGACCCTCAAAGCCTGGTTGCACCACCTCGGCAGCACTCCGCCTTCGACGCACGACATCTCCCGACTGCTGTTGCTGTTGCAGGAGGCCGGAGTTGAGGTCAAGGACCTTCTGCCACTGCAGGCCTTCACCTCCTTCGCTGTGCAATACCGCTACGACGACGAACCCGAAGAACTCAGCCTGGATCGCACGGCCTGGTGCGAGAGAGCCGAGGCATTGATCGAACAGGTGGAAGGCCTTCTGGGCTGATGGCCGTAGGCATGCGCATGAGCCCCATCGACCAAGCGTTGATGCACATGGAACTGCTCGGCCGCCGCAGCCCCGCCCCGGCGCAGGACGTGGCCCGGCGGATCCTGGGAAGCGCATGGTGGGCCGGGTTCCCCTTCAACGGCATCACCCTCTACGACCAGGGCGCCTACGGCCTGGCGGGCGGCGTAGCCGAAGGCTTCTGCTCAGCAGTAGAGCTGAGCGACACTGAGCGCGACGCGCTGCAGCAGCTCTGCCGCCAGCGCCTTGATGCCCTCCGCGAGCACCCCGATCAGCGGCTCGGTGAAGTACAGGGTTCTCCGCTGCGCCCTGCGCCGCACAGATCAGAACGGCAAGGTGGCCGCCACATCGGAGAGACGAATCAGCAGGGTGTCGGGGTCGATGGGCGAGGGATCAAAGCCCATGTGGAGATAGAAGCTGCGGGCTTCCGCGGTGGCGGCATGAACCACGATGCCTCGCACGCCGATCTGTGTGCTGGCCTGCAGCACCCGTTCGAACGCATCGGCGAGCAGGGCGCGAGCGATGCCGCGTCCCTGGACACTGCGACAGACCGCCAACCGCGCCAACACCACCACTGGAATGGGATCGGGCATGTTGCGCCTGAAACGCCCAGGGGCTGAGGCCACGGCCACCGCCCCGGAGGCCAGAGCCACAGTCGCCTTGACGATGCCGTCGCCGTTGCACACCACGAAGCTTCGGGTCGCACCGCTTTGCTGGTTGGCCAGGGCACGCTGCTGGAGCCAGTGGTCGAGGCTGGAGTCACCGCAGTTAAAGCTGACGGTGCTGTGGTGCTGCGCCAGCGGCTGGGGCGCCAGCAGATCCATCAGCGTTGCCAGGGCCTCGGTGCCGTCATGGTGCGCTGCAGGCGATCCGTGGGGCTGGGCGGAGCATCGAGCTGGCGGAGAAACTGGTCAAAGTGCTCGGGCGAAACGGCCTGCCAGGCCTGCTGCACCAGCAGTTCACGGGCGGCATTGCGGGCCGCCTGCAGGACGAAGTCGGTTCGGGTGAGGCTAGAGGTACGCACCGCGCGATCAATCAGCGCCTGATCGTCGGGCGTGACCCGCAGATTCCAGCTGAGGCGAGGGGTGGCAGCCACGGATGAACAGCAGGCCTCAAGCCCCCTAGCCCCTCTGGGTAGACGGTGTCTATCCGCATGATCATGATGGTGCATGGCGACAAGGGCATCACGCCGGGGCGCCGTCGTGGTGAACGTGATGGCAGCGCGAGTGGACAAGGGGGTAGAGCGGATGCTCTTGTCCGTTCCCCCGCTGGATGAGGCCCAGGCGTTGCCGTGGCATGCCTATTGGTTCTGCGGATGAAGGGGACTGGGGCGGCATAACCACACCCGGCGCCGGGCTGGCTGCAGCCGCATCACACCCACGCCAGAAGGGATTCCAGCAGGTGCAATGGCCTGACGGGCCGCCCAAAACCAAACCTGGCCCAGACGCCCGGCGGATCCGCTGAAGCGCATGGTGGGCCGCGTGCTCATCCGCACGATCAACCTCACAGCCCTGCCCTCAAAGGCCCAGGCTGCTGATCACCTCTTCCATCGAACAGCCCAGCTGGCCGTCAGAGCTTCGGCTCAGCCGCATGTGACTACCTGTTTGACGGGTCACCACATAGCCATGGCGCCGCAGGCGCTCGGCCAAGAGCTGGCCGTTGACGTCCCGCGGAATCCTCACAGGGCCAGCAGTTCCTGCCTCACGTGATGGAGGCGGATCAGGGGTGGCGCCTGGCCCGGATCGAAGTGGCAAACGACGGCGTCGCGAATCTCCCGGTGGAGCTCCTCAAGGGTGTCGGCCTCGGTGTGGATGGCGGCAGCGGCTGCGCTGGCCCGAAAGGAGCCATCCTCCGCTTCCTCGACCACGAAAAGGATTTCCTGCATGGCGCCCTCCAGTACTACCAGTCTGACAGTGGTGGGTGGGGTGCTGCCCCTGTCTGGGCAAAGGGTCTGGGGCGGCACAGCCACACCCCCGGAGCCGGGTGGGCTGCAGCCGAATCACGCCCACCCCAGAAGGGATCACAGCAGGGACAATGGCCTGACGGGCCGCCCAAAACCAAACCTGGCCCGGTCCCCCGGCAGCCGCCCGCATCCCTCCATGCCCCCGCCCGAGCGCAGGACGTGGCCCGGCGGATCCTGGGAAGCGCATGGTGGGCCGGGTTCCCCTTCAACGGCATCACCCGCTGCGAGAAGGGCACCGTCGACCTGGTGGGCGGCGAGCAGCTGAGCGACGGGCGGCATCTGCTGGCACTGAACCGCCAGGCCTGCTCACGCCATTGGTTGAATTGGCACGATTGCCGGCAGCACGGTTTCCAAGGCTTGCTTGGCCAGCTTCAAATCATGGCTGGCCTGCATCCGCAGCCAGAAGCCCTCGCTCAGGCCGAAGAAACAACAGAGGCGCAGGTCGGTATCGGCGGTGATCGCCCGCCGACCCTTCACGATCGCGTTGATGCGGCTCTCCGGCACGCTGATGGCCAGCGCCAATCGGTACTGGCTGATCCCCATCGGCTTGAGGAACTCCTCCAGCAGCACCTCGCCCGGGGGCACGAGCATCACGTCAGTGGTAGTCAACGATCTCGACCTCCTCTGGCCCGGCTTCCGTCCAGATGAAGCAGAGCCGGAACTGGTCGTTGATGCGGATGCTGTGCTGGCCATGGCGGTTCCCCCTGAGTGGCTCCAGGCGATTGCCTGGTGGAACTTGTAGATCGTTGAGGCAGGCGGCCGCATCGAGGATGGCGAGCTTCCGGAAAGCGACGCGAGCGAAGCTTCCAAAGCGGCGCCCCGGCTTGCCTTCAAAGAGGGCCTGGGTGTCGCGGCAACGAAACGACCTGATCACACCGTTACCTTACCCCCGCTGGACGTAGGCACGCCAGGCAGTGGGGCCGGGTGAAGGCGATCACGCGCTGACATGGCGGCCTGGCTTGCCTGTGTTGCTCCTCTTGCAAGTGCCAACCCCGTCTCACCCCCGCCAGGATCCCCGCATGCCCCAGCCCGAGCGCAGGACGTGGCCCGCCAGATCCTGGAAAGCGCATGCTGGGCCAGGTTCACCCTCAACGCCATCACCGCCTATGGCGTTGGCCACGACAGCCTGATCGGCGGCAACGCGTTGAGCGATGGCGAGCGCGACGCGCTGCTGGAGCTCTGTCGCCAGCGCCTCGATGCCTTCCGCGAGCAGCGCGGCGAAGAGGTGTTTGCCCACCGCAGCCGCCACCGCGCCCCGATCAGCGGCTCAGTGAATACCAGGTGCTCACCCGCGCCCGGGGCCGCTGCGAGTGCAGCGGAACCCATGAACACCAGCGCGCCCTGGAGGTGGACCACATCATCCCCAAGAACCAGGGCGCCTCCGACGCCATCAGCAACCTGCAGGCCCTCTGCTTCCGTTGCAACGCCGGCAAGCGCGACGGCTGTTTGCCTACGCAAGAGGGCGCACCGACTTCCGCGGCCCCCAGACCAGCTACGGCCACCGCGAAGCGGGCTGTGTGTTCTGCGCGCTGGAGTTCAGCGGCGGGTGCTGGTGGAGAACGAGGGGCACAGCCTGGTGATCCCGCGTCGTCATGGGGCCGACGGGCTGGAGCTGCACCAGCCGGAGTGGAACGCCGTGGTGGAGCTGCTGAAGATGTGGCGGCCCCCGCTGGTTTCCCTGTGCCTCCCGGTGCCAGAACCCATGCCAGCACTGGGCAGGCAACGCCCATTCAGGAGCGCTGCTGCCAGCGGTCGGGATCCTGGCGGCCGTGCAGAGCGATCACGAGGATTTCAGCGCCCTGCTCGCGGAAATAGACGGCATAGGGAAATCGACTCAGCACCAGCCTGGGGATCCGGCCGTGAATCAAGGGGAAGGATTGGGGATTGTGGCGAATGCGCTCCACCGCAGCAGCAACGGTTTGGGCAAAGTCGTTGGCCAACGCCTGCTCACGCATTCCGTACCAGCGCTGGGTTTCCAAGAGCTCCTCCAGCGCCTCCGGCAGGAAGCGCACTGAAGGGAGCGTCATCCGATGCCGAGCTGGCTGCGCACCTCATCCCAGCCAAGAGCTGCGTCAGGGTTGCTGAGATGGACCATCCAGCGCCGATCCAGCTCAGCGCAGAGGTCGGGATCGAGCGGCAGCGCCCCATCTCTGGCCTCGTCATCCAGGCTGTCCCAGAGGGCGATCGCCAGGGCCAGGCGCTCGCTCTGGGGCAGTTGAAGGAGGTCAGACATGGGTGTCATCGCCACGGCGGACGGCTGAGAACTCAGCGTAGGCACACTCCAAGGCGGACGACGCGATGGGATGGATCAAAGACACGGCAGCAAGGCTTCTCCCTACAAGTGCCACCCCCGACACACCCCAGCCAGGATGCCCCATGCCCCCGCCCCCCTCCGCCACCTACCAACGCCTGCGGCACTACATCGCCGAGCGGATGCGCATGAGCCACATCTACCAACCCCTCATGCTCATGGAGCTGCTGGGGAGGAGCAGCCCCGCCCCCGCGCAGGACGTGGCCCGGCGGATCCTGGGCGAAGACGTGACCCAGGTCGACTACTACACCGAGCGGGTGAAGCGGATGGTGGGCAAGGTGCTCACCGGCAACGGCATCACCGCCTACGGCAACGGCGCCTACAGCCTGATCGGCGGCGACGAACTGAGCGATGCCGAGCGCGATGAGCTGCAGCAACTGTGCCGCCAGCGCCTCGACGCCTTCCGCGAGCAGCGCGGCGAGGAGGTGTTTGCCCACCGCAGCCGCCACCGCACCCCGATCAGCGGCTCAGTGAAGTACAGGGTGCTCACCCGCGCCCGGGGCCGCTGTGAGTGCTGCGGTGCGCACGAGCACCAGCTAGCCCTCGAGGTGGACCACATCATCCCGAAGAACCAGGGCGGCTCCGACGCCATCAGCAACCTGCAGGCACTCTGCTTCCGCTGCAACGCCGGCAAGCGCGACACCGACTGCACCGACTTCCGCGGCGTGCAGGCCAGCTACGACCACCGCGAAGCGGGCTGTGTGTTCTGCGCGCTGGAGGGCAGCGGCCGGGTGCTGCTGGAGAACGAGCTGGCGCTCTGCATCGCCGATGCCTATCCCGTGAGCGAGGGGCACAGCCTGGTGATCCCGCGTCGTCATGTGGCCGACGGGCTGGAGCTGCACCAGCCGGAGTGGAACGCCGTGGTGGAACTGCTGAAGCTGCGGCGGGATCAGCTGCATGCCCAGGACGCGTCGATCAGCGGCTGGAATGTGGGGCTGAATTCAGGCGAGGCGGCGGGGCAGACGGTGTTCCATGCGCACTGGCATCTGATCCCGAGGCGAACAGGTGATGACAAATCCCCCCGCGGAGGCGTTCGGGGGGTTATCAAGGGCAAACAGCAGTACTGAGCCGTGGCCACCAAGACGCCAACGCGCAAGAAGCTCGATCGGCCAGCGGTCTTGGCCAGGATCGATGAGATCCTCTCGACTGGGGCTCCCGATGCCGAAAGCCTGTTGGCGTTCGCGGAGTTCATCAACGGGAAGCCGTTCCCTGAACCTGTTCTCACCGTGACAGAGCTCAAGTCGGCAGTGTGCAAGGTGTTTGGCAGCAAGAACGCCACGGAGCTACGCAAGTCAAGTGAGTTCAACCTCGCGATGGCGGGCCGCACATTTGATCTCAAAACAAAGGCTGATTGGCTCAAGCTCTATCGGGAATGGGTTGGAGTTCCCCATAGCGAGCGTGCCAAAACTGGCAAAACATCAATTAACGGCATCGATGTCTTAGAAAATTTCAGACCGTGGCATGTGTTCTCACTTGATCCATCAACAGCCAGCGCCGAAGACATCAAAGAGGCCTTCCGCAGGCTCGCCAAGGAACACCATCCCGATGTTGGCGGCGATCCGCGCGTCATGGAGCGGCTCCAAAAAATGCGTGACTCCCTCCTCGCCTTCCTTTAATCAAGACGATGACGACAACATCCAAGCGATCACGTGATGCCTTCTCCTTTCAGGAGACCGCCAGAATTCTTGGCATCAGCGCCAAGAAGCTCAACGGCATCTGCCAGTTCTTTGATGCCCACAACGATGATGAATGGGAGTTGGTAGAAGGAGAATTCTTTGAATACGAGCCCGGCCAAGCTCGCAGCCGGCGCTTTTACGAAGAAGGCGTGATGGCTATCGCAAAGTACCTGGAGGAGAAGGAAGGTGGGAGCATCTTGGCTAAGATTCATGAGTTCTTTACCCAGCACCGTGCGCGGGTAACCCGCACACTCGTCAAACGGCGGATCATTCAAGTCACCCAAGATCGAAGCACCATCCAGATCCGAGGTGATCTGGTTTTTCTGGAGCAGCGCTCAGTTGTCAGGGTGCTGGGCACCAATGGTAAAGGGATGGCTGGCACCATCACACGGATACAGGAAGAGAGCTCTGGCCTAGAAGGTGCTGAGGGCTTAGAGATCGGTGTACATTTTGATAGCTTTGAGGGCAACGATAAGCGCCATTGGAGCCAGCGAGGCATCGTGCGCCTGGCGAAGACGATGAGGGACAAAGGCAAGATCACCAAGGCACGAAAGGCTTGGGTAAAAGCAGTTGCCGATGTGGCGGAAGAGTGTTTCGAGGTCCAGCGAAAGCTACTCGAAAGCCACGAAGCAAGGGTAAAGGCCGCGAAGGAAAAGGTTCGTCAGAGGGCACTACGAAAAGACGGCTCTGGATGTGCGGTATCTGGCCACAAACCATTGGCCTCTGATCAGCATCCAGTTGAACTTGAGGCGCATCATCTTTTCGATGCCGGCTCACGCCCCGACCTGGCAGCCTATGAAGAAAACTTGATCGCCATTAGCAGCAGCATTCATCGAAACTTCCACAAGTGGATGGGCTCGAAGCCTTGCGAGCCAAAAGACTTCATCGACTATCTCCTGGGCAATGAGATGAGCTATTTTGATGGGCCACCAAGTGTCAAAAAGAGGAAGGAGCAGAAGCTCCAGAAGCTTATGAACCGACTTGAACTGCTACAGGCCAGATTTGAGGGAAATCACTTGCTGTACTAACGCTTCAGATCAGAAGAGGGAAGGTACGCACTGGCTCGAAAAGTCAACCTCGCTCCCGTCCTCTGCATCTGGACGTTACATGCTTCCTGGCTCGCCCTACCTTTTGAGCGTGATTCCATCATAGAAGTAGCTCAGAATGAAAATATCGAACTTATCCAGGTTGGGTACATTAGCCACGATTTCCTGAAGACCAATATCTAAAAACTGATTAATGACGCAGTGTAGATCATTATCTTTCTTTTCAAAGTCGATAACATTAGCATCATGCACCTTTCTGGAGATCATCCGTGGGAGACCATACTCTTCTAGCTGATAGACTACAGGGGGAAGGAATGCATGTGAGACTTTGAATATGAATGGAGAAATATCAACTGTTGTACTTCCTAATTTTTTCAGTATAGCATTCACATCATTGAGCAAAGCTGAAAGCTTATAAGTGATACTTCTCTCTAGTCCAAAAAAACTGTCGACACTAATATTTTGGTCGTTCAGGTTTTCCAAAAGCTGAGGAAACGGGAGCTCCCAGCCATCCGATATTGTTTTCGTACAATTGACTATATCTGTATAACTAGCATCCCACCCAGTCGGAGCCATCCTTAGCAGCCTATAGAGGGAGTAGTCCCAATCATCTGGATTCAAAGAATTCAGATAAGACAAATTTTTCCATTCTTCTGGAGCCCTTGATATTTCTCTAGCGACTTTAAGGATTGTGGCGGTGCTGCTGCTTTGAAATATGCTTTCCTTAGAAATCGACTCATATGAGTCCACCCCTAGAAGCTCGGCCATTTCTTCTTTATCGCTGATTATTTTTGCAAGCTGATCTGAAGTTAAATCTTCCTTGAAATCATTTTCGTCTAAGTCGGGAAAAAGATCGTCTGGAAAGTCTATGTTGAGCTGAGATTCAGACGGGTCTGGAGGGGCGTCAAGCAGATAAATGTTGCCGACAAAGTGCTTGAACATCCTTCCGCCTCTGCCAATTATGTTCCTATACGTGAAATCTTTTAATTTGCTTCTTCCGTTCTTATTTTGCCAGATAACGACATTCTCAGCGGAGGTGTTCACCCCTTCAATTATAGACGATGTTGATACAATGCCTTTCAGCCCGTCTTCGATTTCGAAAAGCCTTATCTGTATTTGCGTTAGTGACCTATGAAGCTTCCCATTATGTACACCAAACCCCCTATCAATCATTGATGTTAAGGGCCAATTTCTGGTGTAATTCTTCGATAGCCACCTGGAAAATTCTGTTAAGATGCCGCCTTTACGAGAAGACAACTTATCTATAATCAGATTAGATATCTGGGTTATGTTGCTATAAGTTCCTGCGTATATAAGCGTTTTTTGGTGCCTATCCTTTATCAAGGACAAAAGTGCCGCACTTTTTTTGGCTACATCATTCCCAATCTTTTCATATAGGTTGTGTTTTTCAAGAAATACGGTGTTAAAGTCCAAGTGAATAAACTCGACATCTCTCGTAAACGGGTTATCTCTAAGAGCCGATATGTTTGGAGCAAGAAAATATTTCTGCTTTGATATCTTTCCAAGCCGGATCATAGCTCGAAGTAACGAGGGCGCGCGCTCCTTATCATGCTCAGCACTTGCTTTGTAAAATTCATCAATGACGAGAACATCAATAGCATTTAGCTTGTCTATATAGGAAATCGCTCTTTCCTGTGGAAATATAAAAATGTTTTTATCGGAAATTTCAACTTCAGTTGTCGTGATTATTTTGTAATCACCAGAAAACTTCTGCTGAAGCCTTCTTCTTGTCTCATCCGCAAGGGCTATTGTAGGCACAATAATAACAATATTATTAGGGTTACTCATTGATATAAAGGCATCTATCACAAAGCTCTTGCCGAAACTGGTCGGCGCACTAACTGCTAGACTTTTCCTTCCAGTAATTTCTTTAGTAGCAGAGACTGCTCTCTATGCAAGGTGACAGGCAACTCAAAGCCTATGTCAACCTTAAATGATTCATAGACAAATCTATCTTCCCAGCTCGACGTTTCAGGATCTAGATACGGATAAAGTCCGGTTTCACGAATTAGGTGATTCACGAGAGGGGAATAGGGAACACTCTCCATTTCGTGAAAATGCAGAACCTTTATTAGCTCATTTCTTGCTGACAAGTGATCTCCACTTTGGATGTGATCGCTGATTATTCTACAGGTTTCAAAGATATTCATTTATTGACCCTTGTAGTGTTCGACATTTTTCACGAACATATCCACTATCTTGCCCTTGTTAGGAACAGGGAAAAGAATTACGTGAAACGTTATGTCGGAATATAGATGAATGCTATCTTTAAGCTTCTTTATCTGCTTCTTGAAATAGCTTGTAGCCCTGTCGCAATGAAAGGTCAAAATCTCACTTTTGTAACGCTCATCAGCTTGTGTCGATTTTGCGGTTATTTCACACTCGTACATAATCAAAATGGGTATGTGCAATCTAGGCTTTAAATCATCTATTGAGCTTTTGCTAGAAAGCGTCTTTATGATTGATTCCTTTACTTCTTCATCAATCAAAAGCTCGTTAAAGTCCTGGACATTGGTTATTATTGAGTTTTCCTTTTTTAACTTGTCTGTTTTGAGTGAGTTTTCTACTGAGGTAACAATGCTTGATAGTCGTGCATCTTCAATATTGCTATAGAACTTGGCCTCACCGAACCATATCGAGAAATCGCCATTAGGCGCCACCACTATATGAACGCTGTCAGCACCTTTTGCATTATCTTGTGAATTCTGTTTGTAAAAGATCTTTGGGACAACAGGAAGTGCCTGATAATGATGCTTCATCAGCCCGTAAAGAACAATTTCGGCAAGCTCGCTCCCTCGACCAATATCTTCTTTATCAGAGTCTGTAAGGCGTAAGTTCTTAGCTGCTGCTACGAGCAGGGAATGATTAACCAAAGACTCCCTTTCCTTATATGAAAGCGAAGTCTCAGCAATGTTATCCCAGATAAAACTCTGAAACTTCGAATACCTCCACTTGCCATCCTCGAAATCATTAAGAAAGCTTGTAGTGTACTTTTTATCTACTGGGGCTAGTGATTGATCTAAAGTTATCTCTGCAAAAGAGCAATCAATTAATATTTCAAAATCCATGCTCAACGCCTACTTCCCAAGTCGTCTCGGTTTTTTCAATTTGTGTCATGACAATCAAGAATGCCCGCAGATTACTCTTTGCATCATTTCCGATTGCACGTAACGCTGATTGGGCGTATCCGCATAGACTCACTCTTGCTACCCCTCCTCCCGCATAAGACGAATAAAGGGGCTTGGCTTCACTGAGCGGATCCCTCGCTGGAGCAAGCATCCGGTCTTGGTCGTCAATACTGGCTGACACGTTATCCGGATCCGCATAACATCGCCACAGGCCAGTCCGATTCCTGGCTGGCGATACAGGGCAAATACCGCAGTTCAGGAGTCTGGTTTGCCATGCCCGAACAGGCACCAGCCCCCGGCCTCTACCAGCAACTCCTCACCGAGGGCCTGGCGCAGCAACTGCGCGACCTGCAGGGAGCCCTGGTCGAAACCGAGGGACTGGACCCTCAGGAAGCCCCGCGCCTGCTGGCCCGACACCTGGCAGGTCTGGCCCGGATTGCCCTGGAGCACCTAAGCGGTGGCGCCACCCCTGAGCACCAGCTGGCTCTGGTGAACCAACTGGTGGGCCTGCTCCAGAGCCAGGCCCCCCGCGCCATCTCCACGGGCGACTTGCTGCATCCCTCCGGCCGGCTGCTCTCGGAGATCCGATCCACGGCACTCATGCCCGGCCAGGCCGAAACCGTCCGCCCGCTCATACCCCTGGCCGAAAGCACCCTGCTGGTGAACGCCAGCGGCGAACCAAGGGTGGGGCAGGCGCTGATCCACGAAATCCCCTCCGCCCAGCGGATCGATCTGCTCTGCGCCTTCATCAAGTGGAGCGGCCTGCGCCTGCTCCAGCCGGCCCTCAGCCAGTTCCTGCTGGCCCAGCCCCGCCGGCAGTTGCGGGTGCTCACCACCGTCTACCTCGGCGCCACCGACCGCCGCGCCATCGATTGGCTGGTGGCCCACGGCGCCGAGGTGCGCGTCAGCTACGACACCCGCCGCACCCGCCTGCACGCCAAAGCCTGGCTGTTCCATCGGCCCGGCCTCTCGGGCTCCCCCTCTGCCTCCACCGCCTACATCGGCTCCTCCAACCTCTCCACCGCCGCCCTGCACGACGGCCTGGAGTGGAACGTGCGCCTCTCTGCCCACGACAACGAGGGCATCCTCGCCAAGTTCCAGGCCGCCTTTGAGAGCTACTGGGAGGAGGGCGAGTTCGAGCCCTACCGGGCCAGCGAACTGGAGCAGCGCCGCTTTGATCGGGCCGTGCGTGAGGAGTCGGCGGCGGACGAAACCCCGCTCAGCTTCTTCGACATCCGCCCCTACGCCTACCAGCAGGAGATCCTCGACAAGCTGTCGGCCGAGCGCAGCCTCCATGGCCGCTGGCGCAACCTGGTGGTGGCCGCCACCGGCACGGGCAAAACCGTGATCGCCGCCCTCGATTACGCCCGCCAGGGCGGTCCGGGTCACCCGAGTCTGCTGTTCGTGGCCCACCGGCGCGAAATCCTGCAGCAGAGCCTCGCCACCTTCCGCCAGGTGCTGCGCGATGGCTCCTTCGGCGAGCTGCTGGTGGATGGCCAGCGCCCCAGCCAGTGGCGCCATGTGTTCGCCTCGGTGCAGTCGCTCGCTGGGATCGATCCGGCGGACCTGGCGCCGGACACGTTCGACGTGGTGATCGTCGATGAGTTCCACCACGCCGCCGCCTCCAGCTACGAGCGCTGGCTGCGCCACCTGGCGCCCGTCCTGCTGCTGGGCCTCACCGCCACCCCCGAGCGCACCGGCGGCGAGGACATCCTCCATTGGTTTGACGGCCGCATCGCCGCTGAGCTGCGCCTCTGGAGCGCCTTGGAGCAGGGCCTGCTCTGCCCCTTCCACTACTTCGGCCTCCACGACGGCACAGATCTGTCGCAGATCGAGTGGCGCCGCAACGGCTACGCCAGCGAAGCCCTGTCCAACCTCTACACCGCCGACGACGCCCGCCTGCGCCTGATCCTGCGCGAACTGGCAGACAAGGTCACCAACCTGGATTCGATGCGGGCCCTGGGCTTCTGCGTGAGCGTGGAGCACGCCCATTGGATGGCCCGCAAGTTCGAGGCCGCCGGCCTGCGCGCCGCCGCTCTGGATGCCTCCAGCCCCCGGGAGCAGCGCGCCGAGCAGATCCGCCGCCTGCGTTCCGGCGAGCTGCAGATCCTGTTTGCGGTGGATCTGTTCAACGAAGGCCTCGACATCCCCGAGATCGACACGGTGCTGTTCCTGCGGCCCACCGAGAGCGCCATCGTGTTCCTGCAGCAGCTCGGCCGTGGCTTGCGCCTTTGCCGGGGCAAGAGCTGCCTCACGGTGCTGGATTTCATCGGCCAGGCCCACCGGAGCTTCCGCTTTGATCTGCGCTACCGCGCCCTGCTCGGCGGCACGCGCGACCAGCTGAAGCAGCAGATCAAAAACGGGTTTCCCTTCCTGCCGGCCGGCTGCAGCCTGCAGCTCGATCGGATGGCCAGCGAGCGGGTGCTGGCCAATTTGCGCGAGTCGCTGCCCACGCGCCGGCCCCAGCTGCTCGCCGAGGCCCGCCGCCTCGGGCGCTGTTCGCTGGCGGGGTTGCTGGAGG
The DNA here is from genome assembly GCF_056633115.1 of Marcopretia estuarina LEGE 06307. Classification (NCBI taxonomy): domain Bacteria; kingdom Bacillati; phylum Cyanobacteriota; class Cyanophyceae; order Synechococcales; family Prochlorococcaceae; genus Marcopretia; species Marcopretia estuarina. The sequence continues at coordinate 534,026 of NZ_JBSJOY010000001.1, read as the reverse complement.
GGCTTGGGATGGAGGTGGGGGAGTTCTACAAGGTGGCGGGGTCGTGGGCGTTGCTGCAGCGGGAGTTGGGGTGGTTGGCGGCGGGGGCGGCCAGCGGCGATGAGGAGCGGCTGGGGCGGGGGATCGCTGGCGGATTGCTGCACCTGGACGACCCGGAGCGGTTGCGCTGGCTGGTGGCTCAGCTGCAGCGGCCCATCGCGCCCGATCCGGCGGGCTTCGATCCCGCCAGCGAGCGCAGCTGGCGCATGCTGATGGCCCAGCTGTGGGGCAGCGGCCAGCACCACGTGCCCCTGGTCGAGGCCCTCGTCCGGCTCTGGGCCGCCGCCGACCTCCGCGCCGAACTGGTGGAGCTGTTCGAGCTACTGCACGAGCGCACCGACCACCTGGTGGCGCCGCTCGACTGGGGCCGTGCCGATGCGCCTCCCATTCCCCTCAAACTCCACAGCCGCTATTCCCGCGCCGAGGTGTTCGCCGCCTTTGGGTTGCTGAACGAGGCCCGCCGTTTCCCTGGCCGCGAGGGCGTGTTCTTTGATGACGCCATCCAGTGCGACGTGTTCTTCATCACCCTCAAGAAGAGTGAGCGGCTGTTCTCCCCCACCACTCGCTACAACGACTACGCCATCTCCCCGTGGGAGTTCCACTGGGAGAGCCAGAGCCTCACCCGGGAAGCCTCACCCACGGGCCAGCGCTACATCCACCACGCCGAGGGCGGCAGCCGGGTGATGCTGTTCGTGCGGGAGTAGAACAAGCGCGGCGGGGTGACGCTGCCGTTTCTTTGCCTCGGTTTTGGCGATTACGTGAGCCACGAGGGCGAGCGGCCGATGGCGATTCGTTGGCGGCTGCACAGGGCGATTCCGGCGGCGTTCGTGCCGGAGCTGGCGTTGGCGGTGTGAGGGACTGAAAGGTCCATTAGCCTGACCCCATGGACACGGTTGCCCCGCTGCTGCCCTTACTGGCCGATCGGTTGGAGCCGCTCAGGCACCTCTGCAACCGCTACGGCGTGGATCGGCTCGAAGTGTTCGGCTCGGCGGCGAAGGGCCTGTTCGACCCTGCCAGCAGTGACCTGGACTTCATCGTGCAGATGACAGGCCAACGGGAGCCTGGCTACGCCCGACGCTTCTGCTCCTTCGCCGATGAATTGGAAGCCCTCTTCGGCCGTCCGGTCGATCTCTTGACGGAATCCATGATTCACAATCCCTATTTCCGGAAGGACGTGGACGCCTCACGCCGGCTTCTCCTGGAACTCTGACAGGCGAAGGGAGGCGCTGAAACGCCTGCTTGACGCCTTGGAGGCAATCGAAGCAATTGAACGCTTCATCGAGAACTGCACGCTTGACCACTACCTTGACGATGAGCTGATCCAATCAGCTGTGGAGCGCAAATTTGAAATCATCGGAGAGGCTCTCAAGCGAGCACTTGAAGCCGATCCAAGTGTGCTCGTGATCATTCCAGATGTACGCCGCATCGTTGGAACACGGAACAGAATCATCCATGTGTACGAAGCCGTGGATCAGCTGATTCTCTGGGATTCGATCCAGAATGACCTGCCTGGCCTGAGATGCTCTCTCTTGGCAGCGTTGGACAAGGATCCTCCCACCACTTAGCCATTGCCACTCTCACCGCCGACGCCCTGTGCATCCACCGCGAAGGCGTGATCTGGCACCGGACCTGCGCGACCGACCTACTGTTCATCACCCTGCGCAAAAGCTAAGCCCTCGTCTTACCCTCCACCCGCTACCGCGACCTGGCCCTCGGCCCCTCCTGGTTCCATTGGCGGAGCGAGAACACCGGCAGGAGGCCGGCCGGGCCGGGGGTGTCACCGAGCCGTTCCGGTGTCTGGGGTTTGTCCGCGATGAGAGCCACGAGGGTGAACGGCCGCTTGGCCACCCGCCAACGCCTTGGTCGCCGGAAAGGTGTGGACCCTATTCAGCCTCGGTAGAAGCCTCAGGAACATCATCGAGCTTCTGGCAGACACCCTTTGAGTTCCACTTGGCGGGTTCACGATCGGTGAACGAACCGGTTTCACCCTTGTAGCTGAGGTTTTGGAGATCGACGGTGTTGGTCTCCCACTCCATCTGTGGGCGATACCGCTTCACCTCCCAGTGAACCTCCTGCGAGGTGATCCTCACGAGCGTCTCATCCACCAGACCTCGCGCAGCCGGATCTGGGATGTCGGAGTTCCAGAAGGTGTTCGTCCTGTCCAACGTACGGGGATCCAGTTCCTGTACTTGTTGCTGGCGGGGATTGACGCGGACGGTCTTCAGCGAACCTTCCTCGAGCTGGCAACGCAGCAGAAAGGGCTTCGGCTTCAGGAGATGCTCACAGCCAGCGAGAAAGAAGGCCAGTGTCATCATCACCAGGTGCCGTGTGCAGAGTGGGAGCATCAGTGAAGGGCCCAACGCTGAATCCAGATCCAGACCAGCAGCTTGGTTCAGGTGTCCTGCCTCGCCACCAAGGTGTTCACGAACCGCATCAACCAACCGCAGCCATCAACCATCTCAGCGATAACCCCCGTGTGGCTGCCGCCCTGCTTGCAGCTGGGGGTGGTGTTGCTGTCTTTCCTGTTTGTTGGCCCGTGGGGTTGGGCGCGTGCCGGGCAGCATCATCGTTCCCACTGGAACTCCGCGGCGGTGCTGATGCTCGGTTCCATCCTCCACTGCCACAACCTCGATGATCCGTCTCACTGCAGCTCAACCTGAGCTATTGCGGTTGCTGGGGGAGCGCGGTGGGGCTCTCACCGCCGGAGAGGCGGCATCCCGCACGGGCCTCTCCCTGGAGCTGATGGAGCGCCAGCTGCTGGAGCTGGCGGTAGCCGCTGGGGCGTCTCTGCGGGTGAGCAACGACGGCAGCGTGGCTTATCACTTCCCACGCCATCTTTGGCGAAGGTTGCTGGCGCGTTCCTGGCGGTTGCGGTTGGGGGTCACGCTCGGCTGGCTCTGGCGGCAGTCCAGCCGGCTGGTCCGCCTTCTGATCGGCACGCTTCTGACGTTGCTGGCGTTGCTGCTGGTCACTGGCCTGATGGTGACCGGCCGGATTCCGGCCTCCGCGGAGTTCCTCAAAGCCATGGCTGGTCTGCTGCTGCACGTTGTGCTGGGCGTGGGCGACAGCGTGGCCGGCCTCGCCAGGGGCCACCGCCTTCAGGATGATGATCCGGTCGCCTTGCAACGGCAGAAAGCCATCCAGGACGACCTGGAGCTTCTGGAGTCGCTGTTTTCGGTGCTCTTCGGCGATGGCGATCCCAACCGCAACCTGGAGCAGCGGCGTTGGCGCCGCATCGGCTGCTTCATCGCCCATCGTGGTGGAGCCGTGATTGCCGAGGATCTGGCCCCTCTGCTGGATCTGCCCCGCCGGCCCGCCGACGGTGAACGGGCCGGTGAGATCGCCGATGCCGCGATGCTGCCGGTGCTGCTGCGCTTCGATGGCCGCCCGGAGGTGAGTGAACAGGGCGAGTTTGCCTATCACTTCCCGAGCCTGCAGGTGTGCTCCGGGCTCGCCAAGCCTGCACACGGCCGTGGCCAGGCCCTTGCTGCGGATCGCCCCTCACCACCGCTGCGGGAGCGGCGGTGTGTCTTCAGCCGTGCAAGCTCGGACGTGCGCTGGGCCTACGCCGTGCTCAGTGGCGCCCTGCTTCTGCTCGCCCCGATGCTGTTCGATATCCTTCGGCCCACGCCGCCCCTGCTGGCGGGCCTGGCCTGGTTCAGCATCGGTTACGCCCTTCTGCTGATCGCGATCCCGCTGCTGCGGCTGGCGGCCCTGCGCTGGCGCAACCGCCCCATTGAGGAGCGCAACAGTCTTCGCACCGGCTGGGCGCGCAGCGCCAGCTCCCCCACTCAGCGCCTCGACCGCAAACGATCCTTCGCCCGCCGCTTCGCCCACCACCGGCACCTCGGCACAGCCGGCTTGGCCTACACGACGGAGAAGGGAATGCTTGAGCAGGAGATTGAGTCCTGATCGAAGCTCACCTTCACCTTGGCGAAGCTCCGCGGGAAGGCGCACGGACTCTCTGTTGCCCCGCATGGACACACGGCTGGGTGTGGACAGGTTCGGCTCAGGACGAGCAGCTGTAGTGGGACACTCCTCCGGCGTTGAAGAACTCCCTGGGCTTGAGGCGGTCGTAGGTGGCCGCCAGTTCCGGGCTCAACTCTGCGTAGGGATGGCGGAACACCGCCTGCAACTCCTGGATCGCTGTGGTGTCGCCTTCGGCAGCCTGTTGATAAGCCGGCGCGATCAGCCATTCACGCCAGGTCACTGCAGGGTTCACACGCTTCATCGCTGCAGATGTCTCGTTGAGGTTGCCATTGGCCGTGATCTGAGCACGCCAGCGTTGCAACCACTGCGTCCATTGCCTATCGAGCTCATCTGAATTCGGTAGGTAGAAGCTCTCATTCAGAGCGGAGAGTTGCTCGGGGATGGCAGACAGCCTGCGGAACAAGATCGTGTAGTCGACCTTGGAGTGCACCATCAGTTGCAGCAGCTCGTTCACCAACGTGGCGTCGTAGGAGATCAGGCCGAGCTTGCTGGCCCACATCACCTCGATCTCCTGCTGCATCGCTTCGGCGAAGCCGTCGCGGATCTGATCCAGCCTGGCCAGGGCCTCCGTGTTGTCCTCGAGCAGTGACCGCAGGGCGGACCAGAACATCTGGAAGTTGGCTTCAGCCGCTGCCGGTTGGTTGAAGAAGCTGAAATGCTCGCCGCCGCCGGTCCAGGGTTGAAATCTGGGATCAAACAGTTCACAGAAGCCGAAGGGCCCGTAGTCGAGGGTGTAGCCGCCTGCCGCGCAGTTGTCGCTGTTGAAATTCCCCTGGCAGTAGCCCACGCGGATCCAGTTCGCCACCAGTGAAGTGAGCCGCGCGCGGAACAATCCCGCCAGCTCCAGCACCTGGTCGCTGAACTGCAGACCCGGTTCAATCTCCTGCCGGTAGTTGCGCTCGATCAGGTGGGCCACGATCATCCGCAACTCGTTCAGCGCCTCCGGATGGGCCTGGCGGCGGACACGGCGGGCGAACAGCTCCAGCTGGCCCACCCGCAGGAAGGAGGGCGCCACGCGCGTGGTGATCGCTGCCGGGTTGCTCACCAGGATGTCGGGATCGAACGAGCGGGAGTTCGGCGTGTACCAGGGCCGGCGCACGGTTTCGGATCGCGATACATAGAGCGTGAGGGAGCGGGAGGTGGGCACCTCCAGGGCGTGCATGAACTCCTGCGCCAGAAACTCGCGCACGCTGGAGCGCAGCACGGCGCGGCCATCGGCGCCACGGCAATAGGGCGTGGGCCCACCGCCCTTCAGTTGCATCTCCCAACGCCGGCCGTTGAACACGCCTTCGAACACGGAAAGGGCCCGGCCATCGCCGTAGCCGTTGCCGGTGCCGAACGGGCACTGCTGGATGTATTCGCTGCCGTAGATCGAGAGGGCATAACCGGTGGCCCAGCCGTAGGGCCGCATCGGCTCTGTGGCCGCGCTGATGTCGCCGGAAAACAGACGCCGGAACTGGTCGTCATGGACCAGTGATTCGCTCAGTCCCAGCTCGTGGAAGAGGGTGCTGCTGTGTGCCACCAGCTCTGGCGCTGGAAGTGGCGTGGGCGTGACCGGCACGTAATGACCGGAGAACACCTGGCGGGGCTGGTGATCAACGCCATCGGCCGTGGCCTGCGGATCCGCCTGCAGCGAATCCAGCAGCGAATAGTCGGCCCGTTGCGCGAACGCCGCGAACGTGGTTGTTGTCGGCTCAGCTGTCGTCGGCGCTGGTGCCGCGGCTGGTGCGGGCTCTGTTGACGGCGCGGATATCGGCACGGATGACGGCACGGAACGTTCGGGTTGGGGCGGCCTGGGCAGGGCCCTGACGCTGAGGTCCCCATCCTGGCGAAGCGGAGCGCGTCAGCGACCCCTCAACAGCGCGACATACCGCTGCACCGCGCTGCGGTGATCGGTGTCGGCTCGCAGGGCGATGAAGCCGTCGGGCCGCACGGCCAGAAGCGTGAGGGGCCCCAGACCCAGGCTGGACGCTTCCTCCAGCCGTAGGGACACCACCGCCTCCACCAAGACCTGCGGGACCGTGCCGGCAGCCCTGTCGGCCTCCAGTTCGGCCTGCAGGCACGCGAGTGCCTCCGGGGGCGTCTCGGGGCCCGCCAGCAGCAGCAGCGTGTGGCCGCACCGGTGTGTGAGCGTGTGCAGAAGGCTCGCGCCGGCATCGGGTGGCACCGCGATCGTGGTGGGCAGCCGTTGGCCGGCGCCTAAGCCGAAGGCTTCTGCGAAGCCGTGGGGCTGGCTCTCGCTGCCGCTCAAGATCGCCGAGCTGGCGTAGCTCACGTTCATCTCGGCTTCCGCCACCGCTTCCTGCTGGCTGGCCACCGGATTGGCCAGCATGGCGGCGATCGCCCGGTCGCGGGCGGCACGCTCGCCGCTGTCCTGCAGTAAGTGGGCCTGCTCGGTGGCGTCGCTGGAGCGGCAGATCTGCTGCGCCACCGGACGCCGCTCCTGCTCGTAGCTGTCCAGCAGGGAGGGGTCAGCGGCGCCTTGGTGCACCAGGGCCAGCTTCCAGGCCAGGTTGGCGGCATCCTGCAGCCCGCAGTTCATGCCGTGCCCCTCGGCGGGGGAGCACACGTGGGCGGCATCGCCGGCCACAAACACCGGCCCGGCGCAGAAGGCGCTGGCCACCCGGCTGTGGCAGTGGAAACGGCTGGGGTTCTCCACGGCGCTGAAGCGGGCCTCCGGCAAGTAGCGCCGCAGCACGGCGGCGGCCTCCGCCACCAGGTCGCCCTGGTCGCCTGCGGGCCGCAGGTACACCCGCCAGCGGCCTTCGGGCAGGGCCGTGAGGATCAGAGGCGATGGGTCGAGGTAGGCCGCATTGACCTCTTGGCTCTCAGCCCAGCCCTCCACCGCGGCATCGAACACGGCCCAGGGGCGGGCGATGCCATGGCCCTCGAAGCTGAGCCCGCTCAGTTCGCGGGTGGTGCTGCGCAGGCCGTCGCAGCCCACCACCCAGCGGGCCTGCACGGTCTGCACCCGCCCATCGCAGTCCACCGTGCCCCCCTCCCCCTCGAGATGGTCCTTGAGGATCGCTTCGGTCACCTCTTCGGAAAGGCCGAGATTGAAGCCATAGCGGCTGCCGCAGTCGGCCAGATCCAGTTCCCCCAGCCGCTGGCCATCGGCGTGGATCAGGATTCTTCGCTGCCGGCAGCCAGCCTCGAGAAACCGATCCACCAGCCCGAGAGCCTCGAAGATTTCCAGCGAGCGCGGGTGGATCACCGTGGCCCGGTCCCAATGCAGGGCTTCAGCGCGGGCGTCGATCAACAGGTTGGGAACGCCGCGGCGCTGCAGCTCTCCGGCCAGCAGCAATCCGGTGGGGCCAGCTCCCACCACGAGCACGCAGGTTTGGCTGGGAAGGGACAGAACCATGGCGCCCGGGCAGGTCAAGTCACCGCGAGGCACAGTAAATCGACCCAGGGGCGCGGGCGCAGTCGAGGCCTTGGCGATGCGATACGCCTGATGCAGAGGGTGCACCCGCTGGCACGCCCAGCGGTCAGCCTCCCTGGCCGATGTCGTGGTGCTGGAGCGCGGCCCTTACCAAGCCGGAACCACCGGCCAGAGGATCACCGTTGCCACCGGCGGCATCGCCGCGGCGATGCTGGCCGTGCGCCTGACGGGTCGCGTTCTCCAACCAGAGCCCTGAAGCGGCCCTGCCGCCGAGCTGTTTCCCCCATGACCATCGCCCAGCTCAAGCTGTTTCACGCCCCCGCCACCCGCAGCGCCCGTGTGCGCTGGGCGCTGCATGAGGTCGTGGGCGAGGCCTTCGTGCTGGAGCGCCTCGATCTGGCGGCGGGCGACCAGTTCGCCCCCGCCTTTGCGGCCCTCAACCCCAACCGTTCCGTGCCGGTGCTGCAGGTGGTCCGCGACGACGGCAGCGTGCAGACCCTGATCGAGAGCGCCGCGATCGTGCTGTTCCTGGCGGACGCCTACCCCGCCGCCTGCCTGCTGCCGCCCGAGCCCGCCTCCCCGCAGCGCGCCGACGTGCTCCAGATGCTCCAGTTCGGTGCCACCAGCGTCGATCGCCTGCTCTGGCAGCTCCGGCTGCACGAGAAGCTGCTGCCACAGCCGGAACGGGACCCCGGTGAGGTCGAACGCGCCCGCCGCCGCTTCCAGGAGCAGGTGGAACCCCAGCTGGCCGAGCGCCTGCGCCGGCACCCCCACATCTGCAGCACCGCCTTCACTGCCGCCGATCTGGTCATGGGCCACAACGTGCTCTGGGCCCGCTCCATTGGTCTCTGCGGCGAGCGCATCTTCCAGCGCTACCTGGCCCTGCTGGGGCGCCGCCCCGCCTTCGCGCGCGCCTTCGATGACATCGAGACCGTCATCCCTTGACGCCTGCTGCGCAGCAGCAAGGGGCAGTGGATCGCAGCTTCACCCCAACGCCTGATGCCAATGGCACAGCGGCCCCTGGCCGCCGCCGATCGCCAGGGCATGGCGTAAGCCGCCCGCTACGAAGGCCTTGGCGGTATGGATCGCCGCTTCCAGTGCGGCGCCACGGGCCAGCTCGGCTGTGATCGCCGCCGAGAGGGTGCAACCGCTGCCGTGGCTGTGGGGCGTGTCGATCGGCTCCAGGCGGAACCACTGGATGCGGCCGTCCCGCCAGAGCACGTCGCTGCCGCGCAGGCCTCGCAGCCCGCCGCCCTTGATCAGCACCGCCTTGGGCCCCATCGCGGCGATGCGCTCCGCCGCCAGCTCCAGATCGTCGGCACTCTCCAGCGGCCGCCCGACCAGCAGCCGTGCCTCGTGCACGTTGGGGGTGAGCAGGTCTGCCAGCGGCAGCAGCTGGGCTTTGAGGGCCTCGATCGCCTCGGGCTCCAGCAGCACCGCCCCTGCCCGCGACACCATCACCGGATCGATCACCCGGGCGGCCGCCAGCGGGGCGATCGCGGCGGCGGTGGCCTCAATCAAGCCCTGGTTGAGCAGCATGCCGGTCTTGAGGGCCGCCACCGGCAGATCCCGCGTCACTGCCTCCACCTGGGCCCGCAAGGCCTCGGGGGGCAGGGCGTCCACCCGCTCCACGCCGCGGGTGTTCTGGGCCGTGACGCAGGTGATCGCCGAGCAGCCATGCACCTGCAGGGCGCTGAACGTTTTGAGGTCGGCCTGGATGCCGGCGCCGCCGCCGGAGTCACTGCCGCCGATGGTGAGCGCAATCGGGATCAAGGCCATGGCAAGGGCAGCGACGCACCGTCTCTATCGCAGTGCCTCCAGAAAGGAGATCACTTCATCGCACCTGATGACCGCCACGTTGGTGCTCTCCTTCCGCTCCTTCCGGCTGGCGGCCCTGATCGGCTCGGTGGCGGTGCTGCACAGCACCCGTCACGTGCTCGCGACCACCCTCACCACCGTGATCGGCTTCCTGCCGCTGATGCTCGATCCCACCGGCTTCTGGCCGCCACTGGCAATTGCGGTGTCCGGCGGGCTGGTGGGCGCCACCGCCTTGGCGCTGTTCTATGTGCCGGCCGCCCACTTGCTGCTGATGCGAAAGACGGCGCGGTGGCCGGTGGCGACGCAGGGGCCTGTGGCAGCGGGGGTCAAGGCGACGGCAATCGCCCCACCCCAATGCTGATCTCACACCCTGTCACAACTTGGCCATGGCGCTTCCCGGCAGGCTGGGTAGGGTCTGCCCATCTGTTGGCTGCCTGTTTGAAGATGCCGCTCACGGGTCGATCTGGCCATGTCCTGGTGCTGGCCGCCGCCCTGGTCGGCGCGGAGCCGGTCCAGGCGCAGCAGTCGAAGCAGCAGGCGGAGGCCAACCGCGACCGCTGCCGCATTGGTGTGCTGATCGGCGGGGCCAGCGGCGGTTGCGTGATCAACCGGGGCGTGAACGAAGGCACATGAGGAGCTCCCGCCTCCTCGGTGTGATCGTGCTGCTGGCCTCAGGGGCCGGGGTGGTGCAGGCCCTGCGTGCCAGCGGGCCCTTCGAGCCGCTGTCGGCGCCCGGCCGGTTGGAGCTGGCGGGTGAGACCCGCAAGCTGGCCGCCCCGCTCAGCAGCAACGGCATCAGCCCGCGCCTGGTGCAACTGCTGGTGCAGGAAGGCGACAGCGTGCAGCGCGGCCAGGTGCTGGCCCGCTTCGACAGCGGCCCTGCCCTGCAGGCAGAGCGCCAGTTGCTGCAGCGCCGCTCCGAGCAGCTGCGCCTCCAGGCAGACCGCGTTCAGGCCGATGTGGAACGCTTCCGGCCGCTGGTGCAGGTCGGGGCCCTCTCCCGCGCCGATCTGCAGCAGCGCGAGCAGCAGTTGGTGGAGCTCCAGGCCGGCATGGAGAGCAACCGCCAGGCCATCGCCCGCACCGACGTTGAGCTGGAAAACAGTGCCTTGCGTGCCCCGATGGACGGCAAGGTGCTGCGGCTTTACGCCCGCGTGGGCGAGCGGCCGGGGGTGATGAACGTGCTGGAGCTGGGCACCAGCGACCGGCTCGAAGCGATCGCCGAAGTGGATGCCAGCGATCTGACCCGCATCCGTCTGGGACAGCCGGCCCGCATCAGCAGCCTCAGCGGCGCCTTCCCCGGCAGCCTGGCGGCGCGGGTGCGCCAGGTGAATCCCGCCGATGGCGCCCCCACCGATGGCGTGGTGGATGTGCAGCTGGAGCTTGACCCCGCCGATGCCCGCCGTGTGCGGCAACTGGTGGGACTGCGCACGATCACCCGGTTTGCTACCTGATCCGGAGCCAGGGATCCCTCAGCTCGCTGCAGCTTCAGCCAGCTTCGGTGGGATCGGGGTCCTGCAGAAACTGGCTTGCCGCCGGGATCTCACCCTCGCTAGCGCTGCGCTGGAAGGCCAGCCAGCTGAAGTCACCTAGGGCGGTGGGATCCACCAGCCGTAGCAGGGCTTCGCGGCGTGCCAGCAAATCGGCCAGATCCACGCCGTGCCCGCTCGATTGCTGCAGCCCGTGCAGGCGCTGGGCCAGGCCCAGGGCGAGCAGGGCTTCGCCCTGGCGGCGCTGGCCCAGCAGCTGCCAGCCGCTTGCCGCCGCTGCCGCTATCAGGCTGTCGATGCACAGGTGGGCGGTGAGATCCCACGCGCCCGGCTCCAGCAGAGGATCGCCGCTGGCCCGCTGCTCCCGGTAGGCCATCAAGGTGCCGTCGCAGCGCGAGGGCGCGTAGTAGCGCCAGGCCTCCAGGGCGTAGTCGATCACCAGCAGCCGTCCTTGCCCCAGCGCCGCGCCGCAGGCCGCCAGCCAGGGCTCCAGGCCAGGATGCAATTCGCTGCACCAGCCCGCAGGCCGCTGGGCGCCCGGCGTCGCCAGCCCCAGGGGCTGCAGCCGCGCCACTGCCTCCGGCTCCAGGGGTTCGCCCGGCTCCATCCGCAACGTCCCCTCGTGGAGTGTCACCCGCTGGCGGCGCCAGGCCGCCCCGTCCGAAACGATCCGCTCCACCGCCAGGGCATCCAGCACCTCATGGGCCACCACCACGCCGGCCAGCGGAGCGTCCGCCAGCTGCCGAAAACTGCTCCAGCGCACCGGCAGCGGGCAGTGCTGCAGCCGCTCCCGCTGGCGGGCAGCCATGCCGGGATTGGGTTCCACCAGCACCAGTTCGGTGCGGGCAGCCAGCTGGGGCCAGCCGGCCACCAGTGCCTGCGCCAGTTGCGCCGCCAGCTGCCCCTCGCCCGGGCCTGTCTCCACCAGCGACAGCGTCCTGGCGGTGTCCAGCTGCTGCAGCCACTGGGCCAGCTGGGGGGCCAGCAGGGCGGCGAATTCCGGGCCGAGCGCAGGGGCGGTCACGAAATCACCGGCGCGGCCGATGCTCAGACGGCCAGCGCCGTAGGCGCCGTGCTCGGGATCGTGCAAGGCCCACTCCATGTAGGTGCGGAAGGGCACGCTGCCGCCTGCCGCATGAAGGCGCTGTTGCAGCCAGAGGGGAACGGACACGGGCAGGCCTGGCGTTAAGGAGAATCGGAGCACATTGAACCTGCCGCATGGGCCGCTCCTCCGTCTCCCGCTCGCCGGCCTCGCCCGCGCCCCGGCGTCACGCCGCGGCAGGGTGCTGGCTGGCGCTGCTGGCCGCCCTGCTGCTGCTCTGGCCCTCGCCGGCCGCCTTCGCGGCCGACAACCCGGAGCTGCTGCCTGATCACCCCACACCCGTGATCGATCTGGCACGGGCGCTCACCGATGGCCAGCGCGCCGCCCTGGAAGACAAGCTCGACCGCTTCGAGGATTCCAGCGGCTGGAAGCTGCGGGTGCTCACCCAGTACGAGCGCACTCCGGGCCTGGCGGTGAAGCAGTACTGGGATCTCGACGAGCGCAGCGTGCTGCTTGTGGCCGACCCCCGCGGCGGCAACCTGCTGAACTTCAACGTGGGCGATGCCCTGTTCGCGCTGATGCCGCGCACCTTCTGGGTGGAGCTGCAGACCCGCTACGGCAATCAGTTCTATGTGCGCGACAACGGCGAAGACGGCGCGATCGTGGCCGCCCTCGGCGCCGTGCAGACCTGCCTGGAGCGCGGCGGCTGCCAGGTGGTGCCGGGCCTGCCTCAGGAGCAGTGGCTGCTCACCTTCTGCACCTCAGTGCTGGGCGGCCTGATCGTGGGCTTCGCCGCCTACCCGCGCAAGGAGGGCGACACCGTCGCCTGGAGCTGGGTGCTGCTGCTCTCACCGCTGTGGGTGATGCTCTTCGTGGTGTTCGGCCTCGGCCCGGTGGTGACCCGCACCTCCGATTGGCTGCCGGTGCTGCGCAACAGCCTCGGTTTTCTGGGCAGCTCTCTGGCCGCTTACCTCATCGCCCAGCGCACGGTGGGCAAACCTCCGGTGGGCAATGCGGGCGGGTGATCTCAGCGGCTGAGCGCTCAGGGGGTAGGCGTCACCTGCTCTAGCGCACAGGAAAGAGTGTCGTTGTCGCAGACCGGGGGCGGCGTGGGGATGGTGGCCACTTCGATGCGCACGTTGAGTGAAGCGCGCAGCTCGGCCAGGTTGGCTTCGTAGAAACGACGCAGCTCATCGAAGCGCTTCACCGGCTGGCCGTAAAAGCTGTTGCCGGCCAGGGTGGGGAAGGACGCCCATTCCGGGGCCAGCCGGGCGGCCAGCTGGGGGGTGAACACGCCACGGTCGGCTTTTTCGAGTGCGCCGCGGCGCTGAATCAGGAAGATGGCGGCCTGATCCTGCACATGCGGCCCGAAGCCATTGAGGCCCATGCGGCTGCTGGCCATGGTCCAGGTGAAAGGCATGAACTGGTAAGCGCCGGCGGCTGCACTGGCGTAGCCAGGTGTGCGGTTCACCCGGTTGGGGTGACGATCAAGCGAGGGCATCAGGCTGCCGCCGAACATGATCCAGTAGCCCCGGTCTTCACCGCGGGCCCAGGTGCCTTCGGCGAAGCGAATCGTGTTGAGCAGCGCGCGGCGCTCCGGGGTGATCACGAAGAAGCGGGGATCCTGCGGCACTTCACTGGGCAGGGCCACCGCCATGGAGTGAGGACCGGTGATGGCGGGGGCCGGAGCCGGGCGACGGATCTCCTGCCACAGGAACGGCGTTCTGGGCACGGCAGCGTGGGCAGGAGCCGCCAGGGCGAGCGCGGCGGCGGGCAGCAGCAGGTGGCGGGCAGCGGAGCGGAGAGTGCGCAAAACGGGGATCGGAGTGAAGGGGACGTGGGAAAGGAAGAGGGCGGAATCCTGAGGGGGACTGCCGGTGGCTAGGCGCAATCGGTCAACGGTTTGTTGTTTCCGTTGCGCATTCGCGTGGGAATGAAAAGTCTGTGAATCGGCTGAGAAGTGACCCTGAACCTTGACGAAGCGGCTCAGATGTGCAGGTCAGTTTCTTGTTTCTGGACCGTCGTAGAGAAGGATGAATCCATCGCGGCGGGTTTGGTTCGGCTCAATGTGACAAACGCCAACATGGATCCAAGGGTTATATGTGCCAATCGCACGACTGTCCACCAGTTATCTTGAGGCGCCGCACGGTTCTGATCACTGTTGAGCACTGAGTTTTTTGCTGCTCCGATCAATCTGCGCTGGTTGATCAGATCTGCTGATTGAAGCCACTCAGTAGTGAAATACACCAGAACGGCTGCGCTGCAATGCTCCCCAGCGATCAGCGCTGTTGTTCAGGGCGCCATCCCTTCGGCCAGCTGCACCAACTGAGCCGCCGCTTGCTGAGCGCCATCGGCTGCCAGCGGACCGTCGCTGGGGGGCAGCAGCGGCTGGTCGAGCTGCCAGTCGCCGGCCAGCAGCTGCGGCTGGCTCAGCAGCCGGTGCCGGCCGTGGCGCCGCAGCCAGCCTTCCAGCACCGCCGCTTCAGCAAAGCCGTGGCGCTCCACCAGATGCACCCCCGTGCCCTGGCCCAGCGCCTCACAGAAGGTGCTGTAGCCGGCCTTGCTGATCTGGCGGCCGCACAGCCGCATCAGCTCCAGGGGGCGCACGTCCGCCGGCAGCAGGTGCACATTCGGCGCCGCCGCCGCGCTGGCGTCGGTGGTCACAAAGGTCCAGCCGGTCCAGCGGGCGTAGGGCTCAGGGCCCAGGGCAAAACCCAGCCCACCGAAGCTCACCATCACGCAGCGCTCCCGCTCGGCCGGCAGGCCGAGCCGCTGCCGCAACGCGTCCGCCGCCAGCTGCGGCGCTGCTGCCGTCAGGCCCACCGCCGTCTCCGGCAGTCCCCAATCCATCGCCATCGAAAACGGGCAGCGGATCACGTGCGTGCCGCGGCGGTAATCGTGGTGGAAGCGCTCGGCCCAGTCGAGGAAGGCCCCCCCCATGGGCGCGTAGATGTCGTCCCAGCCGAAGTTGCCCATCCACACCAGCGGCCGCCGCACCAACGCCGCCAGCCGCGCCGCCGCCGGCGGCACATCCCCCAGCAGCAGCACCGGTTCCCCCTGCTGCTGCAGCCAGTGCGCTTCCGCCTCCAGCAGCGGCGGCAGCGAGGCAGTCACGGCCTCCAGCGCCGCCAGGGTGGCGTCTCCATCCACACCGAGCGCATCGGCCTGAATCGCGCCCACATCCCAGCGCAGCGGGCGATGTTCGAACGGCACCCCCGCCAGGGCCAGCTGGAGAAAAGAGGGCGGCAGCGAGGTGGAGAGCACCAGCCGCCAGCCTGGCCGGAGCGCCGCCAGCGCCAGCAGCACCGAGGCCACCCGGGAGCCATGGCCGAAGCCGTGGCCGCTCACGCACGCATAGATCAGCACGGCACGGCCAACGGTTGCTGCACCAGCAACTGTTCATAGAGCAGCTCACCGCCGGGGTGGTACCAACGGTGGCTGGCGCGCCGCACCCTGCCGTCCACCAGTTCCACCCAGGAGAAGTGGCGCAGGGCGCGGCCCTCCTGATCGACGCCATGGCGCGGCACACAGGCGCTGTTGAGATAGGCGGTGCCGCTGCGGTCGATCACAAAGCTGCGGCGCAGGCCCCGCCCGCGCTTGAGCGCGTGGTGCATGTGGCCGAACACCACCAGCGGCACGGGCCGGTGGCGGCGGATGCGCTCGATCGCCAGGGTCAGGTCCTGGTCGCCCCAGTCACACGCGGGTGGTTTCCAGTCGCGACCGCAGGGGTCCTGGGCCTCGCTGCCCAGACCGGCCGGCCCACTGTGGGCCAGCAGCAGCAGCGGCAGGGCAGGATCGGCCGCCAGGGCGGCGTTGGTGATGCGCTGGGCTGAATCGTCGACGCTCATCGGCCCCCAGACCGCCTGCACCGCCTGTGAGAGATGGAAGCCACCGCCGGCGCTGCCGGGCCGGGCGCCCACCACCGCCAGCCCCGGGGGCTGCAGCTGCCGCAGCGCCCAGCCGCAATGGCGATCACCCAGCAGCTCGATCTGGCGCCGCAGGCAGCGGCCGCTGGCATCACGGCCGGCGTCGTGGTTGCCGAGGATGCAGGCCAGGGGCAACTCCAGCCGCCCCAGGCTGGCGGCGATGCGCTCCTGGCCATCGCTGAGGTCGCCGACCACCAGCACCGCATCAGGAGCGAGCCGGTGGAGCAGATCCACATCGCTGGCATCCCATTGCCCGTGCAGGTCGCCGGCGATCGCAATGCGCATGCGGGCCGGGCCCCGTCCCTAGGGTGGTGTCATCTTGGCCCAGAAGCCTTCTGGGCGCCGTCCGCGACACCCTCCACTCCCGCCATCGACACCGTCACCACCAGCCCGCTCTCTACCAGGCCGCTGAGCGTCGGCCCCGCTCCCGCCCGGCACGCGCTGCCGCAGGCGATCCGGGAACTGGCCAGGCAACGCCGCGCCGTGATCCTGGCGCACTACTACCAGAACGCTGAGATCCAGGACATCGCCGATGTGATCGGCGATTCGCTCGAACTCTCCCGCCGCGCCGCCGACACCGACGCCGAGGTGATCGTGTTCTGCGGCGTTCACTTCATGGCCGAAACCGCCAAGATCCTCAATCCCGGCAAAACGGTGCTGCTGCCCGATCTGGAAGCGGGCTGCTCCCTGGCCGATGCCTGCCCCGCCGAAGCGTTCGCCGCCTTCCGCGCCCAGCACCCCCACCACTACGTGGTGAGCTACATCAACTGTTCGGCGGCGGTGAAGGCGCAGAGCGACCTGATCTGCACCAGCAGCAACGCCGTGAGCCTGGTGCAACAGCTGCCCGCCGACCGGCCAATCCTGTTCGCACCGGATCAGAACCTGGGCCGCTGGGTGGCGCGCCAGAGCGGCCGTGAACTCACCCTCTGGCCCGGCAGCTGCATCGTGCACGAAACCTTCAGCGAGCAGGCGCTGCTGAAGCTGCGGCTCGATCATCCCGGGGCCGAGGTGATCGCCCACCCGGAATGCCTGCCCAACATGCTGGATCTGGCCGACTTCATCGGCTCCACCAGCAAGCTGCTGCACCGCGCCGAAACCAGCGAGGCCACCGCTTTCATCGTGCTCACCGAGCCGGGCATCCTGCACCAGATGCGCCTGAAGCTGCCCCATAAAACCTTCTATGAAGTGCCCGGGCAGGACGGCTGCAGCTGCAATGCGTGCCCTTACATGCGCCTGAACACGCTCGAGAAGCTCTGGCACTGCCTGGCCACGCTGGAGCCGGCGATCGAGCTGGATGAAGCGGTGCGCACCCGGGCGCTGCTGCCGATCCAGCGCATGCTGGACATGAGCCGCTGAGCGTGGCCTTCGCGCCCTGCCCTGGCTCGAGGCCGGCGACCGAGCCCGGCTGTTGATCGCGCATCGCCATGCTGCCGCCGGGCTCCCTGATCCAGCACACCCCCCAGGGGCTCTACTGCCCGGCCGCCGACGCCTGGATCGACCCCTGGCGCTCGGTGCCACGCGCCCTGCTCACCCACGCCCACGCTGACCACGCCCGGCCCGGCAGCCAGGTGTACTGGGCGGTGGGCAGCGCCGCCGGCGTGCTGCGCCAGCGACTGGGCCAGGGCATTGATCTCCGCCAGATGGCCTACGGACAGGAGCTGCGCCTCGGCGATGCCACCGTGTCGTTTCACAGCGCCGGGCATGTGCTGGGTTCGGCCCAGGTGCGGATCAGCGCCGGCGGCGAAACCTGGCTGATCAGCGGCGATTACAAGCGTGATGCCGACCCCAGCTGCGTGCCGTTCGAGTCGGTGCAGGCCGATGTGCTGATCACCGAGGCCACCTTCGGTCTGCCGGTGTATCGCTGGCGGCCGGGCCAGGAGGTGGCCGCCGAGATCCACGCCTGGTGGAATGGTGCCCCGGAGCGGCCCTCGATCCTGTTCTGCTACGCCTTCGGCAAGGCCCAGCGTCTGCTGGCGGAGCTGCACCAGCTGGGCGTGCGTGAGGAGGTGCTCTTGCATGGCGCCGTGCAGACCCTGATGGCGCCTTACTGCGAGCAGGGGATCGCCATGCCGCCCACACGGCCCGTGAGTGAACTGCCCCGCAGTGAACCATTGGCGGGCCGGCTGGTACTGGCGCCCCCGTCGGCGCATCGTTCGGTGTGGATGAAGCGGTTCAAGGCACCGCAGACGGGCTTCGTGAGCGGTTGGATGGCGGTGCGCGGTGCCCGGCGGCGGGGCGGCTACGAGCGGGGCTTCGTGCTCAGCGACCACGCCGACTGGAACGGTCTGCTCACCACCGTGCGCCAGAGCCGCGCCCAGCAGGTGTACGTGACCCACGGCCAGAGCGACGTGCTGGCCCGCTACCTGCGCGACGTGGAAGGCATCAGCGCCGAGCCCCTCAGCGGCGGCATTGCGGCGGAGCGTGGGGAAGAGACGTAGGGGGGGTTGTGACCGTTGATCTGGTGTACGGAATCCGCGAGCCCTGAAGCTCTGCATCAGACGGCACACCTTGGCGTCACGACTTGACTGCCTTTGTGCGTCGATGGGTTCGCTGTTGCCGGCCTTAACGGGCAGAGTTGCTTGCCTTCGGATGGAGGGTTGCCGGCGAATGATGAAAGCGAATGGCTGCTGACTGCAGGCTGAGCCTTCATGAATTCCCGGTACACTTGCAGGGGTAACCCCTCCGATGCTGTTGCTCCCGGTGGCGCTCCGGGCCGGCGGCATGCGTGGGTCAGGCCGCAGGGAATGTTCGCCACACTTCAGATTTGATCACACACCACGGCTGCCATGACTGCATTCCGCACGTTGCTGATCTCGATGTTTCTTGCCCTTCTCGGCTACACGGCGGTGGTGATCAGCCAGCAAGGGTTTGGCCTGTTGGCTGTCTTCATCGGCAACCTGCAGCAGCTGAAGTGGTCCGGGCAGTTCAATCTGGATTTCTCGTTCATGCTGATGATCTCCGCCCTCTGGGTGATGTGGCGTCACCAGTTCAGTGGCGTGGGGGTGATGCTTGGTCTTGCTGCTTTGGTGGGCGGTGTTCTGTTTCTCAGCACGTATCTGTTCATCCAGAGCTTCCGGCTGAATGGAAAGATGGTGCCCCTGTTGATCGGCCCCCAACGGGTGGCTGCCTGAAACGCTGCCCAAGGAGGCCGTGTTTCCAGAACGACACGGACTGCGTGCAAGTCGCGAGACTGCCAGCATGAACCAGCGCAACCAGACGCCCTTGCCCTATGGGAGACAGTCGTCGTCGGTTCTGTAGGCAGAAGACACCGAACGAGCCCCTTGCCCGGCAGGAAGGTGTGAACCATTGGCAGAACAACGGCTGCTCTGGCCAGGATGAGGGGGTGACTGTCTTGTCGCTCTGTGGGGTAGTGGCTCTTCATCTCCCCTGGAAGTTCTTGTTGGTCACCACCACACGAGGCTGCAGGACTCACCCACGATCAGCCAGGCGCAGCGACGCCAACAAACCATTGTCAACCTGCCACGCCTTGCTGGCTCCTTGGCGTGCGCCAGTTGGGGGATGCTGTGCATCCCAGGGAAACCAATCAGTCGGCACGGCGTGATCGGCACCCCTGCAGGCCAGCGACTGATCATGCGCACGACAGCATGGAACGCCTGCAGCGCTCTACAAAGCTGTGGCATCGTCATGCAGTGCTCAGCAGAAGGGTTCTCTGTAGAGTTCAGCCGAAGCTACACATCCGGATCATCGAATGACAACCGGCAGCCTGGCGATCAACAACAGCAGTGGCGAGCCGCTGAGCTACTGGGTGGTGTCCAATGGCTACACCTCCGAGCAGATCGTGAGCACGGGAACGCTCACTACAGGAACGAACAGCATCTCTGTGCCATCAGGCAGCAACTTAAGAATCTATGTGTCGAGCACGGATATCTTCACGAGCCAGAACAACGCCGGTGGCGGCGAACCGAGTGGGCTCTCCATCCGCGATGCCTTCAGTTTTTATGAGTACACCTGGGATGGAACCTACAGCAGCACGGGATTCAGTGCTGACGTGAGCTATATCAACGACTGGGCCTATCCCATTCAGTCGAAGCTCAATGGCACCACCTACGGATTCCTGGATGCCACGGCGATCGCCCAGGCCATGGCTGCCCTGCCTCCACAGAACTTCCTGCCCCAGAGTGCGGCAAGTCTGGCGGCTGTCGGCACCGTTTCCGACCTCTACGACCCTGCCAACCGTCGCTTCATCGGCCCGATGTCGATCTGGCAATGGCAGGCCAGTGAGTCTTTCTGGACCCAGCAGGCGGCGGCCGTCTCGCTGCCGCCGGCGATGGCGGCGGGATGGGCCAGCTTCGGGGCCGACGTGCCCTGGGGGCCGATGCCCTGGGGAGGAGTCTCCCCTACGGCCAGCGGGCTGCAGCCGTCCGGCCAGGCCAGCCAGCTGCCTGCGGGGGGAATCCCCGCCCTGCCCGACCTGGCGGCCGGGGTGCCGCTGCCTGCTGGCTACCCTTCGCCCACCTTCGGCTTCGATTTCTCCAGCAATCTCAACTGGAGCACGATGAACAATGGAGCCGGATCGAGTGTGGATCCCTCCGGCGACTCACTCTTCTATGCGTCCAACTTCAATGTGTGGAATTTCGGCTATGCCTTTGGCTCGCCGGATGCTCCTGGAGGCAATTATGCGCCGGACGATCCCTCCAATCCGAACGCTTATACGTCAATCCTGCGTGCCCAGGCCAACACCGAAGGCGGGATGGGTCTTTATGCCAATGGCAACCAGAACTTCGTTGGATTCTACACCTTCGCCAAGGACGACTACAACGCCAATTATCAAGGCAATCTTCAGCAGCTCACCATCACCATCGGTGCGCTGGCTTCCGCCTCCACCGGCGGCTCCGGCAATGATGAAGTGGTGGGCACCCGCCGCAATGATGTGATCTCCGGCGGTTACGGAGCGGATCTGCTCTCCGGGGGAGCAACGCCGCCCAGTGGCCTGCAGGAACCCGGCCGTGATGCCATCACCCGTCAGCCCTTGGGAGGATCCAGGCAGGCTCTGCCAGGCCGTGATGGTCGCGATGTCTTCGTCTACGTCCGGGCCGACAGCAGCCTCGACACCAAGCACCAGCGCGATGTGATCACCGACTTCGATCCTTCCGATCAGATCGATCTCGCAGCGGTGGATGCCCGTTCACTTCAAGCGGGGCAGCAACGCTTCAGCTGGATCGGGCAGCGGCAGTTCAATGGTACGGCGGGCCAGTTGAGGATTGATGTCTCCCCTTTCCGCCATGCTTTGTTGCAGGGTGATGTCGATGGCAACGGCAAGCCTGACTTTGAGGTGAAGCTGCTGGGCGTCGATCTGTTCACACGCTCCAACCTCCTGCTCTGAAGGAATTCACGTTCCGAGGGTTCTGCCAGGGCTGGCGTTGGCGCTTGAGGCTTCCGGCGCACGTAGCGGATGGCGTTCATCCTCCCGCTGATTGCCGATTGCCCACTGGTCACGCCACCTCACCCCTGATCGCTACAACCGGCGCCAGGGCCGATGCCCTGCCCACCCATCCCCTGCCTGTGCACGCCTTCTGTGACCTGTTCGAGTGCCTGGATCGCAGCAGCGGCACCAAGGCGCGCGTGGCGGCGCTGGTGGGGTACTTCCGCGAAGCGCCCGCGGGCGATGCGGCCTGGGCGCTTCAGTTGCTGCTCGGCAAGCGGCGCCGTCGGCTGCTCACCGGACGGCGTTTACGGGAGATCTGCCTCGGGGCGGCCGGGCTGCCGGAATGGTTGTTCGAGGCCTGCCACTCCCAGGTCGGGGATTCGGCGGAAACGATCGCCTTGCTGTTGCCCCAGCTGAAGCTGCCGGCTGGCGAACCTCTCGACCTGCCGCTGTCGGTGTGGATGGCAGAGCGGTTGCCGGCGCTGGCTGCGCTCGACGGCGAAGTGCAGGCGCAGGCGGTGCTGCAGATCTGGTCAGCCCTGCCGCCAGCGCAGGTGTTCGTGTTCAACAAGCTGCTGACTGGCGGTTTCCGGGTGGGGGTATCCACCGGCCTGGTCACACGAGCCCTGGCCGAGGTGAGCCAGCTGGAGGCGGCGGAGCTGGCCCATCGGCTGATGGGTGGCTTCGAGCCCAGTGCCGCCGCCTTCACCGCCCTGCTCAGCCCCACCGCCAGCGGTGAGGACGCACCGATCAGCCGCCCCTATCCCTTTTACCTGGCCAGTCCACTGGAGCCGGAGCGGCTGCTGACGGACGACCCCGCTGATTGGCGCGCCGAGTGGAAATGGGACGGCATCCGCGGCCAGCTGATCCGCCGCGCCGGCACCACCTTTCTCTGGAGCCGTGGCGAAGATCTGGTCAACGAAAGCTTCCCGGAGCTGGTGGCCCTGGGCGATGCCCTGCCGGACGGCACCGTGCTCGATGGGGAAGTGATCGTGTGGCCGCCGGCGGCGGACCGTCCGCTCGGATTTGCGGCCCTGCAACGGCGCCTGGGGCGGCGCAGCGTGAGTCGAGCGCTGCGTCAGGCCTGCCCGGCTGCGTTCGTTGCCTATGACCTGCTGGAAGCGGGCGGCCGTGACCAGCGCCAGCACCCCCTGGCGGCGCGGCTGCAGGACCTGGTCCAGCTCGGCGCGGGGTTGGGGGAGACCGCCGCTGAGGAGTTGAAGGGGGTTCTGCGCCTGTCGACCGGGCTGCCGTTCCAGAGCTGGGAGGAGCTGGAGCCGCTGCGCAGCCAGGCGCGCCAGGCCGGCGCCGAGGGCCTGATGCTCAAGCGGCTGGATTCGCCGTATCTGGCGGGCCGCAAGCGGGGCCACTGGTGGAAACACAAGCTCGAGCCGATGGAGCTCGATGCAGTGCTGCTCTATGCCCAGGCAGGCAGCGGCCGCCGCGCCAACCTCTTCACCGACTACACCTTCGGGCTATGGGCCAGCGCACCATCTGACTCGGTGGATCCGGAACCGTCAGGACAAGGGACCAGCCCGCGCCAGTTGGTGACCTTCGCCAAGGCCTACTCCGGTCTTGATGATGCCGAGATCTCTGAGCTTGATCGCTGGATCCGGCGCCACACCACCGAACGCTTCGGGCCGGTGCGGGCGGTAGAGCCGCTGCAGGTGTTCACCCTCGGCTTCGAAGGCCTCCAGCGCTCCGGCCGGCACCGCAGCGGGGTGGCTGTGCGCTTCCCTCGCATCCTGCGCTGGCGCCGCAACAAACCGGCGGCTGAGGCCGACACCCTGGCGGCCGCCGAAGCCCTGCTCGAGGACGGCAGGCCAGGACCAGGGTCCGCAGAAGGATGACGGCTGTAACCGTGGGATGGCAGCCACCTCCTGGCGGCAGGGTCACCGCCCCTAGCGGTAGACCAACTCAGCGGTACACCGAGCGCCCATCGCCGGGCAAGAGGCTGAGCTGGCCGGGATCGATCAGGCGGCCCACGCTGAGCTCGGGCGGGTCGGGGGTCTGACCGGCAGCGACAGCAGCGGCCAGATCCCACTGCTCCAGCGACAGCACCAGGCCGCCGCTGGCGGTGTAATCGGCGTAGCGGCAGCCGCTCTGGCGCCGGTTCATCACCCGCGCGCTGGAGCTGATCGAGGCCCGGCCCTGCTCCTTGAGCGCATAGGTGACACCGTCGAGCTGCAGCCGCGCCGGGAAGCGGCCCGCGCCGGAACCGGCCAGCGACGCTGGATCCAATGCCGAAGCGCTGACGCTCTCCAGCCAACTCACCTCCAGCCAGTCGTCTTCGCTGACGCTCAACCAGCGGGCGTCGTTGCCGTCACGCAGCAGATACTCCAGCCACTCGAAGCCTTCCTCGGCACACAGCAGCCTGTCCTCCACCACCCAGTCGCGCCCTTCGAACTGCACGATGTCGCCGTAGCGGAGGGTGAACAGGGTGCGGTCCTGGGGCAGGGCAGCCGGGCGGCGGCACCAGCGCCGCAGCTGCAGCACCACGACAGCTGCCACCAGCAGCCCCAGCAGCAAGATCCACACCGTCATCGGCTCGATTCCAAGGGCCGGCCACGGCCGCCGGTAGCGGCGAGCCTATCGACACCACCCTGGCGGCCAGGCACATCGCCACCATTGCTCAGCTCACGGCCCCGACCAGCGGCTCTGGCGCTGGTACTCGGACAGCACAGGACGCAGCAGGCGGTTCGGCCGCACCTGCTCGCCGGCCGGCAGGCGCAGGTCCCGCGGCAGCGGGAACAGGCGGGCGATCTGGGCGTCATCGGCCCAGCGGCCGCTGAACGGCAACGGGGCGGCCTGCAGGGTCTGGCCCGCGCGGTAGGCGATCACGAAGCCCCAGGGGCCGAAGCTGGGCACATCCACGCTGTAGGCGCGCGTGGTGAGCGGCAGTTGCTCGAAGGTGGCCTGGATCGAGGCCAGCACTTTGGGGGTGAAGAAGGGCGTGGAGGCCTGGGTCACCAGCCGCCCGTCCGGCGCCAGCAACTGCAGCAGCCGGCCGTAGAAGCTGACGCTGTAGAGACGCGCCAGCGGTGCGGTGGCGGGATCCGGAAAGTCGGCGATCACCACGTCGTAGGCGCCGGGCAGGTGCCGCACCCGCTCGAAGGCGTCGCCACTGTGGAGATGCACCCGCGGGTCGTCGAGGCTGCCCTGGTTGAGCCGCCGCAGGAAGGGGTGCCGGCGCGCCAGCTGGAGCATGGCGGGATCCAGCTCCACCAGATCCACTCGCTGCACACCCGGCCAGCGCAGCACCTCCCGCAGTGCCAGGCCATCACCGGCACCGAGCAGCAGCACGCGATGGGGCTGCCGGTGGAAGGCCATCACCGGATGCACCAGCGCCTCGTGGTAGCGGTATTCGTCGAGGCTCGAGAACTGCAGGTTGCCGTCGAGGAACAGGCGCAGGTCATCGCGGCGGCGCGTCAGCACGATGCGCTGGTGACGGCTCTGCACCCGGCCCACCACCGGGTCGTCGTAGAGGCTGTCTTCGATCCTGTCGCCCAGGGGCAGCACAGCCCAGGCCACCAGAGCCACCAGCGGCAAGGTGCCCCCCACCAGCCAGCGCCAGCGGCGGCTCAGGGGGAACACCCGGCAGATCACCAGGCAACTGAGCAGCGGCACCAGCGCCAGCAGGCCGGCGGTGGGCAGCAGGCCCAGCCAGGGCAGCAGCACCAGCGGGAACAGCAGCGCCCCCACCAACGCGCCCAGGTAATCGAGCGCCAGCACCCGTGCCAGCGCCGTGCGCAGGTGCTGCTGGGTCTCCAGCAGGCGGGTGAGCAGCGGCACCTCCATGCCGCCCAGCACCCCCACCAGCAGGGTGAGCACCACCAGCCCCAGCCAGACCGGCCCGCCGGCACCGAACAGGGCGAACAGCCCGAGCGGCGCCAGCAGGCAGAGCGGGCTGAGCAGTAGTTCCACCAGCAGGAACAGCCGCAGCAGCCGGGCGAACGGGTTGGGGCCACAGGCGAGGAACTGGCTCAGCCAGGCCCCCAGGCCCATCGCCGCCAGAAAGGTGCCCACCACGATGCCGGTGGCCAGGGTGTGGTCGCCCAGCAGGTAGCTGGCCTGGGTGGCGAGCATCAGCTCCAGCACCAGGCTCACGGTGGAGGACACCGCTGCCGCCGCCAGCAGCACCCACACCTGCAGGGGGCGCAGCGGCGGGGCGGCAGCGGTGGTCACTTGGCGGAGCCCGGTCCTCGCCCCTGAAAGCCCGACCAGCTGCGCGAGCGGTCCGGCGCCGCCACCCAGCGGCCCGCCCGGTAGCTGCCGCCGTAGCGCACGCCGCTGAAGCTGGCCGGCGTGCCCTCCTGGCCGAGGCGGAACAGAGCCGGCTGCAGGATGGCCGTGCCGGTGCCCACGCCCACGGCGCCGACGGCCAGCAGCAGGATCACCGCTTGTTCGCGGGGCATGGCGAGCGGTCTCCCAACTCTCTGAGCATCTCAGGCGCGGGCGCCCGGTGGGCGGATCGGCAGCAACGGCACCTGGAAGGCCGTATTGATGCCATCCTCCACCCACAGCTCCAGCCATTCGATCTCCCAGGGGTCGTCCTGGGGAGCGAAGGCTTCCGGCACCGTCACCCGCACCCGGTAGCTGCCGGGTTCCGCCTGCCGCAGGTAGTACGTCTCAGAAAGCGTGAGCCAGTAGTCGCCATCGTTCACCTGCATGTCTAACGGCAGAGTGACCTGATGATCGAGGCGACGCTCGCCGGCCGCATCGCTGAGGCTTAAGCAGAGCAAGGCCGTGGTGGGCGAATACGTCTCAGGCTTGGCGCCATCGGGAAGCTCCCAGTGAGCGTTCACCACCAGCTTCACCAGCCCCGGCCCGCCTAGTGGCAGGCGTGCAGCCGCCACCCCGTGCTCCACCCGCAGCAGGCGCCGCGAGCGCGCCGCGCCGTACACCGCCCCCAGCAGGCAGAGCACGATCGCCTGGGTGACCACCGCCGTGAACACCAGCAGGCCGGCGGCAACGCTGTGGTTGCGCACTGTGCCGCGCAGTGTCACCGGTGCCTGGAGCGGTAAGCCGCTCGCGTCGAGCAGCTCTTCGGGCGTCACCTCGAGTTGGAAACGGCCGCTGCTCTGTGGGCGGAGCTGGAGCAGCAGGGCCGTGTCCTGCTCCTGCCAGCTGCCGCTGTTGCCGCCATCCGTCCAAAGTCCGCTCTCACGCCAGCCATCCTTGTAGAGCTCCAACACCGTTCTGCCTGCCTGATCGAGCAGGCGCACTTCCAACACCACCGTGCTGTTGAAAGGGATGTCCGCCTCCATGGCGATCCGCGGACTCCCCAGCCAGCCATCGCGCAGCTCGAAGGGCTCGCTGCGGCCCGGCTGCTCCTGCGTCGCCACCAATACCAGCCGTTGCGGTGGTTCGAGCGCGGAGAGCGCCAGCACCGCAAGGGGCAGCAGCGGCAGCAGCAGGGCCAGCAGCGGCCAGCGCACCGTCGTGGCCGCCGTCACGCTGCCGCCAGGTCGGCCTGCTCCCGGGGAGTCCCTACCCTGACGGCGAAGGCGTGACGTGGTCATGGTCAAACCGCTGCTCCAGTTGCTGCTGACAGTTGGCTGGACGTTCTTCGGCGTCATCCTCATCTACGGCGGCCTGCTGCTGTTCGATCGCCTCTCGCCGATCGACTACCGCAGCGAGATCCGCAAGGGCAACATCGCTGCCGGGGTGGTGCTCGGCGCCGTGATCCTGGCGATCGCCGCCGTGGTGGTGGCCGTGCTCTCCATCTGACGGGCGGCGCGACTTGGCCAGCCGCAGGGGCGCGCCGCTCCGCCCGATCGAAGACTGGTTCCAGCTCCAGGGCTGGCGGCCGATGCCGTTTCAGCGCCAGTGCTGGAAGGCCTACCTGGAGGGCCGCGACGGGCTGATCCAGGTGCCCACCGGCGCCGGCAAGACCTACGCCGCCGTGATGGGTCCGATCGCCCGCATGCTGGCGCGTCCAGGTGCGGGCATCCGGCTGCTGTATCTCACGCCGCTGCGGGCGCTCAGCCGCGATCTGGCCCTGGCGATCCGCGCGCCGATCGAGGCGATGGGCTGGCCGCTGCGCGTGGGCATCCGCAATGGCG
Source organism: Marcopretia estuarina LEGE 06307 (assembly GCF_056633115.1). Lineage (NCBI taxonomy): Bacteria > Bacillati > Cyanobacteriota > Cyanophyceae > Synechococcales > Prochlorococcaceae > Marcopretia > Marcopretia estuarina. The sequence goes on along the minus strand of NZ_JBSJOY010000001.1, from coordinate 506,888 downwards.
ACACCGCCAGCGCCGAGCGCAGCCGCCAGCTGCGCCAGCCGCCCCAGATCCTGATCACCACGCCGGAATCGCTGTCGGTGCTGCTGGCGGGGGCCAAGGCCGACGAGCTGTTCGACGGCCTCGAAACGGTGGTGCTGGATGAATGGCACGAGCTGATGGGCAGCAAGCGCGGCAGCCAGTGCGAGTTGTGCCTCAGCTGGTTGCGCCAGCGCCGGCCGGGCCTGCGCACCTGGGCGATCAGCGCCACGATCGGCAACCTGGAGGAGGCGGCGCGCGCGGCGGTGGGGGCAGCGGCTCCGCCGCCGTTGATCGTCACCGCCAAGCTGCGCCGCCACACCGAGATCCGCAGCCTGCTGCCCGACCAGATCGACGGCTTCCCCTGGGCGGGTCACCTGGGCCTGCGCATGTATGAAGAGCTGGTGGCGGCACTCGATCCCGCCGTCTCCACGCTGCTGTTCACCAACACCCGCAACCAGTCGGAGCGGTGGCATCAATGCCTGCGGTATGCCTGCCCGGAAATGGAGGGGGCACTGGCGCTGCACCACGGCTCGATCGACCGGGCCGAACGGGAGGCGATCGAAGCGGGGGTGAAGACTGGCGGGATCCGCTGGGTGGTGTGCACCAGCTCGCTCGACCTGGGCGTTGACTTTCAGCCGGTGGAGCGGGTGGTGCAGATCGGCAGTGCCAAGAACCTGGCGCGGCTGCTGCAGCGGGCCGGCCGCTCCGCCCATTGCCCCGGCGGCACCTCCCAGGTGCTGTTCATGCCCACCAACGCCCTGGAGCTGCTGGAGGTGAGCGCGATGCGGCGCGGGCTGGCGGCGGGGCTGGTGGAACGGCGCCGGCCGCCGCAGGCGCCCCTCGATGTGCTGCTGCAGCACCTCACCACCCTGGCCTGCGGGCCGGGCTTTGAGCCGGCGCAGGAGCTGGCCAGCGTGCGCAGCGCCTGGAGCTACCGCCAGCTCAGCAACGACGACTGGCACTGGTGCCTGCGCTTCCTCGAGCACGGCGGCGACTGCCTCGGCGCCTATCCCCGCTACCGCAAGCTCGAACGCGAGCCGTTGGCGTCGCCAGCAGAACCCACGGCACTGGAAGGCACCCCGCTGGCGGGTGCGGTGACTGAACGCACGCGTGAAACGCAAGACCACGCAGAAGCTCCCTTCCGTTACCGGGTGCGCGAGACCGCCATCGCCCGGCTGCACCGCCTCAACATCGGCACGATCACTGCCAGCCGTTCGATCACGGTGAAGGTGGTGCGGGGCGCCACGCTCGGCCATGTGGAGGAGGGGTTCGTCAGCCGGCTCAAGCCCGGCGATGTGTTCTTTTTCGCCGGCCGCCAGCTGGAGTTCGTGCGCCTGCGCGACATGACCGCCCTGGTCAAGGCCAGCACCCGCAAGAGCACCCTGGTGCCGGCCTGGGCCGGTGGGCAGATGGCCCTCTCCGATCTGCTCAGCGAACACCTGCGCCAGGAGGTCGACCGCTGCGCCCGGGCCCTGGCATCCAGCCGCGACCCCGAGGATGCCGCCACGCTCGACACCCCCGAGTTACGCGCCCTGGAGCCTCTGCTGCGCCGCCAGCACGAGGTGTCGGCGTTGCCACGCGCGCATGAGTTTCTGGTGGAGATCACCCGCAGCCGCGAAGGCAGCCACCTCTACGCCTATCCGTTTGAAGGGCGCTTCGTGCATGAGGGCCTCGGCTTCCTCTGGGCCGGCCGCCTGGCGCGGCTCCAGGCCGGCACGATCACCGTGTCGGTGAACGACTACGGCTTCGAGCTGCTGGCGCCGCGCGGCTATCCCTTCGCCGAGCTGTTCGAGCAGGCCGGCGACGCGCTGCTGGAAGCGGCGGGGCTGCAGGACGACCTGGAACGCACGATCAACCTGTCGGAGTTGTGCCGCCGCCGCTTCCGCGCGATCGCCCAGGTGAGCGGGCTGGTGCTGAACGGCTTTCCTGGCCAGAACAAAACCGGCGGCCAACTGCAGATCAGTGCCAGCCTGCTGTTCGATGTGTTCCAGCAGCACGAGCCGGCCAACCGCCTGCTGGCCCAGGCACGCCGTGAGGTGCTCGACGAGCAGCTGGAGCTGGGCCGTCTGCAGGCCGCCCTCACGCGTCTGCGGGCCAGCGAGCTGCGCCTGGAGCACACGCCGCGTCCGGGGCCGTTCGCCTTTCCGCTGCTGGCCGAGCGGCTCAACAACCGCATGAGCAATGAATCGGTGCTGACCAGGCTGGAGCGGCTGATGGCGGAGGCGAGGCGGGCCGAGGGGATCTGAGCCGCACTGGACGGGCTACGTACGCTGGGGCGACGGCGCACCTTCCCGTGAAGCGACTGATCTACTGGCTGATGGGCGATCGAGCCGGCCGTGTGGTGGTGGGTAGCTGGCGCTGGCTGTGGGGGCGGCCGGTGGAATCCGGCGGCCAGGTGGCGGTGGCGGTGGCGGAGGAATCCCTGCAGTCGATGCAGCTATCCGTGCAGAAACTCGCCCAGGCGGTGGCCATGCAGGTGGGCGCCTATGAGCGGGCCAAGAAGAAGTACCAGACGAAAACGATCGAGCTCAGCACCTACGAGCAGCAGGCCCGGCTGGCCCAGCGGGCCGGCCAGATCGACGGCGCCAAGCTGGCGATGGGCCGCGCCATCCAGATCGAGAAGCTGTTGCCCGCCCTGGAGCAGCAGGTGCAGCAGGCTGAGGCCTATGTCACCGCCTCCAAGGACAAGCTCAACCGGGAGCGCCTCAAGCTCGAGCACTACAAGAGCGACATGCAGAACATGAAGGATCTGGCGGAAGTGAACGCCGCGCTGGAATCGATCGCCAAGGTCAACAACGACTTCGACATCGGCTCCGCCCGCTCCTCCTTCGAACAGGCCAGGAACGCGGTGGAGGGTCGAAATCTGCGCAACGCCGCCCTCGCAGAACTCAGCGAAAATCCGCAGGAAAAGCTCACAGCCGATCTGGAACAGCTTTCGCTCGATGCGGAGGTCACCCAGCGGCTTCAGGCCCTTGAAGCTGCCCCCCTGCCCCAGTTCGAAGACAGGCAACCATGAACGGTGAGACCCCGAGCGGCAAACGCAGCGGACCGCCGCCGATCGTTTACATCCTGCTGCTGGTGATCGCAGCCGGTGCTCTCTGGGGTGGCCGCAACCAACTCCTGGGCCTGCTGGGTGCCCGTCCTTCCCTGCCCGGCCTGCCGCAAGGGGTGCCCAGCCTGCCGCAGGGGCTGCCCGGTCTGCCGGGCCAGGAGCCTGCGGCGGCCGCCTTCCCGCCGCCCAGCGCTGTGCCGGCCGGCACGGCCGTCAGCATCGATGGCTCCACCAGCATGGTGCTGATCAACGAAGCCCTCAAGGCCGGCTTCATGGCGGCGTTTCCGGGCACGGAAGTCACCACCGCCGCAGTGGGCACCGACAACGGCATCCAGGCGCTGCTGGGCGGCTCCGTGACCCTGGCGGCGATCTCGCGGCCGCTGACCTCTGAAGAGCAGGGGCGGGGCCTGAGAGCCGTGCCGGTGGCCGACGACCGGATCGCCCTGGTGGTGGGCATCGACAACCCCTTCCGGCGTGGCCTCTCCCGCAGTCAGGCGGTGCAGATCTTCCGCGGCGAGATCATCAACTGGGCCACGCTCGGCGGCCAAAATCGGGCCATCCGGGTGTTGAACCGCCCCAGCGTCAGCGGCACCCATTCGGCCTTCCGCGCCCTGGTGCTGGAGGGGCAGCCCTTCGGCAGTGGCCCCACCATCACCACCATGGAGCGCGACGCCACCACGCCGATGCTGCGCCTACTGGGCGCGGACGGCATCGGCTACGCCACTTACGCCCAGGTCGCTGATCAACAGACGGTGCGCGTGGTGCCGATCGACGGCAGCACCCCGGAAGCGCAGGATTACCCCTTCAAGCGTCCCCTCTTCTATGCCTACCGGGAGCCGGCCGGCCCCGCCGTCCAGGCCTTCCTCGGCTACGCCCTCTCACCCAAGGGCAGCGCGGCGATCGCCGCAGGCGTGAAGGGGCCCTGATCAAGCGCTGCTCGGTTCACCCACTGGTCTTACGGCTGGGGTTCCAGCTGACCTGGCAGCTGCCCTTCCAGCTGGCTGAAGATTCCCAACCGACGGAGCTCAGCGTGCAGCCGTTCGGCGGGCTCACGGTCGAGCAGCGGGGTGAGAGCCTCGCTTCGGGCGAGCAACCCAGTGGTCTCTCCCGGCGCGCAGCCCAACCAGCGGGCCAGACACTGCTGACATTCGAAACGCGCCTCCCCCTCTACTCCATCAGGCACGCGCAGCCGTAACCGCCAGGCCGGCGGCACGGCCTCCCCGCGCTCGATCCTGCGCAACCCTTTCAGCGTGGCCAATACCAACACCGCATCGCCCGTTGCCACCACCAGATCACAGGCCGGCAGCTCGATCACCGTGGCGCTGCCGCGGCGCCTCAGAGACACGGCAGTGACGCCATATCCGTGCTCCAAGCGGGCGATGGTGCGGCCGAGCAGGGTGTCGCCGGGCGCGATGCGGTAGCGCACCAGCAGCAGGTGGTGGCCGCCGATGCCCACCACCCCCTCCACCCGTTCCCCAAAGGCGGTAGCCACCAGGGCGTCAGCGGCCAGGTCCACCGCCGAGATCACCGTGACCCCGCCCAGCAACTCCCCTAGCCTGGGCGCCGCTGCCAAGGCGTGGGCAAGCACAGCCAGGCGTGCCTCGGGCCAGCGCCGCTGCAGCGCCAGTGCCCCTTCCAGATTCGCCAGCAGATCGGGAGAGAGCAGCCCCACGGCCGAAACCCTGCTTCCCCTGAGGGAGGTCAGGGCCGCATCAACGCTCTCGTAGATGGGGGTGCCAGCCTCCTGGTCCTCCCAGTCCTCCCCCCGCTGCACCCGCACGACCGGCAACTTCTGGCGCTGGAGGGCGTGCGCCACGCCACGCGCCAGGTCGCCGCCTTCCACCAGCAACACCGGCCGCAGCCCCCGCCGCAGCCGGGCAGGACGTCGGCGCACGAGCCGATCGCGCAGCAGCCGTTCCAGCAGCACGGCCACCAGCGCCGACGTGAGCAGGGTGCCCACCAACGAATAGAGCAGCGTGCCGGTGATCAGCCAGCCGCTGGCCTCCGCCAGGCCTGCGCCGCCATCGAGCAGCACGTTGACCGGATCCACGTATTCACCCTTGAGCAGCGCAAGGGTGACGAACATCCCCTGCCGCCAGCTGCCCGGCTGAGAAAACAGCTGCGGGCCGATCACCAGCAGCAGGGCCAGAGCACCCACGGCCAGCCACTGCGCCCGTGACCGGCGGGCGAGGGGCGCCAGCAGCCGCCGTGGCAAGGCGGTGACTCCCGCCACCGCTTCGGCGCGTTGGCCGGCGGCAGTGGGCGCCACCCCGAGCGGGTGGAATGATCCCGGCGTGAGCAGCAGATCGCTCCCACCGCCCCCGGCCTGGTCGGGGAGCTGCACCGGTCGCTGCCAGTGAGGGTCCTGGCGGGGCCCTTCCACCAAGTGATAGAGCTGGCCATCGGCTTCAAAGCTGGCGGCTGCTTCGCCCGGGCGCAACGCGCCGCTGATCGCGCCGGTGGCCAGCAAGGCCGGATCCACCACCGCCAGACCGGGCAGGCGGGCTTCCAGCAGCGCTCCCAGGCTGGCCTGCCGGCTGGAGGATCGCAGCACAATCGTGGCGTCGGGGTTGAGCAGGCGGCACTGCAGCGCCGCTTCCACATTCACCGAGCCATCGGAGCTGAGCAGCAGCACGGCGCGCGCCTGGTGCAGCCCGGCCCGCTGCAGGTCGCCGGGCTGGCGCATGTCGCCTTGCAGCAGCCCCGCGCCGAGCCGCTGCCGCAGGGAGGGATCGAGCCTGTTGGGTGGTTCCAGATCGAGCCCCGCCAGGGGCACATCGAAGCTCAGCAGGCGGCTCAGGCAGGCCTGGCCCAGCGAGCCGAGGCCACACACCAGCACCAGACCGGCCCGGCAGTCGACCGCCGTCGCCTGTCCGGTGCACCCGGCGTCATCGTCCTCGGATGGGCCGCGCACGCTCGCCGCCAGGGAGGACATCCATCATCAGCAGCGCGGCGATCATCAGCCGCGCCGGCGTGATCCAGGCGACAGCGCAGCAGCGCAGCAGCGGGACTGGCCGCGAAGTGTGACGGCTTCCGAAGCTCAACCGTGTGTTGAAGAGCCCTTAACCAGCTACCGACAGCTTGAAAGGGTTCCACGCCCGTCAGCAATGTCCGGATCGCAGACGCCGGGTCTTGCGCCCTCCAGCGCCGACCTGCCCCTGCCGGCTAGCTACGGCGACCCGCAACGCAACGGGCTGAGCGCCGCCGATCTGGTCGACGGCATGACCGAGCACCTCTTTTACACACTGGGCCGGCAGGCCAGGGGGGCCAGCCACCACGACCTCTACATGGCGCTCAGCTATGCCGTGCGCGACCGGCTGATGACCCGCCACCTCGCTTACAAGGACGAGCTGCGGCGACTGCGGCCCAAGGCGGTGGCCTACCTCTCGGCCGAGTTCCTGATCGGGCCGCAACTGGGCAACAACCTGCTGATGCTGGGCATCGTTGAACAGGCCAGGGAAGCCCTGCGTCGTTTCGGGATCAACAACCTGGACACGGTGCTCGATGAGGAGGAGGAGCCTGGACTGGGCAATGGCGGCCTCGGACGCCTGGCGGCCTGTTACATGGAGTCGCTGGCCAGCCTCGAAATCCCCGCCACCGGCTACGGCATTCGCTACGAGTTCGGCATTTTCGATCAGCTGATCGAGCACGGCTGGCAGGTGGAGATCACCGACGGCTGGCTGAAGGGAGGCTGGCCCTGGGAATTGATTCAACCCGAGCGCAGCTGCAGGGTGGGTTTTGGCGGCCACACCGAACAGGTCCGCGACGAACGGGGTGAACTGCGGCATCGCTGGGTGCCTGCTGAAGCGGTCATCGGCATCCCCCACGACGTGCCGGTGCTGGGCTTTCGCGTCAACAGCTGCAACCGGCTGCGGCTCTGGCGCGCCGGCGCCGCCGAAGACTTCGATTTCCATGCCTTCAATCGCGGCGATTACTACGGCGCGGTGGAGCAGAAGGTGGGATCGGAAACCATCTCCAAGGTGCTCTATCCCAATGACGGCAGTGATGCCGGACGGCGGTTGCGGCTGCGGCAGCAGGCCTTCTTCGTGAGCTGCTCCCTGCAGGACATGCTGCGCAGCCTCGTGCTGCGGGGTATCCCGATCGAGGCGTTCGCTGATCACTGGGCCGTTCAGCTCAACGACACCCATCCCGCGATCGCCGTGGCCGAGCTGATGCGGTTGCTGGTGGATGAGCATGGGCTGGGCTGGGAAGCCGCCTGGGAGATCACCAGCCGATCGATCGCCTTCACCAATCACACCCTGCTGCCGGAGGCACTGGAGTGCTGGGATCTGGGCCTGTTTGCCTCGCTGCTGCCACGGCATCTGGAGGTGATTCTGGAAATCAACCACCGCTATCTGCAGGAGGTGCGGCTGCGCCAACCGGGCGATAACGACCTGCTGCGGCGGCTGTCGATCATCGATGAAACGGACGGCAAGCGGGTGCGCATGGCCCACCTGGCCGTGGCGGCGGCCCACAGAATCAACGGCGTGGCGGGCCTGCACAGCGAGTTGGTGCGCACCAGCCTCTTCCCCGACGCTGCCCGCCTCTGGCCGGAGCGGTTCACCAACGTCACCAACGGGGTGACACCGCGTCGCTGGCTGGCCCTCGCCCATCCCGACCTGGGGACCCTGCTGGACGAAGCGCTCGGAACTGCCTGGCCTGCCGCACCGGAGCTCTGGCAGCGGCTGGAAACCTGGCAGAACGATGCAGCCTTTCTGGAGCGCTGGGCCGGGGCGAAGCGCGCCGCCAAAGAGCGCCTGGCGGCTCTGATCGAGGCCCGAACCGGGCAGGTGATCGATCCGACCAGCCTGTTCGACGTCCAGGTGAAGCGGATCCACGAATACAAGCGGCAGCACCTCAATGCCCTGCAACTCGTGGCTCAATACCTCCGGCTCAAACGCGGCGACAGCGATGGCATGGTGCCGCGCACCGTGATGTTCGGTGGCAAGGCAGCGCCGGGGTATGCGATGGCGAAATTGATCATCCGCTTCATTCACGGCGTGGCTGGTGTGATCAACGCCGACCCCGATGTTCACGGGCTGCTGAAGGTGGTGTTCCTGGCCGATTACAACGTGAAGCTGGGGGAGAAGGTGTATCCAGCGGCCGATCTCTCCGAGCAGATCTCCACCGCCGGCCTGGAGGCTTCCGGCACGGGCAACATGAAGTTCACCCTCAACGGTGCGCTCACGATCGGCACCCTTGACGGGGCCAACATCGAAATCCGCGATCAGGTGGGTGCCGAGAACTTCTTCCTGTTCGGTCGCACCAGCGAGCAGATCGCCGAGCTGCGCGCCAAAGGTCAACCCCATGACCGATTGGAGGCAATACCGCTGGCACGCGAAGCGTTGGATCTGATCAGCGCGGGCCATTTTAGCGAAGGGGATGGCAACCTGTTCCGCCCTCTGGTCGACTCCATCCGGGGGGCCGATCCCTATTTTCTACTGGCGGATTTCAACGACTATCTCGCCTGCCAGGACCAGGTGAGCCGCACCTGGAGCCAGCCGGCCCTGTGGACACGCCGGTCGCTGCTGAACACCGCCCGCAGTGGCTTCTTCTCCTCCGACCGCGCCATCCGCCAGTATTGCGATGGCATCTGGGCCGTGCGCCCGCTGCGCATCGCCATGACCCATGGCTGCTGATCCGCTCCTGCGCCGCCGCGAGCTGCTCGCCCTGCTGGGGGTATCGGCTGCCGCTGCTGCCGCTTCTGGCGGGGCCAACCCGCCGGCCGCCCAGGCCCTTTCCCGCACGGCCGCGCGGCGGCCTCCCTCCCTGAACGCACTGCCCTTCAAGCCCCTGCCCGGACCCCTGCCGTTGCCGGTGGCCGGGCTCAGTGGCGCCGAGCAGCTGCGCCTGTTCAGCACGATCACGCTCGACGACCGGATGGTGGTGCCGGATGGCTACCGCGCCGAGCTGGTGGCGGTGTGGGGGGAGCCAGTGGCCGCAGGCCGCTTTGGCTACAACAACGATTACCTGGCCCTGCGGGAGCTGGGCGATGGCCTGGCCTTGCTGACGGTCAACTTCGAGTACATCAGCCCGCGGCCCTGGCTGGAGGGCTTCAAGGAAGCCACCGGTGCGGAGCTGCCCGGCCGCGCCGTGATCCAGGCGCTGGTGAAACGGGGCGGGGCTGTCGACGTGCCGTCGCTCGATCCCAGCGACCCCCTGGCGCGGCAGTGCCGCCAGCTGGCGGCGGAAGCCCTGCGCGATCTGGGCGTCGGCGTGATCGCCCTGCGCCGCGATGGCGAGGGCAGCTGGCGGCGCGAACCGGGCCGCTACGACCGGCGCATCGATGGGCTCAGCGGTCTGGAGGATCCGGCCGCTCTGCTGCGCGTGAGTGGGCCGGCGGCGGCAGTGTTCCGCGCCCGCGAGCGCCTCGGCTACGACGACGGGCTCGGCGATCGGGTGATCGGCACCTTCGCCAACTGCGCCGGTGGCGTCACCCCCTGGGGAACCGTGCTCAGCGCTGAGGAGAACATTCAGGATCAGGTGGTGGAGGCGGTGCATGCCGATGGCAGCGCCTCGTCGCCGGCCCAGCTGCCATTCCAGTTCGGCGAACAGCGGGTGAAAGGCCTCGGCAATCCCTTTGCCCTGGCCGGCAACAAGTACGGCTGGATGGTGGAGCTGGATCCGCAGCGGCCTGAGCAGGCCGCCGTGAAGCACAGCTGGCTGGGGCGCTTCCGCCATGAGGCGGTGGCGGTGCGTGCGCAGGCGGGTGAACCGCTGGTGGTGTATTCCGGCTGCGACCGCATGGGCGGCCATCTCTATCGCTTCGTGAGCGCAGGGCGGATCCGCGATGCGGCCGACCCTGCCAACTCTCGCCTGCTGGAGGACGGCCGCCTGGAGGCGGCCCGCTTCGCCGCTGACGGCAGCGGCCAGTGGATTCCGCTGGCGCCGGCCACCGCCGTCGATCCGCTGCTGCCCAGCCACTTCGAACGCCACGGTGTGTCGCAGGCCTGCCGGCTGCCCCACAGCGACCGGCGCCAGGCCGGCGCTGAAAGCTTCAGCAGCGATGCCCAGGTGGCCGACTACCGACGCCGCTTCCCCACCCTCGGCGACCTCTACCCGGGCAAGGGGGAGCAGCGGATGGGGGCGATCCTGATCGATGCCCATCTGGCCGCCAGCGCCGCCGGCGCCACGCCCTCCGCACGACCGGAGGACACCGATCTCGATCCGCTCAACGGCGACCTGTTGGTCGCCTTCACTGCCGGCGGCGCCAATGACGACGGCCGCGCCGATCCCTCCATCTTCCGTGGCCCGGCCGGTGAAGCCAGCTGGCCGCACGGCTGGATCCTGCGCCTCAGCGATGGCGGCCCCGAAGCAGGCAGCCGTTTCCGCTGGAGCATGGCGGCCACCGGTGGCACGCCATGGCAGGGCGGCGCCGGCTTCTCCAACCCCGACAACCTCGCCTTCGATCGGGCCGGCAACCTCTGGATGGTCACCGACCATTCCGGCCGCGGCAGTGAGATCCAGCAATTCGGCAACAACGGCTGCTGGCTGCTGCCCCGCAGTGGCCCGGCGGCGGGGGAGGCGCTGCTGTTCGCCATAGGGCCGATGGAATGCGAGCTGTGCGGTCCCTGTTTCGATGCCGCCGAAACCAGCCTGTTTCTTGCCGTGCAGCACCCTGGCGAAGTGCACGGCGCCAGGGCCGGTGAGGCCCGCGAAGGTCAGGGCTATCCGCTCGTGAACCGCGATGGCCGCACCTTCGAGCAGTTGCGGTGGGTGCCGCTGGGCTCGAATTGGCCGTCAGGGGTGCCGGGGCGGCCACCCATGCCAGGGGTGGTGGCGATCCGGCGCCTGGATGGCGCTCCGCTGCTGGCGCCCACCAGCCCGCGCCCGAGTGATCAGTGATCAGTGATCAACGATCAGTGCATCAGCCCATCGCCACCAGCCAGCGGCACGCCGCCGCCAGCAGCAGCGCCGCCAGCGAGCCGCCCCACAACGACAACCGCCCCGGCGTCAGCAAGCGGCGCAGCAGCAGCAGTGAGCCTGCGGCGCCCACCAGCACCACCACGCTCTGACAGAAGGCGATCACGTGGGGGTCGGCGCTCCAGGCCGGCAACGGCGCCTGGAAGCTGACCGGCAGCACCAGCCCCGCCTCCGCCATGCCGAGCGGCAGATGGCGCCCCAGCAGGAGCGCCCATAGCAGCGGCAGCAGGCCGTAGAGCGACAAGCGCAGGCCCGCGGCCGGCATGGAGGTCCGCAGCGCCGCCACCAGCCGGACCAGCAGGAAGAGCGCGGACGGCAGCGCCAGTGCCACAGCGGCGAAGGCGAGCCGGGGCAGCAGCGAGCCCTCCTGCAGGCTGGCAGGCGCCAGCGGCAGGCCGCCCAGCAGGCGTTGCCACACGTGCAGGCACACGCCACCGGCCAGCACCAGGATCAGGCCGGCTTCCCCCGCCGGCGGCCGCATGTCGCGCTGCAGATCGGCGGCGGGGGGCCGCACACTGAGCTGTACCGAGCGGTGCGGACAGGCCTGGACGCAGGTGAGGCAGAGCACGCAGTTGCGGTTGTCGGCCAGGTGGGCGGGATGGGTGCCGAGCGGGCAGCCGGCCGTGGCCAGCCCCTCGCCTTCCGCCGGCCCACCCTTGAAGCAGGCGTAGCTGGTGCAGCTGCCCCCGCAGACGCCGGCCTGGGCACGCAGCTCCAGCACGGAGAGCTTGGCGAACAGGCCGTTCATGCCCCCCACCGGGCACAGATAGCGGCACCAGAAGCGCTTCTCGAACAGCACCGAGCAGATCACCGCGCCAGCGGTGATCACCAGCAGCAGGCTGCTGCTCAGCCGGGCCTGGTTTTCCATGCCGCTGAGCTCCTCCCACAGCAGGATCGCCGCGAAGCCGGCCGCCAGGCAGGGCGCCGCCCAGACGTCGGTGTCGCCGTGGGGCCAGGCGGCGGGACGCCAGCCCACGGCGCGGGCCAGCCGCTGGGCGATCTCCCCCCACACCATGAACGGACAGAACGAGCACCACAGGCGCCCCACCAGCGGGTAGCCGATCAGAATCAGCGGCCACCACCAGGCCCAGAACAGCACCAACCCACCGTTGTGGGCGCGGTCCTGGGGGCCGGCCCACAGCCAGATGTTCACCAGCACGAACACCCAGCTCACCACGCCGAACAGCAGCGCGTTCCAGAAGCGCGGCGAACGCATACGGGCGCGCAGAGAGGGCTTCCAGCGCCACAGATCGAAGCGCAAGCGCGGCTGACGTGGCGCCAGCCAGAACACCTCCTCAGGCAGTTGCGGTGGTGGGCGCTGGGTGGCGGCATCGGCAGACGGCACAGGCAGCTGGCGCAGGGCCCGCTCCACCAGCTGCTTGAGCTCGCGGATGTTGCCCGGGAAGTCGTGGGTCTGAAGCCGCCGGATCACCTCCGCCCCCACCGCCGGCGCCAGCGGCCAGCCCAGGTGGCGGCTCTGCTGGCGCAGCAGGTAGCGCAACCATTCGCCCAGGTCCTGGCGCCGCACCCGCAGCGCCGGCACCCGGATGCGGCTGCAGACCCGATCAAAGGCCGGCAGAGCGGATTCGGCGGTGAAGAACACCCGCCCGGCGAAGTGATGCTGCGCGCCAGCTTGGCCCTGGGGCGGCTCCCCCGGCGCTTGCCAGCTGCCGTCACGGGCCAGTTGCAGCAGCGCGGGCTGCAGGACGGGATCGACCCGATCGAGCTGGCAGATCAGCAGGGCGCCATCGCCGAGGGCCTCCAGCAGCGAGCCGCGCCCGCCACTGCCGGCGGCACCGAACAGGTCACTGCCATCGGCGCGCAGCAGCGCCCCATCCAGCCGAACCATCAGGCGGCGGCGGTGGCTGGAGCCACGGTGAATCAGGGCCGCCAGGTTGTCCTTCTCCAGCCCCGGCTCCCCCGAGAGCAGCACCGGCCCGTGCGCGGGGTCGGCGGAAGCGCGGTGCACCGCCTCACGCAAGGTGCGGGCGTAGCGGCTGGAGCCCACCACGCCCCGCCGCGCCGGGCCCACCAGAAACGGAGCCAGCCGCAGGAAGGCCTCGGGCACGTTGGACGAATCCTGCGTCACTGATGGTGGAGCCGGTTCCCTTTCGCGAGGCGAGGCGAGAGAGCCTTCGGAGTCCGGGGGCAGGGGCACGTTCAAGGCCAGTGCCTGCGTATAGCTCCACTCTGATGCGCTTTTGTGCGTTGCAACCGCGCTGCTGTGCGATGCAACCAAGCCAGGACGGCTGAGCCGCAACCAACCGGGCCTGCGCCTCAACGCTGCGGGCCGTAGGGCTGGGAGGGAATCGCCAGAGAGGGAGGCAGATCCGACAGACGCTCCGGCAGAGGGGAGCCGGTGCGCTGCAGCTCGGCGATCGGACGAACCTGGCCCATCGCCAGACCGGTGAGCATCGGCAGTTCTGTCTTCAGCTGATTGGCCGGTTTCGGATTCACAAAGCGAAAACTGAGCGTGGTTTTCTGGCCGGCGGTGTCATAGCCCACCACCGTGAAATACAGGTCGGCCGACTTGCCAGCCCTGGAGCCCGCGAAGGCTCCGCCCACCATGCCCCCCACCAGACCGATCGGGCCCAGCAGCACGCCGCCGGCAATCGCACCGGCGGTGCCGCCGCCGATCGCGCCCACCGTGCCGTTGGTGGTGTCGAAGGTTTCCTGGCCGCCCGTGAACCACTGGGCCACCCGACCGATCGGGATGAAACGCCCCTGAGCAGCGATACCGGTGGCGTCGAGGTTCACGGTGCAGGCACTGGTTCCGCAGAGCGCCTGGTAGGTGGAGGCCCGCGCCGGCAGATGCAGAAGCAGCCCCAGGACCAGGGAATAGGGAAGCAGCGAGGTGAACAACAGGCGTTGCAAGCGTCCGTCCATCGTTTCGGCACTCAGAGCCCTGTCAGTCAATCGAACTGCTCGCCAGGAGCAAGCATTGCCACAGAGCCAGCGGTGACCGAATGTGACCCAGGCCGCCTAATCGAGGCGCGTCATTACACCATGGTCTGAACAGACCAGTGGCCGTAGTGGCACAGGTGTGAGTGTCTGCTTCAGGCGATGCCTGCACCCCTTCACTCTTTTGCAGCGGTTGCATTCCAAGTCCATCAGCCGCTCATCAAGACTCCCAAGGGCGCCATCCGATCGAAGGACTGTCGATCCGAATGCATTTGCGGCCTCTACCAGCAGAGCCACTCAGGGCAACGGAAAACGTACAGAGTCAGATGTCACTTGCAGGAGTGGATAACGTAAGATTTCAATCGCAAGACTATACGAAGTCAGATTTCAATTGCAAGCCGGCAACGTTCTTACCCTCTGAACGGAAAGCCTCATCAACGATACGGCCGCCGAGGCCAGCACGGCTTCATTGAGGCCATCATTGAGGCCAGCGTCAGTTCGTTTCCGGTTCCATTCACAGCCAAGGGCCCAAGGGAGTAGGCGCGTGTCTCTCATGGGATGCCGACCATTGATGGAGTCATGCGTGAAACAGCCCCTTCGGTGCTGTCTTGACTCCGGCAATCAGCCATTGGCTTGCCGGCCAAGCTGATCGGCAACCCCAGGGTTTCCTGCCGAAAGCGGTGATGGGTTGATCGGGCAGCACAACCTGACCCATGGCGGCTGTGCACGAACCCTCATGGACACAACGTGCATGAGCATGGTGATTCATGCATGTGCAGAACGTGCCCTTGGTGATGACGATGCAACGAGAGTCAGTGGAAAGAAAGCCATGCCGACTGGATCGTCTTTCTTTGGCTGGTAGGCGCCTGGGGCTTCAGGGGTAGGGCCACCACCGCTGTCACCATCGGCGACCATCTCCTGGTGGTGGTGGTTTGTGCCTGAGATCCTTTGCCATTACAGGGCTGGGCTTGAGTTAGTCAACGCTGGTGGACCGATAATGGACCGCTGATCAGATTATGTAGTAATATTACTAGTCTTATTGGATCCGGCTTACATGCACTTGATTCATGTCAGCCAAGTCTTATCCGAACACATGGGCCGGTGTAACCCCCGCAGCAATTGATGCTGGTGCTCGTTATCCAGAGCTGGTAGCTGCACAGTGGGCGCTAGAGAGTGGACGGAGCACCTCACCCGTCGCTGCCAGGGTTGGACCGACGACATGACGCGCCAGCGGGGCTGGTGCCCGGAGGTGGCATGAGCAACCGGCGCGCGGTGGTGGGCGTGATGGGTGCCGGAGAGGGCGCCTCGGCTGAGGCTGTGGCCCTGGCCGAGGAGCTGGGGGAGCGCATCAGCGCCAGTGGTTGGGTGCTGCTCACCGGTGGCCGCCCGGTGGGGGTGATGGCAGCGGCCAGCCGCGGCGCGGCGCGGGTGGAGGGGCACCTGGTGGTGGGGGTGCTGCCCGATGAAGGGAACGGTGATGAGAGGCAAAGCACCGCGGAAGTGGATCTGGCCGTGTTCACCGGCATGGGCAAGGCCCGCAACGTGATCAACGTGCTCAGCGCCGATGTGGTGGTGATCTGCGGGGGCGGCGGCCCCGGCACAGCCTCAGAAGCCGCCCATGCGCTCAATTCAGGCAGGCCACTGATCCTTCTGGCGGTGCCGCCGCTGTGGCGTGAGTTCTTCTGCTCGCTCGGGAAGGGGGTACAGAGCGCGAGCGATGTGCAGGAGTGCTGCCGGTTGATCGAGGCCAGACTCGCAGAGGCATGAGTCGGCCATCACATCGTGTCCCCCTGACCCCAAAGGAGGGCTGGCTGAGCGACGGCCGTCAGGTGCTGCGCTTTCGCCCGACCCGCTGGGAGCGCACCTACCAGAGATTGGAAATCACCAGCGGCGAGTTGCTTCCCGGCGAGCCGGTGCCGCTGCTCAAGAACCGCCGGGAGATCAGCCGGGATGAAGCCCTCAAGCTCTGGAGCGAGAAACGCAAGGCGGGCTGGGCGCCCTGCAGCCCCCAGTGGTGAGCTGGTCCTGTCTGCAGTTGAGGCCCCCACCGCCGTGATCGGCTTGCCGTACTGACAAGCAAGCCAGGCGGATCTATTAATGAATCAGAGGCCTCGACCAGGGGAGCGCGAGCCCAAGCCCTGCAACCGGCCCAAGGGCGCCCGACACGGGGCGCCCTTCTCATGGGGAAGATCAGCAAATAATCACCAGCCCTGGTGGTTATTGGGGCAGCTGGCACCGCAAAGCCTCGGCTCCATAGAGATTGATGGGGCGCAGAGGCCCAAGCCGACGCAGTGGGCATGGCTGGAGCAACGCCGATGGCATATCTCGCTCTGCCGTTTGTTTCGCAAGCTAGAGCGCCCAGGCCAGGACAAGCCCGAGCCTGAAACCCAAAAGGACGTCAGTGCCACTGCAACTGTCAGAATAAGGTAGAATGCCCGGCTTCCTTCCTCCCGGCCGCACCATGACCGATCTCGCTCCAGCGACCCTGCGGTGGCTCAAACAGCTCGGCAGCACGACCCGCAGCATCGACAGCCTTGTGGATGAGGGGTTCGGTGGTTGTTCCCTGCAGGATCTCTTGCCATGGATGGACGAGGGCCACGGCCTGGCAGCCATCCAGGCGATCGACTGGGTGAAGAGCCAGCCGGACGAGAACGGCGAAATGGCGCTGATGACCGCTGATGCGGAGGGGCTGGACAGGCTTCTGGAGTGGATGCATGAAACCCGTGGCAGCTGCCCGATGGTCTATGCACCTGAGGCGGACTTCGTGGTGCCGGACGGGGTTCCCTTGCTGCGCCCCACGGCCTACAACCTGCCGGAGGGTATGTCCTCCGAGGAGGTGTTCGATGAGGAATTCAGCGAGAATCTCTCAGCGCTGTTCGCGGCCATCAAGGACTCCTATGGCAACCAGGCGCACCTCTACCGAATCGACTATGGCCAGCTGGTGGAGACGATCGAACACGGCCTCTGCATTGCCGGTCAGTTCATCGACCTCAACGATGGCGAAGTGTTTGACTTCAGCATGGACGCAACCAATCAGCGGATTCGCTACCAATCCACTGGCCGCTACCACGAAGGCTTTCCTGCAGGATCAGGCACAACCGGGTGATCTGCTCTGCTTCCGCGACTGTGTTCGAGAGGCAATGGGCACGGCTGATGGGTGTCAGGCGGGCCTTGACGTTTGTAGGGATGGGGTGTGAGGTCTTGGGCTGTTGGGTTGGGATTCAATGTCACTGATCTTCCTCATACCAGATGGAGTCGCGCCCATTGCTCTTGAACTCTCCGGTGAATGCACGAGCATTCCTGAAGGCGACGACGATGCGCCCCTTCTCGATGCATTCTTCTACGTGGGCGCGAGCGGCTTGTATGGACAGGGAGTCCTTGTCTTTCGAGTGCTTAAGGATTTCGTGCTTGACGTACTCATCAAGACGTGTTGGGTCCATGACGTGCGTCGCAACTGGGTCAATCTCAGCGGCAAGCAAGAAGTGATGCCCATGGAGCGTGCCAATTCTCAGGATGCGCTCATTGCGTACGCGATCCAGCGATGCGAGCCAGAATCCAGTGATTCCGTGGCGTGAGCCAGATGGCTTGGCCAGTACAGAATCCACCACTGCATCGACCAACCAAGACTTGACGTTGAACGACATAAGTTTCTCTAATTCAGGACGAGTGAACGAAGCTCGTTTTCTTCAGCGGAGGTGCTCTGCCCATCCCTTTGCCAAGGAAGTTGATGCCCTTCCATCCCGACCACTTCAAGCTCAAGGGGGGTCACGTCAGTGACACAACGGATCAGAATGGGCTGTTCCTCAATGGATGGAGAAAGGAATCCAGTTCAGCTGAAGTTTCGGCCATCATCTTGCATCGAAACGTGGACCAAGCGGCACAATCGATTGATCTGCTCCGCCTCCTCCACCGTGTTGGCGATACCCGTCACGAGGCCGGGTGAGCCCACAACGATCGAGAGGCAACGGGCACGGCTGATGGCCACGTTGAGCCGGTTGGGCTGCAGCAGGAAACCCAGGCCCCGGGGGGCGGCATCTCCGTCGCTGGCGGTGAGGGAGTGGATGGCCACGGGGGCTTCCTGGCCCTGGAATCGGTCCACCGTTCCCACCCGTGCGCGGGTACCCAACCGCTGTTGCAGCCGGTTCACTTGAACGTTGTAGGGGGCGGTCACCAGGATGTCGTCTGGGGTCAACAGCCCACGGCGTTCAGCGCCGCTGCTGGCATGGCGGTAGCTGGAGCCCAGCAGGGCTTCCACCAGCTGAGCGATGCGCTCGATTTCTTCTTCTGAGCTGACGCTGCAGCCGGTGTGCTCAACCGCTTCAAAGACCAGGCCCTGGCTGGGGAGGATCTGGCCCGTGCTGCCGGTGAAGGGCCCCCGCCACTCGATCCGGTTGATGGCATTGGCGGGGCTGGCCTGGAGGCGGCCGTCGTAGAAGAGCGCCGACACCATCGAGGTGAGCGAGGGTTCCATCCGCCAGCTGGTGGCCAGGAACACGCCCCGATCCGCCGGCACCACCGCCTTGTCCTGCATCAGATACTCCAGGCAGGAGCTGCCGCTTTCTCCCGGGTGATCGGCCTGGCTGGGCTGGGCCAGCTGCTGTTGATCCCCCACCAGCAGGATTCCTCGGGCGCAGCGGGCCATCACCAGCAGATTGGCCAGGGACATCTGCCCCGCCTCATCCACCACCAGCCAGTCGAAGACCTCCTCCATCACGGGGCGAGCGAACATCCAGGCCGTGCCGCCCACCACGGCCATCGAACCTGTGAGGGCATCGGGTTTGCAGAGCGCCACGGGCTGACCGACCAGCCCTTTGTCGTCATTGGCGGTGCTGCACTTCACCACCTGCTGGCTGAGGCCACGGGCGGCGCAGGTGCTGTGGGCCTTGAGCAGCAGGTTGTTGATCGCGGCGTGGCTGTTCGAGCTGATCGCCACCCGTAGACCGCGCTCCACCAACTCGGCAATGACCTCGGCGGTGACGGTGGTTTTGCCCGTGCCTGGGGGGCCCTGGAGCGCCAGGGTCAGATCGCTGTGGGAGGCCAGAAACTCCGCCAGTTGGACGGGCAAAGCGCTCGGTTCGGCTGCGAGGGCGGCATTGAGCGGGACCAGTGGCTCAATGGCACGGCGCTCCAGCAGGTGAACGATGGCGGCAGGGATGGGCTTGCCACCATCCACCCAGCTCTCGGCCTGGGCCAGCAGGCTGTCCCGTAGGAGCTCGCTGATGTCCTCGGGCACCTTGATCAGGGCGATGGGACCTCTCGGAAGCTCCACCGCCTGGCCGGCGGCTTGCCGCTTGTCTCTGGCGCTCCAGGGGTACTTGAGGGTGAGGGTGCCCCGCTCGCCGTCGATCACCACCGCCGGGAGCTTCTGGCCGGTCTCGGGGATCTCCAGCTTGATGGACCCATCACCCTGGGCGACATGGAGTTTGAGGGTCTGACTCGGATCGAAGCAGAAGGTGTGCCAGTCGGAGCCGGTTCTGGGACTCGGCACGCTCTCAACGCTTTGCCAGATAGCTCCGTTGATCGCCTCGCCATCGGCGTCGAGATCATCAGGACTCTGGAGGGCCTTGCCCCTGCGATCGAAGTAGGCCCACCAGGCCACCTTGGCCTCGCGGTGATGGAACGGCAGCAGCTGGGCCAGCAGGCGCTGCACCCGCCAGCTGAGGCCTCGTGAACCCAGTTGCTCCTGGGCGATCAGTTCGGCTTCTGGGGCATTGGCGGCTGGATCACTCTGGAGCTGCTCGGGCAACTGGGCGATCAACCGGGCGCTGAGGGCTTCCAGGGGCCAGGGTTCCGCCTCAGGGCGTTCCTCCACTGGATGCTCGAGCGGTTGCTCGGGCAGGCCCTGGGCGCGGCGCAGCTCCAGCAGCCAGTCGTGCAGCAGCACGGTGGAGAAGCAGTCGTCGCGGTTGTAGTCCTCGATCGCCTGAAGCCTGGGACTGCCGTCGGGGGCGGGACCCGGCAGGGAAGGCTCACCGGAGGACTGCCAGTGCAGGTAGGCGACAACAGAATCACCGGCGTTGGTGACATCGGCGCCACGGGGACCCATGTAGAGCCCCTCCACCTTCTTGATCGAGTAGCTGCCCTCACCGAGCACGATCGAGCGGGTGACGATCGGCAGCAGGTCGCAGAGCAGATCGCTGCGCAACCAGTCGTCGATCACCGCCTCACGCGTCTGGTGTTGCTGGGAAAGGCGGCGCATCGCCGACCTCTCATAGCTGGCGTAGTGGTAGACGTGCAGGCCTGGATGACGGCGCCGCCGTTCCTCCACCCAATCCACAAACCCTTCGAAGGCCCGCTTTTCTCCCAGGGGGCTATGACCCCACCAGGCGATGAAGGCTGCCGGCTCAGCCGGGGCCTCCCGGTAGCAGGCCCCGAAGAGGTATTCGAGCTTCTTGGCAGCAACGGCATCCTGAATGCCCTCCATGTCGAACCAGATGTCCCCGGCATCGGCGGCGGGCAGGGCGGCCAGCCCCTTGCCCGGCTGCAGGGGGCGCACCAGGAAGGCGGGTTTGCCATCGGCCCGATGGGGCGTGAGCTGCAGCTGGGCCTGCTGACGCAGCTCGAAGAGGGCCTCGGCAGCCAAACCAGCGATGCTGGCGCCAGGGGGCAGTTCGGCCAGCTGCTCGATCGTGTGGATGCCAGCGGCCTTGAGCTTGAGTCGCTGGTTCTGGCGCATGTTGGCCACCAAAACCAAATCCCGCTCGGCGATCAGGCGCTCCTCAATGAAGGCGCTCCAGCTGCCGTGATCACCGGGTTCATCCTCCGGTGGTGAGGCGGAATCGAAGGAGGCACAGAAATCGCGGTAGCGGTTGCGGAGCTGTTGATACCAGGCCCAGAAACGATCGGTGTCATAGGTCTGGAAGCGGCCACCACCGAGAAACAACTCGAAGCGATCGGGCCGGTGCCCAAGTAATGGGGTGAGCAGTTCGCAGTAGGTACAGGCCTGGACCAGAAAGGTGGTGCGGGGCTTACTGGCCAGCTTGCACTCGATCGGGATGTAGCTCCAATCCCCCAGGGCTGAGGGGCTCTCAATCCGGCGCAGCACATCGGCCGAGCCGCGGATCTCTCCGTTGTTCAGCGAGGCCTGATGGATGAAGTCAACCCCTGCTTCCATCGCCTCGCGGGTGGCGGCGTAGTCCGCTTCTGACTGCTTGCCGGCCAGGCGTGCGATGCGATAGCCCTCGGCTTCCAATTGGATGAGCAAGACCTGCTCGAGGCGGAGGCCATCGGCGAACAGTTGCTCATCAAGGGAGGAGGGGGGTGGCTGCACACCCGAGAAGAGGTCTCTGGCTTTGAGTTCCTCCCACCAGGCTCCGATCCGCGGACTGCGGCTGAAGAGTGCGAGCTGGCTGGGGGTGATGAGGCGTCGAAGTTTTCTAAGATCCATTTGAAAAAGAATCCAAGGCTAATTAATGTTCAAACCATGAACCCTGGTGCCAAATGCATTCTTGTAGAATGATTCCATCTGGATCACGTCTTCTTTCCTAGAGCCAATATCCATGGTATGGAGAATGCTGTATATCAAATTGCCCGCACCTCTCCTTTCAATATGCTCCCTGAGTAATATGTTCCCGTTATGCCCACCACCTAGGTATCCTTGCCATCTTTGCCATATACCTTGATTTGGCAAGCCAATGGCGCTATATGCCGATCCGACGTATGAGTCACCAGTTGACTTGTCCGTGATCACGTAAACACCTGAAACAGACGAAAGAGCGGCTTTCCAGGTTGTATCTTCGACACTGCCAATTCTTGCATCGAACTCTTCTCGGTTTAAATGAAATGAATAAAATCCAGGAAACGGAACATCAGATTCCCCATATTTCTTTTCTCTCAATTCAATAAGACTAAAGTTGATTCCATTTTCTTTGATCTTAAGGCATCGTACTCTGCATGGGCTTGACCACCTAAACACAATGCGTCCAAATAGCTGATTGATTTTGTTGTCACTCAGCTCATTTTCTATTATTGTATACTTTCCGTCATTATTAGGATGAGATCTTGATAAGACTTGGTAGGCGCCAGCGAATACATAACGCTCACTCCGATCTATTGGCACAAGAACTAATATCGATCTAGCAACTGCGAAATTATTTTGTGTCTGATGTTGATTTTCATCGATCATGCCACTTACGCCTTCAACGATAAACCTGTCTCTATAAAAAGATAGATTGTCTCTCCCCTTGTGTCTAGTGTGTGGAAAAACGTGTAAATATACGGGCGATGGAACGTCGCATTCTTCGGCAAGTTCAAAAATATCTCTCGAGTAGATCAATTCATTACCTGCTCAAGTTGGAATAAGTTTAACGAATTGCGGCCACTAGACAAGAGGTTGCTCGCCAGTGAACAGGCCCTTTGCCTTGAACTCCTCCCACCAAGCGCCGACTTGCGGACTGCGACTGAAGAGGGAGAGCTGGCTGGGGGTGATGAGGCGCCGGCTAACCCAACCGCCGTCTCGAACATCAGCAGGGTAGGCAAAGGACTTAGGCATCACTCCTTCCGAGTTCTGTAGACGGTTTCCCAAGTTCCAGCCTCACGCTGATGCTCCTCA
The DNA here is from genome assembly GCF_056633115.1 of Marcopretia estuarina LEGE 06307. NCBI lineage: Bacteria > Bacillati > Cyanobacteriota > Cyanophyceae > Synechococcales > Prochlorococcaceae > Marcopretia > Marcopretia estuarina. The sequence continues at coordinate 484,443 of NZ_JBSJOY010000001.1, read as the reverse complement.
TCCAGCGGAGGAACCACCAGCATCATCGTCCCAGTTCGTCTATAGAGCTGGGGCAATGGGCCTGTCGACTGCCAGAGGTTTCTTTTGCGGACGATGAGGTTCACTACGTCTTCGCAAATCCAGACACGCTGCTGGAAGGGAGCATCTGTGGGATGCAGGCTGAGAATCTCATCGAGGGTGAATGCCTGCACGACTGGAGACAGGTCCTCATCAAACAGCAGGTAATGGAAGGGGCTGTCGATGGCCAAATCGCGGGCCTCACGAAAGAGGTCCAGGTAAGCCAACCGCTCCTCACGAGAGATTTCCAGAGGGCTCATGGCTCTACCTCCACAGTTGGAACGGATGGAAGTTCAAGCCGCATCGTCGTCAGCGTTCCACTCAGATACGCCCCGGTGTCGATCCCAATGCGATGCGGCAACCGGGTCACCTGGTAGTCGTTGCGGAATGGATGGCCGTGCACCACGATGTGGGGCAGGCCATGGGGCTTGGAAAGAAAGGGCTTGCGGATCCAGATTAGATCGTCGAAGGCCTGGCGCTCCAGCGATACCCCCGGCCGCACCCCCGCATGCACAAACAGGTAGTTGCCGCGAATCGCCTTGACCGGCAGCTGCCTGAACCACTGCTTGTGTTCGCGGGCCAAGGGGAGGAGATCCTTTTGGCCGCCGTTGCAACGCCACAGATCGAAGTCTTCTTCTGGGGTCGATTGGGCCATGGCGTCCAGCAGCATCTGCTCGTGGTTGCCCCGCAGCACGGTCACCCCGGCCAGCCCATACGCAGCCGGGTTGTCCTGCAGCTGCCAGACCCGCTCCAACACCTTGCGATCGCCATCGGGCTCAGGGGACCGGTCGATCAGGTCCCCCAGGAAGATCAACTCCGCGCCCGATTCCAGGTGCGGGGTGAGTTCCTGCTCCAGCAGGGAGGCGCAGCCATGCACATCCCCGATCGCCACCACATCAGGACTGGTCATCGTCGCTCTCCCAGACGTTGAGGCTGGAGCGCTGCGACTCCTTGCTCAGGTTCTTGCGGCCGCGCTTCGGATCGCTCTTGAGCAAGGCCAGCTTTTCGCCGAGCAGGTCGAGCTCGCGGGAGATCCTCGGGCTGGCGGGCATCTTCAACAGGTTGTCGCGCAGATTCCGCAGACTGAGGCTTGCGGTGTCGTGATCACCTCGATCGAGTTCCTCGATCACGCGCCTGCGCTCACGGTTGGCTTTGAAGAGGGCCAACTGTTCAGCCACCGCCTCATCGGGGTCCAGTGCCCCGAGCTCCTCGCTTTCCATTACAGGCAACTGCAGATGCTCGATCAGGGTCTGGCGTTCGTTGCTGCCGGGGGCATCCCAGGCCAGGCGCACGCTGAGGATCTCCTGATTGGGGATCCAGGCGGGCAGCTTGAGCTGCACACCCACATTGAGCTCTTGGCCGGCGCGCAGGTTGGGGAGCTGGTGATTGCCGGCGCCGGTGGGCTTGAGGTCGTTGAGCAGATCGACCAACTCGGCGCCGTGCTTGACCCGTAGACCGATGCTCACCCGCCGCCCGAAGGTGGTGGCCAGGCCCTGGAGCTCGGAGGCGTAAAGATCCGCCAGCTGGCTCGGGGTTTCGATGTGGGCCAGGGTGCCATCGCCAGCAGTGGCCATGGCACCCATCAGGTCTTCATCGAAGTCCGCCCCCAGGCCAAAGGCACTGGTGCTGATGCCTCGCTGGGTCAGGCCCTCCACCTTGGCGGCGATCTGTTCCTGGTCGGTGAGGCCCTCATTGGCCTGGCCATCAGAGAGCAGCAGCACCCGGTTCATCTGGGTGGGATCGAGGTGTTCGGCCACCTGGGTGGCTCCCGCCAGCCAGCCATCGAAGAGGGCCGTGCAGCCACCGCTGTGGATCGTGTTGATCGCAGCGATGAACGACTGCGGATCGATGACGGGGGTGGAGGGCACCACCACCTTCACCTCGTCGTCAAAGCTGACAATGGCGAGGCGATCACGGCTGGTGAGTTCCCCGGCCAGGAAGCGGGCCGCCTTGCGGGCGTAGCTGAGCTTGGTGCCGCTCATCGAGCCGGAGCGGTCGATTACCAGGGCCAGGTTCAGCGGCGGCCGTTGCTGGCGTTGGGGATCAACGTCAAGGCCTGGGGGTGTGATCGTGAGCAGCAGATCAAGGCGTGACGGGCGATCAGAGGCCACCGCCGGCCGCAGAGGCCGGAAGCGCAGGGTGGGTTGGGTCATAGCTGAGTAGGCGGTGGTACTTGGAAAAAAAGATTCAGCTGAAGGGGTCGTCGATCAGTTCGTTGAGCCGATCCAGCAGGCGCTTGAGCCACTGCTGACGGCGGGAACCGGCAGGAGGAAGAGAAACGGATTCGCGGACGTGAACTTCGATCCCGGGCGCGAGGGTGAAACGGAGCCAGCGGCTGGAGGCCTCGCGACTGCTCCCCCCGTAGCGGGAGCCGGAAGGGGAGCGGGAAGGGGAGCGTTCGGAGCGGGCCTGGGTAGAGAAGGGTTCGCTGAGCATCCGGAGAACGGGACTGAGCGAATGGGTTTTGCTCAACAGGTGCGCAGGAATGTCGTCGCTGGTGGGGGTGGATTCCTCTGAGGACTGCAGATCCCGGAGGTAGTCGAGGGCGGCCCGGGAAGCAGGAGGGGAAGGAACGGTGGCCGCCGCCCCTTCCCCATCAAGCTGCTCGAGTTGTTGCTCCAGATCGGCGTCGGCCAGAACGCAGAGGGGAGCAATCGCCGAGAGGCTGAGACCGCGCCGAGCCAGGGCGCGCACCAACACCAATTGCAGGAGATGGCGGTGGGTATAGACCGCACTGCGGCCCTCCTTGCCGGGGCGATCGATCAACCCCTGGGTGGCATAGAGACGCACGGTGCGGGGTGAAATCACCTCTCCCAGCAGCTTGCCGGCGACGAGGAGGAGCTCCTCGAGGCCGTAGAGGGCGTCAGCTGGAGTGGAGACCTTCACCATCACCCCATAATGCACAGTTGCAGTGCAGGTGTCAAGCGAGTAAGCTTCATGCCACATCAGGCAGATCACCATCGAATACCCCGCTCCCAAGCTCGCCCCAGACCACACCCGACTGCTGGAGCACCTGCAGCAACTGGCCCGGCCCCGCCATGCCCGCTGGGACCCCATGGGCCTGATGGCGGTTCGGACATATCTCAAGGAGCAGCTCGGCGCACTTGGTCCCGTGGAAGAACACCGCTTCTCGGAAGGGATCGATGCGGGCACCAACCTGATCCTCAAGCTCCCCGGCCAGCGCCCTGAGCTCGATCCCCTGCTGGTGGCGGCCCACTACGACGGACCCCTGCATTCGATCGGCGCCGATGACAACGCTTCCGGTCTGGCGGCCCTGATCGAGCTGGCCCGCCACTGGTCGGACCATCCACCCAGGAGACCGGTGTGGCTCGTGGCATTTGATCAGGAGGAATGGGGCATGCTCGGCAGCTCGGCCCTGGCCCGTGACCTCAAGGCCAGCGACCAGAAGCTCAAGTTGATGGTGAGCTTGGAGATGCTCGCCTACACCAGCGACACTCAGCGCTACCCCATCCCGGCCATGCAGGCGGTGTATGGCAACCGTGGCGACTTCATCGCCGTGGTGGGCAACCTCAGCGCCACACCGATGCTGTCGGGGATCGTTGGCCGCATGGGCCAGCAGGTGATCACCAAGCTGCTGCCGGTGCCCGCTGCCGGCCATGCCATGCCCGATGTGCGCCTGAGCGACCACAGCCCCTTCTGGGATGCGGGCTACAACGCTGCGATGGTCACCGACACCTCCTTCATGCGCAACCCGCACTACCACCAGATGAGCGACACGATCGACACCCTCGATTTGCCGTTTCTGGCTGCCGTCACCGAAGGATTGAAGGAGGGGTTGGGGGCACTGTGACCGTGGGGGGCTTTCGCGCAGCGAGTGGAGCCGACCGGAAGTCTTCAAGCTCCTGGGCGAGTATTCAGTACAGCAGCGTTTCAATGATCCAAAACTGCTGCGTCAATGCCACACCTTCCTGGGTTGCGACAGCGACAGGGTGACGGAGGTGATCGGGGAGGTGAATCTGAACCTGGCGCTGGTGGAAGTCGGCATGGCGTTTGCCTACCGCCAGTACCTGAGCCAGTGCAACGCCAAGGAGTATCTGGATGCCGAGTACCGGGCATCCCGCAGCCGCTTTGGCGTCTGGCAGGTGCCTGGCGGCATCACCCGGCCCTGGGAATTTCGCCTGGCCCGGCGTACGGGTGGAAGCAGCGGTGCAGTCAGTTCAGGTGTGGCTCCTGCTGGGACAGCCCCAGCTGCGAAGGCAGGCTAGCTTTGCCACTGCAAGCAGATTGGCAGATTTACCAAGGCCCAGGAGTTGCTGCGCCAGGGCCACACCTACCTCGATGGCAATGGTGATGGGATGGCCTGCGAGAGCCTGCGCTGTGAGGGCGGACAACCGCATCTTCTGGCTCTGGTCGTCATCTGCTTACCCGTTACCTTCAGGCTTTGAACGCCACGCCCATGGCGCTCACCGGATCTGAACCGCTCGCACAAGTCAAGGAGCTGGGTGCTGCCTCCAAGTCCGATCTGGTGCGAGCCATCGGTTATGTGAGCACCAAGAAGGACGTCAGCGAACGGCTGAACTTCACCGCCTTCTATGAGGCGCTGCTGGAGGCCAAAGGGCGTCAGCTCAGGTGATGGCGACGGCAAAACTAAAGGGAAGGCCGGTCGCAGCTTGAGCTACGTGGCCACCGTCCAGGGCAACGGCAACCTCCTGATCGGTAAGGCCTACTCCGCGCTGTTGGATCTCAAACCCGGTGATGAGTTTGAGATCAAGCTGGGTCGCAAGCAGACCCTGAACCCTGCTGCCGAGGGAGGAATCTCCAAGCAGGCGCGTGATCAGGTTCAGCTCCCAGAGCTGCTGGCCTTGGGAACCTGGCGCGAACAGCTGCTCCTGCACCACCCCCAGGCACCCCTGCTTGAAGGCGTCCAGCTGACCGGAACGCAAGTGGCGGCTGTTGGGCAGGCCCTCCGCCAGGCCAGCGGGGAGGCGCGCCGGGGCTGGTTGATTCGCCTCAGGGCTGTGTTCAACGCTCCAGCTCAACCCCGTGCCAGTTAGTCCCACCGTGGTGGGTGGGGGGCACCTCAGCGACTATTTGGGATGTTGAACGACGCACCGCGACCAGCCAGGGAAATCGAACTGAGCCCGCTCTTGCCGAAGTTGAAACGCAAGGGGCCCAGGCGGACGGAACGGCGGAAGCGGAAACCCATGGCGATCAGCGGCTGATGACGCAGGTGTTGCCAGAACTGAATCAGTCCAGCGTCATCCGCCTGCCAGGTCAGCAACAAGGCTGCCTTGCTGATGTGGTTGAGCGCAAATTCATGCACGCAACGCTTAGAACTGGCAGCGATAGGGGTCACCTGCGAGTCCCTGCGCGCACTGGGTTCCAGGGGGTACGGGAACAGGTACTCCAGTCGCTCGCCGCCGCAGATGCCTGATCAGGGCCAGGCCCCGGTCAACTGTGCAGATCGTCGTCGACAGTCAGGCCTCGGAGTCATCCGCTTAGGCGGCAGCTGCCGCTCCACAAACAGAAACACCAACCAGGCCAGAGAGGCACTGATCCCACCGTTCCAGTCGCTGCGCAGCAACTCCACGATCGCGATTGTGCTGGCGCCAATGAGGAGACCCCAGAGCAAAAAGCGGCCCAGCCTCTCTTGTTGAAACCGCATGGCCTGGGGGCATCGCTGGCCTGCAGCATCGCCCATGCCCAGGCGGCTAGCAGAAACTGGTGCCTCAGGTTGGCGGGAGAGCTTGGCCCGCCCGCAGCCGCTCGATCGCAGCTGGGGGAACGCCCACCTGAGTAGCGATCAGCAGCACCAGCTGCTCCAGCCGATCGAGTCGTTGCTCCAGGTGCTGAAGCTCAGGACCGCTGGCCTTGCTGTCACTCCTGCCACTGGCTTTACCGCCCTTGGCTGCTTTGACAGGGAGGGCGCTGCGCAAGGGGGGACCAGCGGGATGGCTGAGCAGGGCCTCCACCTGCTTCTCTACGGGGCCTTTGCTGAGGCCCTTGATCCCACGTGCTTTGCAGAGCGTCCAGAGCGCAGCGATCGACAGGCCCTCCAGTTCTTCCCGACTGGCAGGGCCATCCCCCTCCAGCACCGGTGCTGGCTGGCTGGTGGCCGGAGGCGTGTCGCCCAGCTCCTCCTGCAGACCGCGGTAGAGGCGGGCATCGGACTGGGCTAATTCCCGCAGCGTGGCCTTCAAGCTGTCAGTGATCTGGCCCATGGACCTCCGTCTCTACCGTCGCTGGCGTGACCGGTTCTGACTGGCTCACGGGGCCCTTGTGGCCCTTGCCACCCACGGTGAGTGGCGGCAGCTCCTTGCTCTTCTCGATGAACTCCTGGCGCTTCTGGTCCAGCTGCACCACCTTCTCTTTAGCGTGGGTCCAGCGGTTGATGAAGCGGATCACCGCTTGAACCAAGCCACCAAGAAAGGAGCCCCCCTGATAAGACCTACGGCCGAGCTTGTAACGGCCGAATTCATTGAGCAGATCGTCGCCAGCGTCTTCGATGTCACCGGCCAGGGAGGTGACGATTTCCAGCATTTCGTAGACGTCCTTGCGAACGGAGGCTTCCCGAGCAGCCAGATCCAGCAGGCGTTGCTTGAGCTGTGCTGTTTCATCTCGTGCCTTGTTGGCCAGGCTGCGGTGCTGGCCGCGGCTACGGATCGAGCTTTTGTAGCAGTTGCGTAGCTCGAGGTAAGTGCTGTTCAGATCCTCCCGACTCAGCACCACAGGGTCAGGCGGGAAATCAGATGTTGAGGGCAGATAGACCATGGGGCCAGCTTGACTGCTCCAATCCTGTCGCCTGCAGCACGACACCTGGCGAAATTGGACGCGGGTTTCTATGCGCAGACTGAATGCTGCAGCCGTGATCCCACGTAGCGGCTGGGGCGGCGGCAGGCTGCCGCATACGCGTTGAGGTGGGAAAAATTCACACCCCAAGCCCGCCCGGCCGCTGGCCGCCACTGCGCACGAGCGCCCCTCCGCTGCTGCTTCGCAGGAGAAAGGAGCCCAAGCGCTCAGAGACGGTGGAGGGTTGCTCTGGAGTTACACGGAGCCCTTGCACCTATGGACCAGATCGACCTGCTCCTAGCCGCTGAACTGCTGCTGGCGGTGCTGCTGGTGGCCACCCTCGATTGTTCACCGCCTGCTTCCACACAGGCTGAGCAGCCGCTCGACGATGCCCTGCAGGCGGGCTGGACGCCGGAGAGCGACATTCACGCCCAGCGCATCCTGCGGCTTGAAAGCCGCCGCGGTGTAACCCCAGAACACCAGTCCTGAGGCTTTAGGCGATGGAGCTTCTTAGGATTGGCTGGCTACCAGCAGCTGAGCAGGAGGGGGGGGCGATGCTCGGAGGTGCTGACCAGAAGGCGCTCTTCGACTACTGGCACGACAGGGTCCGGCTGAGGAACCTCAAGCGCATCGGCGCCCAGGAGCATGTTCCCACCCAGGAACTGCGCCATGAGTGCACCAACTACGACGAGCTGAGACACCTCAAGGCCGTTCAGGAGCTCGATGAGCTGGAGCGCTGCCGTGTCATCGCGATCATCAAGTACGAGTGCACCGCCAAGGCGTTGCAGCGGCGCACGGGCCTGCTGAGGGATTTCGCTCGGCTCTGCGAAGAAAACGCACTCAACCAGCAGAAGGAACGTTCCAGGCTTGGTGCGCTGCTGCACAAGCTCAAAGAAGTGCTGCGTGGCAAGCAGGTTTACATCGAGCGCCTGGAGGTACGCCTCAAGGCTCTGGAAGCGGATAACGCAGCCTTGCGCTCCGAGCAGCAGCAATCCAATGCCGAACGTCAGCTGGAGAAAGAGCTGGCGGCCCTGCAGGGTGCCTTCGATGCGGAGGTGGAACGCCGCAAGCAACTGGCTAGGAACAACCAGAGCCTCGGCGGCCGTGTCGCCCACACCAACCGCTATCGGCGCGAGCGGGATGAACTCCAGGACGCCCTGAGGATCGAACGCCAGACGAGCCAGGCGCTACGGCGGGAGCTGGAGCAATTGCGCAGCGGTGAGCAACTGGGCATGGAGCTCGCTGAGTAAGGGCATGGGAACAAAGAAGCCCCCTGGCCCGAAAGAGGCCAAGCCTCCAGCCAAGCCCAAACCAGCAGCGACGGCCAGGCCTGCGGGCCAGACGCAGCCAACGCTGGCGGACCTGAAACGTCAGGTGTTTGCTCTGGCAAAGGTGTCGAGCACCAAGGAGCTCAAGCGAACCAACATGGACCTGCGACCTCTCGATTTCCGCCTCAAGGTGAGCTGGTGCTCCGCCCTGGAGGTGCTCCAAAAGGCCGCCGCTGCCTATCCCGACTGGAGCACCAACCCACCAGAGGAATTCAAGGAGCTGTTCGCCGACATTGATCAGGCCACAGCCGCCTTCAGCACAACCATCGATGAAGGTCTAAAACTCAGCAGCCAGCTGCGGCAAGCGGCCGACGATCTGGAGTCCCTCTCGGGCGAGCTCCTGGAGGAGGCCGAAGAGCTCAAAACGATCGCGCAGGCCTCCCGCCGACAGAGCCGGGCGCGCCAGCTGAATTGAGCCAGAAACCGACTCAGGCCGGCTGGTACACCGCCAAGGCGGTCAGCAACTTCTTCTGGTGCTCCTCCCGCAGCGTCAGCGGTGCCTCTATGCGGATGCCGGCCCCAAAGCCGAACAGCCAGTTGCGCAGGTCAATGTCCCGCTCCACCGTCCAGGCCGGCAGGTCCAGCTCTACCGGGTAGGGATGGGTGTCGGCCGCTGTGCCCAGCTCCAGCACGTGCGGCGCCTTTGGGTGGTGCCACCAGGTGTCACTCGGCAGGCGCTTGGAGAAACGGGTGTGCTCAATCGGGTAGCGCTGCAGGCCCTCACGGATGAAGGCGAAGCTCCAGCTCTGGCAGCAGAAGCGCACGGTCACCAGTGCCTTGGCCCGCACCCTGTCCGTTGGGCTGCAGAGCTGCAGCTGGGTATCGAGGTTGTCGCCGAAGTAGATGCCGCCACTGTGGTGCAGAAGCAGCTCCAGCCGCTTGAGGGCCGCCCGATGGGCCTCGTCGCTGCGGCGGTAGCCCCGCTCGCTGCGGCGCAGGGCGAGACGATCGATCCGTTCGGTGCGAATCAAGCCCTCCTCCCGGCCCACGTTGTCCTCCTCATAGACGAGATACCAGCCGATGTTGTGGAAGAGCAGCTGCAGCGGCCAGACGCGGAACGAGCCGCTGGGGCTGTCGGCAAAGGAGGCCACCGAGGCGTAACGCTCCAGCTCCACCCGACGCCGTTCCACGATCGCTGTTTCCAGCCGTTCCGCCTGGGGCTCTGCCGCCAGGGAATCGGGGCGCACCAGGGCTGAAGACACGATCGAGCGATTGGCGAAGCCCCGCACCGGCGTCTCGTGATCGATGGCGATGCCGCCCCACTGGAGCCGTTCCTCCAGCTCAGCCAGCAGGTCCTGGGCCGTGGGATCGGCCAGCCGACCGGCCGCGTCACGCACCACGGCGTGAACCTCCCGCAGCTGGTGGGCCGAGAGCAGGGCAGTGCCAAGGCCATAGCCATGGCGCACGTTGTCGTTGCGGCGGCGGAAGCCATAGGGGGTGAGGATCCTCTCGATGTCCTTTCGCAGGGTGGCCGCCTCCCCGGGGAGGTAGGCACCGGGGATGGCCTCGGTCTGGGCAATCAGGTGCTCGGGCAACGGTGTTCCTGCCGCACGATCGAAGGGTTGCTGCAGCAGGTGACGCAGCAGCGTGAACACCCGCTGGAACACCGGTCCATCGCCCAGCGGTGGGTAGCCCCCATGGACCCCGCCCAGCCAGGGGCCCTGCTGCTGCTCGAGGCGGGGTGGCGACAGCTGGATCGGCGCCAGCGAGGGCTGGGCGCTGCTGAAAGCGTTGGCCTCCAGCCAGGCCAGATCAGAGCGGATGGCGACCGCATCGCCGTAGCACTCGCCATGCAGCCGGCGCAGGTAAGCCGCCGCCTGCTCGGCCAGGTCGCCCTCCGGCAGCGGGGAAACGATCGCCTCCAGCTCGGCCCGGGTAGCGGGGTCGTCCGCTGACAACTCCGGGTAGGTGCTCAGGAGGTGCAACAGATAGAGCAGCCGCTCCAGATCAAGCAGGCGTGAATAGCCATGCAGCTCAAAGCGGTTCTCGCGGTTGCGGGCCGAGCGGATGCGGTGATCGAGCCGGGCCAGCTCGTCGCGCAGCAATGGTTCCAGCTCGCGCACCTGGGTCGGCACCACCGCCACCACCGACGCGAATCCCTCCGCGCGCAACGGCCCGAAGACCGGATCGGCCAGGGCCGCCGCCATCTCGCGGATCACTGGCTCGGGCACCAGGCGCGCTCGGGTGTGGTTCCACTCCAGGCAGGTGGCGAGGGAGGTGTAGAGCCACCAGCCGATCCACTCGACCGGGGCCGGTAAGGCCAGGGCCTGGGTGATGGCGAGGCGCCAGGGCCGACGGGCGTGGGTGGCATCCACGATCACCGGAACCCCATCCGATACCAGCTCACGGATGCGCTGGTGCAGCAGGCCTTCGATGTCGCGCCAGGGCCCCTGCACGGCCGCATCGCCAAACAACTCACGCCTCAGGCGGTCGGTGGAGAGCACCTGGGCGCCGGTGAGCTCCGCCAGCACGCCAGCCAGGGTGGTCTTGCCACTGGCGGGCGGACCGATCAGCAGGTGGCAGCGGAGGGGTGCGGTCATCACGGCAGCCTGCCCAGCAAGAGCACCAGTTTCAAGAGTCTCCTGCGAACAAGCAAGCTCAAATCCAGGCCTGGCCTGGGTTCAGCTGGCTGGCTTTGCTCTTTCGCAGGAGATGACACTGCTTTTCCCACTGGGGAGCCGAGGCTTCCAGCAACGCCGTGGAGATCCCCCGATGGACCTCACCATCCCTGCGCTGCCGAAGCCGGCACACCGCTACCGCCTGCCGGCCCTGCTGCAGGACATCCGCCTTCTTGATCTGCTGGAGCTCAGCGGCACCACCATGGCGGCCAGTCACTTTGTTCGCCTCAGCCAGCCCACGGTGAGCCGTCGCTACCGGGCTCTGGCGGCGGACTTCGCCCTGGTGCCTAACCGTCGCCGGCAGCTGGGCTGCTGCTATGGCAGCTCCACAGTCATGCAGCAACTGCGGCTCGGCTGCCGCGCCCACCGCCTCTCCGCCGGCGTGGCTCGCTTCGGCAGCGATGTGCTCCTGCAGCCGCTGCTGGCGGGTTGCAGCTGGCTGCTGCCGGCGCCGCCGCGGTTCCGGACGGTGGAGTGCTGGTTGGAGCTGGTGCGCCAGGGGGTGCTCGATGGGGCCCTGGTGTCGGGGCTGGAGCTGCAGGGCAACGAACGGCTGAACACCAGTGAGCTGGAGCTGCTGCCCTTGGGTGCGCTGTCACTGGGTCTGGCGCTGGCCCGCGGCCTGGCGCCAGGGCGAGGCGCTCCTCTCCCTACGGTGCTGGTACCGAATCGCGGGGTTGCGCAGGGCCTGCAGCGGGCCTTGGCGGAGCGCGGACTCAGCTTGAAAATCGCGGGCACCACCTGCCAGACACCGGCCCAGTGGCTGCAGCGCCTGGAGTGCTCACCGCTGGCGATGCCCCTGGTCGAGCTGGAGCCCGCCGACTGGTGGCAGCCGCTGGTGGGTCTGCCGCTGCCGGTTCCACTGCAACTTCAGGTGTGGCTGGTGCTGCCGGCTGGCTGGCGGCAGCAGGCGGTGCTGGTCCACACGGTGGAGCAACTGCGCTGCCTGCCAGGTCTGATCGCCAGGGAGGCGGCATGACCACGCAACCAGCAAAGCCATGCACCACGTGTATGGAAACTCAGCTTGATGATCAATTCCTGCCGCTAGCGGTTCCCAATAGCCCAGTCAGGCCGCAAAATGCAGTAGCGCTCTCCCTTCAGCACCTTCATGCCGACGCAGCCGCGGCAATCGGTGCTCCCATGACCACCAGGCTGGAAGACCTGAAACCCGACGCCCTGGTCAAGGGCCTGGTGGGCAAGGAAGCTGTGAGGCTGATCAGCGTCCAGAGAATGGGCGACATGGCCTCCCAGGTCTTCTACCGAGGCCAGGACGGGAGCACCGGCGACACGATCGTGTTCCGCAGCAGCGAAGCCGACCTGGAGTTGGTCTCCGGTGGCCGGAAGTGGAGCTTCGAGGGGGACGGCGAGCTATTCCGGCTGGTGTCGGAGGCAGAACGCATCCGGCTGGCCTACCTGTTCGACCCCTACGTGGCGGTAAGCAGCAGCGCCATCGATCCTCTGCCCCACCAGATCAGCGCGGTCTACGAGCACATGCTCCCTAGGCAGCCGATGCGCTTCCTGCTCGCCGACGATCCCGGCGCGGGCAAGACGATCATGGCCGGCCTGCTGATCAAGGAGCTGCTGATCCGGGGCGAGCTGGAGCGCTGCCTGATCGTGGCGCCGGGCTCCCTCACAGAGCAGTGGCAGGACGAGCTAAAGGAGAAGTTCGAGCTGCAGTTCGAGCTGCTGACCCGCGACCTGATCAACGCCACCGGCCTGGGCAACCCGTTCGCAGAGCGGCCCTTACTGATCGCCCGCATGGATCAGCTCTCCCGCGATGCGGAGCTTCAGACCCGGTTGGAGCAGGCCCCCGAATGGGACCTGGTGGTGTTCGATGAATCCCACCGCATGAGCGCCCACTACTTCGGCAGTGAGGTGAAGCGCACCAAGCGCTACGACATGGGCAAGCGGGTGGGCAACCATGCCCGCAACCTGCTGCTGATGACGGCCACGCCGCACAACGGCAAGGACGAGGACTTCCAGCTCTTCATGGCCCTGCTGGATGAGGACCGCTTCGCGGGACAGCAGAAGGACGCCGTGCACCGCAGCGACCCCACCGACCTGATGCGCCGGCTGGTCAAGGAAGACCTCTACACGTTCGCGGGCACGAAGTTGTTCCCCGAGCGGCGCAGCTACACCGCCGAATACGAACTCTCGGAGCCCGAGAAGGTGCTCTACGAGAAGGTGACGGAATACGTGCGTGAGGAGATGAACCGCGCCGACCGCAACGCCCAGGCCGAGGGCGGCGGCAAGAAGCGGGTGAACGTGGGCTTCGCTCTGATGACCCTGCAGCGGCGGCTGGCCAGTTCCCCATTCGCCATCCATCGCTCGCTGGAACGACGGCGGGAGCGGCTGGAGAGCCGGCTGAAGGAAGAACGGTTGCTGCTGGAGGGCCGTGAGGCGGGCAGCAAGCTGCAGTTGGATGCCAAGTACCAGCCGAACACCATCAGCGACGACGACATCGCCGAGCTCTACGAGGAAGACACCGCTGGCGAAGTGGAAGCCACTGAAGAGGCCTTCACCGACAACGCCACCACAGCCCAGACCCTGGCCGAGCTGGAACTGGAGATCGAGACCCTCAAGGGTCTGGAGAAGCTGAGCAAGAAGGTGGTGGAGCAGCGCAGCGACGCGAAGTGGAGCGAGCTGGACCGGATCCTCGATGAACCCCTGATGCGCGAGCCCAACGGGGGTCGCCGCAAGCTGGTGCTGTTCACCGAGTTCAAGGACACCCTCACGGATCTGGCGATCAAGATCCGCGATCGGCTGGGCCGGCCAGAGGCTGTGGTGGAGATCCATGGCGGGGTGCCCCGTGACCGTCGCCGCCAGATCGTGCATGCCTTCATGAACGACCCGCAGGTGGTGGTGCTCCTCGCCAACGACGCCGCCGGGGAGGGGGTGAACCTGCAGCGGGCTCATCTGATGGTCAACTACGACCTGCCCTGGAACCCCAACCGGCTGGAGCAGCGCTTCGGGCGCATCCATCGGATCGGCCAGAAGGAGGTCTGCCACCTCTGGAACCTGCTGGCCAAGGACACCCGCGAGGGGGACGTCTACATCCAGTTGCTTCATAAGCTGGAGATCGCCCGAGAAGCCCTCGGCGACAAGGTGTTCGACGTGCTGGGGCAGTTGTTCTCCGGCCGCTCGCTGCGGGATCTGCTGATGGATGCCGTGCGCTACAACCAGCAGCCCGAGCGGCAGCTCCAGATGAATCTGGAGATCGATGGGGCCGTGAACCAGGACCACCTGCGGCAGTTGCTCAACGAGCGGGCCCTGGTCCAGCAGGGCATGGACGTCCACAAGGTTGAGCTGCTGCGGCAGCAGATGGAGCGGGCCATGGCCCGCCGCATCCACCCCCACTACGTGCACGACTTCTTCATAGAGGCTTTCAGGCGGCTTGGCGGCAAGGTGTTCGAGCGGGAGAAGGGCCGCTACGAGATCACCTACGTGCCGCCGCTGCTGCTCGACCGCAACCAGCAGATCGGCTTCGGAGTACCCGTGCAAGCGCGCTATGAGCGGATCTGCTTTGAGAAGGAACAGGTGGGTGAGAGCCCACGGGCTGAGCTGGTGAGCCCAGGCCATCCGCTGCTGGAGGCCTGCCTCTCCCTGGTCCTGGAGCGTGATGGCGCCGTGCTTGGCCAAGGGGCGGTGCTGGTGGATGAACGGGATCTGGGCACCGAACCCCGGATGCTGTTCTGTCTGGAGCATGGGCTGCAGGACGGCCGCCGCAACCGACATGGCCAGCAGCAGCTCATCTCGAATCGGCTGCAGTTCCTGGAGATCAACCGCCAGGGTGAAGTGGCCATCGCGGGCTCCGCGCCCTATCTCGACTACCGACCCTTGAAGGATGGCGAGCGGCAGCAGATCGAAGGGGTGCTGGGTGAGAGCTGGCTGGCTCAGGACTGGGACCAGTTAGTGATCACCCAGGCCCTCACGAACCTGGTGCCAGAGCACCTGGGAGAAGTGAAGGGGGAACGGCTGGAGCGGATCGCCAAGGCCGGCCAGGAGATCCAGTCAAGGATGCAGCGGGAGATCAACCACTGGTACCGCCGCTACGAGGAGCTCAAGCAGCAGGAGACGGCCGGCAAGCAGGTGCGGCTACCGGCCCAGGTGGCCAAGGAGCGCTACGAGCTGCTGGTGGCCCGGCTGGAGAAGCGCAAGGCCCAACTGGCCCTGGAGGCTCAGATCAGCGCCAAGGTGCCCATCCTCAAGGGGGGCACTCTGGTGATCCCGGTGGGCTTGCTGCTGGCGGCAGGGGCCACTGGGCCTGAAGCCGGGCCCGATGCTGCCACCCGCAAGCGGGTGGAGCTGATGGCGATGAACGCGGTGTTCCAGGCGGAGAAGGCGATGGGGCGCATGCCCAAGGATGTGAGCGCACATCGGGGCATCGGGTACGACATCGAATCGATGGACGACCAGGGCGATCTGTTCTTCATCGAGGTGAAGGGCCGTGTTGATGGGGCCGACTCGGTGACGCTCACGATCAATGAGGTGAACACCGGCCGCAACTCGCCCCACCGTTTCCGGCTGGCCCTGGTGAGCGTGACGGGCGGTCAGGCTTCTGCTCCGGTGTACGTGAGCGGCATCGACTGGGGCGTGCCTGGCTTCGGCGATACCCAGATCACCAAGAACCTGCAGCAACTTCTGGCCGCTGGCCGCGCCCCCCACTGAACTCAATGCCCTCCCACCCCGTCCACCGCCGCAAGAAGCTCATCGAGGTGGCCATCCCGCTGGAGGCGATCAATGCAGCCTCGGCGCGGGAGAAGAGCATCCGCCACGGCCACCCCAGCACGTTGCACCTGTGGTGGGCACGGCGACCGCTGGCAGCGGCGCGGGCGGTGATCTTCTGCCAGATGGTCGACGACCCCTCGGCAGTGCCGGAGGAGTTCCCTACCGATGAAGCCCAGGAGCACGAGCGGCTGAGGCTGTTCGCCCTGATCAGCGAACTCGTCACCTGGGAGAACACCACCAACGAACAGGTGCTGAACCGGGCGCGGACGGAGATCCGGCGCAGTTGGCGGAGGGCTTGCGCCGACAACGCCGATCACCCCGAGGCGGCCGAGTTGTTCAACCCGGAGAAGCTCCCTGGATTCCACGATCCCTTCGCCGGCGGTGGAGCCCTGCCCCTGGAGGCGCAACGGCTGGGGCTTGAGGCCTACGCCAGTGATCTGAACCCGGTGGCGGTGCTGATCAACAAGGCGATGATCGAGATCCCGCCCAAGTTCGCCGGGATGGCCCCGGTGAATCCCGAGAGCCGGCGGAAACAAGACATCAGCGCCTGGAAGGGCGCCCAGGGGCTGGCGGACGACGTGCGCTACTACGGCCAATGGATGCGCGATGAAGCCGAGAAGCGCATCGGCCACCTCTACCCGAAGGTGGAAGTGACGCCTGCGATGGCGAAGGACCGGCCGGACCTGAACCCCTACGTGGGCAAGAAGCTCACTGTGATCGCCTGGTTGTGGGCCCGCATGGTGAAGAGCCCGAACCCGGCCTTCTCGGAGGTGGAGATACCCTTGGCCTCCACTTTCATGCTCTCCACCAAGTCAGGTAAGGAGGCCTACGTGGAGCCTGTGGTAGGGGACGACAGCTATCACTTCACTGTGAAGGTTGGTAGGCCGAGGGATGTGGAGGCTGCCATGAACGGCACCAAGTTGTCACGCGGGGCGAACTTCCAGTGCCTGATGTCGACCACTCCGATCTCAGGTGACTACATCAAAGCCGAGGGCGTCGCTGGGCGAATGGGGTCACGGATGATGGCAATTGTGGCGGAAGGGAATAGAAGTCGGGTCTACCTGGCCCCAACGCCAGAGATGGAAGCCATTGCGCTGAATGCCCAGCCCACCTGGAAGCCCGAGACACCATTGCCCGATGATCCGCGCAATTTCTGGACCGTGCACTACGGCCTGACCACCTACGGCGACCTCTTCACTCCCCGCCAGCTCGTTGCCCTCACAACCTTCTCGGACTTGGTACAGAAAGCGCGGGAGCGGGTGAAAGCAGATGCGCTAGTTGCAGGGCACGTGGATGAAGCGATGACACTAAGCGAGGGAGGAGGTGGGGCTGGTGCCTATGCAGACGCGGTGGCAACTTATCTGGCTTTTGGCGTTTCAAAAATGACAAATATAGGCTCTTCGGTTGCATCGTGGATGAGCGACCGCGGAGCTTTCAGAGAAACATTTGCACGTCAAGCAATTCCAATGACTTGGGACTATGCCGAGTCAAATACATTCGCAGATCTGGGCGGCTCGTTCAGCACGGGGATCGATAAAGGCGCCATGGCGATTGAGTATTTCCCGCGCACGACACTCACGAGTCGGAGATGCGCAGAGCAGTTAGATGCATCTACTCAATCCATCTCTAGCCTTAGAGTAGTTTCTACTGACCCTCCTTATTACGACAATATCGGATACGCCGACCTCTCAGACTTTTTCTACGTATGGCTGCGACGCTCCCTGAAATCTGTTTTCCCCGAGCTTTTTGCGACTCTGGCCGTACCCAAGGCCGAAGAGCTGGTGGCTACGCCGTATCGTCATGGCGGCAAGGATGGTGCCGAGGCCTTCTTCCTTGGCGGCATGACTTTGGCGATGCAGCGGATTGCCGAACAATCTCATCCAGCTTTCCCGGTCACCATCTACTACGCCTTCAAGCAGTCAGAGACTAAGACGACCACAGGCACAGCGAGCACTGGATGGGAGACCTTTTTGGCGGCAGTGATCAGAGCAGGCTTTGCACTTAATGGCACTTGGCCGGTAAGGACAGAGGGCTCCGGTCGAATGATTGCAATGGGAACCAATGCACTTGCTTCCAGTGTTGTGCTGGTCTGTGAACGACGACTTGATTCAGCCATCACTCTGTCCCGCACGGACTTCCGACGCCAACTGCGTCAAGAGCTACCCCGGGCCCTTAAGGAGTTGGAGCGCGCCAACATCGCCCCCGTGGATGTGGACCAGGCAGCCATCGGCCCTGGCATGGCGATCTACAGCAGTGCTAAGGCCGTGCTCAACCCTGACGACAGCCCCATGAGCGTCCGGGAAGCCCTGATCGAGATCAACTCAGCGAAGGATGAATACCTCTCCCAGGATGAGGGTGACCTGGATGCCGACAGCCGCTTTGTCCTGACGTTCTTCGAGAGCTTCGGCTACAAGGAGCGAGTCTTCGGTGATGCAGAAGGCATCGCCAAGGCCCGTAACCTTTCTGTGGCTGGGGTTGCCGAAGCCGGCATCCTCCGGTCTTTGGCGGGCAAGGTTCGCCTGCTACAGCGTTCAGAACTCCCCGGGGACTGGGATCCTGCCAGCGACAAGCGCCTCTGCGTCTGGGAAGCCACCCAGCAGCTCATCAAGAGGCTGGAAGACGGCGGGGAAGACAAGGCGGCCGACCTGCTGCTTCAGCTCAAGAAGGTGTCCGGCCACGGCGATCTGGCCGTGAACTGCCGCGCCCTCGCCTACCGCCTCTACAACCACTGCGAGAAAACCAAGCAGGCAGAAGAAGCCCGCGCCTACAACGGCCTGGTGATCGCCTGGCCCGAGCTGGAGAAGCGGGCAGCCGCAGCCTCCAGCAGTTCCACCGCCCCCATTCAGACCACTCTGATCTGATCCCTCCCCCATGGCCATCTCCAACCGCGACCGTGTCGGCAGGGCTCTCGATCAGCTCCGGGATGCTCTGCTGCCCTACATCAGCCGCGAGCTTTACCAGGGGATCGGCAGCAACTGGCAGGAGAGCCTGGCGCCTAACACCAGCCTGCAGGACGTGTCCGTGCTGCTCAAGCTGTTCATGGAGCACTGGCAGACGGTGTTCAAGCGGCTGCTCAGCCAGGCGGACCGCTCCTATGTGAGTGAACTGCTCGACGCCCGCAACCGCTGGGCCCACCAGGAAGCCTTCTCCTCCGACGACACCGACCGCGCCCTCGACACCGCCGCCCGCCTCTGCCGCAACATCGCCGCGCCCGAGCCCGCCGAGGCGATCCGTCTCCTGCGCGAGGAACTGCAGCAGCAGGTGTACAGCGATCGGGCCCGCAACCGCACCCGCTACCAGGTGTCGATCGAGAACCAGGTGCAAGCCGGCCTGGTGCCCTGGCGCGATGTGATCACGCCCCACCCCGATGTGATCACCGGCAAATACCAGCAGGCCGAGTTCGCCGCCGACCTCGACCAGGTGCGCCGTGGCATCGGCACCAAGGAGTACACCGATCCCAGCGAGTTCTACCGCCGCACCTTCATCACCTCCGGCCTGCGCGCGCTGCTGCGCAACGCCCTCGAACGGCTCAACGGCCAGGGCGGTGAACCGGTGATCGAGCTGCAAACCAACTTCGGTGGAGGTAAGACCCACTCGATGCTGGCCCTCTATCACCTCTGCTCCGGCCAGACCCTCGCCAGCCTGCCGGGCCTCGATGAGGTCTGCAGTGAGGTGGGCATCTCCACCATTCCCATGGCCTCCCGCGCCGTACTGGTGGGCACGGCCTTCAGCCCATCGAAGGCCACCACCTATCCCGATGGCACCGTCGTGAACACCCTCTGGGGTGAACTCGCCTACCAGCTCGGTGGGGCCAAGGGCTATGCCCTGATCGCCAGCAGCGACAAGCAGCGGGTGGCCCCAGGAGCCCAGGATCTGGCTGCCCTGTTCACCGCCCATGCCCCCTGCTTGATCCTGGTGGACGAGTGGGTGGCCTACGCCCGCAACCTGGTGAGCAATGCCACCTTGCCGGCGGGCACCTTCGATTCGCAGGTGTCCTTCGCGCAGTCACTCACCGAGGCCGTCAAGCAGGTGCCCAATGCCCTGCTGCTGATCTCAGTGCCCCAGAGCGTCAACGAGATCGGCGGCAGTGATGGAGAGAAGGCCGTCTCGGCCCTCAAGAACGTCGTCACCCGCATCGCCTACCAGTGGCGGCCTGCTACCGGCAACGAGGGCTTCGAGATCGTGCGGCGGCGGCTGTTCGAACCGATCACCACCAAGGAGGCCGGCGCCGCCCGCGATGCGGTGGTCCGCAGCTTCACCGACCTCTATTCGCAGAACCCCTCCGAGTTCCCGGCCGAGACCCGTGAAACTGGGTACCGCGATCTGCTGATCAGCGCCTACCCGATCCACCCGGAGCTGTTCAAACGCCTCTACGACGACTGGAGCACCCTCGATCGCTTCCAGCGGACGCGGGGCGTGCTGCGCCTGCTGGCGCTCACGATCGAAGGCCTCTGGAACGGCAACAGCAAGGACCTGCTGATCATGCCCAGCTCGATCCCGCTCGATGACAACGATGTTAAGAACGAGCTGGTGCGCTTCCTCGATAACCAGTGGGAGCCGATCATCTCCCAGGACGTGGATGGCCCCCAGTCCACCCCCACCAGGCTGGACGCGGAGAACCCCAACTTCGGCCGCGTCAGTGCCTGCAAGCGGGTGGCCCGCTCCCTCTACATCGGCACCGCACCGGATGCGGATGCCCTGCGCAAGGGGATCGGCGATCAGCGGGTGAAGCTGGCGTGCGTGATGCCGGGCGAGCCGATCGGTGTGTTCGGCGATGCCCTGCGCCGACTAGGCGATCGGGGCCGCTTCATCCAGCAGGACGGCGACCGCTACTGGATCGACACCCGCCCCAACCTCAACCGCACAGCCGAAGAGCACCGCGAGAGCTACCTACGCCAGCGCGAGGAGCTGCTCGCCGAACTCAACACCCGCCTGGCCCAGGAAGCCAGCAAACGCGGCGACTTCGCCGGCCTGCATGCCGCGCCGATCGAGCACAGTGCCGTGCCCGATGAGGCATCCACCCGGCTCGTGCTCCTGGCGGCGCAGCACACCCACCGCAGGGGCGTGGAGTTCAGCGCGGCGAGGCAATGGGCCGCCGGCTGCCTGCAGAGCCGGGGCAACAGTCCTCGTCAGTTCGCCAACACCCTGATCTTCCTGGCCCCGGATGAAGCCAGCCTCGACAACCTGTTCCATGCGCTGGCCGATCGCCGCGCCTGGCAGCACATCATCGACAACGAGCTGGAGCTGAACCTCACGGTGGCCCAGAAGAACCAGGCGATCGGCAAGATCGCGGAAGCCACCCAGGCCGTGGCCAGCCGCATCCCAGAAACCTGGTGCTATCTGCTGATCCCTTACCAGAGCCAGCCGGGCCCCGGTGGGGCGCTCTGGGACGAGAAGAAGCTGACCAGCGGCAAAGGCAGCCTGGCCGAGCGGGCCAGTGAGCGCTGCGTTCAGGAAGACATGCTCTTCCTGCAGCTCGGTGCCCGCCGCATCCGGGACGACCTGAACCGCTTCCTCTGGACCGACAAGCCCCACGTGGCGGTCCGTGACCTCGTCGACTGGAGCCGCAAATACCTCTACCTGCCTCGTGTGGCCACCGATCAGGTGATCCTCAATGCCCTGGTGAACCCCCAGGCGGCGCTCACCGGCGAAGCCACCTTCCACCTGGCCGATGGCTTCGACGAGGGGACTGGTCGCTACAACGGCCTGAGGCCCCAGCAGGATCCCAACACCAGCCCGGCGTCTCTGATGAGCCTGGTGGTGAAGGACGAAGTGGCGGCCGTCCAGATCGAGGCGGATCGGCTGGCTGAAGAGGAGCGGAAGCGGCAGGCCTCACGGCCCGAGGGGGTTGGGGCTGGTGGAACGGGATCGGTGATCGAGAAACCTGGAGATCCGGTCGGGTCAGGACCCATTCCCCCTCCCCCGCCGCCGCCGGTGCCGGTCGCACCGAAGTTGCCCACCACCTACACCGCTTCCGTGAAGCTGAGCTCGGTCACGGCCGGGCCCCAGGTGGGCAAGTTCCTGGACGAGGTGATGTCGCACCTACAGGCTCTTCCCGGGGTAGAGATCGAGATGACCCTGGAGGTTCAGGTGCGGGCTCCTGGCGGGATCGATGAGGCGACGGCGCGCATCGTGCTTGAGAACTCAGCGGCGTTGAAGGTGGAGAAGCCGGGGTTGTACTGATCATGGGACCTATTCAAATAGCAGGCAATGACTTTGGCTTTGGCAATGATGACGTCCATTTGCTGGCGTCGATTAAGTATTGGGCTTTGCGTTCAGAAGGAAAACAGAGTGTCTCTTACAGCCGCCTCCGCAAGCACTTCATGAATGATGAGGCAAAGGCCAAAGAGCAGCAAGCTTATTTAGACAAGAAACGAGCCTGGGCTGATCAGTGGTACGACTTGACATCTAAACTTCTTGAGATCGGGATTGTTGTACCTGAGACACGCTTGCGAGAGCAGTTGGTTTCCCTCCATCTTTCCGAAACCAAGAAGGCGGCACTCTGTATTGAGCTGGCCACATTCACCGCCTACCACGACCTGACGCAAGATTCCAAGAACTGGGAGAGCCTTAGCTTTGACGACGAAGACAGAAAGCGATATCTGGGCTTCTGTGCGGAGATTATGGACGAAAGTCCCTACACTCTCTGGTTGGCATGGCAGGAGTTTAATCGCTGCCTTGAGAAGATCATCAAATCCAACAGCGGGCCAGACTTCACATGGATGTGGGTCGGCCTGGGTGCCGCTGTGCTCCTTATCGTTGCCCCATATTTAGCAGGAGCTATTGGAGGTTTCATGGGGCTCGGAGGCGCCGCCGCGACCTCTGCTGGCTTGGCACTTCTAGGCGGCGGCTCCCTTGCCGCAGGCGGTTTAGGAATGACAGGTGGTTATGTCGTTCTGATGGCTGGTGGTGCCATCCTGGGTTATGGATCAGGATCAGCTCAGTACCAGCAAAAGTTGCGAGAAGGCAGCAAGGAGGAACTTCTCTTCAACTGCGGCAAGCTATATGCAGCATCAAAGGTTTTCAATCTTTATGGCGATGATCAATTGAACATTTGCGGTCAGGCTCTTCGCATTCAATCCGACCTTGAAGCGGGTGCCGACCTCGAGTTTACGCAAGGGAACGTTGAGAAGGCAAAGCAGCTCGATGGCAAAGCCTTGGTCATGCGCTCCTTTCGTCGTCTTCTGCGCGGCGACCTTCAGTAACGTCCCGACCCAAGCCCTTCCTTTTCATTACGCTCATGATCGATAAACTCTGGTCGTTCTTTCTCAAGGTGCTTTGGCCATTGCTATGGCCCATCATTCGGGACAATATGGTTGAGGTTGTTCAGGATCTCGCGGCTTGGCTCAGAAAAGCAGTCGCCGAGCGATTCAACGCCACCACAGAGGCGCAGCAACAACGCGCAGAAGATCGTGCCCGTGATGCCCAGCAACAGGCTGACAGTGCGGCAACGGATGAAGACCGCATTAGGGGCAATGCCAAGGCAGAGGCTTGGCGGGAGATCGCTGAACAGCTGCGCAAGGACAACGAGGTACTGAAGCAGCAACTTGAAGAAGCGATCCGTCTCTCGCAGGTCTATGCAAGGAAGCGGATTGATTCGGAAGCAGAGCAGAACAAAGTCCAGGGGAAAGTGCAATCCCTTAAACCGCCAAGTGATTCAGGGCAGCTGCCGCCTGATGGGAAGTAGTTAGTAGCTAGCTCCTTCCATGCTCCCGCTTCAAGGATGACCCGCGGAACGGCTGCTGCAAGCGAGGCTATACCTACC
Source organism: Marcopretia estuarina LEGE 06307 (assembly GCF_056633115.1). Classification (NCBI taxonomy): domain Bacteria; kingdom Bacillati; phylum Cyanobacteriota; class Cyanophyceae; order Synechococcales; family Prochlorococcaceae; genus Marcopretia; species Marcopretia estuarina. The sequence continues at coordinate 461,197 of NZ_JBSJOY010000001.1, read as the reverse complement.
CCGAACATGCCACTTCACACCATGCACCCTCAGCTCATCCTCGTGGAGCACAGCAACGTTCAGGTCTGCAGGTTCCGGCTCAAGGAGACGCTAGGTTTGGGATATCACTATTACCTTTCCGAAAAACAAGACTTCGCGCAATCGCTTGGATGGGGTCCCACTGGCCTAGAAGTTCAAGGCAGAGTCCGTGTCACAGCTAAGGAGTTGGAGAGGGTCGAGCGGTTCATCGCCGCAGCGAGCTATAGCATTGCCGCCAACAACTGCGAGCACTTTGCAAAGTACGTGAAATACGGCTTGCCGCTCTCCAGCCAAATGGACCGATGGTGGAATGCGCTTGGGGCCGAGCTTATCGCCAGGCTTCAGCCAACGCAGGACAAAAAGGGCAATATCAGTGATTATGTCGGAAAACAGGCTGCAGACGTCCTCAAGAAGGATCTGCGGCAAGCGAGAATCGCCCGTGCGAACCGAGAGCGCCACGACTTCTGGATGCAAAGAGGAATCGATCTCTCATGATTCAGAAGTTCACGCTCTTCGCAAAATATAAAAACCAACAATGAGGCGTCTGGACACCTTAAAAAGCGCGCGCAGGAGTCCTCAGCGTGCGCGGCCGCGCAAGGGCGATGCAAGCCGGCCCGCCGCAGGGGTTGAGACGCCGTGGGCACTGGTTCCTTGGAGCTCCACGGCCGGCCCTTGCGCTGGCCGTGCTGGCGCTATCGCTCCTGCGCTTCCGCCCCATGGCTGTTGCTTCCCCATCCACTGCCACCAAGGCTTCCCCTGAGCACAAGCTGGTGGCTTCCCTGATCGCTCTGCTGGAGGCAGGCACCACCCCCTGGCGGCGCGAGTGGGATGCCGCCGCTGGCGGGCACCACGTCAATCTGCTCTCTGGCCGTCGCTACCGCAGTGCCAATCCGGTGCTGCTCACCCTGGGAATGCACTTAAGGGGTTCAGCCCTGCCCTTTTGATGCGGTTTTTCCGAGGCCAAGGCGCTTGGGATCTTCCCCCGCAAGGGGAGCAACGCTGTGCATGTGCTGCGGCCCCAGGTGCATCAGCGTGGAGAAGGCTGGCTGGCCGAGGCTGCGCTGGCCGATGCGGCTGGCACGGGCGGGAGTGGGTCTGCTGGCCAGGAAGCCTCTGGGGCTGGCCGCCGCTGGGTGAGCTACCGGCCGGTGGCGGTCTTCAATTCCGCCGATTTGGAGGGCGCGGCGCAGGAGGGGCTCATCCAGAAGCGCCGCCAGGCTGAGGGAGTGATCCAGCGGCCCGAGCTCGAGCGGCTGGCGGCGGCTGAGGCCGTCCTGAGTTCCTGGCCGGTGCCGGTGCGCCATGGCGGCGATCGGGCCTGCTATCTGCCGGGGCCGGATCGCATCCAGCTGCCGGATCGCTCGGCCTTCCATACAGCGGCGGCTCTCTATGCCACCTGGGCCCATGAGGCGATCCACTCCACCGGCCACAGCTCGCGGCTGGCCCGGGATCTCTCTGGCGGCATGGGGGCCGAGGGCGATGGCAGCAACGCCTATGCCCGTGAGGAGCTCGTCGCCGAGCTGGGAGCGGTTCTGCTGGGTGATCGGCTCGAAGTCGGCAGTGCCATGGCCAATCACGCCGCCTATCTAGGCCACTGGGTCGAGCTGCTGCGCGAATCGCCCCGGGTGTTGCTGCAGGTGCTCAGCGATGCCAGGAAGGCCGCCGATCTGATTTGCCCCGAGGGGCCAGAAGTGCCCGGGAGCTGAGGGCGGTTGTGGAGGGTGGGGCCTGGGGCTGGCGATCACACCACCTGGGCTGCCCCCGTCTGCGCACCTCGCATGGGCTGACGCGAGTCGCTGCGCGACCCTTGCGCGGCGCTGGCGACGCCGGGGGGCAACGGCGGGGTTGTTCGCCAGCCCAGCCATAGCCGCCACCACCTTCAGCCGCGAATGCCCGATCCGCATCGTCTCGGCCCACCTGCTGGATTCTGCTGGCCAGCTGTTGCGGGTGTTGTTCCTCGATCGAGAGGGGCCCCTCAGTGCTCAGCCCTACTACATGTCCAAGGAGGAGGCACTGATCCTGGCCGCCAATCACGAGCGGGTGCTCAGGGTGCAGGTGCTCTGAGCACCAGGGGGCCACGGGCCCAATTCCACACGCATCCACCGGAGTCAGCTAGTAGGGGCCTGCCCGTCGATTTGTTCGCGTTGGCCTGCCGTCCTCCATCGCCAAGGCAATGCACATGCATTACCATCAAGCGACACCCGATTGGTCTCCGATGGCCGTTCTCTCTTCCCCCGCCGATGCAGCCTCGGGCGTGGGCTCACCCCAGGAGGAGGTGGAATCGGCCCTGACGGATCGCTATCAGACCACTGTGCCGCAGCCGGTGCGCATGGCCCTGGGGCTGCGCAAGCGCGACCGCATCCGCTACGCCTTCCTCGCCAACGGTGAGGTGGTGATGCAGCGCGTCAGCCCGGAAGAAGAAGTCGACGATCCGGCGCTGGCTCCTTTCCTGGCGCTGCTGGAGCAGGACATCAAGCGGCATCCAGACCACCTGAAGCCCATCACCTCTGATCTGGTCAGCCGGCTACAGGATCTGGTCGGTGGCATCGACGTGGATCTGGATGCGCCGCTGCCAGACGAGGACGAGCCCGACTGCCGGTGAGCACGCCCGCTGGATCGCCCGTAGAGATCAACGGGTGGCAGATATATGCGCACCCGCTGTTTCTAGATCAGCTTGAGGCGTTGATCACCGAGGTGGAGAAGCTGCGCCGCAAGGATCCCCAGGGGTACGGCAGCAAGAACGCCACCAAGCGTCTGGCGGCCATCACCCGCCTGATGCTCCAAGACATCCCCCAGGACCCAAGCCGCAAGGAGTTTCAGCAGGGATCCACCCTGGGGCCGGAGCATCGGCACTGGCGGCGGGCCAAGTTCTACCAGCAGTACCGGTTGTTCTTTCGCTTTCATGCCCGCTCACGGGTGATCGTGCTCGGCTGGGTCAACGACACCGACACCAAGCGCGCCTATGGCAGCAAGACGGATGCCTACCGCGTCTTTCAGGACATGCTGGCCAGCGGCCATCCGCCAGACGACTGGGCGGAACTCCTGCAGGAAGCGGGGAAGGCAAGCCAGCGTTGGAAGCAGCTCGCCGATCGCCTCCCTTGATCGGAAGGTGAATTGGGCTGGCTCCGGGCCTCTCCAGTCTGAGGCCCTCCTCCCGTCGGGCCTCGGCTGGGATCGGTCCCGTCGCTGCGCCATACCTAGCGCCGATCACCATGGTCACGCTCTCTGTTGGCAGCCCTGCTGCTGCCGCTGCCGGAAGAGGATCCGTTTCTGCTGTTGGAGTCCACCCTGCGCACGGTGCAGGAGATCCTGATCAGCCGGCGCGGGCTGCCGCTACGGCGCGTCTGGATCGAGCAGCCCTATGGCGAGGAGGAGATCACCCTGCTGGAGGAGGAGGTGCTGCCGGCCCTGCAGAGCTGTCTGGAGCGCATCGGGGCGATCGATGCGGCGCTCGAGGCGCAGCAGGAGGCTGAGATCGCCCGCATTGAGGTCGAGCGCGCGGGCGCTGGTGCTGGTGCTGGCGCAGGCCTGAGCCAAGCCGCTGTTCACTCAGCTGCGAACACCAGGGTGGTAGGCGGCCACCAGCCGACGCCGCCCTCGTCGCAGCCCAGCTCCATCATCTGATCCTCCAGGCTGCTGCTGGTGTTGAGGCTGAGCACCGTGGCGGTCAGCGTCAGCAGCCTGAACGCCTTGCAACGCCTCGTGATGCTGGTGCTCGTGTTTCAGCTCAGCACGCTCCTGCTGGTGATCGCCGGGCCCGTGCCGTCACGGCCTGAGGTGGACTGGTTTTTCTGGACAGCCCCCAACGTTAACCTCTGAGGTGGGGCATCGCCCCTGAAAGGGGGCTCACAGTGTTGAGCAAGCGCCGTACCTACAGCCCCGAGGTCAAGGCCAGGGTCGCCATGGTGGCGTTCAGTGGCCGCAAGACGATCCAGGAGATCGACGCCCACCGCGTTGTGCACCTGATCCAGGTCAGCCAATGGAAGTGGCAGCTGCTCGACGGAGCCACCGAGCGTTTCACCAGAGGCAAGAAGCCAAATGGCAAGGACGAGGGGCAGGCCAAAGAGGACGAGCTGGTCCAGCAGTACTGCCTTGCAGAAGCCTGACGGCTACGCGCAGCTGCAGATGGAGCTGGAGTTGCTCAAAAATGTCTGAGTTACTCTGATGTTCGTGAACCGCGCAAGCTGGTCGATCCGTTCTCTGAGGCAGTCGCTGCTCACTAGATCGGCTGCAGTAGCCGGTTCCTCTCGGTCGACGACATCACAGGCCACCACTTTATGGCTGCAGACGTCGATCAATAGGTAGAGAACCAGCCACACACCGCACACGGTGGTGATTAAGAGATTTGCCTGTAAATCTGATTATTCCCATTCTTCGTCATCTTCGTTCTCGGGGGTTAGCACCGGCTGTCGGTTCCGGTTTACCGGTGCTCTGAGTGAGCGAGATTCGAATCCAGCTCGATCGATAGCTGCAGCCGTTTGACCGATGGAGTCAAGCAACGCCCCGCTGATAGGAGCTAGCTCCCGACAGAAGGTAGCGATCGTTGTCCAGACGTTGGGTTTGTAGGAAGTCATCGAAATTGTTCGGAACGCTGGGTGTTGATGGTCATGGGTTGGGCGGATTGGGGCTTGTCTCTGTTGTGGAGGCACACTTCCTGGGGGATTCAGCTCTCACAAGGGGTGGAGGCCCAGGAAAGCCCGCAGGGCTTCTTTGATGACGAGCTCGGGGGGAAGCTCCAGCGCCTCCCGGTTCAGCCGAGTCTCCTCAGACGTTATGGCAGCATCAACCCACACCGGTGGTCGTCACAGCGCCACTGGTGTGGACACGACCGGCAAGGAGGTCAGAGCCCTTGCCCTTTCCTTTTCTGGCTTCGCCCTGCCTCAGTCGGTAGGAACCTCCTCTTGGCCGCAGGCCCTCAGCTGCGGGTCGCCGCCAACGCCAGTTCATGGGCCTGGGTGAGGGTGGCAGCGGCTTTGCCGAACCACAGCCCCTCCAGCCGCTGACGGGCGGCTTCGATCGGATCTCTCGAGCGGCCAGCGTCGTGGGAGAGGTATTCGGTCACCGCCTGGTAGGCGCCCCACATCGAGCCCTGCACGCCCGGGATGTCACTGCCGATGGCCTGACCTTCGAACTTGGCAGACAGACCCTCCCAGGCGGGGAGATCCTCCAGCCGCCGGGGCCGGCTGGTCGCCGTATCGCCCCGGCGGTCATTGATCGAGCCCCGCAGCTGATCGGCGAACAGGGTCTCGACATAGCTGCGGAACTGCGCAGCCGTGCAGGGGGCGGCGGCCATCGCCCGCAGTTCGGTCAGCCCTCCAGTGAATTGCTGCCTCTGCAGGTCGATCAGCTCAGGGAGCCGGCTGATCAAGGCATTGGCATTGCGGGTGTGGCGGATGCGGCAGCCCTGCTGGCGCCGGCTACTTGCTGAGGCAAGTCCCAGGGCAGCAGAGAGCGTGTTCTTGCAGACCACCCGGATGGGGGAGAAGAACACAGAGAAAGCGATCGTGCCGTCATGGCTCGTGCAGCCGACCAGGTACTGATTCACCGGATCACCGGGGAGCACCTCCCCTTCTGATTGGCGCACCCTTGCTGTAAAGGTCACCTTGCGGCCGCCGGCCAGGACGCAGACCGCATCCATGACCGCATCGCTATGGAGGGCCTCGGCGACCCGGATCAACTGCTCGTTTTGCACCACCTCATAGGTAGTGGTCCCCACCTACAACGAATCCGCCAACGTCGAAGGCTGCCTGAGAGCGCTGCTGGCGAGCGATCCCCGCTGCAATCACTGGCAGCTGGTGGTGGCCGATGACGACTCAAGCAACGACACCGACAGCAAGGCGGAAGGGGTGATCGCCGCGATCACGCTCGCCTCGATCTGGAAATCCACCACCGGCCGCGGCTGGACCTGGCGGGGACGCTCGCTGGCCTGAGGGAACCCTCAGGCCTTTTCGAGCCGGCGGATGATCATCGACATCAGCGCCAACGAACCGACGAGAGCGACGAGCAGGGCGATGGTCATGACGAATGGGGTGCCGAAGGTGGGTGCAGGTTACGGAGCCGCTGGGGTCAGCCCTGCTCAGACACCGGCGGGACCGGGGCGAGACAGCGATCACGCAGCAGGCGGGCCACCGTGAGGTTGCTCACCGTCATGCTGCTGTCGCGCTCAAGCAGCCATTCGGCCATCTCCATGCGCAGGGCATAGGCCTCTTCGAAGAACTCCAGCCGCTCCAGATCGCGCAGACGACCTTCGATCCACTGGAGGGTTTCTCCAGGGAGCTGGCGCTGGGAACGACGTTGGCTCACGGGGAGTGCCGCCTAGTGAGGGAATCTTGATGGATGGCGAGGGAAACTGGGTATCGGATGGAACACATCTGCAGCACAGCTGCGCACAAATGCCTTTGACGGAACACCTTCCCTTCCTCTGGCGCGGTCACAGGCTCGAGCTGCTGGGGGCGCGGGCGGTGTGGGATCCGACGCAACGTCTGCTGTTGGTGGCGGACCTGCACCTGGGCAAGGCCGAGTCGTTTCAGGCCCATGGCGTGCCGCTGCCCAGCGATGGCGATGCCTCCACCCTCAACGCCCTGATCGCGCTGGCGCACCGCTGGCAGCCGGCTGAGGTGGTGGTGCTGGGTGATTTGATCCACGGCCGGCTCGGCCTCACCGGCGAACTGCGTCAGAAGATCCAGGCCTTGCCGGAGCTGCTCGGTTGCCCGCTCACGCTGATCGCTGGCAACCACGAGCGGGGCAGCTGGCTGGAAGGGCTGGTGCAGCAGCCCAGCAGCCGTCGCGGCCCCCTCTGGCTGAGCCACGGACCGGAACCGCTGCCAGTGGGCGGGGGTGAACTGCTGCAGCTCTGCGGCCACCTGCATCCGGTGGCCACAGTCGGTGACCGCAGCGATCGGTTGCGCCTGCCCTGCTTCGTTCACGACGCGGAGGCTCAGCGCCTGGTGCTGCCCGCCTTCGGCAAGCTCACCGGCGGCCACCCCTGCGAAGACCACCATCAGCGCTGGCTGGTGGCCGACGGCGCGATCGTGGCCTGGCTCAGGCCGCTGCCGCCAGAGCGCGCACCACATCGCCGCGGGTGAGCACACCCACCAGCTTGTCGCCCTCAAGCACGAACAGCCGCTGGGTGCTGCGGTCCTGCAGCAGCCGGGCCGCGTCCGGCAAGGACAGATCGGCACTGCAGGTGTGGGGGTGCGCACCCATCAGTTCACCCACCGTGCTGCCCAGCACCTGGTGCACCTGCCGGTCCCAGTCGAGCGGATTGCGCAGGTAGATCACCGCGTCCAGCAGCATCACATAGGGGCCGGCGTCAAAGCCGCTCTCCTTCACCATCAGGTTCTGTTCGGTGAGCTCCCCCACCAGCGCTCCCGCCGCATCCAGCACCGGCAGTCCGCTGATGTGGTGGTCGCTCAGCAGTTGCACCGCCTGCTGCAGAGGGGTTTCGGGCGTCACGCTCAACACCGGGGTGGTCATGGCCGCCGCCACCCGCAGGGCCGGCTGGGAGTCGAGGGTCATCGGAGCGTTGCGATTGCAATGGTTCTAGGCCAGCGAGGGGTCGGGATCCGCGGCAGCAGACTGGCCCTTCCGGCCTGCCCAGCTTGACGCCGACACCCCAGCACCGCCCCACAGGCCGACAATCCGCCTCGACGTCCCGGCGCCTCGCCGATGGGCTCACGCTGGCGCGGGCCGTGATCGGCTTGCCGCTGCTGCTGCTGCTGGCCGCCGATCAGCAGGGGGCGGCCTGGTTCCTGCTGCTGCTGGGCGGCTTCAGCGACTGGGCCGACGGCGTCCTGGCCCGCCGTGCCGGCGGCGGTTCCGCCTGGGGTGCTCGCCTCGATCCCCTCACCGACAAGATCCTGATCAGTGCACCGCTGCTGTGGCTGGGCGCCGCCGGACGCCTGCCGCTCTGGACGGTGTGGCTGCTGCTGGCGCGCGAGCTGCTGATCTCCGGCTGGCGGGCCGGCCAGGGGGATGGCGGCCCCGCCTCCCGCGCCGGCAAGGCCAAGACGGTGCTGCAGTTCAGCGCGCTGCTGCTGCTGCTCTGGCCCGAACCCTGGGGGCTGGGCCTGGGCCAGGCCGGGTTTGTCGCCGGGCTGCACAGCGCCGGTTGGTGGCTGTTCTGGCCCTCGCTGGCGCTGGCCCTGAGCTCGGCGCTGGGGTATCTCAGCCCAGCAGCGCCGCGTCGCCACTGAAATCCGGCCGGGCGGCGGGACGCAGGGCGTAATCGTTGGTGTAGCTGTCCGCCAGGCCGGCATCGAGATCGAAGGCCGGCGTCCAGGCCAGCTCCCGCTCCAACCGGTGCACATCGGTGAGGAAATGGGCCAGGCGCAGGGGAAAGGCCTTGCGGGCCTTGGGGTCGAGGCTCGAGGGATCGAAACTGCGGATCGTCACCGCTGCCGGATCCTTGCCGCAGGCCCGTGCCGCTGCCGCCACCAGCCCGCGGAAGGTGACGCCCTTGCGGCCCGAGCAGTTGTAGATCCGGTTGGTGGCGGCCTCCACCTCCAGGCAGCGGGCCATGGCCGTGGCCAGGTCACTCACGTGGCCCAGCTGGGTGATGGTGTTGCCGTCGCCGGGCAGGGGGACCGGCTGGTCGTGCATGAGGCGGTCGAAGAACCAGCTCTCCACCGGGTTGTAGTTCCCGGGCCCGTAGATGTAGGTGGGCCGGAAGCTGGTGAAGGGGATGCGCTCGGCCCGCAGCCAGTCTTCGGTGTGGAGCTTGCCGGCATGGCGGCAGGCGGGGTCGGTGGGGGCGGTTTCATCCAGCGGCCACAGCTCACTGTCGGCATAGACGCCGGCCGAGCTCACGTACACGAAGCGATGGGCGGGGGGGCCGGTGCGCTCCACCACCGCCCGGCTGTCGTCGAGGTTGCGGCCGCTGCTGTCGATGATCACGTCGAAGGCACGGCCCCGCAGCGGTTCGAGCGCGGCGGCGTCGCTGCGGTCGCCCACCAGATGCTCCACCCCGGCCGGCACCGGATTGCGGCCGCGGGTGAACAGGGTGAGCGCATGGCCATAGCCCTGCAGCTGGGCCACCAGGGGCTTACCGATGAAGCGGGTGCCACCCATCACCAGGATCTTCACGGAAGCAGCGGCAACGGCGCCGCCATTCAAGCGCTGAGCGGGGCGGGAGCCGCCACCGCATGCACCCCCAGTGGGCAGGTGCTGCCCCACCCCTGCCGGCGAGGATGGGCCACGACCACGGCTCACCCGCTCCGCCATGCAGATCATTCCCGCCATCGACCTGCTCGACGGCCACTGCGTGCGGCTGCACCAGGGCGATTACGACCAGGTCACCCACTTCAACGACGATCCGGTGGCGCAGGCCCTCGACTGGCAGAGCCAGGGGGCCGAGCGGCTGCATCTGGTGGATCTTGATGGCGCCCGCAGTGGTGAACCGGTCAACGATGCGGTGGTGCGCGCGATCACGGCGGCGCTCCGTATCCCGGTGCAGCTGGGCGGCGGTGTACGCACGGCAGAGCGGGCAGAGGCGCTGCTTGCCGCCGGCCTTGAGCGGGTGATCCTGGGCACGGTGGCGATCGAACAGCCGGAGCTGGTGCAGGCGCTGGCGGTCCGCTTCCCCGGCCGGATCGTGGTGGGCATCGATGCCCGAGGCGGCAAGGTGGCCACCCGGGGCTGGCTGGAGGACAGCGCCGTGGAGGCCACGGCGCTCGCGGCCAGCTTCAAAGGCAGCGGTGTGGCGGCAATCGTGAGCACCGACATCGCCACCGATGGCACCCTGGCCGGCCCGAACCTGGAGGCACTGCGCGCGATGGCCGCCGCCAGCCCGGTGCCGGTGATCGCCTCCGGCGGCGTGGGTTCCGTCACCGATCTGCTGGCCTTGCTGGCCCTGGAGCCGCTGGGCGTGGAGGCGGTGATCGTGGGCCGGGCGCTCTACGACGGAGCGATCGACTTTCGTGAAGCCCTGCAGGCCGTGGGACCGGAGCGGTTACAGGATCCGATTCCGCCGAGCGTCTGCTAGGGGCCGATCCCTTACCCCAGGGGCAAACCGATTAAGGTTGAGGTAAAGCATTCGTATCCACGTGTGAAGGCTGCGACTGCCCCACCGCTGACCAACGGGCAGAGCACAGGCCCCACCGCCCTCGCGGGGGTGATCGAGGTGTTCGGGCGCTGCCGCGACCTGGGCATGCGCCTCAGCCGCCAACGCAAGCTTGTGCTGGAACTGCTCTGGCGAGAGCGGCGCCACCTGAGTGCCCGCGACATCTTCGAGCGCCTCAATCAGCAAGGCCGCCGCATCGGCCATACCTCCGTCTATCAGAACCTTGAAGCCCTGCAGAGCGCTGGAGTGATCGAGTGCCTCGACCGCGCCAATGGCCGCCTCTACGGCTACCGCAGCGACCCCCACAGCCATCTCACCTGCCTGGTGAGCGGTGAAATCCAGGACCTTGACGTGGTGCTCCCCGATGACCTGGTCCGCCGCATCGAAGAGCTCACTGGCTACACGATCGAGTCGTACACCCTGCAGCTGGCCGGCCGGCCCCGCCAGTGAGCGCGGTGGAGGGGCTCAGGGGAAAACAGGTGGCGAGAATCAGTGGCATCCAATGCTTTCAATTGACGCGAAATCAATCCAACTGACATCCAATGTCAGCTTGTGACATCACGGGAATTTTCCTCTTTGCTGCAACCTGTGGGGACGACATTCACCGAAGAGGGCCAGAACAACGGGGTCAGCTCGACGAATCTGAACGTGCATCCAGACGCTTCGACTCGACACAGGTGGAATCCATAGCTGTGCGATTCTTCACCGCTGGTGGGAGCCTTTGGAAGTATCGCTTTCTCGCCATCTCACTTTGTCGCTCATGATGAAGAAGGCGTGTGGATCCTTCCGGGGCAATAGTTGCTCCTTCGCGGAAGGTTGAATCGCGAGAGAGCGAATGCGTCAAACGACTTAAGCCAGGACGGACAGACTTCAGGACGAACCAACTCCAGAAACGGCGGATTCCGCAGGCAACCAGAAACGCGGGTTATTGGAGTCGCAGCTCACAGGATTCATAAGCTGGCGAATCCAGATGTCATCCCCATCGAGGAAAGAGCAAAGACCCCTCAGGATTCTCTGCGAGACACAACCCATCCTCCAGCTCTGCAACCAAATCCTGATTCAGGGCGCTGATGGTCTGGTAGTGAAGACATGACTTTCAGGCCAGCCGGCTGTCTTTGGATGGCGCGTGGATGGCGCCGATCCAGCGGGACAGAACCGCTACGGAATGCGGCAAGACAACACCAATGGAGCGCATTCTTGACGGCAAGCCTGAACTCCCAGCCCCCTGCCAGGACCCGTCGCCACCGTTGACCTGGGGATCAGGGAAAAAGCAAGACCTGCACAACGTGATCGGCACAGCCCCAGACCGCATCTGTTCACTTCACTGGCCTCCAATCAAGCTGGAGAATTCGCCGTCAGGTCGTTACCTTGGCTCCAATGAGCGCACGCCCCCAGTGACACCAGCCCCTGAGGACTCTCCAGCCACGGCAACTAACCGTCCCAGGATCCTGCTGTTCGCCGACCCCTTGCTGCGCGATGGCCTCAGCCGCCTGCTGAGTGCCGCGCCCTGTGCCGCCGATGTGTTCACCGATCCGGCCGCCTGCAGCCGTGCGCCCCAGCTGCTGATCTGGAGCGTGAGCGCGCCGGTGCAGCCCGCCAACATGCTGCGAGAGCTGCAGCGATTGGAGGAGCGCTGGCAGCCTGCCCCGCTGCTGTTGCTGCTGCCCGCGCAGCCGGGTTGCTCCAGCGACTGGTTGCTGCAACTGCCCGTGGCCGGCCTTCTGCAGGACCCCGATCCCGACACCTTGCTGGCGGCCGTGAGCACCCTGCTGGCCGGTGGGCGAGTGGTGGAGCTTCAGGGCGACGGGGCTCCTGCCCCAGAGGCCACGCCGCTGATGGGGCCGATCGGGCTGGGGCAATGGCTGCTGCAGAGCGGCCTGCAGCAGATCGATGCGGAGCTGCGCCTCTGCCGTCGCCTGCTCACCCCGCCGCCGGACACCTTCCTGCTGCAGTTGATCCTGGAGGGCCGGTTGCGCGAGCTGGGCGCCGCCCGCTCCTTGCTGCTCTGGCTGTGGGGGCCGCTGGTGCTGGCCTGGGGCGATGCCCAGATCAGCGACGACGGTGGACTGCCCAGCCAGGCTGTCATTGGCGACCTGCCGCAACCTCCGGCCAGCGGCAGCACGGCGATCACCCTGCGGCAACGCACCGCCGAAGGGGTGTGGAGCGCCATCCGCCAGCGGCTCCAGGAGTCCAGCCTGTCGGGGCCGCTCGATCCGCATGCCGGCACCCTGTTCGCGCTGCAGGGGCTCAGCGTGGAGCGGCGCCGCGACCTGCTGCTCGCCCTGCTGGGCCAGCTCGATCAGCTGCTGCTGCGGCTACGTCAGGAACGGCCGGCCACCGACACGCTTGAGGCCCGCTGGCAGGCGCTGCAGCCGGAACTGCGCCGCCATGCCCTGCGGCAGGTGGCCGGGGCCTACGTGCGGCTTCCTCTCGATGGGGTGCTGCTGCCGGTGGCCGACCACCTCAGCAGCACCACCGTGCTCACCAGCGACGACCCGGAACTGCCCGCCTCCCTGCCGATGCTGAATGCGCTGATGGGGGGTCAACCGCTGCTGGTGGACGGCAGCCTGCTGTCTCCCGATGAACCCACTGCCCTGCTGCACCTGGAAGCCCTGGTGAGCAACTGGCTGATCCGCACCGCCGAGCTGATCAGCGCCGAGCTGCTGGCCTGCTGCGGCGACTGGCCGGAACTGAGGCGCTACCTGTTGGTGAATGAGCTGCTGGCCACCCGCAGCCTCGAACGTCTGCGCAACCAGCTCAATGCCCAGCAGCGCTGGAGCAGCTGGTTCGAGCGCCCGATCCAGCTCTATGAGAGCCGGAGGCTGCTGTATCGGTTGGAGGCGGGCAGGATCACGCCGTTGCTGCTCACCGAACCCCGCGACCGGGAGCTGCGGCAGCTGGGCTGGCTGCAGCAGACGGTCACGCTGGCTCTTGAAGCCCGCGATGCCCTGGCACCGCAGCTGCAGGCGTTCCTGCGCCAGCTGGGCGATCTGCTGGTGGTGGTGCTCACCCAGGTGATCGGCCGGGCCATCGGCCTGATCGGCCGGGGCATCCTGCAGGGAATGGGCAAAGGCATCAACCGTCCCTGAGCGGCGGCTGGGCCCTGGTCTTTCGGCTGGGCGTCACAATGACCCCAACCCGCCTCCCGCTTCGGTTGCTGCGCTCTAACGCCTTTCCCTTCCTGATCCGCCGCAGCCTGGCGCTGCTGGTGGCGCTGTTCCTGCTGCTGGCTCCAAGACCGGCTCTGGCCTCGCTCACCACCAACAGCTACGACGGCAACATCTTTGCTCTCTACGCGGGCAATGGCTCGCTGGTGCCACCCCGCAGCACGCTGGCCCAGGCCCGCGCCGACCATCGGCCTGTCGTGCTGGTGTTTTATCTCGATGACAGCGCCGACAGCAAACAGTTCGCGCCGGTGCTCTCGGAGCTGCAGCGCCTGTGGGGCCGCACGGTGGAGCTGATCCCCCTCACCACCGATCCGCTGCAGGGCCTGGCCGATCAGGGTGCTGACGATCCGGTGCACTACTGGAACGGCACCATTCCCCAGGTGGTTGTCTTTGATGGCGATGGCAAGGTGCTGCTCGACGCCAACGGACAGGTGAACACCACCACGATCAGTGCCGTGCTCAGCAAGGCCACCGGGGTGGAACCCGCCGGCGGCGAGCGGGCCACCAGCACCCGCAGCTTCAACGAGCTCAACAGCGAAGTGGTGTCCGGCAGCTGATGGCCACCCGCACCGAAACCGACAGCCTGGGCCCGGTGGAGGTGCCGGCCCAGCACTACTGGGGCGCCCAGACCCAGCGCTCCCTGCATTTCTTCCCCTTCGGTGAGGCGATGCCGCTGCAGCTGGTGCACGCGTTCGGCCAGCTCAAAGCGGCCTGCGCCGAGGTGAACCGCGACATGGGCCGGCTGCCGGCCGAGCTCGCGGAGCTGATCGTGGCAGCGGCCGAAGAGGTGGCCTCAGGAGCGCTCGATCCGGAATTCCCGCTCAAGGTCTGGCAGACCGGCTCCGGCACCCAGACGAACATGAACGTCAATGAGGTGATCGCCAACCGGGCGATCGACGCTGCCGGTGGCACGCTCGGCAGCAAGCGGCCTGTCCATCCGAACGACCACGTCAATCTGAGCCAGTCGAGCAACGACACCTTTCCCGCCGCGATGCACATCGCCGTGGCGATCGAGCTCGAACGGACCCTGCTGCCGGCGGTGGAAGCCCTCGCCGCCACCCTGGCTGCCAAGGCCGAGGCTTACAGCAGCATCATCAAGATCGGCCGCACCCACCTGCAGGATGCGGTGCCGCTCAGCCTGGGCCAGGAATTCAGTGGCTACGTGGCCCAGCTGCAGCTGGCCGCCGCTGGCTTGCGTCTGCTTCTGCCCCAGGTGCTGCAACTGGCGATCGGCGGCACGGCGGTGGGCACCGGCCTCAATGCCCCCAGGGGCTATGGCGAGGCGGTGGCTGCACGGCTGGCGGAACGGATCGGCTTGCCCTTCACCAGCGCCGCCAACAAATTTCAGGCCCTGGCGGGCCATGAACCGCTGGCCGGTGCCCATGGCGCGCTCACGGTGCTGGCGGGCAGCCTGATGAAGATCGCCAACGACATCCGCTGGCTGGCCAGCGGCCCCCGCTGCGGGCTGGGGGAACTGGTGCTGCCGGAGAACGAACCGGGGTCGAGCATCATGCCCGGCAAGGTGAATCCCACCCAGTGCGAGAGCCTCACGATGGTGGCCGTGCAGGTGATGGGCAACAACACGGCCGTGCAGATGGCCGCCAGCCAGGGCAACTTCGAGCTCAACGTGTTCAAGCCGTTGATTGCGCTCAACCTGCTCCAGAGCATCGAATTGCTGGCCGGCGGCTGCCATGCGTTCCGTGAACACTGCATCGAAGGGCTCGAACCCGACCGCGCCCGCATCGAAACCCTGCTGGATCAGAGCCTGATGCTGGTCACCGCGCTGGCTCCGGCGATCGGTTACGACGGTGCCTGCCGCATCGCCCGCCACGCTCATGTGCACCGGCTCAGCTTGCGCGAAGCGGCGCTGGTGCTTGGAGAGATCAGCCCGGAAGCCTTCGACCGCTGCATTGACCCCGCCCAGATGATCTGAGCGGCTCAGAGCAGATTCGCCGCCAGCTCCGCCAGAGCAGAGCGTTCTCCTTTCTGCAGGGTCACGTGGCCGGCCAGCTGCTGTCCCTTGAACTTCTCCACCAGCCAGGTGAGCCCGTTGCTGTCAGCATCCACGTAGGGATTATCGATCTGGTAGGGATCACCGGTGAACACGATCTTGGTGCCTTCGCCCACCCGGGTCACAATCGTTTTCACCTCATGGGGGGTGAGGTTCTGGGCTTCATCCACCACCATGAACTGGTTGGGAATCGAGCGGCCGCGGATGTAGCTGATCGCCTCCACTTCCAGCAGGCCCATGCTCTTGAGATCCAGCCAGTTGTTGCGCGGGCCCCGGGCGCCACGGGCCGGTGCCTGGCCGGGGTCGTCGCTGCCGAGCAGATAGTCGAGGTTGTCCACGATCGGTTGCATCCACGGGCCCATCTTTTCCTGCAGGTCTCCGGGCAGAAAGCCGATGTCCTTGCCGAGGGGGATCACGGGCCTCGTCACCAGCAGGCGCTGGTAGGTGTGGTCATCGGCCACCTGATGCAGACCGGCCGCCAGGGCCAGCAGGGTCTTGCCGGTGCCGGCCTTGCCCACCAGCGTCACCAGCTGGATCGAGGCATCGAGCAACAGATCGAGCGCGAAGGTCTGCTCCCGGTTGCGCGCCGACACCCGGCCCAGCTTGGCGCGGGACACCTTGGCCAGAGGCCGCAGCTGGGCGGCAGCGGAGCAGTAGCGCGCCAGCAGGGTGTGGCCGGGCTGGGCCGCATCCACGAGGGTCACGCCCTCGTTGGCCTGCAGCGGGGGAGCCTCGGGCGGCGGCGGAGGCAGTTCGGCAACGGCCAGGCTGCCCTCGCGCTGCAACTGCTCCATCTGGGTGGCGTTCACCCACCACTCGGCGGTGCCGGGGTAGAGATCGGCGATCGCCACCTTGTCACTGGTGTAGTCCTGAGCGATCAGGCCCACCGCATCGGCCTTGATGCGCAGGTTGGTGTCCTTGGTCACCAGGATCACGGGCGGCTGGCTGCCCATCACGCCCTGCAGGCGCTGCTCCAGCGCCACCGCCAGGATGTTGTTGTCCCCGTTGCCCGATTTGAGTTCCGGCGGCAACTGGCTGAGTGTTTCGCTACGGCAGAACACCACCTTCAGCTGGCCGTGGGCGATCGGGTCGATCTCCACCCCCTCCGCCAGGTTGCCCTTTTCACGCAGCCCGTCGAGCAGGCGCGACACTTGACGGGCATTGCGGCCCTTCTCGCTGCTGTCGCGTTTGAAGCGATCGATCTCCTCGACCACCTCAATCGGAATCACGACGTTGTTGTCCTCGAAGCGCACCAGCGCCCGCGGGTCGTGCAGCAGAACGTTCGTATCGAGAACGAAGGTCTTCTTCATGGCGTGCCGGCGTGCTGCCGCCCAGAAAGCTAGGGCGGTGCTGAGGCCACCATCTACGCTCCCGCTGTTTCGCCGCCCGCAGCACTCCGTGGCCCCATTGCCCGCTCCTCTGTGCCTGGCCCTGATCGCCGCTCTTGGCTTCGGCGCCCTGCTGCTGTGGCTGGAGCTGCGCCACCGGCTGCGGCCCGCTTCACCGCTGCGGCTGGATTCCCATGACTGGACGGTGCAGGAGCACGCAGCCGCCACCACCGGAGCGGCCCCTGCGGCGGTCGCGGGGGCCATCACCGTGGAAGGCGTGCTGCGCCTCAGCAACCCCCATGCCCGCATGGAGGTGATGGTGCCGGAAGTGGAGCTGCGGCCCACCCTGCTGGGCAAGGGCGACCTGAGCGGGGTCACCGTCACGGCCCGCCTCACCGCCGCCCATCCCGATGAGGACACCCGCGCCGATGGCTACTGGGCGGCCTACATCGTCAAAGGGAACAAGCAGACGGAGGCCCGCGTCTCGCTCACGATCGCCGCGCCGGCCGGCCGGCCGTCTGATGGCGCCGCCGGGCAGCAGCCGATCAATCCCCTTGCCCTGATCGACACCCTCTGGCTCGAGGTGTTGTGGATCAACTACGGCCCCTTTGGACGGCTGCAACGCCGTGACGGTCTGCTGATACCCCTGCGCAAGCCCGAGCCCCTGCAACCCGCCACCGCCCGCTGGCGAGCAGGGGAAGCCTGTCAGGTGCTGCCGCTGCCCACCCATCTGCTCGGCGTGCTGGATGATCCCGCCGACGTTCTGCGCCGCTACGCCGCTGCCGTGCTGCAACCCGGCGACATCCTCACGATCGGCGAAACACCGCTGGCGGTGATGCAGGGCCGCTACCAGCACCCGGCCATGGTGGAGCCATCGGCCCTCGCCCGCCTGCTCTGCCGGGTGTTCCATCCCACCAGCAGCCTGGCCACCGCCTGCGGCCTGCAGACCCTGATCGACGACGTGGGCCCGGCGCGGGTGCTGTGCGCCTGGCTGGCGGGCACCCTGATGAAACTGGTGGGCAGCCGCGGCGGCTTCTACCGCCTGGCGGGAGAGCAGGCACGCCTGATCGATGACATCACCGGCACCACCCCCCCCTACGACCAGACGATCGTGTTGGGCCCGGCCCAACCCGAGCGCAGCTGCCGTGAACTGGCCAGGCAACTGGGCGTGCCGGTGGCGGTGGTGGATGTGAATGATCTGGGCCGGGTGAAGGTGCTGGCCGCCAGCGAAGGCTGCGATGAGGGCCTGCTGCAGCGGGCATTGCGGCCCAATCCGGCCGGCAATGCCAACGAGCGCACGCCTCTGGTGGTGGTCCGCCCCGCCTGACCCTCACGCGCTGGCGCCCCTCCGGCCAGCCGGTCCAGAACCGATACAGTCGGGTCACGACTGAAGTCACGTGCGGCACCCCATCCCCCTACGCCCCTCGGGAGGTGACCCGCTCGCCGCGCCGGGGGAGCTGCGGATCGAGCCGTTGCAGGGCTGGTCGTTGCCGCTGCTGAACGATGCCGCCTTCGCTGATCTGCAGCCGCTCTTGCAGCGCTCCCTTCTGCTGCGTCAGCCGGAGCGCCTGCTGAGTGCCCTGGTGCAGCGCCCGCCCCTGGTTCCTGAGGTTCTGGTGGCCTACGAGACAGCCGATTGCATGCTGGGGGTGAGCGTGGTGCGACGCCTCAACCGGAGTGGCAGCTGCTGGGGTGTGGAGGCGTTGCGGGTGGCACGCACCGCCCTGCAGCGGCCAGGCAGCCTCAGCGGCCAGGAGATCCAGGCGGGCCTGCTGCGCGAGGCGCTGCACCGCTGCAGCGGTGCCGCCAGCTGGATCGCCCGCTGTGACAGCACCGACACCGACCGGCTGGCACTGCTGCGGGAGCAGGGCTTTCAGCCCCTGCGGCACGAGGTCTCCTGGCTGTGGAACGCCCCGGCAGAGCCGGGCCCGGCTCTGCCGCCCCCTGGCGACCTGCAACTGCGGCCCCTGAATCGGCGCACCGCTGGCCTGATGCTGCACCTGGAGCAGGCGGCCTGCCCGGCGCTGCTGCGCCAGCTGCTTGACCGCCGGGTGGAGGATCTGCTCGACCAGAGCAGCGGCCCCAGTGCGCTCTGGCTCGACCCCAGCCGCCAGCAGGCAGTAGCGGGCGTGCGCCGGCTGCATCACCAGGGCCATGGCCCGGTGGATGTGCAGCTCACGGTGCATCCCGGTTGGTCGCGGCTGCACGGCCCGGCGCTGGAGCACCTGCTGATCCAGGCGGTGGCCAGCGATCCGGTGGTGCGCCTCTGCAGTGATGCCGGCGATGCGGAGCGCTGCGCCTGGTTGCGCAGCATCGGCGCCAGCCTGGAAGGCGAGCGGCTGCTGATGGCGCGCAGCGTCTGGCGCCGCCACGAGCAGGCCAGCAGCCGCGCCGCCAACTGGCGCCTCGACACCGTGCTCGAGCCGTTCAAACCGCGCCGTCGCACGGTGCCCACCCCTGCAGGACCGTCGGCGCTCACGCCCGCCGCACGCCCAACGCGGGCACTGGTGAGTGCCTCCTCCAGTGCGCTGTCCACCCTCCGGTGAGCGCCACCCCCGGCACGCGGCAACAACGCCAACCCCCACAGCCCCGCTCCGTGCTGGCGCTGGATGTGGGGCGGCGCCGCATCGGCCTGGCCGGTTGCGATCCGCTCGGGCTCACGGTCACCCCACTGCCGGCACTGGCGCGCGGGGCCTACGCCCACGACCTGGAAACCCTGCGCGCCCTCAGCGCCAGCCGGCGGGTGCAGGCGCTGGTGGTGGGCCTGCCGCTCGACAGCCACCAGCAGCCCACGCCCCAGGCGGCCCACTGCCGCCGCTACGGCGAACGGCTGGCCCGCCACCTGAGCCTGCCGCTGGCCTGGGTGGATGAGCACGCGAGCAGCTGGGAGGCGGGCGAGCGCCACCGCCTGCACGGTGACCGCAGCGGCGCGCTCGACAGTGCCGCAGCGGCGCTGCTGCTGGAGCAATGGTTGCGGGAAGGTGACGAGCCGGTGACCTTGGCGACCCCCCTGCGGACAGCAGGCCGGCGCTGAGACATTCTGAGAGGGTCTGACTCCCCCTCCATGAGTGCCGAAGGCCCCTCGATCACAGGATCCGGTGACGTGCCCACGGTTCTCGTCCGTGACGACCACGACCGCCAGCTGCTCTGCTTCCTCGAACAACTGATCCCGCTTGATGGGCACGATTACGCCCTGCTCACGCCGGTCGATACCCCGGTGTGCCTGTTCCGCCTGCAGGGCGACGACGAACCGGAGCCGATCGAAACCCTCGATGCCACCGAACCGATCCTGTCGGTGGCCGATGTGGTGCTGCAGGAGCACGACCTCACCCTGGTGCGTTCCGCCGTCACGCTCACGGTGAGCGGTGAGCTGGAGGAGCCCGATCCGGAGGATCTCGACGACGAGGACGGCGACGAAGACGACGACACCGACACCTACGAGCTGCTCGTCAGCTTCATGGTCGAAGACCAGGAGTACGGCCTGTACATTCCGCTCGACCCCTTCTTCGTGGTGGCCCGCATGCACAACGGCGAAGCAGTGCTGGTGGAAGGCGAGGAATTCGACCGCGTGCAGCCGCGAATCGAGGCTGAACTCGACGAAAGGGAGAGCGCTGGGTGACCTCCCGCCACCTGCTGCAACCCGACTGGGAGCTGCAAACCAGCCTGGCCGGCCTGCCGCTGGAGCGGCTGATCGCCCAGAACATCAAGGCGCTGGTGCTGGATGTGGATCGCACCCTCATCCCGCGCCGGCAGTCGCAGCTGCCGCCTGCCGTTGAGCAGTGGCTGATTCAAGCCAAGCCGCACCTGCGCATTCATCTGTTCAGCAACAACCCGTCCCGGCGCCGCATCGGAGCGGTGGCGGATCAGCTTGACCTCCCCTACACCGTGTCAGCGGGCAAGCCGCGCCGCAGCACCCTGCGGCGGGTGCTGGCTGAGCTGAATCTGCCGGCGCGGCAGGTGGCCGTGGTGGGGGATCGCCTGTTCACCGATGTGCTGGTCGGCAACAGGCTCGGCCTGTTCACGGTGTTGGCCAAGCCGGTGGATGTGCACGGGCTGCCCTGCCGCGTCGACCATCTGCAACGGCTGGAGGTGCGGCTGGCGCGGCTGGCGGGAGCGGACCTGAAGGGATGACGCGACGTGTGATCAAGGTGGGCACCAGCCTGCTGCGGGGCTCGGCGGATCGCGACACCGCCTGTGTGATCGCCGATCTGGCGGCCAGCCTCAGCCAGCAACGTCGCCGGGGCGATCAGGTGACCCTGGTGACCAGCGGCGCCGTGGGCCTGGGCTGCCACGCCCTGCAGCTGGAAAAGCGCCCCACCGAAGTGGTGGCGCTGCAGGCGGCGGCGGCGGTGGGGCAGGGCCAGCTGATGGGGCTTTACGCCGAAGCCTTCGCCAGCCACGGCGTGCGTGTGGCGCAGGTGCTGCTCACCCGCGGCGACCTGGCCTCGCGTCGCCGCTACCAGAACGCCTGCCGCACCCTGGAACACCTGCTGGGTTGGGGCGTGATTCCGATCGTCAACGAAAACGACACCCTGGCCACCGACGAACTGCGCTTCGGCGACAACGACACCCTCTCGGCGCTGGTGGCGGTGGCGATCGGCGCCGAGGAACTGGTGCTGCTCACCGATGTCGACCGGCTCTATTCCGGCGATCCCCGCAGCGATGCCACAGTCGAGCCGATCGAGGAGGTGCGTGACCTCCAGGAGCTGGCCCGGCTCAGCAGCGTGGCCAGCGGGGGCGGGCGCTGGGGAACCGGCGGCATGACCACCAAGCTCACTGCCGCCCGCATCGCCACCTCCAGCGGGGTGCGCGTGCGGCTGGCGGACGGCCGCGACCCGCGCGTGCTGGAGGCCCTGGTGGCAGGCGAGAAAGTGGGAACGGTGTTTCAGCCCAGCTCCAGACCCCTGGCCGACCGCAAGGGCTGGATGGCCCATGCCCTGCTGCCCAAAGGGGATCTGGTGATCGATGCAGGGGCGCAGAAGGCGCTGGTGGAGCGGGGCGCGTCCCTGCTGGCGGTGGGCATCCGCGCCGTGGAGGGCCGCTTCGGCCGCCAGGACGCGGTGCGGCTGGTGTCGTTGCAGGGAGAGGAGATCGGCCGGGGCCTCTGCGCCCTGAGCAGCGAGGAGGTGCGGCAGGTGCTGGGCCTCAGCAGCAGCGAGGTGCAGCGGGAGCTGCAGCAACCGGCAGGAGCGGCGGTGGTGCACCGCGACCATCTGGTGCTCACGGCCCTGGCAGCCGCCGGCGACTGACCGCAGGGCAGGCCTACGATCCGGCCTCAGTTCGCAGCTCCGGCAGCATGCGCTTCAGCACCCTGCTGCTCCAGCTCGCCCAGCGGGGCCTGCTCAACGACTCCGCACCGCGGCATCTGGCAGGCGACCCCGAACTGAGCGGGGCAGCCGCCGTGGATCAGGCCGCTGCCGGCCAGCTGTCCTTTCTTGAGCCCGGCCACCAGCTCAGTGCCGCCCTGGCCACCTGCCACGCCTCGGCGCTGCTGCTGCCGCTGGACCCGGAACTGCAGCAGTTGGCGCAGGAACGGGGCATGGCCTGGGTGGCCCTGAAGGATCCGCGGCTCGGGTTCGCTGAGGCCCTGGCGGCACTGCACCCGCCCCGGCACTGGCCCGCCGGCATTCACCCGTCGGCGGTGATCGATCCGAGCGCCAGCGTCGGCACCGGCGTGCACATCGCCGCCCATGTGGTGGTGGGGGCCGACTGCCTCGTGGGTGAAGGCTGCGTGCTCCATGCCGGCGTGGTGCTTTACCCCGACGTGCACCTGGCCGAGGGCTGTGAGCTGCATGCCAATGCGGTGCTCCATCCCGGCAGCCGTCTGGCGCGCGGCTGTGTGGTGCACTCCAACGCCGTGATCGGTTCGGAGGGGTTTGGCTTCGTGCCCACCGCCAATGGCTGGCGCAAGATGCCCCAGACCGGCCTGGTGGTGCTGGAGGAGCAGGTGGAGGTGGGCTGCGGCACCACGATCGATCGCCCATCGGTGGGGGAGACACGCATCGGCGCCGGCACCAAGATCGACAACCTCGTGCAGATCGGCCACGGCGTCGTCACCGGCCGGGGTTGTGCGTTGGCCGCCCAGGTGGGCATCGCTGGTGGCGCCCGTCTCGGCAACGGTGTGATCCTGGCGGGCCAGGTGGGTGTGGCCAACCGCACCACGATCGGGGATCGGGCGATCGCCTCGTCCAAGTCGGGCCTGCACGGCGACATCGCCGCCGGCGAGGTGGTGAGCGGCTATCCGGCGATCCCGAACCGCCTGTGGCTGCGCTGCTCGGCCGCCTTCAGCAAGTTGCCGGAGCTGGCCCGCAGCGTGCGCCAGCTCAAGGCCGCCGCCGGCGACCCCTGAGGACTGTGCGGGTGGGTCTATGGCTGTGCGTGTGGATCAGCGCCTGAGCCGGTAATCTCGCCAGTTGCCCCCGCCGCCTCGGCTGAACGCATGACCACGTACCGGATCACCCTCCTGCCCGGCGACGGCATCGGTCCGGAGATCACGGCGGTGGCCAGGCGGCTGCTGGAGGCAGTGAGCGCCAGCCACGGTTTTTCCCTCAGCTTCGACGAACAGCCGGTGGGAGGAGCGGCAATCGATGCCTGCGGCGTGCCGTTGCCGGAGCACACACTCGAGGCCTGCCGCCAGAGCGATGCGGTGCTGCTGGCGGCGATCGGTGGTCCCCGCTACGACGGCCTGCCGCGCGAACAGCGCCCGGAAAGTGGCCTGCTGGCCCTCAGGGCCGGCCTCGGCCTGTTCGCCAACCTGCGCCCGGTGAAGATCATTCCGGCCCTGGCGGGCGCCAGCAGCCTCAAGCCTGAGGTGATCGAGGGCGTCGACCTGATGGTGGTGCGCGAGCTCACCGGCGGCGTCTACTTCGGCACCCCGAAAGGCCGGGTGGAGGCCGGTGGGCATGTGCGTGCCTTCAACACCATGGCCTACAGCGACTACGAAATCGATCGCATCGCCAAGGTGGCCTTCCAGCTGGCGACGGAACGTCGCGGACGGCTGTGTTCGGTCGACAAGGCCAACGTGCTCGATGTGAGCCAGCTCTGGCGCGACCGGGTCACGGCGATGGCCGCCGACTATCCGGCGGTGGAGCTCAGCCACCTCTACGTCGACAACGCCGCCATGCAGCTGGTGCGCTGGCCCAAGCAGTTCGATGTGCTGCTCACCAGCAACCTCTTCGGCGACATCCTCAGCGACGAAGCCGCCATGCTCACCGGCAGTATCGGCATGCTGCCGTCTGCCTCCCTGGGCAGCGACGGGCCGGGCCTGTTCGAGCCGGTGCACGGCTCAGCACCCGACATCGCCGGCCAGGATGTGGCCAATCCGATGGCGATGGTGCTCTCGGCCGCCATGCTGCTGCGGGTGGGTCTGCAGCGGCCTGAAGCCGCCGACGCCCTGGAGCGGGCCGTCGACCAGGTGCTGGCGGCGGGCTGCCGCACCGCTGACCTGATCGGTGAGGCCGACCTCGCCACTGGCTGCACGCGGCTGGGTTGCGCCGCGATCGGTGAGCGGCTGCTGGAAGCCCTCTGACCGGCGACCTGCCAAACTCACAGCCTCGTTTCTCCCCCGCTGCACCGATGTCCAAACGTCACCCGGTCGTGGCTGTCACCGGTTCCTCGGGCGCAGGCACCAGCACGGTCAAGCGCGCCTTCGAGCACATCTTCCAGCGGGAGGGCATCCAGCCGGTGGTGGTGGAGGGCGACAGCTTCCACCGCTTCGAGCGCGGCCCGATGAAGGAGGAGATGGCGAAGGCCCAGGCCAACGGCATCAACTTCTCCCACTTCGGTCCGGAAGCCAACCTCTTCGATCAACTCGAGGATCTGTTCCGGGCCTACGGCGAAACCGGCAGCGGCAAGAAGCGCTACTACCTGCACTCGGTCGAAGAGGCCGCCGAGCACAACGCCCGGCTTGGCACCCAGCTCGATCCCGGTCAGTTCACACCCTGGGAAGAGATCCCCACCGGCACCGATCTGCTCTTCTACGAAGGCCTGCACGGCGGCGTGGAGGGCGACGGCTACGACGTGGCCTCCCTGGTCGACCTGCTGATCGGCGTGGTGCCGATCGCCAACCTGGAATGGATCCAGAAGATCAGCCGTGACAACGCCGAGCGGGGCTACTCCGCCGAAACGATCGTGGACACGATTCTGCGGCGCATGCCCGACTACATCAACCACATCTGCCCCCAGTTCAGCCGCACGGACATCAACTTCCAGCGGGTGCCCACTGTGGACACCTCCAACCCATTCATCTGCCGCAACATCCCCACCCCTGACGAGAGCTTCGTGATCATTCACTTCCGCAAAGGGGCGCGGGAGAAGTGGGGGATCGATTTCTCCTACCTGCTGCGCATGATCAACGGCTCCTTCATGTCGAGCCCCACGAGCATCGTGGTGAACGGCGGCAAGATGGGCTTCGCGATGGAGCTGATCCTCACCCCGATCATCCACCGGCTGATCGAGGATAAGAAGAGCCTCTTCTGACCGATTAAGCTGCGCCCAAAGGTCGCGCCGGGGGAGGACGATTTCCATCGCCACACCTCCTGATTCTTCATCCGGTTCCGTCCCCCCGTCGTTCGTGATTCGGGGGGCCGCCGGCGCGGCCAACCATTCCATGCGCTGGGATCGGATCAACAGCGGCGATGTGCTTCGACGGGCCCGTCAGGTGTACTACCACTACTGCGAACATGTCCCCGGCGGTAGTGAACCGCTGGGGATCGTGCTGCAGGAAGCCACTGATCAGGGCCGGGTGGTGTTCGAAGCCCCGGTGCTGTTGCCGGAGGAGCGGTTCATTCCGCTGGAGATGATTGGCGGGCGGGGCGCACGCTCCCGCAACAACCGACGTCCATGACCCCCATCAGCCTCGAACCGATCGCCGTGCTGGCAGCCGTGCTTGGCGCCTGCGTCGGCAGTTTCCTGAACGTGGTGGCCTGGCGCCTGCCGCGCCGCGAATCGATCCTTTCGCCCCCCAGCCACTGCCCCCACTGCGGCACCACGCTGGCCTGGTATGAAAACCTGCCGGTGCTGGGCTGGCTGTGGCTGCGGGGCCGCTGCAACCACTGCCACGCACCGATCTCTCCCCGTTACCCGCTGGTGGAGCTGCTCACCGCCGGGCTGTGGGTGGCCGTCGTGCTGGCCAGCCCTTCCGCCATGGGCGCGCCGCCGCTCTGGTTGCTGATGATTGCCGGCTGGGCGCTGATCAGCCTGCTGGTTCCGTTGGTGCTGATCGATGCCGATCAGCTGTGGCTGCCTGAACCGCTCTGCCGCTGGGGCCTGGTGGGGGGTCTGGTGGTCACCGCGCTGCTGGGGATCAGCCAGTCGGAGGCGATCGCCCGCCAGCTGCTGGTCAACCACCTGCTCGCCGCCGCCGTGGGGCTGCTGGTGTTTGAAGGGCTCAGCGCCCTGGGCGAGAAGCTGCTGGGCCGCCCCGCCCTCGGTCTGGGCGATGCCAAGCTCACGGCCCTGCTGGGGGCCTGGCTCGGGCTGCAGGGCATGGGCCTGGCGGTGGCCCTGGCCGTGCTGGGTGGCGCGGCACTGGGCTCGATCGGCCGCCTCACCGGCCGCCTGGGCCCGCATCAGCCCTTTCCATTCGGCCCCTTTCTGGCTTTCGGCGGCATCGCCGTGTGGCTTGCAGGCGAAGGCTGGTGGTTGCGCTGGTTCGGCGGCTGGCTGGGCTACCAGAGCCTCTGAGCGGCTTGCAGCGGCATGGCGCCGGCAGCGGCAGCTTTTAATGGTGATCCGTTCTTGCGCCTGTCGCCTCTCCCGTGTCGCTGTTCGACTGGTTCGCCGATCGCCGCAAGGCTGCACCGGTGGTGCGCGCCCCCCAAGAACTCGACGAGGGCGACGGGCTCTGGAGCAAGTGCCCGGAATGCGGCCTGGTGGTCTACCGGAAAGACCTGATCGCCAATGCCAGCGTCTGCAGCGGCTGCGGACACCATCTGCGCATCGACAGTGAAGCCCGCCTGCGGCTGATCGCCGATGAGGGCACGTTCCAGCCGCTCGATACCGATCTTTCCCCCACCGATCCGCTCGCCTTTAAAGACAGGCGCAGCTATGCCGATCGCCTGCGCGACACCCAGAGCAGCACCGGTCTGCGCGATGCGGTGATCACCGGCCTCTGCCGGATCGAGGGCATGCCCCTGGCGCTGGGCGTGATGGATTTCCGCTTCATGGGCGGCTCCATGGGTTCGGTGGTGGGCGAGAAGCTCACCCGCATGATCGAAACCGCCACCTTCCGCCGCTATCCGGTGTTGATCGTGTGCGCGTCTGGCGGGGCCCGCATGCAGGAAGGCATGCTGAGCCTGATGCAGATGGCCAAGATTTCCGGCGCCCTGCAGCGGCACCGCCAGGAGGAGCTGCTCTACATCCCCCTGCTCACCCACCCCACCACCGGTGGCGTCACCGCCAGCTTCGCGATGCTGGGCGACCTGATCCTGGCCGAACCGAAGGCCCTGATCGGCTTCGCCGGACGCCGGGTGATCGAGCAGACCCTGCGCGAGAAGCTGCCGGAAGGCTTCCAGACGGCTGAGTATCTGCAGGATCACGGCTTCGTCGACCTGATCGTGCCCCGCACCCGCTTCCGCTCCACCTTCGCGAGCCTGCTGCGGCTTCATGGCGTCACCCCCGCCGTAGCCGCTTGATGGGCTGGCTCACCAAGCAGCTCTTGCTGCCGCTTTTGCAGCGCTGGTCGCCCCAGCTCGCCGCCCGCCGTTTCTGGTCGTTGGCCCGGGCGATGGTTTCCGGTTGCAGGCTCCAGGGCTTCATCGTGGCCGCCGCGCTGTTGCTCGCGCTGCTCCCCGCGCTGCTGCTGCCGGCTCCTGGCTTGTCGGGCGGTGCGGCCCTGGCCGGCCCGGTCAGCTGGAAGGAGGTGCCTGCCACAGCGGAAGGGCGCCAGTGGTGGGATGAGGGCAGCCTGAGGCTGAGCCGTGAGGGCTGGCTCTCCGTGCTGAGCCGCTTTCAACCGGCGCCGCCCCCGGAAACAGACGACTCCGGTAACGCCACCAGGGCCAAGGCACGCCCCGGTCAGCTGTATGTGATGGACCTGGACTGCGGCCAGCGGCTTTATCGCGACACCTCCGTCAATGGCTTGCCCCGCTTCGGCGCCGACTGGCAACCCACCGGCGGGGATGCCCTGATCAGCGCGGTGCTGGAAGAAGCCTGCGCCGCCGGCGCCCCCCTGTTGGCCCTCCGATGACACTGCTCGAAGCAGCGCCCCTACGGGTAGCGGTGGCTGGCCTGGGATTCGGAGAAAAGGTGCACCTGCCGGCCCTGCGCGCCAGTGGCAGCACCGAACCTGTGGCGCTCTGGCACCCTCGACACGAGCGGGTTCAGCAGGCCGCCAGCGCCGCCTCCCTGCCTGGCTTCACAAACTTCGAGGCCCTGCTGGCGGAACCCGGCATCGAGGCGTTGGTGATCGCCACGCCGCCCGCCCCACGCTTCGCCCTGGCGAAAGCCGCCCTCGACGCCGGCAAGCACCTGCTGCTCGAGAAACCCGTGGGCGTTTCGGCGGAGCAGGTGGAGGAATTGCAGCGGTTGGCAATCAGCCGGGGGCTGCAGGTGGCGGTCAACTTCGAATACCGGGCGGTGCCGGTGTTTCAGCAACTGGCGGCCCTGCTGGCGGCTGGGGTGATCGGCGATCCCTGGCTGGTGAAACTCGACTGGCTGATGAGCAGTCGCGCCGATGCTTCCCGACCCTGGAACTGGTACGCCCAACGCAGCGAAGGTGGCGGTGTGCTGGGCGCCCTGGGCACCCACGCCTTCGACATGTTGCACTGGCTGATCGGCCCCACCCGGGAGCTGCAGGGCACACTCTCCACCGCCATCGACGCCCGCCCGCTGGCCGATGGCAGCGGGCGACTGGCTGCCGTGGATGCGGAGGACATCGCCCTGCTGCAGCTGGGACTCGATGCGGGCCTCGCTTCAGGCTTCGGCACAGGAAGCGCTGCTGGCAGTGGTGCTGGAAGCCAGCGGCTGGTGCCGGCCCAGGTGAGCCTGGCGGCAGTGGCCCGCCAGGGGCGCGGCTGCTGGCTCGAGTTGTACGGCAGCGAAGGCACGTTGGTGCTGGGCAGCGACAACCAGAGCGACTATGTGCATGGCTTCCACCTCTGGCGGGCAGGGCGAGGCGAAGCGTTGCAACCGGTACCGGTGGACCCTGCTCTGGCCTTTGCCCGCACCTGGGCCGATGGGCGAATTGCCCCGGTGGCGCGCCTGCACCGCTGGTGGGCCGAAAGCGTGCGCACCGGTCAGCCGATGGTGCCGGGTCTCAGCGAGGGCTTCCGCAGCCAGCTCTGCTGCGATCTGGCCATCGCCGCCGCCGACACCGGCCTGCGCCAGGACCTGCCGGTGGGTTGAGAGCGATCAGCATCGCCTAGAGTCGCGCGCATCCCGCGTCAGGGTTTCGAAGCCGGTGGCCTGGTCTCTTGGTCCGCCTCCCCTCGTTCACCGCGCTGGTGCCCCCGACGTGCCCACCCACACCCTCAGAGGTATTCCCCCATGGCCCTCGTTCCCCTTCGGCTGCTGCTCGACCATGCCGCTGAGAACGGCTATGGCATCCCTGCCTTCAACGTCAACAACCTGGAGCAGGTGCAGTCGATCATGGAGGCTGCCTATGAAACCGACAGCCCGGTGATCCTGCAGGCGTCCCGCGGCGCTCGCCAATACGCCGGTGAGATTTTCCTGCGTCACCTGATCATCGCCGCCACCGAAACCTATCCCGACATCCCGGTGGTGATGCACCAGGACCACGGCAACAGCCCTGCCACCTGCTTCGGTGCCGCCGCCAACGGCTTCACCTCGGTGATGATGGATGGCTCCCTGGAAGCTGACGCCAAAACCCCCGCCAGCTACGAGTACAACGTGGCCGTCACCAAGGAAGTGGTGGATGTGGCCCATGCCATCGGTGTGAGTGTGGAAGGCGAACTGGGCTGCCTGGGTTCCCTGGAAACCGGCAAGGGTGAAGCCGAAGACGGCCACGGTTTCGAAGGTGCCCTCTCCCGCGAGCAGCTGCTCACCGATCCTGCCGAAGCCGCCGACTTCGTCGCCAAAACCAAGGTGGATGCGCTGGCGATCGCCATCGGCACCAGCCACGGCGCCTACAAGTTCACCCGCAAGCCCACCGGCGAAGTGCTGGCCATTTCCCGCATCGCCGAAATCCACAAGGCGATCCCCAACACCCACCTGGTGATGCACGGCTCCAGCTCGGTGCCCCAGGAATGGCTCGACATGATCAACAAGTACGGCGGTGCCATTCCTGAAACCTATGGCGTGCCGGTCGAAGAGATCCAGAACGGCATCAAGAATGGCGTTCGCAAGGTCAACATCGACACCGACAACCGTCTGGCCTTCACTGCCGCTGTGCGGGAAGCCGCCTTCAAGGATCCTGCCAACTTCGATCCCCGCCACTTCAACAAGCCTGCACGGGCCTACATGAAGCAGGTGTGCCTTGATCGCTACCAGCAGTTCTGGTGCGCCGGCCAGGCCAGCAAGATCAAGCAGCAGAACATCAACTACTACGCCGCCCTTTACGCCAAAGGCGTCCTGGACCCCAAAACTGCTGTGGCCGTCTGAACCGTCCACAATCAGGCTGTCGACAACCAACAGTGTCGGGCTCACGCAGTCCACGCTCGCGCGAATCACATCCACCCTGGGGCCTTCGGGCCCTTTTTTCATGGGGAGATTTCGGGCTCAAGGCATCGGGCAGCCATGGGCCCTTTGGTCTCATGCCATCGAGAGCCATCCGGTCCCATTGGTCCGATGTGACATGGAACCACAGGCCCCTTTCGGGCTATCCATCCCATGAACCATGCCGCTCAGAGCTTCCGGCCTTGCTGCCTGTGGGACGTTCGGGCAGTGGTTGTGTGGCGGCTGCAAGCTGATTGATTGCGCGAAAGCTTCCAATCGTCCTGTTACCACAGCCTGGCCTCAGAGTGTGTCGAGACCGGGGATCGGCAGGGGCGGAGGCGTGAAGGCGGGCAGTGAGTCCGCTGGGCTGGAGCCTTTGGCGGTGCCTTGGGTGAGCTTTTCAAGGGCAAGTTCAAGATCCCGGTCCATCACAAAGCGGCGCCCGTCGGTGACCACCACCCGCACCAGCGTCGGCAGGCTGTTGTTGCCCGACTCGAGGTAGATCGGCTCCACGTAGAGCAGACCATCACCTACCGGCAAGACCAGCAGGTTGCCATGCACCAGTCGGGCTCCTGCTCGGTTCCACAGACCGAACTGGAAGCTGATCTGAGGATCCTGCTCGATCAGCGCGGTGACCTGCTCCGGGCCCAGCAACAGCCGCTGCTGAGGGAAGCGCACAAGGAACAGTTCGCCGTAATGGGGAGGATCGTTGCGGGCAGCCAACCAGCCCACCAGGTTGGAGCGGCGCACCGGGGAGAAGGGCAGCAACAACACGAATTCCGGCCGCCGTTCTCCAGGCAGCTGGACAGTGGCGTGATACGGCTGCACCGCCACAGTTTCAGAGCCGTAGGTTTCGAGCGGCACCGACCAGACATCATCGCCGTTGTAGAACGTGCGCACATCGGTGACGTGATAGCGAAGCAGACGCTCCGATTGAATCTTGAACTGACTGTTGGGCACCCGGATGTGGGCCAGCAAGGCTGACGGCATGTCCGTGAGCGGATGAAACAGTTCAGGGAAGGCCCGCTGCCAGGTGCGCAGCACCGGATCACTGGGATCGCTCACGTAGAACCACAGCCTGCCATCCTGTGCATCCACAACAGCTTTCACAGGATTGCGGAAATAACGGATGCCTTCCGCGTTGGCGTCACTGTAGGGATAACTGCGGCTCGTGGTGTAACCATCGAGCATCCAGTATTGATGGTGCTTCTCGTCAAACTCCGAGGCGTTCTTCACGTTCACCGTCACCATGTACGGCTCACTTTCGAAGCGCAGGAAAGGGGCCAGAGCTTCCACCCGTTCATTCACCTGGCGCCGCAGCAGCAGCAAGGAGCGGGACGTGAACGAACCGGCCAGCAGCACCCGCGGCTCATGCAGGTACACCGCGGCTGTGAAACGCTGCCAGGCATTGGTGAGCGGAATGCCCCGTTCACCGTCGTAGTGGCTGTAAACGTTCAGCTCCCCGTCAGGGAAATCGAATTCCTGCACCTTGGTGGGCGCGATGGCGTAAGGCGCCGGAGCCGAAGCGAAGTACAGGCGTGGTCGGCCCACGGGAAAAGCGGCCTGCGCTTCAGCGTCCGTGATGCCCAGCTGGGAGATGCCCTGCACCCTGCCACTGCGACCGAGATCCTTCACGAAGAACAGCGGTAATCCGTCAGGCCCGAACACATTCACGGGTGACACGGTGAAGCCGTAGCCATGGGTGAAGACCAGATGCCGGTTCAGCCAGGTGCGCGATCCCTCAGGAAGCGCGGCGCTGTCCAGCTCCCTGGCGGAAATCAGCACCTGCTGGGAGGCCTGGTCCTCTCCGGCCGCGGAGAGGTCGTAGCGGTCGACGGCCGCTGAGGGGAACGTGTAATACAGGCGCAGCTGCTGCAATTGGCGGTTGGCCGCCAGCAAGGGCCCGCTGTCCCAGAGGCGGATGTTGGCCAGGGTGCCCGGCGCTTCGACAAGGTCGGCGGCGGTGATGCGTTGCAGGGGCTCCAGGGTTGTGTTGCGCACCTCCTCAAGGCCGAAGGCGCGCCGGGTGGCACGGATGCTGCGCTCGATGTAGGGCGTTTCCACCGCCAGCTCGCGCGGCTGCACCCAGAAGCGCTGCGCCTGCGGCGCCACCGCGAACTCGGCCACCGGCAGCAGCAGAGCCGTGGCCAGCAGCGGGAGCACCACCACGCGGCGCAGCCAGGTGCGTCGCACCGGCAGCGCCAACCCCAGCGCCGCCAGCATCAACAGCAGGGCCAGCAGCAGCCGGATGGGCAGGCGCACATGCAGGTCGACGAAGCCGGCGCCTGCCGCTACACCGCTCCCCTGCACCATCAACGCGAACGGGGAGAGCGCATTGCTGAGCGAGGCCAGCGCCGCCAGCACGGCGATCTGGGGCTTGAGCACGCCCTGCTGGTCACGGCTCAGGCCTACGAAGCGGAGGTCGCTGAGGCTGGATCCTTCGGTGAAGCTGACCCAGAGGCAGCCGGCAAGCCCCACCACCAACTGCGCGATCAGCACGCTGAGCAGCAGCTGCAGAGCCGGCAGCCGCAGCACTGAAAAGCTGAGATCGAAATGGGTGAGCGGATCGGCTTCACCGAACGGCACGGCCAGCAGTGCCGGCAGCCACAGGCTCCAGCCGCGCGCCAGGGCTGTGGCCGAACCCGCCAGCGCCGCCACCAGCACCAGCCGCAGCACCGGCAGCGGCCGCACCAGCAGCAACAGGCCGAGCAGGGCGGCCAGCAGCCCCACCCCTACGGGCGAGAGGCCGGCCAACGCAGAGAGGCCACTCACCACATCGCCATCGAAGGGATCGGTGATCAGGCCCCGGGCCTGCACGAACAGAAACATGAGCCCTGTGCTGAGCAGCAGCAGCAAGGCCAGCAACGTGCACACCAGCGCGAGGGGGCCCATCCGCAGCAGGGGCTGGCGCGGCAACGGCTTGGCTGTGGCCTCGCTGCGCAATCGCCAGCAGCGGTGGAGTTGCTGCAACTGCAGCGGGACCCCGACTCCCATCACCAGGAGGAACCCAAGCACCTGCAGCATCCAGCGGCGCAACAGCACCTGCTGAAAGTCGAACTGCGAGTACCACGCCCATTCGATGCTCAGCCGCGAGACCACGAGCACGCCGAAGGCGAGCAGGGGCACGAGCAGCAGGCCCGCCAGCAGCGGTGGCTTCAGGCGAGGGAAACGGTGGGGCACGGGCTGAGGCTAAACAGGCATCGGACGCTGACAAGCCTGCGGCCTGAATGGCACTCCGAAGGCAACTGAATACCCGACTTCAGAAATCGGATATTTCCGTGCCTTCTGCTCATCGCTGCTAGCTTTCGATTCAACGCTGCAGTGAGCCTGTGACGGCCACCCTCTCTCGTGCCACCTTCACGGGGCTGCGCTGCAAGGAATGCGGCCACCCCTACGACGCCGGAGCCCGCCACGTCTGCGAAGACGTCTGTTTCGGGCCTCTGGAAGTCGTCTACGACTACGACGCCATCCGCGCCCGGGTGACCCGGGCCACGATCGAAGCCGGCCCGGCCTCCATCTGGCGCTACCGCGAATTTCTGCCCGTGCAGGGCGATCCCATTGATGTGGGCACCGGGTTCACCCCCCTGGTGCGGGCCAACCGTCTGGCCCGGCGCCTCGGCCTCAAGAGCCTCTATATCAAGAACGACGGCGTCAACATGCCCACCCTGTCCTTCAAGGACCGGGTGGTGTCGGTGGCCCTCACCCGCGCCCGCGAGCTCGGCTTCACCACGGTGAGCTGCGCCAGCACCGGCAACCTGGCCAACTCCACAGCTGCCATCGCTGCCCATGCGGGCCTTGAGTGCTGCGTCTTCATCCCCGCTGATCTGGAGCTCGGCAAGGTGCTCGGCACCTTGATCTACAACCCCACCCTGATGGCGGTGAAGGGCAACTACGACCAGGTCAACAGGCTCTGTTCGGAAGTGGCCAACACCTACGGCTGGGGCTTCGTGAACATCAACCTGCGCCCCTACTACTCAGAAGGCTCCAAAACCCTCGGCTACGAGGTGATCGAGCAGCTGGGCTGGCAACTGCCCGACCACATCGTGGCGCCGCTGGCTTCCGGTTCCCTGTTCACCAAGATCCGCAAGGGCTTCGACGAATTCATCAAAGTCGGCCTTGTCGATGAAAAGCCGGTGCGCTTCAGCGGCGCCCAGGCCGAGGGCTGCTCACCAATCGCCCAGGCCTTCGATGCGGGCCGTGATTTCATCACCCCCGTCAAGCCCGACACCATCGCCAAATCGATCGCCATCGGCAACCCTGCCGACGGCCCCTACGCCCTCGACATCGCCCGCCGCACGGGCGGCACCATCGCCTCCGTCACCGACGAGGAGATCGTGGCCGGCATCCAGTTGCTGGCCGAAACCGAGGGCGTGTTCACCGAAACGGCCGGCGGTACCACCATCGCCGTGCTCAAGAAACTCGCCGAGCAGGGCAAAATCGATCCAGAGGAAACCACCGTCGCCTACATCACCGGCAACGGCCTCAAAACCCTTGAGGCCGTCAGCGGGGTTGTCGGCGAGCCCCACACGATCGAACCTCAGCTCAGCAGCTTCAATGCCGCCTGGGAGCGGGCCCAATCCCTGCATCGCGCCACCTGGGAGCCGATGGGGGTCTGACCCCAGCCCACCGGGATTCCCGGCGATTTCATTCCTTCCTTCCCCCTTGCCCAAGTCCCATGGCGATTCAGGTCCTCATTCCCACTCCGCTGCAGAAGTACACCGCCGATCAGGCCAGCGTGGAACTGGAAGCCTCCAGCGTGGATGCCCTGCTGCAGGAGCTCGACAGCCAGTTCCCCGGCATCAAGGCACGTCTCACCGATGAGCAGGGCAAGCTGCGGCGCTTCCTGAACGTCTACGTGAACAGCGAAGACATCCGCTTCCTCGATAACCAGGCGACCCCCTTGAGCGATGGCGATGAAGTGAGCATCGTGCCGGCCGTGGCCGGTGGCTGAGGCCGGCAGCAGGCCAAAGGGTGTCATCGGCGGCCACCCCCCGGCTCCAGGCTTGCGTCAATAGGCTCACCGACATCACCAAGCGGCTGGATCCATGACCCAGACCAAGCCACCAACCGCCACCTCGCCGAGCAGCTCGAGCCGGCCTTCCGCGGCACCTGCAAGCAGCCCAAGCCCCACCGCCCAGCTGTTCGACTATCGCCAGGCAGCCAACCCTATCCGCCACGGGCTGACCGAACCGATCCCGGACCAGCGCTGGGGCCCTGAACTGCACGCCAGCGGTCCGACGGCCGTGCTGCCCCTTGATCTGAGCGCGGCTCTCGGCTGCAGCGGCCCGGCTACCAGTCCGGCCCTCTCCGCCAACTTCATTCGTCTGCTGGCCGGGGAGTCGATCGAGGCCAGCGCCACCGCCACCAGCCTCCTGTTTTACGTGCTCCACGGCGAAGGCCGCTGCCACCGGCAGGGCAACGGCATCGCCCCGGCCTTCCGCCAGAGCTGGAGTCAGGGCGATCTGTTCGTGCTGCCGGCCGGAGCCACGCCGCAGCTGGAGGCCACGGCCGAGAGCGTTCTCTACTGGGTGCACGACGCTCCTCTGCTCCGTCATCTGGGTGTGAGCCCCGATCAGGCGCGCTTTGAGGCCACGTACTACCCAGGCAGCTGGCTGCGCCAGGAGCTGGCTCTGCTGGCAGCCGACCCCAGCAGCGCCCGCAGCAA
The DNA here is from genome assembly GCF_056633115.1 of Marcopretia estuarina LEGE 06307. Lineage (NCBI taxonomy): Bacteria > Bacillati > Cyanobacteriota > Cyanophyceae > Synechococcales > Prochlorococcaceae > Marcopretia > Marcopretia estuarina. The sequence continues at coordinate 425,334 of NZ_JBSJOY010000001.1, read as the reverse complement.
CCGGCTGAGCCTGCTGCTGGCCAACACCGCCCTGCCTGCCAGCCGCACGGTCACCCATACCCTCTGGGCCATGTACGGCATGGTGCCGGCCGGCGCCGTCCAGCCACCGCACCGGCATCAGTCGGTGGCGCTTGATCTGGTGATCGACTGCGATCCCGGTTGCGCCACGCTCTCCGGCAGCGAGCTCAATGCCGACGGCACCATCCGCAACCCCGTGCGCATGGAATGGGAACCCGGTGCCGCCTTCGTGACCCCGCCAGGGCAGTGGCATTCCCACGTGAATGAAAGCGGCCGCACTGCCCTGTTGCTGCCCATTCAGGACGCCGGCCTGCACACCTACCTGCGCAGCCTCGACATCCGTTTCAGCTGAGCAGGTGGTTCCGGTTCATTCGATCGAACAGGTCGCCTGATCACAGGGTGACCTGATCAAATCGTTCCTTCGCTCGAACACACCAGTGCATCGAGCAGGCCAGTGATCGAAGAGCGCGTGGAGATAAACCGTTCGCCTGTTCCTCAGGCCTCGACTCGTGATGAATCAACACTGCCAAGGCTCCCCACCTGCGCTGCCCGCTCAGGCCGCGGGGGTGGGCGTAAGCGCCCTCTGGGTGGTGGCCATGAGGTTGGCTTCATAGCGGTCCACGATGGCCCGGAAGTCATCGCCGCTCAGGGTTTCCCGCTCGATCAGCAGCTCCACCAGATCATCAAGCAGGTCACGGCGCGGCTCCAGTTCGGCGACAGCCCGCTCGAGCGCCTCCTGGGAGAGCGCGCGCACCTGAGCATCAATGCGGCGGCCGGTGGTTTCGGCGTAGCTGGGCCGCGTGTGGATCAGATCGCGACCAAGAAACACTTCAGCGGCATCACCTTCAAGTGCGACCGGCCCCAGCGGTGAAAAGCCGTAGCGGGTGACCATCTCGCGGCAGATGCGGGTGGCCATCTGCAGGTCGCCGGAAGCACCCTGGGTGATTTCGCTGGGGCCGAACACCACCAGCTCAGCGGCGCGACCGCCCATCACGACCACCAGCCGGGCCTGCAGATACGCGCGGCTGATCAACCCGGAATCAATGATGTCCTCATCCGGCATGGTGCGGGCAAAGCCGCCGACGCCGCCGGCCCGCGGCAGCAGGGTCACCTTGTCGAGGCGATCCGCGTGGGGAATGAGGGTGGTGAGCAGGGCGTGCCCCACTTCGTGGTACGCGATCAGGCGCTTCTTGGCGCTGTCGAGCAGGGGAGCCACGGCCAGGCCCATGGTGATGCGCTCCAGGGCATCGCTGAGCGCCTGGTCATCGATGCTGGCTTTCTGGCGGCGTGCGGTGAGGATGGCCGCCTCATTGAGCAGGTTGGCCAGATCCGCCCCGGAGAATCCAGGCGTGCGGGCGGCCCAGGTGGCCATTGACACCTCGTCCGAGAGGGGCCTGCTGCGGGCATGCACAGCCAGGATCGCTTCGCGGCCGCGCCGGTCGGGCAGATCCACGCTGATCTGGCGATCAAAGCGACCGGGCCGGGTGAGGGCCACATCCAGAACATCCGGCCGGTTGGTGGCCGCCAGCAGGATCACGCCGGAGTTTTCCTCGAAGCCATCCATTTCGGTGAGCAGCTGATTGAGGGTCTGCTCCCGTTCGTCGTTGCCACCGCCGATGCCCGCTCCACGCTGGCGCCCCACGGCATCAACTTCATCAATGAAGATGATGCAGGGAGCCTTTTCCTTGGCGCGGCGGAACAGGTCGCGGACCCGGCTGGCGCCCACGCCCACGAACAACTCCACGAACTCCGAGGCCGCCATCGAGAAGAAGGGCACACCCGCCTCGCCGGCGATCGCCTTGGCAAGGAGGGTTTTGCCGGTGCCAGGCGGGCCCACCAGCAGAACACCGCGCGGAATCTTGGCGCCGATGGAGGTGAAGCGCTCGGGCTGGCGCAGGAAGCTCACCACCTCCTGCAGTTCTTCCTTGGCCTCGTTGATGCCCGCCACATCCTCGAAGCGCACCGACACCGTGCCTTCGGGCTGGAGGCGCGGCTGGCTGCGCCCGAAGCCGATCGCCTTGTTGGCCACCTGGGAGGAGCGGCGGATCAGCAGCGTGAGACCCCCCACCAGCATCACCACCAGCAGCACATTGACCACCAGGCCAGCGGTGGCATCTTCCTGGCGATCATCACGGACGCTGAGCGGCACCTTGGCCTGTTCGGCGGTGCTGAGCAGCAGGGTGTCGTTGGCGAACACCGGCACCCGCGCTTTGCTGCCATCGGCCATGGTGACCAGGGCTTCCCGCTGGCGCAGCGACAGCTCCACCTCCTTCACCTGGCCGGCCCGCATCAGGGCCAGCAGCTCGCTGTAGGTAGGGGCCGGAGCCTGCTGCACGCCAAAATTGCCGAAGAGGCCAGGGCGAGACTCGGCAGCAGCCGGAGGCAGGGCCGCGGGCGTCGCTTGACCGGGAGGCTGGTCTTGAGCTGCTTTCTCCGTAGGGGTCGGCTCTGCGGTGGAACGTTCTGGAGGGGTCTGGTTGCCGGGAGTAGGACTGGTGCTGGTGGCGGCTGGCCTCGATTCAACGGCAGGAGCCGCTGTGGGATCTGGGGCAACCGACAGGGCAGCGGTGGACCCGCTGGACCAGAGCGGATGCACAGGAGGCGCGCTGCTCACGGGGATTTGCTTCTCCTTGGAGCTTAGCGATTTGACGAAAGGCAGGCCGGCAGCGGAAAGTAGTTGTTTGGCAGTAGGTAGGGAATGGCTGTTCCCAAGAAGAAAACGTCCAAAGGCAAGCGCAATCAGCGCCACGCGCACTGGAAAGCCAAAGCTGGCGTTGCCGCCAGCAAGGCCCTCTCCCTCGGCAAAGCCGTGCTCAGCGGCCGGGCTCAGGGCTTCGTCTATCCGATCGACGACAGCGCCGAAACCGAAGAGAGCTGAGGACCTGCCAGGCGGGCCTGCTCACCGGTGCCCATCCAACGGAAGCGGCGCCGGCTGTCCAGTAGCCCCACCGCTTCCACAACCTGCTCCTGGCCTGGGTCGGTGCACCAGACCAAGGGATCCTGGTAAAGGGCTGGTGGGAGAGAACACAGACTGGCCCGCACAATCCTTTCCAGGTCGGCCCCACGCAACGCTATGGCTCCCGGGAGTGGAGTTTCTGTGGAGCTTCTGAACACGGAAGCGCTGATCCCGGCGTCCCCACCCATTGAGCCGCCCAGGCGGCGCTTGCGCGCTTCAGCCTGAAAGCGCCAGCGGCGTGGCCAGCTCCAGTCGAGCGGTCGCAGCACCCACAGCCCATCCAGCTGCGCCCACACCGGCGCGTAGGGCAACAGCGCAGCGTCCCACTGCGGCAGCCAGGCCTGTTCCTCGGGCGTCAACCCCAGTGCCGCCCCACCCCCCAGTCGCTCCAGCCGCCCCGCCAGTGCTGCCGGGCCAATCGCACGGCAACCGATCATCCAGCCCTCCAGCAGCACCACATCGGCCTGCTGGGCGCTCCAACCGCTGCGATCACCACGCCCTTGCCGCAGGCGTTTATCGAAGCGGGGCCAGCGCAGGATCCCTTCCTGGCGCCAGCGTGTGAGCTGGTGGGCGAGCAGGTCCGCGTCATGGCTGCCAGGAGGAACCCGGTCGACACCAAAGGGATTGCCCGCCATGCGGCTGATGCGCTCCTGCCAGGGCCAGTAGAAGTCGTCGATCGAGAGGCTGCTCAGGCTGAGGCCCAGCGCCGGTGCCAAGGCGCTCAGCCAGGCACCGAGGCTGGATTTGCCGGCCCCCACCGGGGCGTTGAGGCCGATCAGCAGGCGCTTGCCCTTGGCCACCTCGCGCTGGCAGCGGGTCAGCAGCGGTAACACCAGCGCCCAGCGCGGATCAGGCGGAATGGACAGGGCGTCGGGATGCTGCCGCCAGCGCTCCTGCCAGGCCACAGCATCCGCCACACCGCAGGCCTGCAGCAGGCGGCCGTAGGGAGCCTCAGGCCAGAGCGGGGTGTACGACGGCTCTGGAGTGTGCGTCACGAGCCCAGCTTGAACGCCTCTGCCACCACGGCGTAGACGAACCCGAGGCGCAGGTGGTCGCAGATCACCCAGGCCAGGGTGGGTTCACCGCGCACCTGGTGGCTGCGCACCCGTACCAGCACTTCGAGCAGCACCACCAGCAGAAGCACCACCACCGGCCGCTGCCCGATGGTGACGAGGAAATAGGAGGTGAGGTTGTTACCGGCGAAATACCCGGCCAGCAGGGCGATCAACGACAGGCTGCGGCGTCGCCAGGTGCCACGCACCCCCTGCAGCAGGGCAGCGGCGCTGCGATCGAGCAGGTGCTGAAAGCGGGTGGCCTGAACCGGCGGGGTGCTCATGACGGAACGGCCAGCTGCTCCAGGTAGGAGAGCGTGATCAGGCCGTCAGGGCAAGGTGGGCCCTGCAGCACCGAGACGGGAGCGCCGCCCTCACCCAGCTGGCTCACAATGGCGGCCGCCCCCTCGAACACAGCGAGCGGTTCCTGGCGTGTGGCTTCGCTGAGGGTCACCAGGGTGCGCAGGCCAGCGGCCGTGGCGGCCCGGGTGCCGTTGCTGGAATCCTCAATTGCCACCACCGCTGCCGCCGGCATCGCCAACTGGCTGAGGGCAAGGGTGTAAGCGTCGGGCGAAGGCTTGAGGGCAGCCACGTCGTCGCCGCACACAAGAAAGGCGAAGGTGGCAGCCGCCCCAGGCAACAGGCGATCGATCAGTGCCTGCGCGGAGACGCGCCCGCTGGTGGTGACCACCGCCTGGCGGAGGCCGGCGCTGGCGGCGGCCGTGATCAGCCGCTCGACGCCCGGGCGCAGCCGGATCGCCCCGGATGCCATCAGGGCTGTGTAGTGCTGTTGCTTGCGACGCACCAGGGCATCCAGCAAGGCGGGATCGGGGGGCTCAGGCCCCTGGTCGCTGAGGTAGACGCGCAACCGCTCCCGGCCGCCACTGATCGCCAGCAACTGGATGTAGGTGGCCGGATCCCAGTGCCAGGGGAGGCCTTCCTCGGAAAACGCCAGGTTGAAGGCCGGGCGATGACCGTCCAGCTCCGTTTCCGCCAGCGTGCCGTCCACGTCCCAGAGCAGGGCGCCAAGGGAAGGCTTCAGAGGAGCGTCATCCATGCAGGGAGGGTAGGCAAAGGCGCATGAACAGCCAGCACACAGAATGCGGAGGCCGCCTCGACGATGGCCTGTTGTCCCGCCTGCCCGAGCAACGCTGGCAGTTGCCGGCGCCCCTGCCGGCCCCGGAGGCCAGTGACCCGGCAGCCAGGGATACCGCTGCGGCGCTGGCCGCCCTGGGTCTGCCGCCCGAACTGCTGGCCGTGCTGCGCCGGCGGGGCTTTGACAGTGCGGCGGCGATCACCGCCTTGCTGGACCCCCCCACCGCCCCCGATCCTCAGCAGCATTTCCAGGACCTGGGCGTGGCGGTGGAGCGCCTGGCGCTGGCCTGTGGGCGAAGCGAAGCCGTGGCGATCTGCGGCGACTACGACGCTGACGGCATGACCAGCACGGCCCTGCTTGTGGGCGTGCTGGAGCGGCTGGGCGCCCGGCCGGTGGCGGCGATTCCCAGCCGTCAGGACGATGGCTATGGCCTCAACACGGCGATGGTGGATCGCCTGGCCGGCGACGGCATCCGCCTGCTGGTGACGGTGGACAACGGCATCGCCGCCGCGGACGCCCTGAACCGGGCTCTGCAGCTGAAGGTGGACGTGATCCTCACCGATCACCACACCATTCCGCCGGAGCCACCGCCTTACCTGGCGCTGCTGCATCCCGCCCGCACCCCCGAAGCCTCGCCCTACCGAGGCCTGGCCGGAGTGGGGCTTGCCTACGTGCTGGCGGTGGCGCTGGCGGAGCGGTTGAAGCGCGCGGATGCCACCGGCATGGCGCTCGACCTGTTCTGCATCGGCACGATCGCGGACATGGCGCCCTTGCACGGGGTGAACCGCCGCTGGCTTCAGGACGGCCTGTGCCGCTTGCAGGGCTCCGCGCTGCCGGGACTGCAGGCCCTGCAGCGGCTGGCTGGACTCGGGGAGCGACCGCTGGATGCCATGGCGGTGGCCTTTCAGATCGCGCCGCGGATCAATGCCGTCGGCCGGCTCGGGGATCCCCAGCTGGTGGTCGACCTGCTGACCACCGCAGATCTGGAGTGCGCCATGGAACTGGCGCAGCAGTGCGAGGCGCTCAACCGGCAGCGCCGCGATCTCTGCGATGCCATCGAAGCGGAGGCGGTGGCACTGGTGGAAGCCGACGGTCCCGAGCGCAGCCCTTTTCTGCTGCTGGCCCAGGGCCATTGGCACCACGGCGTGATCGGCGTGGTGGCGGCCCGGCTGGTGGAACGTTTTGGTGCACCGGTGGCCCTGCTGGCCGGCGAGGGCAACGGGATGCTGCGGGCTTCGGTACGGGCGCCCAAGGGATTTGCGGTGGATGCGGCGCTGCATGCCTGCCACGACCTGCTTGAACGTCACGGCGGCCACCCCGCCGCCGGTGGTTTCACAGTGCGGGCCGAAAACGTCGCGGCTCTCCACGACGCACTCAGCGCCATCGCCAGCGCCACTGCCAGCCCCCTGGGCAGCGGACTGCTGGTGGAGCCCGAAGCACGGCTGGCGCTCGATCGCATCGACAGACCCTTCTGGCTCTGCCTGCAACGGCTGGAGCCGTTCGGTGCCGGCCACGAAACACCCGTGTTCTGGAGCCAGCAGTGCCGCGTGGTGGAGCAGCGCAGCCTGCGGGGCGGCCATCTGCAGCTGCTGCTGGAGCAGAACGGCATCCGGCAGCGGGCGATCGCCTGGCGCTGGCAAGGAGAAGGAGCGGTGCCGGCCGTGGTGGACGTGGCCTTTCGCCTGCGGCTCAACCACTGGCAGGGCGAGGAGCGCCTGCAGCTTGAAGTGGTGGGCCTGCGCGAGAGCGGTGGGGGCGAGGTGCTGCTGCAGCGCCGCCAGCGCGCCTACTGGTGCCGGGTGGAAGCGGAGGAGTTGCGCATCCGCAATGCCTCAGGCGAAGAAATGGGCGTCCCCCTGCACGAAACGAACGTGCAGGGGGAGAGGCACCCCTACGTGCAGGGGCTGATTGATGAAGCGACCCTGGCCTTGGGCCTGGTGGCCTGAGGGGTGTGTTGGCGCAGGGCGTGGGCCTGGGCCGGACGCGGGGCCAGTGCCAGGGGCAGCAGGCTCAGAGCGCGCCGCGCCGATAGAAAAGGATGAAGATCACGGCCGGGCCGGCCAGGGTGATCAGAGCCAGGGCGAGGAAGTTGGCGATCAGATGGAAATCAATACCCATGGTCCGAAAGCTCGCAAGGAAAGCGCTCTGCGTGGCAGCCTAAGGGTCATGGTGACGGGCATCCCGGTGGCGACCATGCCACTGTGACGGCTTGTCACAGCAACGCGGGGTGACCTGATGGTCTGCGGAACCCACTGGAGCTGCATCTCCGGGTGTGGAGCCTGCTGTCGCCTCGATCCCGAGGAGCGGAGCGAGGCCCTTGAAGCGCTCAATCCCCGGCAACGGGAGACCTATCTCTCGATGGTGGGCGCTGACGGCTGGTGCCGCCATTTCGACACCGGCTCCCGCCGCTGCAGGATCTACGCCGAGCGGCCCGATTTCTGCCAGGTGAGCCAGCTGGCCAGCCTGTTCGGAGTGCCCGCAGCAGAAAGCCAGGCCTTCGCGATCCGTTGCTGCCAGCAGCAGATCCGCAGTGAATTCGGCGGGCGCAGCAGGGAGCTGCGCCGCTTTGAACGGGCCACCCGCCGGGCGCCGGCACCGCTGAACGACCAACCTGGTTCCGTTGCCTCCTGCCCTTCATGAGCGCCACCAACGACCCCGGCACCGGGCCAGCCGCAGATCCTGCGCCCCTGCCGGCCGACGCCCCGGACACAGGCGGAGCCGTCCTGCCGGCCTCGTTCGTGAGCATCCTGTTCACCACCTTCACCACGGTGTTTCTGGCGGAACTGGGCGACAAGACCCAACTGGCCGCCCTGTTGTTATCCGCGCAATCCGGACGCCCCGGGGTGGTGTTCCTGGGGGCGGCACTGGCCCTGATCTGCTCCAGCCTGGTGGGGGTGCTGCTCGGCCGCTGGCTGGCAACGGTGCTCCCGCCGCAACGCCTCGAACTGATCGCCGGGCTGCTGATGGTGGCGCTCGGCCTCTGGCTGGGCATCCAGGCAGCTGTGCAACTGCTGCAGGTCCCCGCGGCCGCCGTGCTGCTTCCTTGATCCAGCCGGCTTGGGTTGAACCTTCACCCGGCCTCATCGTCTCGTGACGTTGATCTCCCCTTGGATGGATCGACTGCTTGGTTGATCAATCCCGGCCGATCCACTCCTTGGTGATCCGCTCTCGGTTGATCCACTGCTTGAGTGATCGTCTCCTTGGTTGTTCTTCGCACAGATTCAGTTGGCCCGGGTGGAGCGCCCTCCGTTTGAGCGAACACTCCCCCTGACCAAGCCGCTGGAATTCCGGTCCTGCCGTCCACCCCCTCAATCCGATGCAACTTCCGCTGCTGGCCTCCACCTTTCTCACGGTGTTCGTGGCCGAACTCGGTGACAAAACCCAGCTCACGATCGTGACGATCAGCGGCACCTCCAGCAACACCCTGGCGGTGTTTCTCGGCAGTGCCGGTGCGCTGGTGCTGGCCAGCCTGCTGGGAGCCCTGGCCGGGGGGTCTCTCTCCTCGCTGATCCCGCCGGCCGCCCTGCAGCTGGCCGCCTCGCTGGGGTTCCTGGTGATCGGCAGCCGCCTGCTGATCCGGGTGCGGCAGGAGGCTTCGTAAAGTCTTTGCTAAGACGCCAGTTCCCGGGGGCTCCGCTGCACGCCCCGGGAACCGCCATCTCTATCCCCGTTCCTGGCTCCAACCCTGTCTCTCCCCGCTGCTCCGATGAAGTTTTCGGTCGCTGACCTGCTCGACCACCTGCCCGAATCCGATGTTCTGCCGGTCGAGCAGCTCGAGAAGGCGCTCGGTCTGAGCCTCACGCCCGACAAGCAACACCTTCGCATCGCCCTGGCAGGCCTTGAAAAAGTGGGGCTGCTCGAGGCGAACGAGGCCGGCATCTCACGACGCGCCGACGACAGCCTGATCGAGGCCCGGCTGCGCTGTTCCAGCAAGGGGTTCTGCTTCGCCCTGCGCGAAGACGGAGGCGATGACATCTACATCCGCGACCACCAGCTCAATCACGCTTGGAACGGCGACCGCGTGCTGGTGCGGATCACGCGGGAGGGTGGGCGCCGTCGCTCCCCGGAGGGCGGAGTGCAATGCATCCTCGAGCGGGCCACTGCCAGCCTGCTGGCTCAGGTGGAGCAACAGGACGACCGGCTGGTGGCCGTGCCCCTCGACGACCGGCTGCTGACCACCGTGGCCCTGCCAGCAGACGATGCCGTCTACCTCGACCCCGCGGCCGAATCGGTGGTGGAAGTGCGGCTCGATCGCTACCCGGTGGCCCAGTTCCCTCCCCAGGGCCATGTGGCCCGGCGTCTGCCGATCAAAGGGGGCGAGGAGGCAGACCTGGATCTGCTGCTCACCAAACATGGCCTGCGCGAACGGGCCAGCGCCCCCCGCGCCAGCCTGCGCAGCCCCAACGACAAGGGCCGCACCGACCTCACCGGTCTGCCCACCCTGCTGCTGCGGCCCTGGCAGGGAGCGGAGGCGCCGGAACTGCCGGCCCTCTCCCTGGAGGAAAGCGACGAAGGCCTGCGGGTCTGGATCCACAGCCCCGCCGTGGCCGAGCGGATCACGCCCGGCAGCGCCACCGACCAGTGGCTGCGCCAGCAGAGTTCGGCCTACTGCCTCGGCAAGCGCTGGTTGCCGCTGCTGAGCCCGGCGCTCGCCAAGGCCACTGCCTTCCGGACCGGCGAATCCGCCGCCGCCGTATCGGTGGCCCTGACGATCACGTCGGAAGGGCAGCTGAGCCACTACCGCTTCGCCCTCACCACCATCCGCCCCGACGCCGAAGTGGACGCCGCTGCCCTGGAGGCCCTGGCGGACCGCAAGCCGAAGGCCCGCACGGTGCCCACCTCGCTCAAGGCGCTCAAAACCGTCCTGCCCGACCTGGAACGCCTGATGGCGGTGGGTCGTGGGCTGCAGGAGCAGCGGCTGGCGGCCGGCTCGGTCGATCTCGATCTGCCCTTCCCCCCGCTGGACGTGCTCGGTGATCTGCGCACACCCGAACCCGATGAGTGCCACCGCGGCTGGATGATCACCCTTCCCTCCACCCAGCCGCTGGCGCTGCTGCGGGAAGTGGTGCTGCTGGCCGGCCGCGCCCTGGGTCATCACCTGCAGGCACTGCAGCTGCCGGCTCTGTTCGCGGTGCAGGCGGCGCCCGATCCGGCGGAAATCAACGAAGTGGCCAAGGCCGCCCTGGCCCTCGATGTCCCCCTTGACCTGGACGACGAGGGCAATGCCCCCGCTCCCGGCGTGCTGGCCACGATCTTCGCCGCCAGCGAACGCCGCCGCGGCTTGCAGCACCAGCTCAGCGAGGTACTCAGGCCCGTGCAGATCAGCCTGGAGCCGGGGCCCAACCTGCTCGCCGGCGAAACGCAGGCCTACGCCCCCTGGTGCCTGGCCACCTCCTCCTACGCCGATCTGTGGAACCAGCAGGTGCTGGTGCTGCTGCTCACCGAGGGCAAGGATCGCCCCAGCGTGCGCCATAAAACCCGGGTCGACCTGGCCTCCGATGCCTGCCACGGCCAGATCGACTGGCCGCTGCTGCCGCCGAGCCAGATGGCCGAGCTGCAGCAATCCCGCAGCGTGTCCCTGCTGCAGCGCCTCAATGGCCGGGCCCGCTTCGTCGCCGACCTCCAGGGCGACCTGCTGGCGATGGCCCAGGCCCGCGCCGCCGAACCCCTGGTGGGCGAGACACTCACCGGTGTGATCAGCGGCGTGCAGAGCTACGGCTTCTTCGTGGAAATCCCTCCGTCCCTGGTGGAAGGGCTGGTGCACGTGAGCTCGCTCAAGGACGACTGGTACGAATACCGCTCCCGCCAGAACCGGCTGGTGGGGCGCAAGAACCGCCGCACCTACATGCTGGGGGACGCCGTTGAGGTGACCATCCTCAAGGTGGACGCCCTGCGCCATCAGATCGATCTGGCGGCGATCCTGCCGGACGACGACGGCAGCGGCAGTGAGCTGGGCGGTGCAGGCCACTTCAGCGGTGATACCGGCGCTGAAGATGGCGCGGGCCCCGACGGTCAGGACGGCATCGACGCCGAGACCGACACGGAGGCCTGAGCGATGGACCCGGTGGTTCTGGCGGTCTCCGGCGCGTCCGCCATGCCGCTGGCGGAGCGGGCCCTGCAGCTGCTGCTGCAGGCGGGCCAGCCCGTGGAGCTGATCGTCAGCCGCGGCGCCATCACCGTCTGGCTGGCGGAGCAGGGCCTGCGCATTCCCGTCGAGCCTGAGGCCCAGACGGCGTTCTGGCTGCAGCGCACGGGCTGTGCCGATGGGCCGCTGCGCTGTCATCGCTGGAACGATCAGACGGCGGCGATCGCCAGCGGCAGCTTCCGCACCCGCGGCATGGTGATCCTGCCGGCCAGCATGGGCACGGTCGGACGGATCAGCAGCGGTGTCGCGCTGGACCTGGTGGAGCGGGTCGCCGATGTGCACCTCAAGGAGGGCCGGCCACTCGTGATCGCACCGCGGGAGATGCCATGGAACCTGGTGCACCTGCGCAACCTCACCCAGCTGGCGGAGGCCGGCGCCCGCATCGCTCCGCCGATTCCCGCCTGGTACCAGCAGCCCCGCTCCCTGGAGGACATGGTGGATTTCCTGGTGATCCGGGTGTTCGATTCGCTGGGGTTCGAGCTCGGTGAGCTGCGCCGGTGGCAGGGTCCGGTCGAGCTGGCGCTCCCCACCTGAGACCCGCCGTGCTGCAACGCCTGCTGCTGCTGCCACTGCTCGCCCCGTTGCTGGCAGTGCTGCTGGTGGGTGCCTTAAACCCGCGGCCAGCCACCAGCCTGCGGCTGCTGATCTGGACCTCACCGGCGCTGCCGATCGGTCTGTGGATCGCCGCAGCAGCCGGTGGTGGCGCCGCCCTGAGCGCGGGTGCCACGGCGCTGGCGCTCAAGGGTCAGTACCGGGTCGTCGTTCAGCGGCAACGCAGGGGTCTGGAGCCGCCAGCCCAGCAGGAACCATGGGACCTGCCCCGCAGCGAGCCGTCGCGGCGCCGCGACGCACCCGTTGAGGGGTCCGGGCGCGGGCGCCCGTTTGACGCAGCAGCGGCCGGCCCTGTTCGCGCCGCTGGAGACCCTGCCCCCACCGTGGCCGTCCCGTTTCGGGTGATCCGCCGCGCTGATCCAGGAATGGGCGCTGCCGGAGCTTCTGCTGCAGCCACCGCAGGAGATGCCGGTGCGGATGGCTGGGAGGCGCCACCAAGCGACGACTGGTGAACCAGCCGGACGGCACCGCCCCTAAAGTTCCCAGACCTGAACTCCAGATCCCCGTGCCGGTGAGCGAACCCAACGGAGCCGCCCCCACGCCATCTGCCGTGGGAGCCGCGGAGAAGCCGGCCGCCAAAGCCAAGCCCCCGGCAGTGGAGGACAAGCCGTTCGCCGAGTTCGTGCCGGAGATCTTCCTGCCGGCACTGGCCAAGGAAATGCAGGCCTACGGCGGGCCATCGCCGGAGCTGAGCTTTGAGCAGGCGCCGATGCCCGTTGTGGGTAGCGACTGCTGGGTGGTGAAAGGGTGCATGCCCCGGGGCCGGCGGTTCTGGCTGTGTTTCACCACCACCGACATCCACGGCCCCAAAACCTTCAGCCTGGCCGAATCCGGTAGCGAACCCACCTTGCTGGAGTCGTTCCTGATCGATGAACGCAAAGCCACCCTGCCCCTGCTGGTGTCCAGGGTTGTGTCACGGCTCAACGGGCAGAAGTGGCTCGGGCCCAACTGAGGCCAGCGCACCGGGCCCGGCCGGTACCTCAAGCACGCCGCCCCATTGGAGACACAGCGTTGAGCCTCTATCACGGCTCGATCTGTTGGAGCGTCACAACTGGGCCCCTTCGGCTCGGATGGCCCTTACGATGCCTGCATCGCCTGCCTCGACGCCAGAATGGTGCCTCCCACCGCCGCACCCAGCGCTCCCGTCGCCGCTTCGAACGACCACGCACCGGCCTTCAAGGATCCGGTCAAGGACACGATCCTCACCCCGCGGTTCTACACCACAGATTTCGACGCCATGGCGGCGATGGATCTGCGGCCCAACGAAGTGGAGCTGGAGGCGATCTGCGAAGAGTTCCGCAAGGACTACAACCGCCACCACTTCGTTCGTAACGGCGAATTCGACGGCGCCGCCGACAAGCTCGATCCCGACACCCGCCGTGTGTTCGTCGAGTTTCTCGAGCAGAGCTGCACGTCGGAGTTTTCCGGCTTCCTGCTCTACAAGGAGCTGAGCCGCCGCATCAAAGCCAAGAACCCGCTTCTGGCCGAATGCTTCGCCCACATGGCCAGGGATGAGGCCCGCCATGCCGGCTTCCTCAACAAGGCCATGGGCGACTTCGGGCTCCAGCTCGATCTGGGCTTTCTCACAGCCAGTAAGTCATACACCTTCTTCAAGCCCAAGTTCATCTTCTACGCCACCTACCTCTCGGAGAAGATCGGCTACTGGCGCTACATCGCCATCTACCGCCACCTCGAGAAGAACCCTGACAGCAAGATCTTCCCGATCTTCAACTTCTTCGAAAACTGGTGCCAGGACGAAAATCGCCATGGCGACTTCTTCGACGCTCTGATGAAGGCCCAGCCGGACACCGTGCGTGGCCTGCAGGCGCGCCTCTGGTGCCGTTTCTTCCTGCTGGCTGTGTTCGCCACCATGTACGTCCGTGACGTGGCCCGCAAGGAGTTCTACGAAGCCCTTGGCCTTGATGCCCGCGCCTACGACAAGTACGTGATCGCCAAGACCAACGAAACCTCCGCCCGGGTGTTCCCCGTGGTGCTCAACGTGGAGCACCCACGTTTCTATGAGCGGCTGGAGCGGATCGTGGGCAACAACCAGGCCCTCAGCGCCGCCGATGCCTCCCCCGCCATCGCTCCGCTCAAGGTGCTGCGCAAGCTGCCCTTCTGGGCCGCCAACGGCCTCGAAATGGCGAAGCTGTTCTTCATGGCTCCGATTCGCAGCGAGGCCTTCCAGCCGGCTGTGCGCTGATCCTCAGCCGTTTGAAGTGCCTGGCCAGGGGCCTAGCCAACCCAGCAAATCTCTGGGGGGGTTCCCTGGCAGCGAAGCTGCTGAGGCATCCCGTGCCTGCGGCCTCGCCGTTAGCCTGAGCCACCAAGATCAGGCCGACTTCCTTGGTTGCTTCCACTGCTCGCCCCTTGCTGGCGCTCGAAGGTTTTGACCTCAGCTGGCGTCAACGCCTGGAGCCGTTGCTGGCTGCAGGACGCGCCGCTGGAGCCAGCCTGGTGGAGGTGTTCCTGGAGAGCACTGACCACATCGGCTTGCTGGCTGAGCAGGACCGCATCACCAGCGTGAGCCCGGCCTTCGGCCGCGGCGCTGGTGTGCGCGTGTTCCGCGGCGAGCGCGATGGCTTTGTCTCCACCAACGACCTCAGTGAGCGGGGCCTGATGGTGGCGCTGGAGCAGGCCCTGGGCATGCTGGGCCTCACGGTCAACAGCAACGGCATCAGCGGCTTCGACGGGCTGCCCGACCTGCGCGACTACGCCCTCGCCAAGGGCGACTGGCTGATTGCCTGCCCGACCCTGGCGGAAAGCACCGACCGGCTGCTGGAGGGCACCGCCCTGCTGGAACAGCACGGCCAACACCTGCAGGCACGCCGCGGCAGCTACGCCCGCGACTGGCAGGAGGTGATGGTGGCCGCCAGCGATGGCACCTTCGCCCGCGACATCCGGCTGCACCAGTCGGTGGGGCTCACGGCCCTGGCCGCCGACGGGGAGCACCGGGCCAGCCAGGGCCGCCGTTATGGCAGCACCGACCGCCCGGACGATCTGCGCCAGTGGGATGCCCAGACGGCCGCCCTCGACCTGTGTGCCAGCACCCAGGCCATGCTGCATGCCGAGTATGTGGAAGCGGGCACCTACCCCGTGGTGCTTGCCAACCGCTTCGGCGGTGTGATCTTCCATGAGGCCTGCGGGCACCTGCTGGAAACCACCCAGGTGGAGCGGGGCACCACCCCCTTTGCCGATCGGATCGATGCTCCGATCGCCCACAGCGCCGTGACGGCGATCGACGAGGGGCTCAGCGACGGCGCCTTCGGCAGCCTGTCGATGGACGACGAGGGCATGGCGCCCCAACGCACGGTGCTGATCGAGAACGGCGTGCTCAAGCGTTTCCTCTCCGACCGCGCCGGTGAATTGCGCACCGGCCACCCCCGCACCGGCAGCGGCCGGCGCCAGAGCCACGCCTTCGCGGCCGCCAGCCGCATGCGCAACACCTACATCGCCGCCGGGCCGCACACCCCGGAGCAACTGATCGAATCGGTCGATCGGGGCTTGTACTGCAAATCGATGGGTGGCGGCAGCGTGGGCCCCACCGGCCAGTTCAACTTTGCGGTGGAGGAGGGCTATCTGATCGAGAACGGTCGCCTCGGCAAGCCCGTGAAAGGAGCCACCTTGATCGGTGAAGCCAAAGAGGTGATGCCCCGGCTCTCGATGTGCGCCAATGATCTGGAGCTGGCAGCCGGCTTCTGCGGTTCGGTGAGCGGCAGCATCTTCGTCACCGTGGGGCAGCCGCACATCAAGGTGGATGCCATCACCGTGGGAGGCCGCTGATCATGAGCACCACCACAGCGGGAACCACCTTGGGCCTCGACGCCCACGCCCTCAGTGAGCAGCTCAGCGGCCTGGCCCAGGGCCTGGGCATCGAGCGCTGGGATCTGGGCGCCGCCTGCAGCACCGACACCTCCGTGCAGGTGGACCGCGGCGAAGCCAAGCAGCTGAAGGGCGCCCAGCGCAGCGCCATCACCGTCCGGGTCTGGAACGGGGATGGCCTCGTGGGCATCACCAGCACCTCCGACCTCTCTCCCGCCGGCCTGGCCCGTGCCCTCAGCGGTGCCCGCGATGCCAGTGCCTACGGCAACGCCGACGACATCCCGGCCTTCTCGCCGCTGGCCACGGCCCCGCTCGAACCGCTCGATCAGCCCCTGGTGGAGCCACGCGGCATCCTCGAGCTGCTGGACACCCTGCGGGAAGCGGAGCGCGACCTGCTCGGCCGCCATGCCGCCATCACCACCGTTCCTTACAACGGCCTGGCCCAGCGCAGCAGCGAGCGCCTCTACCTCAACAGTGCCGGCGCCTGCCGCGAGCAGAAGCTCACCACCGCCAGCCTTTACCTCTATGCCCGCGGTGAAGAGGAGGGCCGCAAACCCCGCAGCAGCGGCGCCGTGCGCCTGGCCTACGGCCTGCAGCAGCTGGATGTGGCCGGCTGCATCGCCGAAGCGGCCGAGCGCACCATCGCCCATCTCGATTACGCCCCGATCCAGACAGGGCACTACACCTGCATCTTTTCGCCGGAAGCCTTCCTCGACCTGATCGGCGCCTTCAGCAGCCTGTTCAATGCCCGGGCCGTGCTCGACGGCGTCAGCCTCAGCAACCGCGACGCGCTCGGCAGCGCCCTGGCGGTGCCATTTCTCTCCATCCACGACAACGGCCTGCATCCCGGCAATGTGGGCGCCTCGAACTTCGATGGCGAAGGCACGCCCGTGCGGCGCCTGGCCCTGGTGGAAGGGGGCGTGCTGCGCCACTTCCTGCATTCCGAAGCCACGGCGCGCGCCTTCGGGGTGGAGCCCACCGGCCATGCGGGCCTGGGCGCCAAGGTGTCGGTGGGGCCGCATTGGTTCGAGGTGGGGCCAAGCGCCGGTTCCTCCGGCGGCGCCAGCGGCCTGGATCGCCACACTGCCGACGGCGTGGTGTGGATCGATTCGCTCTCGGCACTGCACGCCGGTGTGAAGGCGAGCCAGGGATCGTTCTCACTGCCGTTTGATGGCTGGCTGATCCGCAACGGCGAAGCGCGCTCGATCGAAGCGGCCACCGTGGCCGGTGACATCCGGGCTGTGCTCAAGGGCATCCTCGGCTTTGAAGGGGAAGCCAAGCTCACCCCCGATGGCCTCTGCCCGCACGTGTGGGTGGAAGGCCTGTCCGTGACCGGCGACGCCTGAACGGCACCGGCCCCGTTTGATCCACCCGCCCACGTCCCTGTGAAGATTCTGTTCTGGGGCACGCCGGCCTACGCCGTGCCCAGCCTTGAGGCGTTGGTGGCTGCCGGCCACACGGTCGTGGGGGTGGTCAGCCAGCCCGACCGGCGACGTGGCCGGGGGGCGGCGGCCCAGCCGTCGGCGGTGAAGGCCCGGGCCCTGGAGCTGGGGCTGCCCGTGTTCACGCCCACCCGCATCCGCCGCGAACCGGAGGTGCAGCAGCAGCTGGCAGCCCTCGGCGCCGACCTTTCGGTGGTGGTGGCCTTCGGCCAGTTGCTGCCGCCCGAGGTGCTGCAGCAACCGCCACTGGGCTGCTGGAACGGCCACGGTTCCCTGCTGCCCCGCTGGCGCGGGGCCGGGCCGATCCAGTGGTGCCTGATGGAAGGCGACGCGGAGACGGGGGTGGGGATCATGGCGATGGAAGCCGGCCTCGACACGGGTCCGGTGCTGCTGGAAGGTCGTCTGCCGATCGGCCTGCTCGAGAACGCCCAGCAGTTGGCTGCCCGGCTCAGTCCGCTCACCGCCACCCTGCTGGTGGAAGCGATGCCGAGGATCGAGGCCGCCGGTCCTGGCACCGAACCGGAGCGCTGGCAGCGGCTGGGGCTGCGGCCCCAGGGCGACGACGGCGTGCGCTTGGCGCGGTTGTTGCGCAAGGAGGACTTCGCGGTGGATTGGAGCCGTTCGGCGCTGGCGATCCACCGCCAGGTGATGGGCTTGTACCCCGGCGCCACCACCACGCTGGCGGGCAAGCGGCTCAAGCTGCTCGCCACCGAGCCGCTGGTGGCCAGGCTGGCGGAGCAACTGAGCGCCGACGTCCGGGCGCTGGCCACCGGCGTGGCTGAGCAGCAAGGGAGACCCGGTGAGGTGCTGGCTCTGCTGCCAGGCGTGGGGCTGGTGCTGGGCACCGGCGGCTGCCCGCTGCTGCTGCGCAGTGCCCAGCTGGAGGGCAAACAGGCGGCCAGCGGCCAGCCCCTGCTCCAGCAGCTGGGCCTGCAAGCGGGTGACCGGCTGGGTGAGAAGGGGGCAGGGTCTGCTCCAGAGGGGTCGCTCGGCAGGAGCTGAGCGCGGTTCCGCTGGTGCTCAGGCCAGGCGCCTTTCGATCTGGTGCTCAGGCCGGGCGTCTTTCCATACAGTGACGCCACGAGCGGACAGGACAGGCGCGATGGAGGGAGCCGGAGCGGCGGTGAATGCGCAGGAACCGGCAGCAGCGATGGAGAACGGGGGCCGCAACGATCCGCTGCTGTGGGCCCTGGATCATGCGCAGGCACCTTTGCGGGTGGGCACCTGGCTGAAGGTGGAAGCCGATCAGGCCGCGGTGTTCGCCGTGGGGAATCAGCTGGCCGATGTGCTCCTCACGGGCCGCCATCAGCTGCGGCGCCAGTCGCTGCCGAAGCTGGCGGGGTTGATCGACCTGCCGGGGCAGGAAGGCAGCTTCTTCAATGCCCAGATCCACGTGGTGGACCTGCGCCCCCTCACGGCCCTGCCCTGGGGTGAGAGACGTGCGCAGCCGATGGTCGCCACTGCGCTCCGTCCGGTGGCTCCCTCGCCGGAGACCTTCAGCGCCTCCGGGCTCTGCGCGATCCAGTGCCTGGACCCGCTGCTGGTGCTACGTACCGTGGGCGCCCGCCAGCTGATCGAGGGCCCGTCACGGCCGGCTGCACCGGTGACTGAGCTGCTGGCCCCGCACCTGCTTGGCATCTCCAGCCAGCTGCGGCAGGTGATCCACGATGGCGTCCTTGGCCCAGCGCGGGAGGAGCCATCGTTGGCCATGCTGGCCAGCGACACGGGGGAGAGGTGCCGCAGCAGCTTTGCAGCTGTCGGACTGGCGCTCAGCGATGTGAGCATCGAGAGCCTCACCCTGCCGGCACGGAAGCCGAGCGGAGAAGTAGCGGCCTCGTTGGAAGCACTGATGAGCCTGTTTCGGCCGGCACCACCGCCACCGCCACCGGCCTGAGCCGGTTGACTGGGCTGCAGGCTTGAGCAGGGGGTTTAGGGGCGACGGGTACGGGCCCGCGCCGGGGCGGCGGCAGATCCGGAGCCGGGCGCCGGCCGGCGGGAGCGGGTGGGGGGACGATCAGGCCGGCCACCGCCACCTCCGCCGGAGCGGCGTCCACCCTTGCCCCGCCCACCGCTGAGATCCAGCGGCGGGGCCGAGAGGATGGTGGGCTCAAACCCGGCGATCTCCAGCCGCGGCAGTGGGTTGCCGATCATCCGCTCGATCGCCCGCAGCAGCTCATGCTCCTCGGCGGCCACCAGGGAGATGGCATGGCCACTCTGGCCGGCACGGCCCGTGCGGCCGATGCGGTGCACGTAGTCCTCGGCCACGTTGGGCAGGTCGAGGTTGACCACATGGGGCAACTGCTCGATGTCGAGGCCGCGGGCAGCCAGATCGGTGGCCACCAGCACACGCAGCTCGCCGCTCTTGAAGGTGGCCAGCGCCCGGGTGCGAGCCCCCTGACTCTTGTTGCCATGGATGGCCATGGCCGTGAGGCCC
This sequence comes from Marcopretia estuarina LEGE 06307, assembly GCF_056633115.1. Taxonomy (NCBI): domain Bacteria; kingdom Bacillati; phylum Cyanobacteriota; class Cyanophyceae; order Synechococcales; family Prochlorococcaceae; genus Marcopretia; species Marcopretia estuarina. The sequence goes on along the minus strand of NZ_JBSJOY010000001.1, from coordinate 405,757 downwards.
TCCTGGTTGAGGCGATCGGCCAGGCGGTTCGCACCGTGCTTGGTGCGCGAGAACACCAGCACCTGCCGCCAATCGCCCTGGCGCACCAGATGGGTGAGCAGATCAGCCTTGCGGGCCATGTCGCAGGGATGCATCACCTGCTCCACCAGCGGAGCGGCCCTGTTCTCGGGCGTGGCCTGCAGCTGCACCGGGTTGTGCAGCAACCCCTGAGCCAATTTGCGGATCGAGGGGTTGAAAGTGGCGGAGAACAGCAGGTTCTGCCGCTTCGGCGGCAGCAAGGCCAGGATCTTCTGGATGTCGCGGATGAAGCCCATGTCGAGCATGCGATCGGCTTCATCAAGCACGAGGATTTCGAGCCGATCGAAGCGGATGGCGTTCTGCTGATAGAGGTCCATCAGTCGCCCCGGAGTGGCCACCAGCACGTCGGCGCCACGGCGCAGGCGCTGCATCTGCGGGTTGATCTTCACCCCGCCGAACACCACATCGCTGCGCAGATCGAGATAGCGCCCATAGACCTGCACGCTTTCCGCCACCTGGGCCGCCAGCTCGCGCGTGGGCGTGAGCACCAGGGAGCGCACCTGGTTGTTGCGGGCGTGGGGGCCGTGCTGAAGCCGCTCCAGCATCGGCAGGGTGAAACCGGCGGTCTTGCCGGTGCCTGTCTGGGCAGCCGCCATCACATCGTGGCCAGCGAGCACCGCTGGAATTGACTGCAGCTGGATCGGCGACGGCACCGTGTAGCCCTTGGCCGCGATCGCCTTGAGCAGCGGCTCCGAGAGACCAAGCGAATCAAAGGAGACGCCGGCATCGGGAAGGTCCGTCAGCACAGGCCGCTGCTGCGGTGCCTGCTCCTCTGCCTGAAGGCGACGGATGGGTGGCGTGCGGCGACCGCCGCTGGGTTGCTCCTGTCCCGGAGCTGGGTGGGTCAGAAGGGTGATCGGAGCGGCTCGCATGGTGCCCCAAGCCTAGAGGGAGCCACCAAGCACGCCCGAGGGTGGAGAGGCCTTGGGGTTGAGGGCCTCAGAGCGGCTGGTGGCATCGGAACCGTTGCGCCAGATGAGGAGAGCGACAAGGACGCCATGACGGCGAGCGGCAGGAACAAGCAAACGCAGGAGGATGACCAACTGCCAATTCGCCGTGCCGCCCAGTTGTGGCGGCTGACAAACGGATGGGAGGCGCACAGCGTCGGGATGCCGTACAACAGCGGCCAGCTCAGGTGCAGGCAGGAACAATCTGGTGGCCAACCACATCGAGCAGCAAAGTCCTGAGCCAAGGCATGGGTGATCTCAGCGGCTTGAAAGGCGGTAGCCGATCCCACGGATCGTTTCGATGCGGCGGGAATCGATTTTGCGACGGAGATAACCGATGTAGACATCCACAATGTTGGACTGGGGATCGTGGCCATAGCCCCAGACATGGTCGAGAATCTGCTCGCGGCTGTGGATGGCCAGCGGGTTGCTGAGCAACAACTCCAACAAACGGAACTCACGATCCGTGAGGTCGATAGGGTCGGGAAAACTCTCGAGGAACACCTGGCGTGCCCGCAGGTTCATGGTGATGCCGCAGTGCTGAAGCTCAAGCGTCTGCGCATTCGGAGCCTGAGCCAGGCGAGCAGAGGACGTGCGCAGACGGGCACGGATGCGCGCCAGCAATTCATCAAAGCGAAAGGGTTTGGTGATGTAATCATCAGCGCCAGCATCCAGGCTGGCCACCTTGGTGCTGAGATCATCGCGGGCGGTGAGAACAATCACCGGGGTTTCAATGCCCTGACCCCGCATCGCCTCGAGAACAATGGTGCCATCAAGGCCCGGAAGGCCGAGATCCAGCAATAACAGATCGATGGGGGAGGCAGAAAGGATGTCGACCACGCCATCACCGGATGGCGTGTGCACCACGTCGTAGCCCTGAGCCCGCAGCCCCTTTTCAATGAAGCGAGAGATGCGTGGCTCGTCTTCGGCGATCAGGATGCAGGCCATGGCTCAGGTGAAAAGTCACGCAGCAGCACAGGTTGCCGTGCGGGAAAGATCAATGTGAAGGTCGTGCCGCGGTTTGGCTGGCTGAGGAGTTCAATCCGGCCATGGTGGGCGTTCACGATAGCCCTGACGATCGACAGACCAAGACCCGAATGATGCTCAGCTTGGGTGCGGCTTCTGCCCTTGAAGAAGCGTTTGAACACCTGCGGCTGGATGCGCTCAGGGATTCCCTCACCGCTGTCTGAGACCCAGAGGCGGATGGAGCCATCGGCAGCGAGGGAGGAGCCCAGCTCAATGCGATCAGATTCACTGGTGTGCTGGGTGGCATTGAGTGCAAGGTTCATCATGCACTGGGTGAGGCGTTGTTCATCGGCCTCCATCATTGTCTGGGCCGTGCATGCCAACGACCAGCGGCGCGGGGCGAGAATCCTGGCCTTCTGGTAGATGTCCTGGGTGAAGCGATGCACATCAAGGTCACTGAGCACAAGGAATTCAGGGCGTTGGGATTGGGCCAGCAGTGAAAGCTCTGCAACCAGCCTGGCGATCCGGTCCACTTCATCCAGCACGAGGCGTACCGTTTCACGGCGAGCCTCCTCATCATCGTCCTGAAGAAGCAGCTCGATATTGCCCCTGATGATAGTGATTGGTGTGCGCAATTCATGCCCCGCATCTTGGATGAATTCCTTCTGGGAAATGATTAAGGCTTCCAGGCGGTCCATCATGGCGTTGAAGCTGAGGGTGATGTCCCCCAGTTCGCCTCTGCTGGTAACGGGCAAACGCTGCTTGAGATTCGTGGCCGTGATCGAACGCGTGGTGCTGGCCAGCAGCTGGAGGGGAGCCAGCACCGCCTTGGAAAGAATCCAGAGAAACAACAGCGACGTGATCAGAATGCCAACAACAATCTGAATCAAGATGGAGGTGAAATCGCCAACCTCAGCAAGTTCGCCGGCAGTGGTACGTGCCGCCACGAACACAGCTTGCACCCGGCCATCCACTTCAACAGGAACGGCCGAATACAGAATGGTTCCCACCTCTGGATCAGCTTCATCCACCTTGCCTGAAGCAAGCTTTGTGGTGGCTTCCCACTGCTGCATCAAGACAGATCCCGGCCGCATGGGGTGAGGCAGAGCCACTGGGCTCGAGCGCTGAAACTCTCCATTGATGATCAAGATGAAGAAGGTGTCGTCTTCCGGAAGGATCTTCGTGAGAAAACTCTTCATGTGCCCGGCAAGCTCAGGGCTGGAAGGAGCCGCTTCGGCGGTAAGCAATGGCCGCATGTAGTGCTCGAAGTCTTGAATGCTCTCGCCCAGGCTGGTTTGCTCACGCTGATGCAGCTCAAGCAGCAGCAGATGCTTACTGAGCGGCACCGTCAGACCAATCAGCACAGACAGCATCACGGCATAGAACACCAACAGCCGCGTGCGAACCTCACCAAAGAACCCCGCTTGCGGCATGTGACCTTCCAACGTGTACGGAATTGAGCAGTAAAGGTAAGGCAGCACCGCTGCTGGAAGCGATGCTTTCGCACTGGCGTTGAGCCTGGACTGACGCCGACACACACAGCTGAAACAGCCCCGTTCAGAGCACTGAACAAAGCGTGAGCAGTGAATGCAGGAAGAAACCCGCCAGGCCAACAGCCTGACGGGTGATCATCACGATCGATGAGGTCAGATGAAATCGAAGGTCGGCACGTAATCGAACTTGAAGTCGTTTCCGGGATCAAAGCCGCCGAAGTACCCCTGCAGCAGCATGCTTCCAGAGGAGCCAGCAAACGAGAGCTGGGTGCCCTGGGACGTGGTGCTGATGTTGATCGACGCTTCGGAAAGGCCCAGTGAGGCCGCGAAGTGGATCTGGTCTCCCTGTACGCGGCTGAAGTCGATCACCGTATCGCCAGCGCCGAAGATGAACACATCACCCCCTGCGCCACCCGTGAGCCTGTCATTTTGCAGGCCGCCGTCGATCAGGTCATCGCCGGCACCACCAACCAGTTGGTCGGCACCGCCGCCGCCCCAGAGCAGATCATTGCCGGCATCGCCGTTGAGGCGATCGGCACCGGCGCCACCATCGATGATGTCGTTGCCATCACCACCGAAAACGATGTCGTTTCCGCCAAGGGAACGGATCGCATCATTGCCATCCAGGCCGTTCATGGTGTCGCCGGCAGCGGTGCCCGTGAGCACGTCATCGCCGGCTGTTCCGGTGAGTTGAGGCAATGGCGGCGTGACCGAACCAGTGGTGGGGAGATAGCCACCCGTGTTGTTGAAGGGAACGAGGCTGGCTGCCGTGAGCGGCTGATCAGAAACCAGAATTTTCTCCAGCTGCAAGCCGGCATAGGCGCCACCCACACCAACAGCAGGCGATTCGGAAATATAGAAGAAGTCGGCACCATTCTTCGATTGATCTGGATCCACATCCAATGCATTCGCACTGGAGACTCCAAAGGTGGTCACCTGTCCAGCGGCGGTGGTGACAGTCAGACCGATGACGGCACCAGCGCCACCGATCAGAGCGCCGGTCTGGGCGTTGAAGCTGGCGGGAGCAAAGGTGATCCGCACCGTATCGGTGGCACTGAACCAGACACGCCCTACTTCGACGCTGGTTGTGGAAGCATTGGAGTCAAATTGCAGGGCTTCGCCGAGACGATCACCACTAACAGTGAGGGTTGTCATGTCGAGTTCTCAAGTAGGAGGAACACTCAACAAAGTTATCGGCCTATCTACCCGATGACTCAACAATGAGAACCTTCTCATGTCGCCTTCATCGTTATGACAATGTCTGTCAGATGTTACTCAAATACAACTGAATGCAAGAAAACAGCGGCGTGATTTCTTGCATTCTTGGTTGGGGCCGAACGAAGTGAGCCAGACAGCTCGGCAGAAGGGTTTCTCCCGCAAAGGAAGAAACGCAATCAGAGCCATCTGTTCTCTCGGATGTTGCTGTGGTAGCAGGAAGCGAGCTCTTGCTCCTCAGCGCCCCGCCCCAGCCCCCGCCGGCACCTTGCCGACGCCCAGAGCGCGCAGTTCCTGCAGCAGGGTCTGCAGCACCTGTTTGGCGTCGCCGAACACCATCGAGGTCTGGGGGAGTTCGAACAGGTCGTTGCGAATGCCGGCGTAGCCGGAGCCCAGGCTGCGTTTCACCACGAACACCGAGCGGGCCTGATCCACCTCCAGCACGGGCATGCCATAAAGCGGACTGCCGGGATCGCTTTTGGCGCGGGGGTTCACCACGTCGTTAGCGCCCAGCACGATCACCACATCGGTGCGGGGGAATTCCGGGTTGATCGCATCCATCTCGATCAACTGGTCGTAGGGCACATCGGCCTCAGCCAGCAGCACATTCATGTGGCCCGGCATGCGGCCGGCCACCGGGTGGATCGCATAGCTCACCTCAATGCCCTGCTGCTCCAGCAACTTGGCCAGCTCCTTGAGGCTGTGCTGCGCCTGGGCCACCGCCAGGCCGTAGCCCGGCACGAACACCACCCGCTCGGCCGCTTCCAGCGTGAGCGCGCATTCCTCGGCGCTGCAGGAGGTGACGTTCTTGTACCCCTCCTCCTTGGCACCATCGGCGCCGGCCGCCGGCGCTGCCCCCATGGCTCCGCCGAACAGCACCGAGGTGAGCGAACGGTTCATCGCCGTGCACATCACCTGGGTGAGGATCAGGCCCGCCGCCCCCACCATGGCGCCGGCCACGATCAGCAGCTCGCTGCCCACCACGAAGCCAGCCGCCGCTGCCGCCACACCGGAATAGGAGTTGAGCAGTGAGATCACCACCGGCATGTCGGCGCCGCCGACCGGCAGGGTGAGGCCCACGCCCAGCAGCAGCGAAAGCACGGTGAGCGGGATCAGCGCCACCGCCATGCCTTTGAGCACCAGGCCGCAGCACACCAGTGAGGCCACCACCAGGGTGATGTTGATCGCGTGGCGCTGGGGTTTCTGGGTCCAGCCGGGGGTGCCCAGCCATTCCTGCAGCTTGCCCATCGCCACCAGCGAGCCGCTGAAGGTAATGGCGCCCACCAGCACCGACGCCAACACCGACACCTGACCCAGCAGGTCGAGCGGCGTGGGCAGTTGGGCAGCGCCGATCGCCACCAGCAACGACGACAGGCCGCCGCAGCCGTTGAACAGCGCCACGGTTTCTGGCATGGCGGTCATCGCCACCTTGAAGGCAAGCAGGGCGCCGAGGCCGCCGCCCACTCCCAGACCGAGCAGCATCCACGGCCACCCGTCAAAACCCTGTTGCAGCAGCAGACCGGCCACCGCCAGCAGCAGGGCCAGGGCCGCCAGGCCATTGGCCGCCCGTGCCGTGCGGATCTTGGCCAGGCCCTTGAGGCCGAGGGCCAGAAGCAGCACGGCCCCGAGTTCGAGCGTCAGTTCACCCATCAGTTCGCTCCCTTGCGTTTGAACATGGCCAGCATCCGGTCGGTCACGAGGAAGCCCCCGACCACGTTGAACAGGGCAAAGCCCAGCGCAGTGGCGCCCAGCAGGCGCAGCGCCGGTGTGGGCGCCTCGGCGATCAGCACCAGGGCCGCCAGCAGGGTGATGCCGCTGATGGCGTTGGCGCCGGACATCAACGGGGTGTGCAGGGTGGGGGGCACCTTGCCGATCAGTTCCAGCCCGAGCAGGCTGCCGAGCACCAGCACCCAGAGCGCTTCGGTGCCGCTGAGAACGCCGCTCATGCCGCCACCTCCACCAGCGCGGGCCAGAGGTCGGGGCGGCGGCAGGCGCCGGCGTGGGTGATCAGACAGGGGTCCAACAGGGGGTCCTCCGGGGAAATGGTGAGCAGGTCGTCGACGAGCAGCTGCTCCAGCAGCGCCGACACATTGCGCGCATACAGGGCACTGGCGTGCTGCGGCACCGAGGCCGGCAGCTGGCCGGCGCCGATCACCCGCACCCCGCCGATCTCGACGGTGGTGTCGGCCTGGCTGCCGGCCACATTTCCGCCCTGACCCACCGCCAGATCCACCACCACCGATCCGGGCCGCATCACGGCCAGCATCTGTTCGGTGATCAGCAGCGGTGCCGGCCGACCTGGCACCAGCGCCGTGGTGATCACGGCATCGGCTTCGGCCAGGTGCACGGCCAGCTGCTGGCGCTGCGCTTCAAGGAAGGCCAGGCCGGCCTCGCGGGCATAGCCGCCGGCCTCACCGGGGGCATCGCGTTCAGGCGGATCAATGAAGCGGGCACCGAGCGATTCCACCTGCTCCTTGGCGGCCGGCCGCACATCGCTCACCTTCACCACGGCACCGAGGCGGCGGGCCGTGGCCACCGCCTGCAGGCCGGCCACGCCGGCGCCGAGCACCACCACCTTGGCCGGCTGCACCGTGCCGGCGGCGGTCATCAGCATCGGGAAGAAACGATCGAGCTCGGCCGCTGCCAGCAGCACCGCCTTGTAGCCGGCGATGTTGGCCTGCGACGAGAGGGCATCCATCGTCTGGGCGCGGCTGATGCGGGGCAGCAGCTCCAGCGCCAGCGCCGACACGCCCTGGTGGGAGAGGCGCTCGATCAGGGGGCGGTTCTGGTAAGGCTCCAGCAGGCCCATCAGCAGGCTGCCGGAGCGCAGACGCTCCACATGGCCGGGGCCGCCCTCGGCTTCCAGCCGCGGTGGCGCCACCGTGAGCACCACATCGGCGCTCTCCCAGCCTTCAGCGGCTCCGGCGGGCAGGACCTCCGCGCCGCTGGCCGCAAAGCTGTCGTCGCCGTAGCCCGCCTGCTGGCCGGCCCCACTCTCGATCGCCACCGCGCAGCCCTTGTCCGCAAGGCGGCGGGCCGTTTCCGGCGTCGCGGCCACCCGTCGTTCGCTGGGGCTCCGCTCCGCCGGGATCCAAACCCTGATCACGCTCCACTCCCTCCACACGGGTTTCCATGTAAAGAGCAGGAGGCCCATCAGGAGCCAGCCGGGCCCGGCCGTGTGTTCATGCCACCACATGCGTTCATGCCGCTGCCGGCAAGCGCACACACCACGGCAATCCGTAGCCGCCCGCACATCCGCGCCGCGATCGGCTCCCTAAATCCAGTGGGTCATCCACGTCGACCTCACCATGGCCACCTACGCGATCACGATCGAGGGCGGCAAGACCTTCGACTGCCCCGACGATCAGTACATCCTTGATGCCGCCGAAGAGCAGGGCATCGACCTGCCGTACTCCTGCCGTGCCGGTGCCTGCAGCACCTGTGCCGGCAAGATCCTGGCCGGCAGCGTGGATCAATCCGATCAGAGCTTCCTCGACGACGACCAGATCGCCCAGGGTTTCGCCCTGCTCTGCGTCAGCTACCCGATGAGCGACTGCACCGTGCTGCCGGGCGTGGAAGACGAGCTCTGAACCCGGAGCTGCGCGCGGCTCGTATCGCTCAGGCCCCCACCACCGCGCGGTAGGTGGGGTGCCAGCGGGCCTGCTCCAGGCAGGCGAGCGCTTGCTCGGCCGTGCTGGCGTGGCGGGCCACGCCGGCTTCCACCGCCGCCAGGGCCACCGCTTCCGCCACTGCTGTTGAAACCAACGCCACCTCAGTGAGATCCGGCATCAGCGGCGCCTCGGGATCGCTCCAGGCAGGAATGCGCCGCGCCAGTGCCTCCAGGCCCGCATCGATCATCGCTTCGCTCACCTCGCTGGCCCCCACCGCCACGCTGGCGAAACCCAGGCCGGGGAACAGGAAGCAGTTGTTGCACTGACCGATGCGGCGCAGCCGCCCCCCCACCTCCACCGGCGCAAACGGACTGCCGGTGGCTACCAGAGCACGGCCCTCACTCCAACGCAGCAGATCGGCGGGTTGGGCCTCCGCCAGCCGGGTGGGATTCGACAGCGGCAGGATGATCGGCCGCGCCACCGCGGCGGCCATGCGTTCCACCACCTGCTGAGTGAAGGCCCCCGCCACCGTGGAGGTGCCGATCAGCACGGTGGGGCAGACGCGCTCCACCACTTCCAGCAGGCCGATCGTGCCGGCGGCGTCGCGGCGGAAGGCCTCCAGCTCCGCCAGCTGGCGCGCCAAGGCTCGGGCCATCTCCGGGATCTGCTCCGGCAGCTGGCCCGTGTGCACCAGCCCGTGGCGATCGATCAACCACACACGTTGGCGCGCCTCTGTGGCGGAAAGGCCGCTGCGCTGCAGCAGCCGCACCAGGCCGTCGGCGATGCCGCACCCCGCTGTACCGGCGCCGAACACCACGATGCGATGCTCCGCAAGCGGCACTCCGGCCCCCTGGGAAGCCGCCCTCACCACAGCGCAGGCCACACCTCTGGTGCCCTGGATGTCGTCGTTGAAGCTGGGCAGCTGCTGCCGGTAACGGGCCAGGTTGCGGTGGGCATTGCCCACGCCGAAATCCTCCCAATGCAGCAAGGCCCCCGGAAACACCTCGGTGACGGCCTGCACGAAGCGGGCGATCAAGGCGTCGTAGGCCGCACCGGCCAGGCGCGGCTGGTGGCTGCCGGGATAGAGGGGATCGTCGAGCAGCTCGGGCCGATCGGTGCCCACATCAAGCACCACCGGCAACGCCCGGTGCGGATCCAGCCCGGCGCAGAGGGTGTAAACCGCCAGCTTGCCCTGGCAGATTTCGATGCCGCCCACCCCCTGGTCGCCGATGCCGAGGATGCCCTGCGCATCGGTGACGAGGATCAGATCGATCGGCCCGCTGGCCGCCTGCCGCAGCACCGCCGCGAAGCGGTCCTGATCGGCCGCCGCCAGAAACACGCCGCCGGCGGGGCTGCGGTAATCGAGGCTGAAGCGCTGGATCGCCGTTCCCACCGTGGGGGTGTACACGATCGGCAGCACCGCTTCGACGTGATCGGCCAGGAAGCGGTGGAACAGGATGCTGTTGGTCTGGCGCAGGCCGTGGGCGAAGCGGAACTTCTCCATGTCGCTGGCCAGGCTGCAGAAGGCCTTCCACACCCGGGCCACCTGGATGTCGAGCGTTTCCACGGCAAAGGGGAGCAGCCCCTCCAGGCCCAGCTGGAGCCGCTCCGCCCGGCTGAAGGCCGTGCCCTTGTTGAACTGCGGATCGGCGAGCAGCTGGCGCCCGCGCAGGCTGGTGGTCAGGGGCGCAGGGGTGGGCAAGGACGAAGCGCTCAACGGCCCCTCAGCAGCCGGGATGCCGGAGCGTACGCCAGTCGCCACAGCCGGTGCTGACCTCCAGGCCGATCCCGACCGGACCACCGGCAAGGCCGCCCCGCTGCTCCTGCCACCAGCCACAGGCCGCCTCCCAGGCCGCCTCCATCGAGTCGTAGGCCTCATCGAGCACGGGGTGAGGCTGTCCCTGGGGATCGACGAGCCGGTAGATCCGCTGGACAGGTGCTCCGGGCAGGACAGGAACCATCACGACAGGGTTCAGTGTGCAGGATCCTGCGCGGGATCGGGGACGCTGGCTGTGCCCACGCGAACCCTCCGGGCGGGGTGTGGCGCAGCCTGAGGCGGGCTCAGGCCTGTCGCCGGGCATCGGCGCGCTGCCAGAGAGCCAGGCCGCCGCCCTTGCCCCGTGCCGCCAGCCACGACCCCTCGGGATCCGCCGCGATCAGGGCAAAGAACGGCAGGCCCGCCACCGGCAGGCTGCTGAAGGGAGCGGCGGCGGGCAGCGGGCGATCCACCAGTGTGCGTTCGCCCAGCCGCAGCTGCAGACGCAGGAAGCGGAACAGCAGCAGGGGGCGCCGGCCCTGCAGCCGGGCCTCGCCGCAGAACCGCAGCTCCAGCATCCCCAGCCGCACGCTGTTGATGATCTCCAGAGGGTCCGCCTCAGAGGCGGCAGACGCGGCTGCATCGGTTGACTCTGCTGGCGCGCTCAGGCTGAGCGAGGCGCCGAGCCCGCGCAGCAGGGTGCTGGACAGGTCTGCAGGGGTGGAGCGGCCCCGCGGCCAGGTGCGCTGCAGGATCCACGTGCCGCGCAGCGCCGCCGGGCTCAGGCCGCTGCCATTGCGGCGGCTCGCGCACTCCAGCGCCAGCAGTTGCGGACCATCGGGCAGGGAATCGGACATCGGCGGGGGGTGAGGTGGGACAACGGCTGGCGGGTGGGGATGGCCGTTCGTGAAGCCGGGTATGGATCGCTGGACGGGGACTGGCACCGTTTTTAGGGTTGATGTGGAGGGTGCCTCACCGGCCTCCCCCACCGCCAACCCACGAGGATTTCCATGCGCACCCATGACCTCGAGAACCATGACAACCTCTACGCCGATGAGGTGGCCATGCAGGCGGGCGAAACCCGCGCCGATGCTCTCAACCATGCCCTGCTGGCCACCGGCGCGATCCTGCTGATGGTGGCTGCCCTGGGTGTGGTGTTGATCATCAGCTGAGCCAAACTCACAGCTCAGCAGGCAGGGCTGAGGGATGCTGCCGCTGTGCTGGGTGGTGGCAGGCGTTCAACCGGGGTGACTCGGTAGTGAATGCTGCACTGATTGCACCTGCGCATCGACTAAACACCAATGATGCAGCCGAGGTGAGCCGATGTCCAAGGACAAACTGAAAGAAGAGAAAGTCAAGAAGGACAAGAAACACAAATCCGGCAAGAATGGCCACAAGAAGAGCCACGGCAAAGCGCTCTCCTACCCGCTCGGCTCAGGCGATGCCTACGGTCCCTCGCCGATCCTTGACGACTTCTCCGAGCAATCCGAAGGACGTTTAACCAAACTCGACAAGAAGCTCTACGAGAAAGAGCTGGCTCGCCTGCAGGTGGAGTTGGTGAAGATGCAGTACTGGATCAAGTCAGTGGGCTACAGGCTCGTGCTGCTCTTCGAAGGCCGTGATGCGGCCGGCAAGGGTGGAACGATCAAGCGCATCACCGAGCCGCTCAACCCACGCGGCTGCAATGTGGTGGCCCTCGGCACCCCTTCCGACCAGCAGAAAACGCAGTGGTATTTCCAGCGCTATGTGGAGAATTTCCCCTCCGCTGGTGAGATCGTGCTGTTCGATCGCAGCTGGTACAACCGGGCCGGCGTGGAAAAGGTGATGGGCTTCTGCAAGCCTGAGCAGGTGGAGGAATTCATGCTCTCCTGCCCGGAATTCGAGCGGATGCTGGTACGCAGCGGCATCATCCTGATCAAATACTGGTTCTCCGTGAGCGATGAAGAACAGGAGGCCCGTTTCCTCTCCCGTCTGGAAGATCCTGCCCGGCGCTGGAAGCTGAGTCCGATGGATCTGGAGTCGCGCGATCGCTGGGTGGAGTTCTCCAAGGCGAAAGACGAGATGTTCGCCCACACCAACATTCCTGAAGCCCCCTGGTTCACGGTGGAGGCCAACGACAAACGCCGTGCCCGCCTCAACTGCATCCGGCACTTGCTCAGCAAGGTGCCCTACGAAGACATGACACCGGCCCCGTTTGAATTGCCGCCCCGCAAGAGCGGCAGCGATTACCAGCGTCCGCCGATGAACGAGCAATTCTTTGTGCCCAATGCTTATCCCTAAGCACGGGTGAGGCTCAGATCATGCTGCGGGGAGCCGGGGATGGGAACAACTGCTGAAAGGCCAGCTTGCGCTCGCTGAGCGGCTCCATGGCCCGGTCCCAGAGGGTTTCGAAGTAGAAGAAGGCCACCCCGAGCTGGCGCTCCCGCACCGCATTCACCTGGGCCTGAATCAGCTCCATCGGGACCAGGCGCTGGCGCTGACCCGTCATGATCGCCACCGCCGTGGGAATCCTGGTGCGCGATTCCAGCAGGGCCGCTTCGGCCAGCAGGGGCAGGAAGGAATCAAGATCCGGGCGATAGAGCTGCACGATCAGCTCATCCACCAGGCCACGCCGGATCCAACCGAGCCAATCCTGGAGCTGCAATTTGTAGGCGAAGTCGTAATAGTTCGGCGACACAGACACCACCGCTGAGGGCTTGGCCGCATGCACAGTGTCATGCACTCGTTGCATGAAGTCACTGATCTTGTCAGCGCGCCACTTCAACCAGGCCGGATCGCGCGGGTTGGCAGGAGGAGCCTTCCTGGTTTCCTTCCGATACAACGCCGTGGTGATGTCGTCATAACCGAAATCACTCGGCAGGCTCATGTGATCGTCGAACTGGATGCCGTCGCCGTCGTATTGGCTGATGATTTCCTGCACCAGCTCAAGAATGAACGCCTGCACGTCAGGATGCAGCGGGTTCAGCCACACCACCTCGCCGGCGGCGCTGATCGAGGTCAGGCCGCCGTCCTGTTTGCGGGTGAGCCATTGCGGATGCAGGCGGGCCAGCTCGGAGCCGGGCGGGGCCATGAAGCCGAATTCGAACCAGGGGATCACCAGCAGGCCTTTGGCATGGCCCGCCTGGATCAGCTCGGCGAGCACGTCCTGCCCCTGCAGGCCGCGGAACGTGAACGACTGAATGCCGCGGCGCTGGGTGGACGCACTGGCGTAATAGGCGATGCCGCTGTTCCACACCACCGGATAGATGGTGTTGAAGTTCAGCCGTGCCAGCTGCTCCACTGCCAGCTGCATCCGGTCGCGGTCGCGCAGCACCGGCATGTCGTTGCCGGTCATCCAGACGCCGCGGATCTCGGCGCGGTTGAGGCTGAGCGGCTGCGGCTGCGCCACGGGAACCGAGGAAGTCGCCGGAGCCGCCACAGTCCCCGGAGTCGCAGAGGCGGGCGGTGGTGGTGGTGGTGGCGGAAACGACGCGATGGCGAACCCTGGCAGCACCGTGGCAGCGACGGCCACGAGCACGAGAACCAGGCGCCGCAGCCAGCGGTGTCTGAAGAAGGGCATCGGTGGGGGCTGGGTACGGGCTGAGGGAGCGGATCGGCGATCCCGGCCTCCCGCTCGGGAGCGCGAATTGTGCCGCCTTGTCGCGGCACTGTCATGGCCGGCACAAAGGCAAACGCGACCGGATTCTCCGGCCGATCACGACGTGCTGGCGCCGACCGCCCTGACACCCTGCCGGCAACGGCTGCCGTGACACCATGCCGGCACCGTCCCGACCCGAGCCCGTGCCTCCAGACACCATGCGGGCGATCGTGCAGCGCCGCTACGGCCCGCCCGAAGTGCTGCGCCTGGAGCAGGTGCCCAGGCCGGTTCCGGCCGACGATCAGGTGCTGGTGCGGGTCCGGGCCAGCGCCGTGCATGCCGGCGACTGGCATCTGATGCGGGGAGACCCCTTCATCAGCCGACTGATCTATGGCGGGCTGCGCACGCCCTCGATCTCCACCATCGGCACCGACATCGCCGGTGAAGTGGCGGCGGTGGGCGCTGCAGTGACGGGGCTGCAGGTGGGGGAGGCGGTGTTCGGCGATCTGTCGGAGGCGGGCTTCGGTGGCTTTGCGGACTACGTCTGCGCCCCCGCCACGGCCCTGGCGCCCATGCCCGCCGGCAGCAGCTTCGCGGAAGCGGCGGTGCTGCCGGTGTCGGCGCTCACCGCCCTGCAGGCGCTGCGGGACGCGGGCCAGCTGAAGCCGGGACAGCACGTGCTGATCCATGGCGCCTCCGGGGGCGTGGGGTCCTATGCCGTGCAGATCGCCAAGGCCTACGGCGCCGAAGTGACCGGCCTCTGCCGGGTCCAGAACCAGGCGATGGTGCTGGCCCTGGGCGCCGACCACGTGAGCGATCTCGGGCCGGCCGATCTGCGCCGCCAGACCCAGCGTTTCGATCTGATCGTGGACATGGCGGCCTTTCTGCCGATCCGTTCCTGGCTGCCCCTGCTCACTCCCGCCGGCACCTACGTGCTGGTGGGGGGCGACTTCAGCCGGCTGCTGCGCGCCCTGCTGCTCGGCCCGCTGTTCTCCAGGCTGCGCCGCCGCCAGGTGGTGGCGGTGATGCAGCAGCCGAAGCGGGCGGATCTGCTGGTGCTGAAGGAGCTGGTGGAAGCCGGGCAGCTCAGGCCCTGGATCGATGGGCGCTACCCGCTCGACAAACTGCCGGACGCCGTGCGCCGTCTCGAAGCCCGGCAGGTGAAGGGGAAGCTGGCGATCGAGATCTGACGGGCACTCCAAGGCGGCGCCCACCGGGCTGAACAGCAGCGACAGCAGACCACCTGGATGGGCACTGCCGGCGCAACGGCGCTCTGGATCAGGAGCGCGGCGCCGGCTCCAGGCGGATCAGCTGGCCATCGCCCGCAGCATCGGTGAGCACGTAGAGGAAACCATCCGGCCCCTGGCGCACATCGCGCACCCGCGCGCCGATGTCGATGCGGTGCTGGCCGCGCACCCGGCCGGCGGCATCGAGCGTGAGGCGGTGCACCGCCTGCGACACCAGGCCACCGGCAAACAGCTGGCCGCGCCAGGCCGGCATCCGCTCTCCGTCGTACACCACCAGCCCCGAGGGGGCGATCGCCGGGGTCCACACCAGCTCCGGGTCCACGAAACGCGGCGATCCGGTGGCGGCGGAGATCGCCGGGCCGAAGTATTCGCGGCTGTGGGTCACAACCGGCCAGCCGAAGTTCGCCCCAGCCCTGGGGCTATTGAGCTCGTCGCCACCCTGGGCGCCATGCTCGGTAGCCCACACCCGCCCGCGGCCGCGGTCGTAGGCGAGGCCCTGGATGTTGCGGTGGCCCAGGCTCCACAGCCCTGGCAGGGCGCCGGGATCGCCGGCGAAAGCGGCGGCGCGCACCGGCCGGCCCGTGTCGGTGAGGTGCAGGATCTTGCCGAGGGCGCTGGCGCGGTTCTGGGCCTGCACACGGATCAGGGCCCCATCGAGCTGCACGGGGGGATTGCCGCCGTCGCCGATCGCCAGCAGCAGGGTGCCATCGGGCAGCCACAGCAGCCGGGAGCCGAAGTGCTGGCCGCCCACCTTGCGCTGGGGCACCTCGAAGATCACCTGCAGATCCTGCAGCGCGCGTCCGTCGAAGCGGGCCCGGGCCAGGCGGGTGTGGTTCGCCGCTTCCGTGCCGGCGGCATAGGTGAGATACACCAGCCCGTTGTCGGCGAAGCGGGGATGCACCGCCACATCCAGCAACCCACCCTGGCCCCGCGCCAGCACCGCCGGCACCCCGGCGATCGGGGTGGGATCAAGGCGGCCGTTACGCACCAGCCGCAACCGGCCGGGTCGCTCCGTGATCAACAGCTCACCGCTCGGCAGCCACGCCACCGACCAGGGGTGCTCCAGCCCCCCCACCACCGGCACCTGGCGCACCGCCTCACGCGGCGCCTCGGGGCTGACCACCAAGGGCGGGCGGGTGCCACTCGTTGCATCCGCTGTCTGGGCACCACTGGGGGTGGCATCAAGGACGGGCGAGCCCGGCAGCGGACCGCTCAGCGGCCGGGCCTGACAGGCCGTCACCAGGGGCAGGGCGAGCAACAGGACCACACGCGCGGGCCCAGCGAGGCAGCCGGGGAACCTGATCACGGGCCACAACCAGAGCAGGGGCCACGATGCTGGCCCAGAATCACAGGCGATGCGCTGCCCTGGCCGCCTCGCCCATGTCCCCATGGCTTTCCGGCCGGTTGATCGCTGCCAGTGGCCTTGCGCTGGTGGTGTTCCTGCTGGCCCATCTGGCCGGCGTGGCCCAGCTGGTGCTCGATCCGGCCGCTTTTGAGGCGCTGGCGGCCTGGCTCCATGCCAGCCCCTGGTTGCCGGCGGTGGAACTGGGGCTGGCCCTCGCGGCCCTCACCCACGTGGCGCTGAGCCTGCAGCGGGTGCTCCAATCTGCCCGCGCCCGCGGCGAGGCCGGCTATGCCCAGCTGCGCAGCCGTCGCCCCGACAGCCTTGCCGCCTTTGCTTCCCGCACCGCGCCGCTCAGCGGCAGCGTGCTGCTGCTGTTTCTGGTGGTGCATCTGCGCCAGTTGCGCTGGCAGCGGCCGCCGGCCGGCCTGGAGGCGCAGGCGGTGGCCCTGGCGCTGAGCTCTCGCTGGGCTCTCGCCCTTTACCTGGCGGCGGCCGTGGCCCTGGCCCTGCATCTGCTGCATGGCAGCGAGAGCGCCCACCGCAGCCTGGGCCTGCTGGAGGCCGCCAACGCCGCGGGCCTGCGCAGGGGCAGCTGGCTGCTGGCTGTGCTGGTGGGCGGTGGCTTTGCCCTGATGGCGGGCCTGGCCGCCGGTGCAGCAGGTGGCCTGGTGGCGGGGGCTGCTGGGGGCCTGGGAAGCCTGATGGCCCTGTTGGGCCTGCAGCCATGAAGCTTGATCCCCAGCTGCCCAGCGGGCCGATCCATGACGCCTGGACGCAACGGCGCCGCGAGCTGCCGCTGATCAGCCCGATCAACAAGCGGCGCTTCAAGGTGCTGGTGGTGGGCAGCGGGCTGGCGGGGGCCTCCGCCGCCGCCACCCTGGCGGAGCAGGGCTTCCGCGTGACCCTGCTCACCTATCACGACAGCCCGCGGCGGGCCCATTCGGTGGCGGCGCAGGGGGGCATCAACGCCGCTCGCAACTATCAGAACGACGGCGACAGCATTGAGCGGCTGTTCCTCGACACGGTGAAGGGGGGCGACTTCCGTGCCCGCGAAGCCGGCTGCCACCGCCTGGCTGAAATCAGCGGGGCGATCATCGACCAGTGCGTGGCCCAGGGGGTGCCCTTCGCGCGGGAGTACGGCGGCACCCTGGCCAACCGCAGCTTCGGCGGCGCCCTGGTGAGCCGCACCTTCTACGCCCGTGGCCAGACCGGCCAGCAACTGCTGTACGGCGCCGTGCAGGCCCTGCTGCGCCAGGTGGACGCCGGCCGGGTGGAGCTGCTCACGCAACGGGACGTGCTGGATCTGATCACGGTGGAGGGGGTGGCGCGCGGGGTGGTGTGCCGGGTGCAGGCCAGCGGCCGCCTTGAGGCCCACACCGCCCATGCGGTGCTGCTGGCCAGCGGCGGTTACAGCAACGTGTTCCACCGCTCCACCAACGCGGTGAAATCCAATGCCAGCGCCATCTGGCGGGCGCACCGGCGCGGTGCCGCCTTCGCCAACCCCTGCTTCACCCAGATCCATCCCACCTGCATCCCCAGCGGCGATCCAGGCCAGAGCAAGCTCACGCTGATGAGCGAAAGCCTGCGCAACGACGGCCGCGTGTGGTTGCCGGCCCAGGCCGGCGATGCGCGACCACCGCACGCCATCCCCGAAGCCGAGCGGGATTACTTCCTGGAACGCCAATACCCCACCTACGGCAACATGGTGCCCCGCGATGTGGCTTCGCGCCGGGCCAGGGAACGCTGCCTGGAGGGCCACGGGGTGGGCCCCGGCGGCCGCTCGGTCTATCTCGATTTCAGCGACACGATCCGTCGTGAGGGACGCGCTGCGATCGAAAGCCGCTACGGCAATCTCTTCGCCATGTATCAACGCATCACCGGCAGCGATCCCTATGCCGAACCGATGCGCATCTACCCGGCGCCGCACTACACGATGGGGGGGCTCTGGGTCGACTACAACCTGATGAGCACCATCCCCGGACTGTTCGTGCTGGGTGAGGCCAACTTCTCTGAACACGGCGCCAACCGGCTGGGCGCCAGCGCCCTGATGCAGGGCCTCGCCGATGGCCTGTTCATCGCCCCGGCCACGGTGAGTGGCTGGCTGGCGGGCCACCTGCACACCGAGGTGAGCGCCGATCATCCGGCCTGCCGCGACAGCATCGCCGCGGTGCAGGCCCGCATCGACGGCCTCGGCAGCACGAGCGGCGGGCACAGCTGCGACAGCCTGCACCGGCAGCTGGGGGACACCATGATCGGCGCCTGCGGCATCAGCCGCCATGCCGACGGCCTGCGCGCCGCCATGGCGGAGGTGCGGGCGCTGGAGTTGGCCTTCGCCCAGGAGCTGCGTCTGCCGGAACCGCGTGCGGGGCGCAATCCCGAGCTGGAGAAGGCGCTGCGGCTGGAGGACTTCCTGCAGCTGGCCGGCCTGATGCTGCGCGATGCGCTGGCGCGGGAGGAATCCTGCGGCGCCCACTTCCGCGAGGAGCACCAGAGCGCCGATGGCGAAGCGCTCCGCGACGACGACAACTTCTGCCACATCGCCGCCTGGCAGTGGAACGGCGAGGGCGAGGAGCCGATCCGCCACTGCGAACCGCTCCACTACCGGCACGCCACGCCCAGCCGGCGCAACTACCGATGAGCAGCGCTTCCCTCCGGCTCACGCTGCGGATCTGGCGTCAGGAGAGCCCGCAGCAGCCCGGCGCCTTCGTGAGCTACCCGCTGGAGGAACTCAGCCCCGATCTCTCGCTGCTGGAGGCGCTCGATCGCCTCAACGAGCAGTTGCTGATGGCCGGTGAGCGGCCGGTGAGCTTCGATCACGATTGCCGCGAGGGCATCTGCGGCGCCTGCGGCTTCATGGTGAACGGTCAGGCCCACGGCCCCCAGCGCGCCACCAGCGTCTGCCAGCTCTACCTGCGCCACTTCCGCGACGGCGACACGCTCACGCTTGAACCCTGGCGCGCCCGGGCCTTTCCCCTGCAGCAGGACCTCAGCGTCGACCGCTCCGCCTTCGACCGGGTGCTCGCGGCCGGCGGCTACGTGTCAGTGAACACGGGCAGCGCTCCGGCGGCCAATGCGCTGCTGGTGGGCAGGGAGCAGGCGGAGCAGGCCTTCGCCGCCGCCAGCTGCATCGGCTGCGGTGCCTGCGTGGCCGCCTGCCCCAACGCCTCCGCCAGCCTGTTCGTGGCCGCCAAGCTGGGCCATCTGGCCCTGCTGCCCCAGGGGCAACCGGAGCGGCAACGGCGCTCCGCCGCCCTGCAGTCCGCTATGGAGGCCGATGGCTTCGGCAGCTGCAGCAACCAGCTGGAGTGCGCCGCCGTGTGCCCGAAGGAGATCTCCGCCGACTGGATCAGCCGCATGAACCGCTCCGGCTGACCGACTGAGCCACTCACTGACTGAGCCACTCCCTGAGTCACCGACTCACCGACCGCCATTGCGGCTGCGGAAAGGCTGCTAGATCCGCGCACACTGCCATGCTGACCGCAGAACGATGAACTTCTTCGTCAAACTCACCGATGCGATGGCGAGCCGCCAGTCGCTGCTGATCACCGGTTTGGATCCCAACCCGGAGATGCTGCAGACCTGGACCCGCCATCACCCCTCCAGCGGCTCGTTCCTGGCTCAGGCACGGCGCTGGATCAAGGCGGTGATCGACGCCACCGGTGATCACGTCTGCGCCTACAAGCCGAGCCTCGGCTTCTACCAGGCGCTCGGGCCGATCGGCATCGAGCTGCTGCACGAAGTGCGCGAGCTGGTGCCGCGCGACATGCCACTGATCCTGGATGCCAAGCACGGCGATCTGAACACCTCCTCGGCCCTGGCCCAGTACGTGTTCCGCGAGCTGGGGGCTGATGCCCTCACCCTCTCGCCCCTGGCCGGCCAGGACATCGTCGCCCCGTTCCTGCTCTACCCCGACCGGGCCGTGGTGATCACCTGCCACAGCTCCAACCCCGGCGCCCGGGTGTTTCAGCACCACCCCGACGAAGACCGGCCGTTGTACACAACGGTGGTGCGCGAAAGCCAGTTGTGGGCCACCGCCGAGCAACTGCTGCTGGAGGTGGGCACCAGTGATCCAGCGGTGCTGGCGCGGGTGCGCAGCGCGGCACCGGAACGCTTCCTGATCCTGCGCAGCCTCTGGGAGCAGGAGGAGCGGCTGGAAGCTCTGCTGCAGGCGGGCCTCAATGCCTCCGGCGACGGCCTGCTACTGCCCCTACCCCAGCACCTGCTGGTGGAGAAAGGGATGGCGGCCGGCACCAGCGCCCTGCGCATCCAGATCGAAACCATGCGGCACCGCTGGCTCAGCAACGTGGCCGACCGCTGCGACCTGTGGCTGCCGGCGCCAGAGACGGGGGCTGCCGCTGCTGTCCTCGGCGGGAGTGCCGGAGCTGTCCTCAAGGGCGATGGGGAGGAGGGAGATGGTGAAGACGTTGACGGGGAGGCGGGTGCAGCGAAGCAGGGGGCTGACCTCGGTGCTGGCGCTGGCAAGGGCGGTGGGGGCTCGCTCAACGCCGCCGCCTCCAGCTCAGGTGGGCGGGGCGCCGGGCGCAACGCAGACGCCGTCGGCACCGGGAGCGACGGTGCGAAGCGTGAGGGGGCGGGGCGCACCAGCCGTGTCAGCAGCGTCGATCCACTCGATGAGTTGATCGTGGAACTGTTCGACGTGGGCTGCCTGCTGTTCGGTGAGTACGTGCAGGCTTCCGGCGCCGTCTTCAATTACTACATCGATCTGCGCCAGATCATTTCCGACCCCAACCTTTTCCACCGGGTGCTGCATGCCTATGCCGGCCAGCTGGAAGGGCTGCGGTTCGATCGGATCGCCGGCATTCCCTACGGATCGCTGCCCACCGCCACCGGCCTGTCGCTGAAGCTGCACCTGCCGCTGATCTATCCCCGCAAGGAAGTGAAGGCCCATGGAGCGCGGCGGTTGATCGAGGGCGACTTCAACGAGGGCGAAACCGTGGTGGTGGTCGATGACATCCTGATCACCGGCGGCAGCGTGCTGGAGGGCATCGCCAAGCTGGAGACCTCCGGCCTCGTCGTGCATGACGTGGTGGTGTTCATCGACCATGGTGGTCAGGCCCGCCAACGCCTGGCGGACGCGGGCTACCGCACCCATGCGGTGCTGACGATCCCGCGCATCACCAACGTGCTGATGGCCGCCGGCCGGCTCAGCAGCGACCAGGCCAGCCTGCTGGGCGGCGGTGCCGCGCATTCCAATGGCTGAGCTCCGATGCTCAGCTGGCCACTTCTCAAGGGAATCAGCCAGCGGTGACACCAGAGGCCAGGGTGGATCCCATTGCGGAGCCGGTGGATATTGACCCCCCCCACGAGCAGAAGTGGACAGGACCAACACCAAGGCACCGGGATGATGCGATGAGGGTTCTGGCAGCCAAGAGTTCTGCACGATTCTCAGAGGCCAGAACCAGCAGGCCTTCAGGGTTTTAGTCAAGCGCTTGAAGCATGCGGGGAATGATGCAGAACTCTCCCAGGTAGTCAGGGGCATTCCATGCAGTCAGCACCCTCTATGGGTGACGGGGACACCGGAAACCGTTCCAGGCTTAATGGGAATCAGCAGCGTCTATGGAAGGCAGCTGCTTCTTTGATCGTCAACAACCTCCTGGCCAGCGAAGGAACGACTCAGTCGGAGAGCAGTGCGACGTCTTCAGACTTGTGATTGATTGTGGTGTCCAGATTGGCAAGACAGGTTGCTGAGCCAAATACGAGGAGTTGATCTCCCACCTGAACAATTGCGTTGCCATTGGGGAAGCGCAGATTCTTTCCCTTTCTGCGGATGGCCTGAACAGTGACGCCGAATTGCTGTTGAACCTCCAGTTGAGCCAAGCTTTTGCCTGCCAGTGCACTTCTTTCCTTGATACGGATCCAAACGGAGGAGTCATCCGCTTGCGGAAGGTTGGACACTGACCCAGAGGCAAGCTTCTTGAAGGCAGCCAGCTCATCTGCCTCGCCCACCAACAAGTAGGTGTCGCCCTCCTCGAACAACGTATCGGCCTCTGGATAGTCGATGTGTGCGCCATTGGCTCGGGTCACTGCCATCAGGATGACGCCCGTTAACGATCTAAGCTGTGATTCGGCAATGGATTTACCAAGCAAAGCGGATTGCGGCGGAAGAGGATAGAGCTTGGTTGTCATCGTCCTCGTTGCATCCTTGATTTCCTTGAGAATCTGATCTTTAGATTGTTGAGGCCTCAAGGTGGAATAATGAGAATCTCGAATCTGCTGAATGTTTTGCTGAATAGCCAGTGAGGGGATACCCAAGGTGGAGAACAGATGGGTTGAGAGTTCCAGGCTGGCCTCAAACTCCGGCTGTACGACTTCTCTTGCACCCATTTGGTAAAGAGGCTCAATCTCGCCCTCAGTGCTTGCACGTACCACCAGATCCAATTCAGGATTGAGCACGAGGGATCGTTTCAGACACAGCCGAATGCTCATGGGGTCGGGCAAGGCAATCGCCATTCCTTTGGCCTGGGTTACTCCTGCCTTTTCAAGGACGAGCGCACTTGCTGCGTTGCCAAAGATGTATGGAATCTTTGCTTCTCTCAGTTTCTGCACATACTGCTCGGACTGCTCGATGACCATGACGGGATAGTCGCGCTCAAGCAACAGCTTCACAATGTTGCTGCCAACTCTTCCGTAGCCACAGACCACAATATGGTTGCGCAGAGATGCAACCTCCGAGGAGGCTTCCATCGCACCATCGGCTTTTGCAAACCAGGAAAATGACTCAGCTCTCTCCAAAAGCGCAGGCAGCCACTGAAGAACGAAAGGCGTAATAATCAACGTGACCGCAGTTGTGCCCAGAATCAACGAATAGACATTGTCTGAGATCAAGCCAAATTTACTGCCTTGCCCTGCCAGCACAAACGAGAATTCACCAATCTGAGCCAATCCCAACCCTGAAATGATAGCTGTCTTCAGCGGGTACTTAAAGAAGAACACCAAGGGTGCAGTGATCAACGACTTGCCGATTAACACAAGGGCGACCAAGCCCAGAATGAGCGGCAGATTATTCCAGAGGAAAACTGGATCGATCAATATACCAATGGCGGCAAAGAACGCCGCTGCGCAGATATCCCGGATTGGCTCTACGTAATCAAGAGTCTGATCAGAATATTCAACCTCTGAGATCATCAGACCTGCAACAAAGGCACCCATTTCGGTTGAGAGTCCAATTTTCCCAGTGAGCAGTGCAATACAAAGGCAAAGTGTGACGACACCAAGCAGGAAGAGTTCATGGCTTTCTGTCTTTGCCAGGAGTTGCAAGTAAGGAGGGATAAGCCACCTGCCCACCACATAGGCACCCAGGGCGAACAGGGCAAGCTTCAGGACAGCGAAACCAATCGCATAACCGAGTTCTTCTATCGGGCTATTCAGAGCTGGCAGGATCGCAAGCATCAAGCCAAGGGCCAGATCCTGGACAATCAAGATCCCAAGCATGACCTGTCCATGGGCCGTAGCCATTTCATCCTGTTCTGCCAAAGCTTTGATGACGACGGCAGTGGACGAGAGCGAAACCAATTCGCCAAGGAAGACGCCCTGCGGAACAGTGGTGACCCAGCCCACAGTCACTGCCACCAGGGCCGTCAGAGAAATGGTGAGGAGCAGCTGCAATCCACCACCACCCAACGCAATCTTTTTGACCTTATTGAGCTCTGCAAGGGAGAAATCAACGCCGATTGTGAAAAGCAGGAACGTGACGCCTAATTCGGCAATGGTTTCAACTTCTTCGTAGTTCCCAATCAATCCAAGCTCAAACGGGCCAACAATCACACCCGCAAGCAAATAGCCCAGGATCACTGGTTGCTTCAGCAGGGATGCCAGCAAACCGCCAAACGCAGCAGCCGCAAAGATGATGATCAGTTCTGTCATTGGTGGTGGGAAGACGTTCTCGGTTTAAGCACGTGATGGCGTCGCTACAACGACTCTCGGTGAGGCCTTTCCACTCCCATGCCGTGAAGGATTTCACTTCCCTACGAAGAGAGATGTCTATGCGCGAAGGGAAACGCCTCGGCGATTCAGTCCGACCGTCCTTTCCAGTCAGCTGGCTGGGGGCATCCAGCGGGAGCGATCAGGACATGCTTAGGAGGGTGATTTGGCCTTGGATAGGAGCATGATAGGGGCGTGCACAGGAAGTGATTGGGTCATCCTCAAAAGAGTGATTGGGTCACCCATAGGAGAGGGGTTGAGCCCCGTACAGAAGGGTCATCGGGCCATGCGTGAGAGTGTGCTTGGGGTACCAGACAGCAGAGTGATGAGTGTAACCGTGGGCATCTGTCTGCATCGATACGTTGGTTCCACAAGCACCAAGCATTGGCTCAACAAGCACCAAGCCGCAACCTCAGGCCCGCCTGATCATTTCCCCACGCACAGTCTTCTGACCAGCTCCGTGCCATTGCAATAGCAGGAACGTTGGTCATCGTGCCGGTTGTTGATTCACCGCTGATGACCAGCTGCCTAGAGAAACCTGTGAGCCGGCCCAGTCGGGTCAGTGAACGTATGGGCTCCCGGCGGCCGCGGACAGCAGACCCCAAAGCCCCCTTCGCGGAGCTGAGGTCTGGACCCGCTCTTGTGCAGTTCACCTGGCCATAGAACAGGCTGAGAGTTCCGTTGACACCCGCTGGCCTCAAAAGGAAGAGGGCGATCACCTGATGCAGGGGTGGGATCAAGGTCCTCACGCTGTGAATGGTCGTCGGCGTTTGCTTCGATCTTCTGCCTCAGTGCCTCTCCACAGGGAGGAAGCAAGCCGAGGAAGCCGGCGCCGAACGATGGGCGTGGCAGAGTTCGCCGCCGCGTGATGTCCCCTCAGTCGACCAGGCGCCAGGGCAGGGTCTGGCCGGCGTGGAATGGCACCAGCACCTCCACACCGCCGTTGCCATCGGCCAGCTCCAGGCGCCGTGGCACCGGCACCGGCTCGCGGCGCAGTTCCACGGTCTGCTCGTGGGGCGGCAGGCCGTAGAAGCGGGGGCCGTAGAGCGACGCGAAGGCTTCGAGCCGGTGCAGCGCCCCCTCCTGCTCGAACACCTGCGCGTAGCTCTCCAGCGCATGGGGCGCATTGAAGATGCCGGCGCAGCCGCAGGCCGCTTCCTTGGCGGAGCGGCGATGGGGGGCGGAATCGGTGCCGAGGAAGAAGCAGGGGTTGCCGGAGACCGCGGCACGGCGCAGGGCCAGGCGGTGCCGTTCCCGCTTGATCACCGGCAGGCAGTAGAAGTCGGGCCAGATACCGCCGCTGAACATCGCATTGCGGTTGAGCTGCAGGTGGTGGGGGGTGATCGTGGCGCACAGGCGTGGGTTGTCGCCGCCCGCCTGGCTCTCCACGAAGGCCACCGCTTCGCTGGTGGTGATGTGCTCGAGCACCACCCGCATGCGGGGATAGCGCTCCAGCAGCGGCTTCAGGTGCCGCTCGATGAACACCGCTTCGCGATCGAAGATGTCGATCTCCGCGTCGGTGACCTCACCATGCAGGAGCAGCGGCATGCCGATGCGCTCCAGCGTCTCGAACACGGGCGTGAGCCTGGCGATGTCGGTCACGCCATGGGCCGAATTGGTGGTGGCGTTGGCCGGATAGAGCTTCACGGCCGTGAAGATGCCGGCCGCATGGCCCCGCTCCAGTTCCGCCGGATCGATCGTGTCAGTGAGATAGGCGGTCATCAGCGGCTGGAAGCGGCTGCCGGGCGGCAGGGCGGCCAGGATCCGCTGGCGGTAGGCCTCGGCCATCGCCGCAGTGGTGATCGGCGGGCTCAGGTTGGGCATCACGATCGCCCGACCGAACGCCCGCGCCGTGGCAGCCACCACCGCGTTGAGCAGGGGGCCGTCGCGCAGATGCACGTGCCAGTCATCCGGGCGACGCATCACCAGGGCAGGGGAGGCCGGGTCCGGCGCGGCTGAGGAAACGGACATCAAACGGCGACCCAGGCCCGGACCTGAACGCCATCATCGCCTTCCTCTGAGGGGATGGAGAGCGGTCGTGCAACGTGTGGGCGTTGTGACCGGCACTCCTTGTGTCCTGCTGGCAAACTGCGCTCACTTCGCCACAGCCCCTGATGCTTCAGCTGCGATCACCGCGCCTGCAACCATCGCGTCTGCAACCATCAGGTCTGCAGCGGCTGCGTCTGCGATCCCTGCTGGCGGCGGCTCCGGTGGCGCTGTCCCTGCTGCTGACCAGCTGCGCCAACGACGGCGGCGGCGGCGAAGGGGTGCAGAGCCAGAAGATGGACACGATCCGCAGCCGCGGCAAGCTCGTCTGCGGCGTGGATGGCAAGCTGCCGGGCTTCAGCTTCCTCGGCCCCGACGGCACCTACAGCGGCCTGGATGCCGACACCTGCCGGGCCGTGGCCGCCGCCGTGCTCGGCGATCCGTCGAAGGTGGAATACCGCGATCTCAACTCCAGTGAGCGCTTTGCAGCCCTCGCCAGCGGCGAGGTGGACATGCTGGCCCGCAACACCACCATGACCCTGAGCCGCGATTCAGCCGGCGGCAACGGCATTTCCTTCGGTCCCACCACCTTCTATGACGGTCAGGGCCTGATGGCCCCGGTGGCCAGCGGCATCAAGACCCTCAAGGATCTGGCCGGCAAGCCGATCTGCGTGGAGAGCGGCACCACCACCGAGCTCAACCTGGCTGATCGCATGCGCGAGCAGGGCATCGCCTACACCCCGCTCAAATTCCAGACTGGCGACCAGACCTACGCCGCCTACCTGGGCGGCCGCTGCGTGGCGGTGACCAGCGACCGTTCCCAGCTGGCCGCCAAGCGCAGCAGCTTCCCGCAGCCCGATGCCCACATCCTGCTGCCGGAAGTGATGAGCAAGGAACCGCTCACCCCCGCCACCGTCAACGGTGATCCCGCCTGGGCCGATGCCCTGCGCTGGACCGTCTTCGCCCTGTTCCAGGCGGAGGAGCTGGGCATCACCCAGGCCAACGTGGCCGCCAAGGTGGCGGAAGCCAAGGCCAACACCAACCTGGCCGACCTGCGCCGTTTCCTTGGCGTGGAAGGGGATTTCGGCAAGCAGCTGGGCCTGCCGGCGGATTTCGTGCCCAAGGCGATCGCTGCGGTGGGCAACTACGGCGAGATCTTCGAGCGCAATGTGGGCACCGGCTCCCCGCTCAAGCTCGAACGGGCCGAGAACCGGCAGTGGAAAGACGGTGGGCTGATCTACTCGCCGCCCTTCCGTTGAGCACCTCGCAATGAGCGACATCCAGCGGGTTCCCTGGTGGCGGGATCGGCGCGTGGTTCCCTGGCTGGTCCAGGGGGCTGTGGGGCTGGCGATCCTGGTGGTGATCGCCCTGCTGATGGGCAACCTGGTGCGCAACCTCACCGCCGCCGGGCTGCTGCTCACCTGGCGCTGGCTCGGGCAACCTTCGAGCTTCGATGTGGCCGAAAGCCTCATCCCCTTCGATGCCTCCATGCCCTACTGGCGGGTGTTGCTGGTGGGGCTGGTGAACAGCCTGCGGGCAATCGTGGTGGGCCTGGTGGGGGCCACGCTCCTGGGCACGGCGGTGGGCATGGCCGCCTTCAGCGGCAATGGCCTGCTGCGCCGCCTGGCGCGGGTGTACGTGGAGGTGATCCGCAACATCCCGTTGCTGCTGCAGCTGCTGTTCTGGTATTTCGTGGTGTTCCTGGCGCTGCCGAACAGCACGGCGGCCCTGCAACTCCCTGGGGTGGTGCTCTCCAAATCGGGGCTGTATCTCGCCTGGTTTGCCGAGGGTTTCCGCTGGCAGGGGCCCACCCTGGTGAACGACGTCTGGCAGGCGCCGCTGCGCCTGTCGGTGGAGTTCTCGGCCCTGATCACGGGCCTGATCACCTACACCGGCGCCTTCGTGGCCGAGGTGGTGCGCGGCGGGATCGCCGCGGTGCCACGCGGGCAGTGGGAAGCGGCCACTTCCCTGGGCCTGCACTGGAGCGCCACGATGCGCAGGGTGGTGTTGCCCCAGGCGCTGCGGGTGATCGTTCCAGGGCTCAACAGCCAATACATCTCCCTGGCCAAAAACTCCGCCCTGGCGGTGGCGGTGGGCTACGCCGATCTTTATTCCGTCTCTGAAACCACCCTCAACCAGACGGGCCGCGCCCTGGAAGTGTTCCTGCTGCTGCTGGGCGCCTATCTGCTGATCGATCTGGTGATTTCGGTGCTGATGAACGGCGTCAACCAACTGGTGCAGATTCGCGAGCGCTGATGACCTCCTCCTCCTCCCCGCCGCTGCAGCCGCCCCGGCCCGCTCCCCCCTCAGCCCGCCGTAGCTGGCGCGGGGCGCTGCGTCAGGAGCTGTTCGCCACTCCGCTCGACGGGGTGATCAGCGTGGTGCTGCTCGCTGCCCTGCTGGCCGCCGCGGTGGGCCTGTGGCAGTGGGCCTTCCGCCAGGCCCAGTGGGCTGTGATCCAGGCCAACACCACCCTGTTTGCCGTGGGGCGCTACCCGCTGCCGCAGCAATGGCGCCTCTGGCTGCTGGTGACCCTGGCGGCGGCCACGATCGGTGTGAGCTGGGGCCTGCTGCGCAGCCATCCGCGCGCCGATCGCACCGGCACACTCTGGCCCGTCAACGACCTGGTGGCCATCGCCGTGCTGGCCTTTCTGGCCGCCTGGCTGCCGGCTGCGCTGAAGCTGCCGCTGCCCCTGCAGCTGCGCTGGTGGGCGATCACGGCGCTGCTGCTGATGCTGCGGGGAGTGTCTGGGCAGTGGGGGCGGCTGGTGCCGCGCCGCCTGCTGCGCTTTCTGCCGCTGTTCTGGCCGGCGCTCTACCTGTTCGGCATGGTGCTGATCGCCGGCGGGCTGGGCGTACCGCACGTGCCGCCGTCGGAGTGGGGCGGCCTGCTGCTCACCCTGCTGATGGCCAGCTTCGCCATCCTGCTCAGTTTCCCGATCGGCATCGTGGTGGCCCTGGGCCGCCGCAGCACCCTGCCGCTGCTGCGCTGGAGCTCGGTGCTCTACATCGAGTTCATCCGCGGCGCCCCGCTGATCACCCTGCTGTTCCTGGGGCAGAACATCCTCGGCTACATGCTTCCCGGCGGCTGGGCCCCCGACCGCGTCTGGCGGGCCGCCTGGGTGCTCACCTTCTTCTGCGGCGCCTATCTGGCGGAAGCCGTGCGCGCCGGACTGGCGGCGGTGCCCGTCGGACAGCTCGAGGCCGCCCGCTCCTTGGGGCTCTCGGTGCCGCAGGCCCTGCGGCATGTGGTGTTGCCCCAGGCCCTGCGCATCGCCCTGCCCGCCACGGTGGGGCAGTTCATCTCCCTGCTGCAGGACACCACCTTGCTGTCATTGATCGGCCTGCTCGATCTGCTCGGTACCGCCCGTACGGTGATGGCCAATCCGGAATTCCTCGGCAAAAACGCCGAGGTGTACCTCACCCTTGCGGTGCTGTTCTGGTGCTGCTGCGCCGCCCTTGGCCTGGGCAGCCGGGCTCTGGAGCGCCGCCTCGATCCCTCCCACTCCCCCACCTGACCATGACCGCCAGTCAGCCGATGATCGAGGCCCGCGGGGTCCAGAAGTGGTACCCCAACGGCTTCCATGCCCTGCGCGGCGTGGATCTGAGCGTGAGCCGCGGCGAGGTGGTGGTGATCATGGGGCCCTCGGGCTCAGGCAAGAGCACCTTCATCCGCACCTTCAACGCCCTCGAAGACTTCCAGGAGGGCACGATCACCATCGATGGCATCGCCCTCTCCAACGACCTGCGCAACATCGATGCGATCCGCTGCGACACCGGCATGGTGTTCCAGCAGTTCAACCTCTTTCCTCATCTCACCGTGCTGGAGAACCTCACGCTGGCGCCGGTGGTGGTGCGCAAGCGGCGGAAGGCCGAGGTGGAGGCCCAGGCCCTGGGTCTGCTGGAGCGGGTGGGCATCGCCGAGCAGGCGGGCAAGTACCCCGGCCAGCTCTCCGGCGGCCAGCAGCAGCGGGTGGCGATCGCCCGCTCGCTCTGCATGGAACCGCGCATCCTGCTGTTCGATGAACCCACCAGCGCCCTCGACCCAGAGATGGTGGGGGAGGTGCTGGAGGTGATGCGCGCCCTCGCCGCCGACGGCATGACGATGGTGGTGGTGACCCACGAAATGGGCTTCGCGCGCGAGGTGGCGCACCGGGTGGTGCTGATGTCGGAGGGGCAGATCGTGGAGGAAGCGGCCCCCACCACTTTCTTCACCAACCCCCAGCACGAGCGCAGCCGTCAGTTCCTGGCCCAGATCCTCTGAGCGGTTCAGCCCAGCAGCCCGGCCCAGACGGCCAGCTGGCGGCCGGCGCCGATCAGGGCCGCCGTGAGGATCAGCCGGAGCACCGGCCAGCGCCAGCGCAGCAGGGCCACGGCCGCCGCCACCATCAGCGCCAGCGCCGCCGGATCGAAGCCACTGCCCGCGCCGTCGGGCCAGAGCACATGGCCGGCGAAGAACACCGCCAGGTTGGCGATCACGCCCACCACCGCGGCGGTGATCGCCGTGAGCGGCCCGCTGAGGCGGATGTCCTCGCGGCTGGCTTCCACCAAGGGCCCACCCGCCAGGATGAACAGGAACGACGGCAGGAAGGTGAACCAGGTGACCGTGAGGCCCGCCGCCACGGCCAGCGGCAGGGCCGTGGCGGCAGCGGCAAGACTGGTGGCGGTGCCCACAGCGAGGCTGTTGGCGGCGTCCGCGCTGAGATGGGCGAGCGCGGTGTTCCAGCCGCCCATGAAGCCCACGAAGGTCACCACCATGATCAAGGGCCCCGGTGTGGTTTCACCGAGAGCCAGGCCGTCGATCATCTGGCTGGCGCTCAGCCACTGGTGCTGTTCCACCGCCCCCTGAGCCACGTAGGGCAGCACCGCATAGGCGCCACCGAAACTGAACACGGCCACACGGCTGAAGAAACGGGCCATCGTGGCCAGCAGCCCATCCCAGCCACCCATGCCGCTCACCAACGCCAGCGGCAACGCCAGCGCGGCGAGCCCGGCCAGCAGGATCAAGGCCAGGCGGCGGCGATCGAAGCGGGCATGGGCGGGGGTGGGAGTGGCATCGCCATGCAGTGGGGGCCACTCGGCGCTGGGCGTGGTGCTGGTCGGGGCATGGCCGGCCTGGCGAGACGGGCTGAACAGCTGCGGACGCCAGCGACCGCCAAGCCAGCCGATCACGGCCGCTGTGAGCAGGATCACGGGAAAGGGCAGCCGCAGCAGGGTGAGGCCGGCGAAGGCCAGCACCGCCAGCGCCAGCAACGCCGGGTTGTGCAGGGTGCGCCGCCCGAGCCGCCAGGCCGCCTGCATCACGATCGCCGTCACGGCCGGCTTGAGCGCCCAGAACACTGAAACCAGCAGCGGCAGCTGCCCCCAGATGGCGTAGACCGCCGAAAGCAGCAGCAGCAGCAGCAGCGAGGGCAGGATGAACAGGCTGCCCGCCACCAGTCCACCGGGGATGCCGTGCATCAGCCAGCCGATGTAGGTGGCCAGCTGCTGCGCTTCCGGGCCCGGCAGCACCATGGCGTAGTTGAGCGCATGCAGGAAGCGCCGTTCCGAGAGCCAGCGGCGGCGCTCCACCACCTCGCTGTGCATCAGCGCCACCTGCCCGGCCGGCCCTCCGAAACTGATCAACCCCAGCTCCAGCCAGTAGCGGGCGGCCTCTGCGAAGGGAACCGGCCGCTGGGCGGGAGCCGCAGAGGATTCTGCGGCGGGCTCAGGCGGCGGGATGGCAGGGGTCATGGGGTCCGGCGCCGGCGGTGTTACGGGAGGCGCACCCCGATGGCTGGGGCAAAGCTAAGAGCCGGCCGGCCCAGGGGTGGGGGGATCGTCGGCGATCAGGTGCAGATCCACGTGGCGGCCCACCAGCCGCTGCTGCAGCTTCTCGGCCAAAGAGCGCCCCAGCAGCGCCCGGCCCCGGGAGCGTGGCGACTGGCCCATCACGATCTGGGTGATCCGTCGCTCGGCGGCCACATGGGCGATCGCGCCGAGCACATCGTCGCTGTCGAGGCGCAGGAACTCAGCGCCGAAGTCGTTGCTGAGGCGGGTGCAATCCTCCAGCACGAGGCTTTCCTCCCGGGTCAGGAAGCGGTGGGGATTGAGCACGATCACCACCAGCAGCGGGGCATCCATGAAGCCGGCCAGGCGGGCGGCGCGGCGCAGCAGCCGCCTGGATCCCGGATACATCGACAGACAGACCAGCACCCGTTCGCGCAGGGAGCTGTCGGGGGACGTTTCGTCATCGACCCGGTCGGCCACTTCCCGCAGGGCAAGCTCCCGCAGGGCCACCAGGTTGCGGCGCTGGAAGAAGTGGGCCAGGGCCTGGCCCACCTTCTCGCTGGCGTACACCTTGCCTTCGCGCAGGCGCTCCTGCAGCGTTTCGGGGGTGACATCCACCAGCACCACCTCATCGGCCCGCTCCAGCACGCGATCGGGCAAGCGTTCGCGCACGATCACGCCGGTGAGCTGGGCCACCAGATCGTTAAGGCTCTCCAGGTGCTGGATGTTCATGGTGGAGTACACATCCACCCCCGCCGCCAGCAGGTGCTCCACGTCCTGCCAGCGCTTGACCCGCTCGCTGCCGGGGGCGTTGGTGTGGGCCAGCTCGTCCACCAGCACCAGTTGCGGGAGTCTGGCCAGCAGGGCGGCCACATCGAGCTCCTCCAGCCATACCCCCTGGTGCTGGAAGCGGCGCAGCGGCACCCGTTCCAGGCCCTCGGCCTGGGCGGCGGTGTCCACTCGGCCATGGGTTTCGAGCACACCGATCACCACATCCGTGCCGGCGCGGCGCAGCTCGCCGCCTTCCTGGAGCATGCGGTAGGTCTTGCCGACCCCCGGCGCCATGCCGATGAACAGCTTGTGGCGCCCCTGGCCTCTGGAGGAGCGGATCATGGCGACGACCTCATCGGGTGGGGCTCAGGCGCAAGGGTTCAGGGGGCGAGGCGATCGAGCTCCAGGTTGAGCGCCAGCACATTCACCCGCGGCTCCCCCAGCAGCCCCAGGCTGCGGCCCTTGGTGTGGCGGCGCACCAGCTGACGCAGCTGGTCGGGGCTGAGGCGGCGGGCCGCACTCACCCGCTCGATCTGCTGGGCCGCCGCCGCGGGGGAAAGGTGGGGATCAAGGCCGGAGCCGGAGCCATAGAGAAGATCGGCAGCCGGTGGGCGGAGCCCGGCGGCTTGCAGCAGCTCCGCGCCCTCACGCACCCGCGTGGCCAGCGCCGGGTTGGTGGGACCCAGGTTGCTGGGGCTGGAGCTGGGTGCCCCTGGCCCCGTGCTGTAAGCGATGGCACTGGGGCGGCCCCAGAAGTAGCGCGCGCTGGCGAAGGGCTGGCCGATCAGGGCCGAGCCCACCACCCGGCCCTCCAGCCGCAGCAGCGAACCATTGGCCTGGGCGGGGAACAGCCCCTGGCCGATCATTAGCAGCGGCAGGGTGTAGAGCACCACGCTGATCAACCAAAGGGCCGCCGTGAGCCGCAGGGCGCGCAGGGCGTCGCGAAGCAGGGACATCAGAAGGTCTCCGGCTGAAAGATCACCACGAACAGATAAATCGACAGCGCCACGGTGCCGCTCAGCAGCAACGACAGCGCGCCCGTCTGCAGCGGTGGGTGGAAGCTGCGCACCAGTGCGGAGGCCGCCACCGCACCAGCGGCCAGCAGCAACGGGATCCAGAAGATCGGTCGGGTCAGGAACATCGCAGGAGCCTCAGATCAGAGAGAACGAGCAAATGGGCGGGATTCGATCGGCGATCCGGCGAGGGCAGACGAGACGTTCCAATCGAAGCTCGGCGACGCCAGGCGATCAGACCAGGTGCAGTGACGTGAGCGCCAGGTCGATCACCTTGATGCCAACGAACGGCACCACCAGGCCGCCCAGGCCATAGACGAGCAGGTTGCGCCGCAGCAGCGTTTCGGCCGAATCCGGGCGGAACGCCACCCCTCGCAGGGCCAGGGGCACCAGGGCGGGAATGATCACGGCGTTGAACACCATCGCCGAGAGGATGGCGGAGTGGGGGCTCTGCAACTGCATCAGATTGAGGGGACCGAGCCCCACACCACCGAACAGGGCCGGCAGGATCGCGAAGTACTTGGCCACGTCGTTGGCGATCG
This sequence comes from Marcopretia estuarina LEGE 06307, assembly GCF_056633115.1. NCBI lineage: Bacteria > Bacillati > Cyanobacteriota > Cyanophyceae > Synechococcales > Prochlorococcaceae > Marcopretia > Marcopretia estuarina. The sequence goes on along the minus strand of NZ_JBSJOY010000001.1, from coordinate 371,500 downwards.
AGAAGGTGGTGAGCGCCCCGCGGGTGATCAGCAGCTGTTTGCCGATCGTCACGATGTCGATCAGCTTGGTGGGATCGCTGTCCAGATCCACCATGTTGGCCGCCTCCTTGGCGGCCTGGGTGCCGGAGTTCATCGCCACGCCCACGTTCGCCTGGGCCAGGGCCGGGGCGTCGTTGGTGCCGTCGCCGGTCATCGCCACCAGCTTTCCGAGCCGCTGTTCCGCCTGGATCACGGCGATCTTGTCTTCCGGGGTGGCCTCGGCGATGAAGTCGTCGACGCCGGCTTCGCGGGCGATCACCCCGGCGGTGATCGGATTGTCGCCGGTGAGCATCACGCTGCGGATGCCCATGCGCCGCAGCTGATCGAAGCGTTCGCGCATGCCCGGTTTGATGATGTCCTTGAGGTAGACCACGCCGTAGATGGTGTCGCCACGGCACACCGCCAGCGGCGTGCCCCCCAGCCGCGACACCTGCTCAAAGGCCTCATCCAGCCCGCCGGGTACCTGGCCGCCACGGGATCGCACAAACCCCTTGATGGCATCCACCGCCCCCTTGCGCAGTTCGGTGCCATCGGCCAGATCGGTGCCGCTCATCCGAGTGCGGGCGGAAAACTCCAGGCCGATGGCCCCCGCCGCGTCGAATCCCGCGCTCACACCGAGCTTCTCGGCCAGCCGCACGATCGATTTACCCTCGGGCGTGTTGTCAAAGCCACTGGCACCGAGGGCGACGGCAGCGAGCTCCGCCTCGCTGTGCCCACCCACCGGCAGGAACGCCTCCGCCAGGCGGTTGCCCAGGGTGATTGTGCCGGTCTTGTCGAGCACCAGGGTGTTGATGTCGCCGCAGGCCTCCACCGCCCGGCCGGACGTGGCGATCACGTTGAACTGCGCCACCCGGTCCATGCCGGCGATGCCGATGGCGCTGAGCAGGCCGCCGATCGTGGTGGGAATCAGGGCCACGAGCAGGGCCACCAGCACCACCACCGGAGTGGGTCCGCCGATGTAGGCCGCCACGGGCGGCAGGGTGGCCACCGCGATCAGGAACACCTGGGTGAGCACGGCCAGCAGCACCGTGAGGGCGATCTCATTGGGGGTGCGGCTGCGCTCAGCGCCCTCCACCAGGGCGATCATGCGGTCGATGAAGCCCTTGCCGGGATCAGCAGTGATGCGGATGGTGAGCTGATCGGACACCACCCGCGTGCCGCCCGTAACCGAACTGGCCACATCGGAGCCGGCCTCCTTGAGCACGGGGGCGGATTCACCGGTGATCGCCGATTCATCCACCGCTGCCACCCCACCCACCACCTCGCCATCGGCGGGGATCAGCTCACCGCTGCTCACCCGCACCTGATCCCCCTGGCGCAGGCTGCTGGAATCCACCAGCGCCTCACCGCCATCGGGCAGCAGGCGGCGGGCCTGGGTGCGCGCCTGGGTGCGGCGCAGGGCATCGGCCTGGGCCTTGCCGCGCCCTTCGGCGAGGGCTTCGGCGAAGTTGGCGAACAGCAGGGTGAACACCAGGATCGCGGCGAGCGCGGCGTTGAAACCCCGGCCCGGTGCCTCGCTGCTGAGGCCGAACAGCTGGGGCTCCAGCGTGGTGGCCAGGCACACGAGCGTGCCGCACCAGACCACGAACATCACCGGATTGCGCACCGTGTGGCGCGGATCGAGCTTGCGGAACGCTTCCACGCTGGCCCTGGCCAGCAGACCCTGGCGTCGGGGGCGTTCGGTGTAGCGCCGCTGGTCGCGACGGCCCCGCGGCATGCGCGGGAAGAAGGGCCGTTGAAGGATGGTCATGGCAGGCGCAGGGCGATCAGCGAGGGAGCGAGAAGGCTTCGGCGATCGGCCCCAGGGCCAGCACCGGGAAGAAGGTGAGAGCGCCGAGGATCAGGATCACCACGGCGGTCACCAGCGTGAACAGGGCCGTATCGGTGGCGAGGGTGCCGGGCCCGGGGGGCACCGGGGGCTTGCGGGCGAAGGCTGCCGCCAGCTGCAGCAGCGCGAAGATCGGCAGGTAACGCCCGCCCAGCAGGCTCACGACCGTGCTGAGGTTCCACCACAGGCTGTTATCGGCCAGGCCTTCGAAGCCGCTGCCGTTGTTGGCCGAAGCTGAGGCGTACTCGTAGACCACCTGGCTGACGCCGTGAAAGCCCGGATTGCTGATGCCCGCGAGGGTTGGCGCATCGGCCAGGGTGAGCGCCGCCGGCACCAGCACGAACAGCGGGTGGATCAGCAGGATCAGGCTGCTCCACACGATTTCCGCCTTCTCCACCTTGCGGCCGAACAGCTCAGGGGTGCGCCCCACCATCAGTCCGGTGAGGAACACCGTGAGGATCAGGAACACCAGCAGGTAGGCGGCGCCGGTGCCCTGACCGCCGAACACCACCTGCAGGAACATGTTGAACAGCGGCACCATGCCCCCCACGGGCATGAGCGAATCCATCGAGCCGTTCACCGCGCCGGTCATGGTGGCGGTGGTGATGGCGGCGAACAGGGCGGAGAGGGTGGCGCCGAAGCGCACCTCTTTACCTTCCAGATTGGGGCCGCTCAGCCACGGCGCCAGCAGGGGGTTGCCGGACTGCTCAGCCTGGATCGCCACCACGGCCAGGGCCAGCAGCAGCCCCGTGACCAGCACCAGCAGCAGATTGGCCTGGCGCCTGTTGCCGAGAAAGCGGCCAAAGGCGTCGAGGGTGGCGGCCGGGATGGCCAGCATCGCCACCATGGCCAGCAGGTTGGTGAAGGGGCTGGGGTTCTCGAACGGATGGGCCGAGTTGGCGCCGAAGAAGCCGCCGCCGTTCTCACCCAGCTGCTTGATCGCCTCGTAACCCGCCACCGGGCCCCGCACCAGGATCTGGGTGGCGCCTTCGAGCGTGCGCAGGCTCACCGGACCGCCCAGGGTCATGGGCACGCCCTGGATCAGCAACACCACAGCGAACACCAGGCTGAGCGGCAGCAGCACCCGTGTGATCGCGCGGATCAGGTCGCTGTTGAAGTTGCCCAGCGGGTGGCCGGTGAGCCCGCGGATGAAGGCCACACCCACCGCCAGGCCGGTGGCGGCCGAGGTGAACATCAGGAACTGGATCGCGCCGAGCTGGGTGAGATCGCTGAAGGTCTGCTCCGGCAGGTAGTGCTGCTGATCGGTGTTGGTGACGAACGAAATAGCGGTGTGCAAGGAGAGATCCCAGGGCACCGGCGGCAGCCCCTGGGGATTCAGCCAGGGCGGTTGAACCAGAAGCAGCAGCAGGGCCACGGCGGTGAAGCCAAAGTTGCTGAGCAGCAGCGGGCGCAGGTAATCCCAGGCCAGTTCGGCGGGCCGGCCTGGATCACCCACCCAGCGCAGCAGGGTGGATTCGAAGGGGGAGAGCCAGCGGTCCAGCCAGGGCTGGGGCTGGCCGTCGAACACCTCCCAGAGGTGGCGGCCCAGTAGCCGGGAGGTGCCCAGCATCAGCAGGATCAGCAGGGCCACCTGTAGCCAGTCGGTCATCGGCGGTAGCGTCCGGCGCGGAGGACCCGATCACTGTCTTTGCCGCCTGCAGCAGGGCGCCAGTAGCGATGGGTATGTCGTTGAAACAAAGATCCCTACCCCTGGGTATAGAGGCTCTGGCCTCTCCCAGTCGCCAGGTGGCCCTGCTCACCGTTGCGGTGGCACTGGTGGAGCTGGTTACCCCGGTGCCGGTGGTGCTGGGTTATCTGTACGTGCTGCCTCTGTTGCTGTTGAGCGAGACGGCCCCGCCGGCGCGGATCTGGCGCTATGTGGCCCTCAGCTGCGCCCTCACGCTCGCCAACCTGGTGGTTCCGCACATCACTCCCCCCGACGGCTCGGTGCTGACCAACCGGCTGATCGTCTGCGGCGCTTTGGTGCTGAGCGCCAGCCAGTGCGTGCGCATTCAGGCGTTGCAACGCCAGCGGCTGCAGCTGGAAGGCCAGCTGGCCGTGGCGGATCTGCGCCGGGATTTCGTGGCCACCCTCGCCCATGACCTCAAGACACCGATCCTGGGCACAATCGCCACCCTGCGCAGCCTGAGCAACCAAGGGGAAAGGCGGCAGGACCCTCAGCTGCAACGGCGCCTGGCCACGATCGAGCGGGGCCAGAACCGAGCTCTGCAACAAATTCAGACGCTGCTGGAGGTGTACCGCAACGACGCCGAGGGCCTACGTCTCCAGCGCCAGGCCGTGGACCTCACCCGCCTGGTGGAGGACGTGATCCGCGACCTCGCCGCCCTGGCGGAGGAGCGGCAACTCCGTCTGCAGCTCGGCTTCGGGGAGAGCTCCCAGCGTCAGCCCCACAGCCTCTGGGGCGATGGGGCCCAGCTGCGACGGCTGGTGGAGAACTTGCTGATTAACGCCATTCACCACAGCCTGCGGGGCAGCTGCATCCGGGTGCAACTCTCGGACCACGGCAGCGGCCATCGGCTTCTGGTGGCCGATGGCGGTCCGGGCGTGCCGGAGGAGGAGATCCCGCGGCTGTTCCAGCGCTTCCAGCGTCTATCGGAGGAGCGGCCAGGCAGTGGCCTGGGGCTCTACCTCTGCCGCCAGATCGTCAGCGCCCATGGGGGATCGATCGGGCTGCGCAACCGGCCGGGCGGCGGGGCCGAAATCGACGTGGTGTTGCCGCCGGGAGAGCCCGAGGCTGCCGGAGAGGCCAGGAATGGGCGCTCGGCTCATTCAGCGGTGGAGGGTTGAACCGATGCGCGTACTGGTGGTGGAAGACGACGAGCTGTTCCGACTGGGGCTCGAGTTGACGCTGCAGGGCTTCACCGGCATCGAGGCAGTGACGGCGGTGGCAGATGGCGAGCAGGCGCTCGACCTGCTGCGCCACCAGGCCTTCGAATTGATCCTGCTCGACCTGGGCCTGCCGGGTCTGGGGGGGCTGGAAACCTGCCGCCGCATCAGTACCGACCACCCCCGGATTCCGGTGCTGATGGTCACCAGCCAGGATGACCCCGTCTGGTGCCACCGCCTGGTGCGCGCGGGAGCACGGGGCTACCTGCACAAGGGGGTGGCGGCGGCGGATCTGCAACTGGCGATCCAGTCGGTGTTGCGGGGAGCCTCGTGGTGGGATGCGGAGGCCACCGTCGCCCTGCGCGCACTGGGTGAAGCGGACGCCCTGGCCGCAGCAGATCGTGCAGCAGCCAGCTGCTCGCCGGTGGATGGCACGGAACCTGCCCTCGCCGGCACCCTGGCCCTGCTGACTCCCCGGGAGCGGGAGGTGCTGGAAGCGATGGCACGGGGACTGAGCAACCGGGAGATCGCCGCCGAGCTCTGCATCAGCCTGGGCACCGTGCGAGTCCACGGCCACCAGATCATGCAGAAGCTGGAGGTGGCCAACCGAACCCAGGCCGTCCTGAAGCTGCTGCCCCGGCGGCCGTAAAGCGGTGAGCCAGGCGTTCGAGCACTGGAACTCCAGGCACGGCTGAGGCTGTGGGTACAACGGCGGTCCCCATGCTGAAGCCGCTTCCACCCCCGCTGCCATTGAGGCGTGCGCTTGTGGGCCGTGTCACGGTTCGCCTGTGCTTGGGGTGTTCCGTTGCCCTTGCTACGGGACGGCCTGATCGCCAGACACAAGCTTGTCAGGTCCTACCCGGATGGGCTGTTGCCGATGACACGACGTGAAAGCTCAGGGGACAGCCTGTCTGCCCTTGACACCTTCGATCACTTCACAACCAATCTGTTCGCTGGCATTCACCAGGCTGAACTGCGCCGTCTGGGGGTGGTCCTGCTGGCCGCTGGAGCAGGCCTGTTGCCCCTGATGGCGGGGTCGGCCCACGCCGCTCTGACCAAGGTTCCCACCAACGGCGCCGACACCCTGTTGATGCTGATGGGTTCAGCTCTCGTGTTGCTGATGACACCGGGCCTGGCCTTTTTCTACGGAGGCTTCACCCGCGCCAAGAATGTGCTCAACACGATGATGATGAGCTTCTTCATGATGGGGCTGGTCGGTGTTCTATGGGTGGTGATCGGCTACAGCCTTTCCTTCGGCGTGGGCTTCAAGAGTCCGTTCATCGGCGGGCTCGAGTTCTTCATGATGAATGGAGTCGGTGGTCCATTGGGTGATGCACCGCTCGCCGATGGCTTTGCGATCAGCGCCACGAGTTTCGCCCTGTTTCAGGGCATGTTCGCGATCATCACCCCGGCGCTGATCAGTGGCGCGCTCGTAGAGCGCATCAGCTTCAAGGCGTGGTTCTGGTTCACCCTTCTCTGGAGTGTGTTCATTTACTGCCCGATGGCCCACATGGTCTGGGGCGGAGGCTTCATCGGACCTCTCGGTTCCATTGGCGCCATCGACTTCGCCGGTGGAACAGTGGTTCACATCGCCTCAGGCGTGGCCGCTCTGGTTGCCGCAGCGATCGTGGGCCCTCGTAACGCCTTTCCCGATGCAACGCGCCCACCGCATAACGTGCCGTTCATTCTTCTGGGTGCGGGGTTGTTGTGGTTCGGTTGGTTCGGCTTCAACGGCGCCAGCTATTTCGCCGCTGCAGGAGCCGGCCTGTGTTTCGTCACCACCACCACATCCGCCTCAGCCGGGATGCTCACCTGGTGCCTGATCGAATGGTTCAAAGGTGGCAAGCCCACCGCCGTGGGCGCGGCCACAGGAGCCGTGGCGGGGCTGGTGGGAATCACCCCAGCGGCCGGCTTCGTCACGATCGGAACCTCCCTGCTGTTCGGCGCGCTGACTGCCGCAGCCTGCTTCATCGCCATCCAGATCAAATCCGCCATCAAGTTTGACGACTCCCTGGATACCTTCATGGTGCACGGCGTTGGCGGAACAGTGGGAGCCCTGCTCACCGGCATTCTTGCCGCAAAGGTGCTCGTTCCTCTGGATTACTTCCCCCTTTCCGCCAAAATCCTCGCCGAAAGCGGTAACTTCGGCCTGTTCATCGCCCAGTTCAAGGCCACAATTCTCACCTATGCCTTCGTTGGCGTCGGCACAGCCATCATTCTCTACGTCGTCAAAGCCACCTGTGGTCTGCGCCTTGAGGCTGATGATGAAGAGCGTGGCGTGGACATCGTTTGCCACGGAGAGGAAGCCTACGAACCAATGACGAATTAGTATTCATTTGGTAACTTGGCACGATTGGCCAGAACCTGCCTAAACTCAGGCCTGGCTTCTTTCAGCCCAACCCCCAACCAGCGGCTCAGTCAACTCCCACGGGCACTTACCGCTGCGGCCATCGGTTTAGACCGATGGCCGTTTGGGTGGGCCATCCTCCAGTCCCTTCATCACCGCATTTCTGAGTCACCATGAAAAAAATCGAAGCGATCATCCGGCCCACCAAAATCGATGATGTGAAAACAGCCTTGGTGAATGCCGGAATCATCGGCATGACCATCACCGATGTGCGTGGCTTCGGCAGACAGAAAGGCCAGGTGGAAACCTATCGCGGTGCGGAATACACCATTGAATTCATCACCAAGGTGAAAGTGGAAGTGGTCGTCGAAGACGACAAGGTGGACACCGTGATCGCCGCGATCACAGGCCCTTCCCGCACCGGCGAAATCGGCGACGGCAAGATCTTCGTGCTGCCTGTGGAGGCTGTCGTGCGCATCCGCACGTCGGAATCAGGAGCGGCTGCGATCTAACGCTCTCCTCCAAACTTGAGCGTACGATCCCCATCTGAACGCGTCTGAGCCGACCCTTGACCAAGGATCCACGCGGATCAGGCAGCCAGTCGCTCAGACGCCTACTGATCGGAGCCCCGCTTCCCACCAGCGCCCACTCCGAGGAACGGCTCACCAACGCCGAAGCTCTCGCCATCCTCAGCTCCGACGCCCTCTCCTCGGTGGCTTACGCCACCCAGGAGATCGTGCTGGTGCTGGGCATGGCCGGGGCCGCCGCCCTGCCGTTCACGTTGCCGATCACAGGCGTGATCGTGGCGTTGATGCTGGTGGTGGCGATCAGCTACAGGCAAACCATCAAGGCCTATCCCCATGGTGGTGGCTCCTACCGGGTATCCCACGACAACCTCGGGGTGATCCCCGGCCTCTGCGCCGCCGCTTCGCTGTCGATCGACTACACGCTCACCGTGGCGGTGAGCACGGCGGCAGGCATCGCCGCCCTCACTTCCTATTTCCCCCTGCTCGACGCGCTGCGCGAACCGTTGTGCCTGGTGGCGGTGGCCCTGCTGATGCTGGCCAACCTGCGCGGCGTGCGCTCCACGGCCCAGCTGCTGAGCCTGCCCACCTTCCTGTTCATGGGAACGGTGTTCACCCTGGTGGTAGCTGGCCTGATCCAGTGGAGCCAGGGGTCACTCACCGCTCTGCCGCTGGCCGAGCAGAGCCGGCTGCTGAACAGCGGAGACGGCGCCTCGCTGGCGGCGCTGGGGCCGGTACTGCTGATGCGCGCCTTCAGCTCCGGCTGCGCCGCCCTCACCGGCATTGAAGCGATCAGCGACAGCGTGATGGCGTTCAAGCCGGTGGAGTGGCGCAATGCCCGCCGCGTGCTCACCGTGATGGTGATCCTGCTGGCGTTGATGTTCAGCGGCATCAGCGCCCTGGCCACCGAGCTGGGGCTGGTGGCGCAGGACACCGGCCCCACCCTGCTCTATCAGCTGGGAGAGCGCATCTTCGGCAATGGACCACTGCTGCTGCTGCTGCAGCTCACCACCCTGCTGATCCTGCTGCTGGCCGCCAACACCGCCTTCGCCGACTTTCCCCGCCTGGCCGCCTTCCTGGCCCAGGACGGCTTCATGCCGCGCCAGCTCGCCTCCCTCGGCGACCGGCTCGTGTTCACCAACGGCATCGTGCTGCTGAGCAGCTTCGCGGCGGTGCTGTTGCTGGTGTTCGACGGCAGCGTGACCCGCTTGATCGCGCTTTACGCCGTGGGGGTGTTCGCCAGCTTCACGCTCTCCCAAGCCGGGATGGTGATGCATTGGTGGAGGGGGCGCAGCGCCGCCGAGGGCTGGCGAGGCAAGGCGCTGGTGAACGGGCTGGGCTGCCTGGTCACCGGGTTGGTGTGCGGCGTGCTGCTGTTCAGCAAGTTCACCGAGGGGGCCTGGCTGGTGGTGGTGGGCGTGCCGCTGCTGGTGAGCCTGTTTCTGGCGATCAAGACCCACTACGGCCGCATGGCCCGCCGCCTCGATCTCAGCCCCGGCGCCCCGCTCAGCCTGCCGCCGGCCCCCGCCCAGGGCGGCACCCCGGTGGTGGTGCTGGTGGGCGCGCTCAACCACGGCAGTGCCGATGCGGTGCGTTATGCCCGCAGCATCGCCGGCCCCCTGGTGGCGGTGCATGTGGATCTCGATGGCAGCGGCGCCGAAGCCTTCCGCCAGCAATGGAGCCAGCGGCTGCCGCAGGTGCGCCTGGTGGTGTTGCCCTCCCCCTACCGCTCCCTGGTGGATCCGATCACCTCCTTCGTGCACCGCTTCGAAGCGGAGCACAACAAACATCCCACCAGCTTCTGCACCGTGGTGATGCCCGTGTACGTCACGCGCCGCCCCTGGGAGAAGCTGCTGCACAACCAGTCGGCATTGAATCTGCGCCGGGCCCTGCGCAACGGCGGCACTCGGGTGGTCACCACCGTGGGCTTCTATCTCTGAGCCCACTCTGGGCCCGCCGGAATCTCCCTACCCTCGGCAGCAGCGCGTTCAGACCGCTCGATCCCATCACCTCTGGTTCCTTGCTCCTTCCTGCTCTGATCGCCCCCACCGCCCACCTCAGCCCTGGGGCGTTGTTCAGCCAGTCGTCGCTGTTCGGCTTCGGAATCGCCTTCAGCCCGCTGCACATCGCCGTGGTGGCGCTGCTGTTGCTCGGCCCTTTCCCGCTGCGGCGTTCCTTCGCCTACGTGAGCGGCTGGGCGATGGCCAACGGCCTGGCGATCCTGGCCCTGATGCTTGTGGGCGACCGCTTTTCCCTGGCCCTCAACCACGGCGAACAGGGGCAGGTGGCGATTGATCTGGTGGGGGCGGTGGCGCTGCTGGGCATCGGCCTGTTCCAGCTCACCCCGGCGGCCGAGCTGGGCCACGAGGGCATGGCGGTGAAGCTGCTCAACCAGCTGCCCGATGTGCGCACGCCCTTGCTGGTGCTGATCGGCGCCACCAGCGCCCTGCTGACGCCGGAAAACCTGGTGTTCTATCTCAAGGAAGCGGGCCTGCTGCTGGTGAACCAGCCAGGGGTGAGCCGTGATCTGGAGCTCACCGGCGTGTTCGTGCTGGTGGCCAGCTCCCTGCTGCTGCTGCCACCGCTGGCCTGGATCGCCACCGGTGGCGGCATCCGCGAGCCGCTGCTGCAGGTGGAAGGCTGGCTGGTGCACCGGGCCGAATGGGTGGTGGGCGTGCTCGCCCTGCTGATCAGCGCCTACCTGGCCTGGGAAGGTCTGCACGGCCTGTGGATGCTGCAAGGAGCTGCGCCGCTGTGATCGCGACCGAGCCGCTGAGCACCCTGTCGGCGGTGCTGGTGGCTCTGGCCCTGGTGATCGTGGTCTCGAAGCTGCTGGGGCGCCTGCTGGCCCGCTTCGATCAGCCCGCGGTGATCGGCGAGATCCTGGGCGGCATCGTGCTGGGGCCCTCCTTGCTGGGGGCGCTGGCACCCCAGCTGCAGCAGGCGGTGTTTTCCGCGGCGGTGCTGCCCCAGCTCAACCTGCTCTCCCAGCTGGGCCTGATCCTTTTCATGTTTCTGGTGGGGCTGGAGGTGAACCCGGAGCATCTGCACGGCCGGTTGCGACTGGCGGCGCGAATTTCGCTTGCGGGCATCGTGCTGCCGCTGCTGCTCGGGGTGCTGTTGGCCGTTGGCCTGGAAAGCGTGCTGCCCGCGCTGTTGCCGGGCGATCGCACCCTGCCGGGCCTGTTGTTCATGGGCACGGCGATGGCGATCACGGCCTTTCCGGTGCTGTCGCGCCTGCTCAAGGAACGGGGGTTGCTGGGGCTGCCGCTCGGCCAGCTGGTGATCAGCTGCGCCGCCATCGACGACGTGGTCAGCTGGGTGCTGCTGGCGGCGGTGGTGTCGTTCACCCGCTCCGGATCGGTACTGGGCGCCCTGCCGGCATTGATCGGCACCCTGGCCTGGGCGCTGCTGCTGCTGCTGGGGCTCAGGCCGTTGATGCACCGGCTCCAGGAGCACTACCGGCGCGAGCGGCAGCTGAGCCCGATTCTGCTCTCATTGCTGTTCGCTGGAGCGATTCTCTCGGCCGTGATCACCGACTGGATCGGTGTGCACTACATCTTCGGGGCGTTTCTGTTCGGCCTGGCCCTGCCCCGCTACGGCCCGCTGCTGCGCCGCCTGCGGCTGCACATCGAGGATCTGGTGCTCACCTTGCTGCTGCCGGTGTTCTTCGCCATCAGCGGCCTCAACACCCGGATCGCGGACCTCGATCAGCCGCTGCTGTGGCTGGCCCTGCTGGCGGTGCTGGCCGTGGCGATCGGCGGCAAGTTCATCGGCTGCTGGGCCATGGCCCGCCTGGGAGGGTTGCCCCCCCAGCAGGCCCAGGCGGTGGGCTGGCTGATGAACACCCGAGGGCTCACGGAACTGGTGATCCTCAACGTGGCCCTGAGCCTTGGGGTGATCAGCACCACCCTGTTCACGATGATGGTGGTGATGGCCTTGGTGACCACCGCCATGGCCTCTCCCCTGCTCACCCGGCTGGGGATCAGCCCGGCAGCATCACCCGGTTGATCACGTGCACGATGCCGTTGTCGCAGACGATGTCGGCGGAGAGCACGGAGGCATTCTTCACCTCGAAGGGCTCGGCGCAGCGGATCGGGATCGGGGCGCCCTCCAGGCTTTCCCAGCTGGGCTGATCCACCAGCTCACTGCGGCTGAAGGCGCCGGAGAGCACGTGGAACTTGAGGATGCGCGCGAGTTGGGGCGGGTTGTCCACCAGGGTCTGCACGGTGCCGGGCGGCAGGGCGGCGAAGGCGTCGTCCACCGGGGCGAACACCGTGAAGGGGCCAGGGCTCTCCAGGGCTGCGGTGAGGCCGGCCACCTCCACCGCTGTAAGCAGGGTGGAAAACAGGCCGGCGCCTTTGGCGGTTTCGATGATGTTGGCCATGGCTGGGAGTCTCTAGCGGTAGTCCTGGGTTTGCACATCCCGGAGGCGGGCCTCAGGGCGGAGGAAGCGATCCATCTGGGCCTCGAAGAAGGCGCGGTTCGCCTTGAGGTGCTCCGGATCGGGATCATCGAGAGGGAACAGCAGGGCGCAGCGCAGCGCCTGGATCACCGCTGAGGTCACGTTGTACATGGAGCGCTGGAAGGTGATGCCCAGCTGCACAAGGATGTCGTCTTCGCCGCGCTTGTGGTTGCGGTAGAGCTCCACCAGATAGGGCGGCAGGAAGTGGAGCATGTCCTGCATCAGCAGGGTGGGCGGGATGCCGGCTGAACCCACCGGGAACACATCGGCATAGAGGATGCCGTAGTGGAAATCCGCCTGCTCCGACGGCACCTGATCAGCCTGGGCGTTGTAGCTCTTGGTGCCGCGGAAGGGGGCCGTGCGATAGAACACCGCCTCCACATAGGGGAGGGCCGCCTCATACAGCCAGGTGAAGCCTTCCGACTTGGGGATGATCTCGATGCATTCACCACCGATGTAAACGTGGTGATAGATCGGCCGGCCTGCCACGGCAAAAATGCCGTTCACCAGGAAATCCATGGCGGCTGGCACACCAGAGAAGCCCCCTTCATCGTAGATGTCGCTCATCTCGAAGAACACCGGCGCCATCACCTCCCAGAAGAGGCCAAGATTGGCGTAGTAGCTCATCTTGCGCACCTGCTCCAGGAACATCTCCGGGAACAGCTTGTGCAGGCCCAGCATCAGTGGGTTGCCTTTGAAGTAAGCGAGGATCGCCCGCTCGGCGTTGGCCTTGTAGGCGTCGCTCTCCAGGTAGTCGTAGAAGCGGCCGCCCATGCCCTGGTGCCAGAACATGGCATCCATGCAGGCCTCCGCGAACTCCATGTTGATACGGTCGTGCCAGAGGTGATGGAGCAGCTTCGGCAGCTTGCCGGCTTCGCCCTTCTCCATGAACTCCAGCAGCTCCGGGTGGGCGGTGGCCGGCCCGCGCCAGATGCGCAGCTTGGAATCATCACCCGCGTAGGAATTGGGCAGATCCAGATACTCCTGACTCGGGAAATACTTGAACGCCGGCAGGGGATCGAGGAACACCCGCTCGGCGATGTAGAGCAGGTCGCGCCAGTAGAAATCCATCGGCACGGCATAGGCCTTGTAGATGCCGATGATCTGCATCAGGTTTTCCGGCGTATCCGGCAGCATCGAGCCGCCGGCTTCGAGCCGCTGCACCACCTCAGCGAAGGGGTGGGTGGAAGGCGGCAGGGCGGTGGCGGGAGTGGTGACGGTCATGGCCGGAGAGCCAGCGAGGTGGGCAGGTGCAGGGGCGCCAGCGGAGCGTGGAGCGCCGGGGTCGTCAGTGAAGGCAGGGTGGCGAGCGTTGGCAGGGCTGGGCTCGGGGCAGCCATCGCCAGGGCGTTGATCGGCGGGCGGGAGAGGGCGAGGGCACTGGTGGTGTCCTCACTCCAGCCCAGCAGGATCTGGGGCCAGAGGCCCGCCAGGATCACCAGGAAGGAGAGGGCCAGGGCCGGCAGCCGCTCCACCCAGGTGGTGCTCACGTAGTCGGCGGTCTTGTTGTCGAGGCGTCCGAAGCCCACCCGGTTGAACAGGCGCACCGCATACACGGCCGTGAGGCCCGAGGCCAGGATGCAACCGATCGTGGGCAGCGGGAACACCGGCCAGCTGCCCTGGAACACCACCATCTCCGCCAGGAAGCCGGCCTGGCCGGGCACACCCGCCGCTGCCATCAGCGCCAGCAGCAGCAGGCCCAGGGTGAAGGGCAGGCCCCGGCTGGGGTTCATCAGGCCGGAGAGGGCGGCGATCTCGGTGGTGCCCGTTTTCGCCTCGATCTTGCCGACCAGGCAGAACAGCAGGGCCACGATCATGCCCTGGGCGAGGATCTGGGCGATCGCCCCCTGCAGGCTCAACGGCGTGGCGGCGGCCAGGGCCAGCACTAGCAGGCCCATGTGGCCCAGGGCACTGAAGGCCACCAGGCGGCGCATGTCCGTCTGGGCGATCGCGTTGAGGGCCCCATACAAGGCGCTGACCATGCCGACCACGGCAATCCACGGCGACCACTCGGCCCAGGTGTCGCCCAGCATGCCGATGCCGAAGCGCAGCAGGCCATAGGCCCCCAGCTTCGAGACCACCCCGGCCAGCTGCATGGCCACGGGCGTGGAGGCCTGGCTGTAGGTGAGCGGCTGCCAGCCGTGCAGCGGAAAGATCGGCATCTTGAGGCCGAAGGCGAGCAGCAGCAGGGCCAGGATCCAGCGCTCCGCCCCCTCCGGCAGCACCGCCTGGGCCATGTCGGCGTAGGCGAAGCTGAAGCCATTGCGGTTGAGCAGGGCCAGGGCCAGCAAGCCCGCCAGCAGGGCCATCCCCGACACCGCGCCATACATCAGATAGCGGATCGCAGCGGTGGCACGCCGCTCGCCGCCCCACACCGCCACCAGCAGGGTGGTGGGGATCAGCGTGATTTCGTAGGCCAGCACGAACAGCAGGCCGTTGCAGGCCAGGAAGGCACCGGTGAGGCCCACGTTGGTGGCCAGCACCATGGCGTAGAAGAAGCGCCGCCGCGGCTGGCTGATCGGCGTGGCGAACACCGCCATGAAGGAAAGAAGAGCCGTGAGGCCGGCCAGCGGGAGCGACAGGCCATCGAGGCCCAGGTGAAGCTCCAGACCAAGCTGGGGCAGCCAGACCTGGCGGAGTTCCGGCACCGGGTGGCCCGCCAGCCACAGCAGCATCAGCAGTTGCACCGCCGGAGCGAACACCGCCACGCGACGGGGCCAGGGGCCCGGCAAGGGGGCGAGACAGAGCAGCAGTACAGCCGCCAGGGGAAGCAGCAGAAGGGTGAGCAGCATGGGAGATCTCGGTGGTCTGCTTCAGAGGGAGAGGAAGGCGGGCGTGTGGCGGGTGAGGATCCACAGCCCCATCAACACCACCCCCACCAGCACGGTGAAGGCATAGGCCTGCACCCGGCCGGTGGTGCTGAGGCTGAGGCGGCGCGCCCCCTCCAGGGCAAGGTCGCCGCTGCGGTTGCTGAAGCCGTCCACCAGGATGCGGTCGACCCAGCTGCTGGTGGCCGCCAGCGCCACCACCAGACCCACCACGGTGCGGCGGTAGAGGCCTTCAGTGTGCAGGTCGGCGGCCAGCCATTCCTGCAGCCCTGCCAATGGTCCGGACAGCTTGGGCAGGTGGTCGGTGGAGAAGAGATAGAGCACCGACCCGGCCGTGATTCCCAGCAGCGTGGAGGCGAGCAGCGGCAGCGCCATCGGACCCCACTCCGCGCCGATACCGGCGCGGTTGATCAGGATCGGCAGGTGCAGCACCAGGCCGGTGGCCACCATCGCCGGCAGCACCATCAGCCACAGCACTTCGGCGGAGCGCTTGGTGAACACCGAGGGCTTGCCGCCCCAGATCAGCCCGAAGATCCGCACCAGTGCGGCGCTGATCAGGCCATTGGTGAGCAGCACCACGGCGGTGAGCAGCAGCGGGGCCTGGCTGTCCGAGAGGCTGGCGGTCATGGCGCGCAGGGCGCCGAAACCGGCCAGCGGCGGCAGCCCCACCAGGCCCGCGCCACCCACCAGGAAAGCGATGCCCATCAAGGGGCGGCGCGACCAGAGGCCACCCAGCTGGGTGAGGTCCTGGCTGACGTTGCTCGACACCACCGTGCCCAGGGCCAGCAGCACCAGGGCCATCGGCAGCGGATACACCAGCAGCATGCGCCAGGCGGTGTCTCCGGCACCGGCGCCCACGGCCAGGAACAGCAGCCCCAGCCAGCTGCTGACCAGAAAGGAAACGGCCCGCTTGATATCGATCTGGGCCAGGGCGATCAGGGCGCCCACCAGGGCGGTGGTGCCGCCCACGACCACCAGCACGGCCTGCACGGTGGGGCTCACCGAGAGCAGCGGCTCAAGGCGCAGCAGCACCCAGGCCCCGCCCAGCACCACCACGGAGTTGCGCAGCACCGTGGAGGGGAAGGGGCCTTCCATGGCCTCGTCGAGCCAGAGGTGCAGCGGGATCTGGGCGCATTTGCCCATCGGGCCGGCGATCAGGGCCAGCAGGATCAAGGTGAGGCCGGGGCTGGGGGTGGCCTGTTCGGCCCAGGCATTCAGGGCGTTGATGTTCCAGCTGCCGGCCACCGGCAGCAGCGCCACCAGGCCGGCCAGCAGCACCAGATCGCCTACCCGCTTGGTGAGGAAGGCATCGCGCGCCCCCTTCACCACCAGCGACTGGTTGAACCAGGTGCCCACCACCAGATAGGTGCCAAGTGTGAGCAGCTCCAGCACCACATAGGCGAAGAAGAGCGAATCGGTGAGCACAAGTGCGCACAATCCGGCCTCAAACACACTCAGGCAGCCGAAGAAACGGGGCCAACCCCAGTCCATCTCCAGATAACCGATCGCATACACCTGAGCCAGCACATGGATGCCGCAGATCATGGTCATGGCGATCAGCACCGGCGTGTTGATCGTGGCGTCGAATCGAATCGAGAGGCCAGCGGTATCCAGCCAGGGCCAGCTGCGGGTGAGCGGGGTGCCGCTGAAAGCGATCCAGGCCGCGAGGCTGTGCAGGAACGCCACCAGGTTGAACAGGAGGTTGATGTAGCCGGCGGGGCGTGGACCGGTGCGGGAGATGAGCCCGGGCACCCACAGCAGGGAGAAGAACGCTCCCAGCAAGGGATAAAGCGGAATCAGAAAGGCCGTCTCAAGGACGGACGTTGCAAAGGAGGCCGTCTCGGGCGGGGGGACGGTCATCTGATCGCGAAGCTTCCGGGATGATCGCGAACAATAGGGATAGGCCGATGGCGTTTGGGGGATGGATGAAGAGGTATTGCCAATGGCTGCCCCAAGCAAGCGTGATCAGTGGGCCGGCTGATCCTTGGAGGCCTGGATGCAAGGCTCCGTGGATCCGAGCATCGGTAGATCCATGCACAGAATCCGTATTTGTACTTAGCGGATTAACAGAAGGTGAATGCAGCGAAGGCCGCGAGCCGCAGCACCGCCGCCCCAGCTGCACCACCAGGGTGGGAACTCCGAAACGCAGCCAGTAGCCGAAGGGGAGCAGCGCGTCCTGCTGCCAGGCGATGCCGGCTCCCCCCAGGTTGGCGAGGCGCCGATCAAGGTCACGTTGCCCCCTCCGCCCCGGCCAGGCATGCCCGCGGGCCAGAGCGTCAAAGGGCCTCCGGGAGGGTGAGGCGAAAGGGGAGCGGCGGCGGGCTCAGGCCTCAGCTTCCTCGGCTGATCGTTGCTGACGATGGCACTGGCCTGAGAGCAGGCGCGGCTTCGCCTCGACGCCTGGATCAGCCGACGACGCTGCGCAGGCCGACGGCCGCCTGCAGGGCCTCGTGGCGGCTGATCTCGGTGTGGGCGGCATCCAGCAGCTTGAACAGGCGGAGCCGCTCAAGCCGTTGACGGGTGGTGCCATGCGCTCCCACCACATACACGTTGCGCCCCTTCTCCACCGCCTCTTCCACGGCGTTTTCGAGGGCCAGTGCCGCTGTCACGCCCAGGTGGGACACGGAGCCCAGATCGAAGACGATGCTCTGGCAGTCGGTGATGGCGTTGTGCTCGCGGGCGATCGCCTTGGCCACGCCGAAGATCATGGCGCCGTTGAGCTGGAAAAGCAGCACCTTGCCTTCGCCCTGATCCAGCAGCACCTTCTCCTCCGGGGTGAGATCAAGCTCGCCGTCGCCGGTGCTGATCGCCTTCACACCCCTGGATTGCAGGGCGTTCATGCGCTCGATGGTGAGGAAGTTGGCCACGAACACGCCGATGCCCACCGCCACCATCAGATCCACCAGCACGGTGAGCAGGATCACGCCGTACATGATTGCGGCGCCCTTCACCGAGAGCAGGTGGGCGCGCTTGAGGAAGCCCCAGTCGATGATGTCGATGCCCACCTTGAGGGCGATGCCGGCCAGCACCGCCATCGGGATCGAGGCGGCCAGGCCCGAGGCCCCCAGGATCACCACCATCAGCACGATCGCGCGGGTGAGGCCCGAGAGCGCACTGCGGCCGCCCGCCTGAATGTTCACCACCGTGCCCATGGTGGCGCCGGCACCGGCGATGCCACCGAACAGGCCGGACATCACGTTGCCCAGGCCCTGACCGAAGAGTTCCTTGTTGGAGTCGTGCTCGGTGCGGGTGAGGCTGTCGGCCACCATCGAGGTGAGCAGGGCGTCGATGCAACCGAGCATGCCAAGCACGGCCCCGTAGAACACCATCCGCTGGAGTTCACCGGGATAGAAACTGGGCAGCTGCAGCGGCGGCAGGCCGGAGGGGATCTCGCCGATGCGGCGGATGTCGGCATCACCGAAAGCCACCAGCGAGATCAGCGTGCCCGCCACCAGCGCCAGCAGCTGGGGCGGCACCAGCTTCTTGAAGCGAGCCGGCGTGAACCAGATGATCGCCACGGTGAGAGCGGCCAGGAACGTTTCCACCGGCTGGATCTCGCCAAGCAGCAGTGGGACGGACTCCAGGGTGCCGAGCACGCCGCCGGCGGGAATCGCCTGGCCGAGGAAGGGGCCCACCTGAAGAATGATCAGGATGATGCCGATCCCGGACATGAATCCCGAGATCACGGTGTAAGGCATCATCGTGATGTAGCGGCCCAGCTTCAGCACCCCGAACAGGATCTGGAACAGGCCCGCCAGGATCACCACGGTGAAGGCCATCGCCAACCCGTCATCGGGATGGGCCGCCGTGAAGGTGGCGATCACCGTGGTCATCACCACTGTCATCGGGCCGGTGGGCTCGGAAATCAGGGTGGGAGTGCCACCGAACAGGGCGGCGAAGAAACCCACCAGCACGGCACCCCACAGGCCTGAGGCGGCCCCTGCACCCGAGGCCACCCCGAAGGCGAGCGCCATCGGCAGGGCGATCACCGCAGCGGTGACGCCGCCGAACACGTCACCGCGGAGGTTCTGAAGGCTGATCCGGTTGGTGATGCCCACGCGGGTTCGCCTTGCCTCTGAACCGTCACCGTACGAAGGGTGTCCGGATTCGGCAGGGGCCGCAGGTCATAATTGCGCCCTCAACCGGTGCCCTCAGTGCTCAGCGTCGTCGAAATCATCGTGGGCATCCTGCTGCTGTTCGGCGGTGGCGAGCTGTTCGTGCAGGGGTCGGTGGCGCTCGCCCTGCTGCTCGGCATTCCGCAGCTGGTGATCGGCCTCACGGTGGTGGCCATGGGCACCAGCGCTCCGGAACTGTTCGTGAGCGTGCTCTCCACCCTCCAGGGCGCCGACGACATTGCCGTCAGCAACATCGTCGGCAGCAACATCTTCAACGTGCTCGTGGTTCTTGGCTGCAGCGCCTTGATCCTGCCGCTGCGGGTGCACAGCCGTCTGATCCGGCGCGATGTGCCGATCCTGCTGGCGGTGTCGATGGCGGTGTGGGGCATGGCCTCGCCTGGGCGCATGACCTGGCAGGCGGGTTTCGCCCTGCTCACCGCCCTGGTGATCAACACCATCTGGGAGATCCGCTCCGCCAAGGAGGACGGCGATGCTGACAGCGACATTGATGCCGATGAGGCCAAGGGTGGCTACCTTCCCGCCTTCATCAAGCTCGCCGCCGGCCTGGGGCTGCTGGTCTGGGGCTCTCAGATCCTGGTCAAAGGGGCCACGGCCATTGCCTTGAGCCTGGGGGTGAGCGAAACCCTGATCGGCCTCACGATCGTGGCGGCCGGCACTTCCATGCCCGAGCTTGTCACCTCGATCGTGGCGGCCTTGCGCGGCAAGGCCGATCTGGCGATCGGCAACGTGATCGGCAGCAACCTGTTGAACCAGCTCGTGATCCTCGGGCTCTGTGCCTTCATCTCCGGCGATCGCGGCCTCAGTGTGGATTCTGTGATGATCCACCGCGACTTCCCGATCATGGTGGCCACCACCGTGGCCTGCCTGCCGATCTTCTTCAGCGGCGGGGTGATCACCCGCCTGGAGGGCGGCATCCTGATCGGCCTCTACGGCCTCTATCTGGTTGAGCAGATCCTCCCGTATACCTACCCCGGCCTTGACGGCCCGATCGAGCGCTTCACCCTGATGGCATTGATTCCTGCCCTGATCGTGCTGCTGGGCTGGCAATCCATGAGCCACTGGCGCCAGACACGTCGCCTTCCCGGCTGAGGCCGGGCGGAGCTGCCGCAGAGCTCAGCCGGCACTCGCCAGAACTGAGGGGGCACCCACGAGTGATCAGGCGGGACAGCAGCCCTTAAGCGGCTGTCCTGGTGGGTCCGGCAGGTTGGCGGATCAACCAGAGCTGGTCGCCCTGCACCCACAGCAACAGCAGCCCTGCGGGGGAGTGCACCGAAACAGCGTGCGGCTGGCTGAGGCCCATGGCCTGGGCAGCCGCCAAGGGCAGGCGGCGCAGTTCCACCCCCTGAGGCAGGTCGGTCAGGCTCTCGGGCCTGTTGCTGGCCATCACGCCGGTGTCCCAGAGCAGCCGGTAGGGGCGATCGGCGTTGGCACCAAGCCGTAGGTGACGCCTGGCCAGGGCGGCGCTGGCAGCCTTCTGGCCCTCGTCCATGGCCGGGCGTTCCGCTGCCGCCGGCGGGGCGGCTGCGTCTGCGGGCGTGGCGTTTGAACCAGCAGCAATTGGCGCGGCGGCCGCCCCGGCCTTGCTCTGCAGCTGGGCGACAAGTTCCAGGGCGGAGGCGGCGCTGGCCGGAAGGCCAGCGGAGGCAGCCGGCGGGACCCCCCAGGCCAGGCCGCCGCGGCCAGCGCTGCCTGCAGCGGTGCGGGAAGCCGGCAGCACCGGAGTGGCGGAACGGCGCGGGGTCGTTGGGCCGGCCTCAAGCGGCGGCGGCGGCGGCAGTGGCAGGCTGTTGCCGAAGGGCAGATCGATCGTGCTCAAGCTGGCTGCCAGCGCCACGGGCTGACGGGCACCACTGCTGAAGCGCAGCAGCTCCGGGGTGTTATCGGTCACCGGCAGGCGCGGGGCCGGTGGGCGGGGACGCACCGTCAGGTTGCTGCTGGAGAGCCAGAGGGCATGGGCTCCCACGGCGATACCCACCGGCAGCAGCCAGCGGGAGGTGCCGATCGCCGCCAGCCAGCGACGGTTGGCGCCCGCCCGCGCCCAGGCGGGCAGCGGGAGGCTGCGGCCTGCGGCAGGGGGCCGGCCGTCAGGAGGCAGGGGCTTGGGACGGGGAGGGAAGTTGAACGTCAAAGG
This sequence comes from Marcopretia estuarina LEGE 06307, assembly GCF_056633115.1. NCBI lineage: Bacteria > Bacillati > Cyanobacteriota > Cyanophyceae > Synechococcales > Prochlorococcaceae > Marcopretia > Marcopretia estuarina. Next base: position 350,355 of record NZ_JBSJOY010000001.1, on the reverse strand, counting down.
GAAGCGCACTGGCATCGAGCAGGGGAAGAAATCGCTGCACCAATCCCCAGGAGGTGGTGGGGGAGGGAATCAGCCGCACGCGGGCCTGCGCGTTGATGCGGCGGGCCTCCTGCAGCAGGGCGGGCAACTGGCCCGGGTTGACCGTGCGGTTCCAGAGGCGCAGCCGCCCATCGGCCTCCAGGTGCAGCACCACCAGGCCGCGGTGGGCGGGCGCCTGGGCGAGCTGCTGAGGCAGCAGAAGCAGCGCCATGCTGAACAGGCCGAGGGCCGCCCCAAGCAGCGCCAGCCAGAGGCCCTGCTCACCGGCCGTGATCGGGCCGGCCGTCCCGATCCGCCGCACCGCCAGGGCTGGTGAAATCCCCAAGAAGGGGTTGGCGCGCTCTGCTGGTCTCACAGTGGGCCCGGCAGACGGTCGATCCACACCGGCTGGCGGCTGTGGCGACGCAGCCAGGCCAGGTCGCTGCTCACCTGCCTGCTGGAGCGGGCATCGGAGGGCAGAAAACGCACACCTTCTGGGTTGGTGGCGCCACGCAGCTGAGCCACCAGCGCCACTTCACTGATCGCGGCGCCATCGAGGTACCAGCTGCCGCTGGCGGCGCGCACCAGAAACCAGTGGGGCTGAAGGCCCTGAGAGGCGGTGGCGCGATGGCGCGGCTCCGGCTGCCGCAGAACAACGGGCAGGGCAGCCACGGCGGTGAGGGCGATCAGGTTGAGACCGGTGAGTGCCAGGAGGCGGAAGGTCATGGGGCCTCGACCGCAGCGCGCAGGCAGGCCAGCTCCAGACGACTGCGTTGCCATTGCCGCAAGCCCTGATTGGTGCGCAGCAGCACCGCAGCGATCAGGGCGACCACCAGGCCCAGCCAGGTGCTGACCAACACCTCGCCGTAACCCTGCACGCTGGCGCCGCTGGGCAGGGTGAGGTCGGGGCCGAGCTCGGCGAGCACACGCATCAGACCGCTGACGGTGCCGATCAGGCCCAGCAGGGGGCCGATCAAGGTGGCGGCTTCAAGCACGGGCTCACCCTGGGCCATGGCCAGCTCCAGCTGGGCCAGCTCAAGGCCTTCCCGTTGCTGGCGGCTGGCGCCTGCGGGCGTGGCCGAAAGGGTGTCGAGCAGGAGGCGCTCCTGGCGGGTGGAACTGAGACCCCAGCGCTGCCAGTAGCGCAGCCGCTCCACGCCGATCGCCAGCACCACGATCGAGAGCAGCAGCAGGGGAACCATCACCGGACCACCGGCACGCAGCGCCGCGAAACCCATGCCGCCGCCCAGTTTCCCTTCCTTTGCAATGGCGAAACTAAGGGGCCGCGGGGCCGGGGCTGTGTCGTGCCAGAACTTGACAAACGTGTGGAAACCATTCACCGCTTTGGCGTGGGTTCCGCCTCATCCGGGAGCCCTCCAGGCCGCGCTGGCCTTGCTGTTGGAGGCTTGGGCGCGGGCTGCGCGGCAGCTGTAAGCGAGGACGCCCAGCCTTCGAGCCAGGTGGCCCTGTTGCTGCCAGGCTGCTCTTAGCCAACTGATGTTCCGATGACCACGATCTTCGCCGACAGCAGCTTCAGCATCGGGCGCACGCCAATGGTGCGGCTCAACCGGGTGGTGGGTGACTGCAAGGCCACCGTGCTGGCCAAGATCGAGGGCCGCAACCCCGCCTATTCGGTGAAGTGCCGCATCGGCGCCGCCATGATCTGGCAAGCGGAGAAAGATGGCCTGCTGGGAGCCGGCAAGGAGCTGATCGAGCCCACCAGCGGCAACACCGGCATCGCCCTGGCTTTCGTGGCGGCGTCCCGCGGCATTCCGCTCACGCTCACGATGCCTGAAACGATGAGCCTTGAGCGGCGCAAGCTGCTGGCGGCCTACGGCGCCAAGCTCGAACTCACCGAGGGCCGGCTCGGCATGACCGGGGCCGTGGGACGGGCCCGCGAGATCGCCGCCTCCAACCCCGACCGCTACGTGCTGCTGCAGCAGTTCGCCAACCCGGCCAACCCCCAGATCCACCACGACACCACCGGGCCGGAGATCTGGGCCGACACCGATGGCGCCATCGATGTGCTGGTGGCCGGTGTGGGAACGGGCGGCACGATCACCGGCGTGAGCCGCTACATCAAGAACACCCTGGGCAAGCCGCTGGTGTCGGTGGCGGTGGAGCCGGAGAACAGCCCGGTGATCAGCCAGACCAAAGCAGGCCAGCCGATCCAGCCCGGCCCCCACAAGATCCAGGGCATCGGCGCCGGCTTCGTGCCGGACAACCTGGACGTGGAACTGGTGGACCGGGTGGAGACAGTGAGTGATCAGGAGGCGGTGGCGATGGCCCGACGGCTGATGCGCGAGGAGGGAATCCTGGCCGGCATCTCCTGCGGTGCCGCCACGGTGGCTGCCCTGCGCCTTGCTGCGGAAGAGGCCTACACCGGTAAAACGATCGTGGTGGTGCTGCCCGATTCCGGCGAGCGCTACCTCAGCTCCGTGTTGTTTGAAGGCGTGTTCGACGAGGCCGGGCTGGCGATCGCGGGCCGCTGAGCGGCAGCTGGGCCGGCGATGCGGGCGGCTTCCCGCCACCAGGCCCAGCCCTCGCGGTTGATCAGCAGGCCGATCAGCACCAGCACCACCATCAGCGCCACCTGATCGGGTCGTGAGTCGGGCACGAGGATATCGGCGATCAGGTGCGGCAGGTTTGAGATGGTGTACACCACGCTGATCCAGAAGTGCAGCCGCCGCCATGGCCGCCAGCGGGCGGGATGGCCCGGATCACTGGCGGCATAGGCGATGGTGACCAGGCAGGCGAGCGGTACCAGGAAGTAGCCGAGCATGGCGCCGAACAGCAGCGGCAGCATCGCCACCGGCACCTGGCTCTCGATTTCCGGCGACTGACCATGGAACAGGGGCATCAGCCCCAGGTCGACATGAAACAGCATCGCCAACAGCCAGACCAGCCATAACCAGCGCAGGCGCATGGCCTGGTCCACGGCGGGGAGCCGATCAGCCGGAAATGAAAGTGGGAGCAAGGGATGCGCTGGGATCAGCAGCCTGCCATCAGGGGTGCTTGCAGGGGTGCTTGACTCGGCCATCGTTATCACTCGCATCGCCCTTTTCAGCATCGCCATTCCTGGCCCATGCGGCCGTATGGGCGCCTTGGTTCGCAATCAGAGCTGACGCAGCGGCAACCAATGGCACGGTATTGAGGTCTGAACCATGAGCGCCTTCCTCACTGTTGCCTCAGAGCCGGCGGGTTTGATCACGCTGCTGATTTTCGCCGGCGCGATCGTGCTGTTCATCACCGGCTGGCTGGCGCCGGAGGTGACCGGCCTGCTGGCCGCTGCCCTGCTGGTGACCTTCAAGGTGCTCAAACCCGATGAGGCCGTTCAGGGGTTCGGCAGCCCTGCCCTGATCACCTTGATGGGCCTGTTTGCCGTGTCGGCGGGATTGTTCCGCAGCGGCGGCCTCGATCGTCTGCGGGCGCTGATCGGGTCCGATGCGGTGCGCAGCCCGAAGCGCATGATCGCGCTCATGGTGGGCGTGGTGGCCCCGATCTCGGCATTCGTGCCCAACACCCCGATCGTGGCCACCCTGCTGCCGGTTCTGGAGGGCTGGTGCCACAGGCGCGGCATCTCCCCCTCGAAAGTGCTGTTGCCCCTGTCCTTCGCCACCGTGCTGGGGGGAACCATCTCCCTGCTCGGCACCTCCACCAACCTTCTCGCCAGCGATGTCAGCCGCCAGCTCGGCTATGGCTCGCTGGAGCTGTTCAGCTTCACGGCGATCGGGATTCCGATCTGGCTGATCGGCTCGGCCTACATGCTGTTCTTCACCGAGCGCATGCTCCCCGATCGGGGATTTGAAGGCGACGACCTGCTCGGCTCCATGGCTCGCGAGGGCTACTTCACCGACGTGCTGATTCCATTGGAATCGGAACTGATTGGACAATCGCTTCACAACAGCAGGCTGCAGCGCCGTTTCGACGTGGACGTGCTGGAGCTGCACCGGGGCAGTGAGAGCTTCACCGCCCCGCTGGCGGATCTCGTGCTGCAGGCCGGCGACCGGCTGATGCTGCGCTGCAATCGCGACAACCTATTGCGCCTTCAGCAAGAGCACACCGTGACCCTGGCGCCGATCACCGATCTTGACGAAGACGTTCAGGAACTGGCCGGGGCTTCCAGCACTTCCCCCCAGCGCGTGGTGGAAGTGCTTCTCCCTGATGGTTCTGCGATCGTCGGCTCCAGCGTGCGGGATCTGCGCTTCCGCCAGCGCTACAACGCCACCCTGCTGGCGGTGCGGCGCGGCAACCAGGTGCTGCGCGAGCTGCTGGGGCGCGTGCAATTGCAGGCTGGCGACGTCCTCCTGCTTCAGGCCCCGCTCGATGCGATCCGCGGCATGCAGGCCAACAACGACCTGGTGCTGCTCGACGAATTAGAGAAAGACCTGCCCACCACCAGCCGTAAGTGGGTGGCGGTGGTGATTTCGGCACTGGTGATCCTTTTGCCGATGTTCAAGTTGCTGCCGCTGATGGCAGTGGTTCTGCTGGCGGTGGTGGCAATGGTGGCCACCGGCTGCCTGCGTCCCGGAGAGCTGCAACGCTCGATCCGCTGGGATGTGATCCTGCTGCTGGGCTCACTCACCAGCTTCAGCGTGGCGATGCAATCCACCGGGCTGGCCGAGGCGCTCGCCACCGATTTGTTGCGCTCGATGCAGGGCTGGTCGCCCTATCTGGTGCTGCTGTCGGTGACGGTGCTCGCGCAGATTTTCACGGAGGCCCTCAGCAACGGAGCCACCGTGGTTCTGCTGATTCCGATCGCCACCGAGGTAGCCAAAGGGCTGGATCTGCCGCCGATGGCCTTCATCTTCGCCGTGATGTTCGCCGCCAGCCAGAGTTTCCTCACGCCGATCGGCTATCAGACCAACCTGATGGTGTTCGGCCCCGGCCGCTACCGCTTTCTCGACATGACCCGCTACGGCCTGCCACTCACCCTCACCCTGGCCGTGACGATGCCCTGGCTGATCTGCCGCCACTTCGGCATCTGAGCCCACACTGGAGGGAAGCGCCAAGCCCTCCTGTGCTCAGCAAGCTGAACGAACGTCTGCAGCACTGGGGCTTCAGCTGGAGCGGCTGGCGTGACAACCGCCGTGGTGAATGGTGGCTGGCGGCCCAGCTGCTTCTGATCGCCGCCCATCTGCTGCCGGCCACGCCACCGCCCAGCCGCCTGGGCATCGACTGGCCGCTGCCCTTGCAGCTGGTGGGCCTGGCCCTGTTGGTCGTGGGTCTGGGGCTGGCCCTGCAGGCGTTCCTGAACCTGGGAGATAGCCTCACGCCGCTGCCTGAACCGATGCCCGGTGCGGCCCTGGTGACGGCAGGGCCCTACGGCCGCTGCCGCCATCCGCTGTACCAGGCAGTGTTGCTCTGCTCGCTGGGGATGGTGATCGCCCTGGGCAGCCTGCTGCACCTGTTGCTGCTGCTGGGCCTGGCCGCCGTGCTGGGCGGCAAGGCCCGGCGTGAGGAACGGGCCCTGTGCGCCACCCATCCCGACTATCCCGCCTACCGGGAGCGCACGCCGGCGATCGTGCCGTCACTCCCCTGGCTCGACTGGCGCTGATGCGGTGCGCAGGGCAAGGCCAACGCCTGCATCAGGTTTCCGGGCATCTCCGCCTCCGCCTGCAGGCGGGCGATGCCGCAAAGACGCTGTCAACCCTATCTGATTAAAGCTGTTATGCCCTTTTCCGCATAAGTGTCAACATGCGACAGGATGTGCATGACGATCGGATTCTTCAGTTCTTGGTCCGGTTCTCACGTACTCAAAAGGTGCGTCACCCACCCCAAAACGGCAAACATGACGCCATGATGGTTGGCGTTGCTAGGTATTTTGCGTAATGAGTGCTGCGGCCGATGGGCTAGTTCCAACCCCCCAGCTTCTTGAAGAACTCAGCCAGTTCTTTCGCCTCCTGAGTGAGCCGGCGCGGCTGCAATTGCTCTGTCTGTTAAAGACGGGCCCCCAGGATGTGGCCGCCCTGATTGCCTCTACCGGCTTCAGCCAATCCCACATCAGCCGCCAGCTGAGCCAGTTGCAGCGGGCGGGGCTGGTGCGCTGTGAGCGGGAGGGCACCCGCTTGATCTACACCGCCGACGAGCCGCTGGTGGACGATCTCTGCATGTTGGTGATGGGCCGCCTGCGGGAAAGGCTTGAACAGCAGCTTGAGCACCTGCAGGCCGCCTGATTCGTCGCCTCAGACCAACCGCGACCCGCTGGCCTTCAGTCGCTGGCGAGGATCAAACACCGCAGCGATCGTGCGGATCAGCCAGCGTCCTTCCGTGCTGACGCGGAAGCCATTGGACTCCAGCTGCAGCAGGCCGTCGGCCTCCAGGGCCTGCAGGTCAGCCCATTCTGCCGCGAACCGCTGGGGGCCGTTGAGCAGTTCTGCTCCAGCCTGGGCGTTTATAGCTTGGCCGGTCTGATCTGCGCCGCCAAGGTGGGCAAAATCGACGCGAAAATCGCACATCAAGCGCTGAATGATGCGACGCCTGAGCAGTTCGTCAGGATCCTCCACCACCAGCCCCCTCTCCACCGGCAACACGCCGGCGTCCAGCGCCTTCAGATAGGCCCGGAGATCCCGCTGGTTCTGGCTGAACAGGGTGGGGTACTGGCTGATCGCCGTGACGCCGATCGCCAGCAGGTCGAGCTCTCCACCGGTGGTGTAGCCCTGGAAATTGCGATGCAGGCGGCCAGCCCGGGCCGCCACGGCCAGGCTGTCCTCCGCCAGGGCGAAGTGGTCCATGCCGATGGCGTCATAGCCGTGGCTGGTAAAGGCGTCATAGGCGCCCTGCAGCATCTGCACCCGCTCGCGCTGGCTGGGCAGATCATCAGCAGCGATCTTGCGTTGCAGCGGCAGTTGCTCGGGCAGGTAGGCGAAGCTGAACAACGACACCCGATCGGGCCGCAGCTCCTCCACGAGGGCGATCGTGGCGGCGAAACGGTCAGGCGTCTGCAGCGGCAGGCCGCAGATCAGATCCACGTTCACGCTCTCGAAGCCCGCCTCCCGCATCCAGCCCATCGCCCGCCGCAGCTGATCGGGCGGCACGATCCGGTTCACCGCCGCCTGCACTTCTGGATCGGCGTCCTGAATGCCGAAGCTGATGCGGTTGAACCCGAGGCGGCGCAGGCCCAGCACCTCGTCACGGCTGAGGAATTCCGGATTCACCTCGATCGAGGCTTCCAGGCCGGGCTCCAGATCGAAGTGGTGGGCGATCAGCGCCCAAAGCTCCGCCTGCTCGCTCACGCTCAGGTAATTGGGAGTGCCGCCACCCCAGTGCAGCTGGCTGAGGCGCCGGCGCTGGCCCGAGGCCTGCTGGATCAGCGCCAGCTCCCGGCCCAGGGCCTGCAGGTAGGGGCCCACCACCTTCGAGCCGGCCTGGGTGGTGATCCGGTTGCAGCCGCAGTACCAGCAGGCATGGCGGCAGAAGGGGATGTGCACGTAGAGCGACAGGGGCTCGCTGCTCGGCCGGGCCAGCTCCGCCGCCAGTTCACCAGGGCCCACACCGGTGTGGAAGCTGGCGGCCGTGGGGTAGCTGGTGTAGCGGGGCACGGGCTTGTCATGCTTCAGCAGCAGCTGCAGCGGTTCGAGGCGGGCAGGAGCAGTGGCGGGCATGGGACGGGGGGCGCGCAGGAGAGAGTGAGGAAAGAGGGGAAGAGGCAGCAGCCAGGGGCAGATGGCGCGGCGGGAGGGCCTGAGGCACGACATCCAGCCGCCAGCAGCAGACGCCAGTTGCCGGGCGCCAGCTTTCGGGCTCAGGCGGCGCCCAGATCGCCCAGTTCGGCCAGCAGGCGCTGGGTGTCCTGGAAGGCCACCACCGCTTCATCAAGCAGCTCACCTTCTTCCGCCTCGCTCAGGTCGAGTTGCTCAAAGGCGTCGTGCAGGGCGGCCTTGAGCACCGGCAGCGGCTGATCGAAGGCCCAGAAGCGCACGGCCGGCAGGCCATGGGACGCAAGGATGGCGTTGGCCTGCTGGGCCAGCTGTTGGCCGCCGGAGAGATCGCCGCCGTAGCGCACGTAGACGTGGGCCAGAAAGCGGTGCGGAGCCTGCTGGGCCAGGGCCTGCAGATGCTCGAGCCAGAGGGCGGCAGCGGCGGAGCGCGGCGTGGCGGGCGCTGCCGCCAGGGCTGCCGCATCGGCGGCGAGGGCAGCACTGCGGGCCAGCGCCGCCCAGGGGAAGTCGATCGCACCAAGGGCCGAGGCCAGCTCAGGGCCCTGCTGCTCGATCAGGGCGTAGCCGGGGCCCAGCGCACGGATCAGGGCCGCCAGCTGCAGCGGGCTGGCCTGGCCGTCGAGCAGGGCGCGTGAGAACTCCATACCTTCGGCCTGGTGGTGGGCGGCGCCGATGCGGCCATGCAGACGGCGCACCCGCGGGCCGAAACCCTTGCGGGCCGCCAGGTCGGCGGGGCTGGCGTGATCGGAGAGGTCGCTCGGGGAGGTAGCGGTTGGGGAGGCAGGCGCGGGGCTGGAGGCCGCGGCGGGGTGCGTGGTGGTCATGGCGAAGGCAACCGGTGCGGGGCCTGACACAGGCCGAACCAGCTAACGGTATCGCGCTACCGTTATGTCGTTGTTTCGTCGTTGCAGATTCGTTGCAACGTTCAGCACCCATGGCTGCCATCCCCTCCACTCCCCAGGTCTGCGGCGCAAGGCCGCTGCAGCTGCTGCTGGCTCCCAGCGGCCAGCTCAGCGACGACGGCCAGCTGCGGGAGCTGATCGCCGAGCGGCGCGACAGGCAGGGCGCCAACGTGGAGCTGTGGTATCTGCGCCCGGTGGTGCTGGCGGCCCTGCTGCCGGAGCATGGCGCGGGTCAGGAAGCAGTGGTGGCGGCTGATCCGGCGGTGATCACCTGGTTGCAGCTGCGCTTCGGCGGCAGCGTGAGCACTGCCGTCCTCGACCCCCAGCAGCTGCACAACCGGGCCGGCGGGCTGCCGCCGCGGGCGCCGCTGGCGGCGGTGACGCTCTGAGGTCTCCGTTCAGGACCTCCACACCGAGGTGTCCAACGCGACAGCCAGAGCCACCGGACCGCTTCAGGGTCTGGTGGTGCCGCTGGCCCGCGCGCCCGGATTCCGCCGACCGCCAGCCCCACGCCGTCTTCGCCTCACTCCTCCCTGGTGACCAGGGCTTCCGTCATGACCCTCAGCCCGCTCCGGGGCCCCCGCCAAGGGGTTCTGATCGATCGGCTCCGCCACTGGCTCCATGGCATCGGCCCGCGTTCCCTGCCGCTGGCCCGCCTGCTGGTGCGGCTGATTCCTGCCCGCTGCCCGTTCGAGCGCACCGTGGTGATCGCGGGCCACACCGTGCTGCATATCCCGCCGCTCTGCCAGATCAACCCCCTGTTCGATGAGCTGATGGCGCTGCGCTTCCGTGCCCTCTGCCGCCTGGAGGCCCACCAGCAAGGCCAGCAGGAACGGAGTCAGGACCGCCAGCCTCAGGCCCGGCGGCAACACTCCTGACCCTGGCGAGGGCAACCGCGCTCAGCCTCAGGCCACTGGATTCAGTTTCAGGCCCCTGCACTCAGCCGCAGGCCACCGCCGCCAGGCGTGCGGCCAGGCGCGTGGCCTGGCGTGGGGCGAAACCGACCGCCTCCAGCGCCGTGCCCAGGCAGCCCATGAATTCCCCCACCAGCGCACTGGGATCGATGCCGATCGCTTCGAGATCGCCGTGCACCGCCCGCAACATCGCCATCGCCACGGGCACCGCCCGCTCACACCAGCGGCTGATCGGCGCCGCCACAGCCGGGAAGCGAGCCGCCAGCTGGCGCTCGCCGTAGTCGAGGTGTTCGGCCTCATCGGCCAGCACCGCCGCCGTGATCGGTGCGGCATAGGCATCGGCCACCGGCAGATAGCAGCGGTAGGCGGCCACGGCGAAGCTTTCCACGATCAGGCACTGGATCACCAGAGCCCCCACCGTGTCCGTGGTGCTGAACGCCTCATTGAACAGGGCGCGCAGCGGCGCGAACAGGCGGCGCGCCAGGGGGAGATCGGGGCGAATCGCCAGCTGGCGGCCGCAGCCCACGAAATCCACGGCGTGGCGGCCTTCCATCGCCGCCAGGCGCCGCAACTCGTCGCCGTCTTCCGGCAGCAGCTGGGCCAGCTGGCGGAAATGGTGATCGGCCAGGCCCTCGCCCACGATCACAAGACCATTGATCCGCCCATAGGCATCGCGGTAGGCAGGGGTGAGCGCGGGAGCGGGCATGGTGACCTCAGGTGATGGAAACGGGAAGGGGGTGATGGCCCACAGGCTGCGCCTCGGGGGCACCAACAGCCGCCGGCTGTGGGGAACGGCCACCGACCGGCTCCGGCGCAACAACAGCCGCCGGCTCCACCGGCAGCGGTTCGTTCATGGCGGCGCGGGCCGCCAGCCAGCGGTCTGAGGCGGGCATGGTCAGGCAGTCGTCGAACCAGGGGCCGCCCAGCGTGTAGTGCAGGATCTTTGGGGCCGCCGGCAGGGGCTGCACCCCCACCAGCACGTTCCATTCGGGCGGCAGGGCGCCGATCTGCTCGTCGGCCAGCCAGTGGAACTGGTGCAACTCCAGGCCCGAGGCGCTGTTCACCAGCTCCGGCGTGAGCGCCGTGCAACGCGCGCAGTTGAAGAGCATCACCGACGACCAGTTCTTGCGGCCATAGGGCGTCTGGGGCATGCCCTGGAACTTCAGCCCCTGCTCACACACGTGCTGGTGCTTCACCAACTGCACCGCATAGAGTTCATCGCGCAGGGCCCAGAGCTCGGCCAGATCCGCCAGGCAGAGCATGTCGGCATCGATGAACAGGGCCCAGCCCTGGTAACCGGCCAGCCAGGGCACCAGGAAGCGGCTGAAGGAGAAATCCGTGCTCTGGCGCGGATCGCGCTCCCGCTGGTACACCCCCGCCAGCTGATCGAGCCGCACCTGAGCGATCAGCAGCGGCAGGCTGGAGCGGGCCTGAAAGGAATCGGCGAGCACGTTCACCGCCACCCGTTCCCGCGGGTCGTAGCCGATGAACACGCGCGGGATCTCGAAGCCGGCGTGTGTGTGGGTCATGCCCCCTCCGCCGGCACCATCGGCTGGCAGAACTGACGCAGCAGCAACCCAGCGAAGCGCAGCTTCAGGCCCAGCCTGCGCAGCAGTGCGCCCGGCTCCGTCTTGAGCGCCTGCATCTGCTGGAAGCAGGTGACCAGGCGATCGCGCAGCTCCAGGTAACGGCTCTGCTCGAGGTCGAACACCCAGGGGAAGGCGCGGCGGGCGGTGCGGTTGGTCTGACGCATCACCTCGGCATCGAAGCGGCGGGGATCCATGCCCAGCAGGCGGTAGAAATCGCCCCGCTCACACACGGTGAGGCTGTGGGTGAGAAACACCGACCAGAGGAAGAAACGGCTGAGCAACTTGCCGCGCAGCCCCTGCTTCAGACCGGGCCAGCAGCGGATCAGCAGGTTGAAGATGTCGCCGTGGCGGTTCTCGTCCTGGCACCAGGGTTCGAAGAAATCGAACAGCGGCGCAAAGGCGTTGTCAGGGTTGGCCTTGAGATGGCGGTCGATCAGGATGTAACGCCAATAGCCGATCTTTTCGGACAGAAACACGGAATAGAGCACCCAGCTGAGCGGGAACCAGGTGATCGGCCGCTTGGTGCTCAGCTTGGGCAGATCGAGCTCGATCCCTTCCGCCACCAGCGCCCGGTTGAGGAAGCCGGCATGGCGGGCTTCATCGCGGGCCATCAGCTGGAACAGGCGGCCCAGCTCCTGGCGTTCGGCCTGGAACAGGCGGCGGGAGAGCTCCTTGAACAGCAGGAAACCGGAGAACTCCGACACGCACGACCGCACCAGATAGCTCTCGTAAGCGGTCTTGGCTTCCGGGCTGAGAGCGCGCAGACGGTCGAGCGGGGCCTTGCGGTCGAAGTGGTCGCGGTTGTGATCGGCCTCCATCTCGGCGAGCATCGCCTCGAAGGCAGGGCGCTGCTGCTCCAGGTCGGTGCGGGCGGCCTTGTCGATCTCCGTGGTGTAGAAGCGGGGCGTCAGCAGGTCTTCGCGCAGATGGGGGGCGGCCGGGTTGGCGGCGGCGGCGGGCTGGCGGATGGTGGCGGTCATCGGGAGGCGCTCGAGAGGGGGACAGGGGCGGCGGCGGCGCGGGCATAGGCGACGGCATCGGCGCCATGGCGATGCAGGTGGAACCACTCCTGCAGATCGAGCAGCCAGCCGAGCCGCTCGGCGCTGCCGGCGGGGGTGCAGCCTGCGAGCTCGGCGGCCTGGCGGTGGCTGTAGCGATGGCCGGGGCAGAGGCAGCCCACTTCGGCGAGCCAGCGCTCCTCCAGCCGCAGATGCAGACCCAGGGCCCGCACCAGCTGACGGCAGCCGGCGGTGGAGGCCTCGCCGTCGATCAGCTGCTCCAGCAGCGCCTCGATGCGGCTGTGCTGCCGTTCCAGCAACCGGCTGCGCTCCGACCAGAGCCGCGGCCAGGGCCGGCTGCGGCCGCGCCGCTGCCAGCGAACACGCTGCCGGGCGGCCGGCAGTGCTTCGGGGGCTGGCGGCACGGGAGGCGCAGCAGCGGAGGGGGCGGGGAGCGTCAACACCAGCGGCATTGTTCAACGCTATAACGACATCGTGATGCTAGAGGATGACGGTCAGGTCGCAACCGTCCGGTTACAGGAGCTGGGGAGTCGCTGCACAGCAGAGATCGCCAGGAATGGTCAAGGCCGAGGCCGCCTGCTCTGGCCTGCGCAGGGCGTTCCGACAGTTCACGGCAGCGACGGCTACCGTCTGCCCACACAATCCCGGCAGACCGCCGGAAGACCCCGCCTCCATGGCTCCCTTTCGTCTGCTTGAACTGCTCATCCTGGGGGCGGTGCTGGCAGGTTTTGCGGGCTTGCTGCTGCGCCGCAACCTGTTTCTCAAGATCCTGTCGATGGACGTGATGGGCTCCGCAGTGGTGGCCCTGTTCGTGCTGGTGGGGGCCCGCTCCGGCCTGCGCAGCCCGATCCTGCCGGCCAGCGGCGCTGCAGCCATTGATCCGGGAACACCCTGGGCCGACCCCATCCCCCAGGCAGTGATTCTCACCGCGATCGTGATCGGCCTTTCGATTCAGGCGTTGCTGCTGGTGGTGATCACCCGCCTCTCGCGCATTGATCCCAGCCTGGATCTGGCCAGCTTCGACACCGGTGGCCAGCGGTGATGCTCACCTTCATCCAGGGGCTGACGCTCACCTTGATGCCGCTGCTATCCACCAAGGCAATGGTGATCGCCTGGTTGCTGCTGCCGTTCCTGGCCGCCTTCCTGGCGGCCATGCTGCCACCGCTGGCCCGTTGGCTGGCCCTGCTCTGCAGCCTGGCCACCACCGCGATAGCCGTGGCGATTCAGCTCGGCGGCCTACCCGGCAGCGTCGAACTGCTCGGCGCCTACGGCGTGGCCCTGAACACCGATGCCGTCGCCGTGCCGTTCCTGCTGCTCAACGCCCTGGTGTGCAGCGCGGTGGTGATCGACAGCTGGCGGCGGCCCCTGCCGGGCCCCTTCCTGTTGCTGCTGATGGTGCTGCACGGCGGCCTGTGCACCGCCTTTGTGGTGACGGACCTGATCAGCCTCTACGTGACGCTTGAAGTGGTGGGCATCAGCGCCTTCCTGCTGATCCTGATCAGCCGCTCCGACCGCTCGCTGTGGGTGGCCCTGCGCTACCTGCTGATCGGCAACACCGTGATGACGCTGTTCCTGATCGGGGCTGCCCTGGTGTATCTGGAGCGCGGCAGCTTCCGCTTCGAGGCTGTGGCGAGCACCAGCAGCATCGCCGCCCTGGCCCTGATCCTGGTGGGCCTGCTGATGAAGTCCGGCCTGTTCCTCTCGGGCCTGTGGCTGCCCGTCACCCATGCCGAGGCGCCGGCGGAAGTATCGGCCTTGCTCTCGGGTGTGGTGGTCACCGCCGGCATCGCCCCGTTGCTGCGCCTCAGCTACGGCGTGCCGGCCCTGGGCCCGGTGATCACGGGCGTCGGTCTGGCCAGTGCCGTGCTGGGCCTGATGTTCGCCCTCGCCGACGCCGATGCCAAGCGCCTGCTCGCCTGGAGCACCCTGTCGCAGATGGGTCTGGTGGCGCTCTCACCGGTGGCCGGCGGCTTTTATGCCCTCAGCCACGGCACCGCCAAGGCGGCGCTGTTCCTGGTGGCGCGCCGCTTCCCCGGCCGCGCCCTGCAGGGCTGGCGCGAACGGCCCCTGCCTGCCGGGGTGTGGTGGCCGCTGTGCATCGGCTCGCTTTCGATCGTGGGCCTGCCGCCGCTGGCCGGCTTCACCGCCAAGGCGGGCCTCTCCGCTGCGCTCTCCCTGCCGCTGGAGGTGGCCGTGACGCTGCTGAGCATGGGCACGGCGGCGGCCTACGCCCGCTTCTGGGGCGCCCCGCTGATCCGCAGGCCGGCAAACGGCAGCAGTGCCAGCGGGGACACCCCTGAACCCGCCTGGTCGCTGGGCGTGATCCTGCTGGTGCTGGCGCTGGTGGTGATCGGCGCTGCGACCCTGACCTGGACCGACAAGCCCGTCAGCGCCATCGCCAAGAGCGCCCTGGTGCTGCTCGGCGGCTGGGGCCTGCACCAGCTGCTGGAAGGGGAGGGTCTGCGGCAGCGGCTGCGGCTGCCCGAGCTGGAGGGCCTCTCCGACCTGCTCGGCGGTATCGGCGTGGTGGGCGCGGGACTGCTCGTGATCCTGAACCGATGAGACGTCTCCTGCCGCTGTTGCTGAGCACCGCCTTTCGGCTGGCGGTGTGGTGCCTGCTCACCAGCGATTTCAGCCGGCTCAACCTTCTGATCGGGCTGGTGGTGGCACTGCTGCTGCCGCGCACCCGCTCGCGGCCCCTGCCGCTGCGGCTGTTGCTGAAGGCAACGCTGCGCGCGCTGCTGGCGATTCCGCAGGCCTACGCCGAGGCGTTCCGGCTGATGCTGGCGCCGGGGGTGGTGGAGCGCGAAACCAGCGAACCGGCCACCGATCGAGCCCTGCCGCTGCTGGTGTTCCTCGATGTGTTCCGCATCACGCTCACCCCATTCACGATCGTGCTCGGCCTTGAAGACGGCGGCCAGCGCTACCGCATCCACTCCCTTCTTCCTGCCGCCAGAGCGGAGGCCTCCGACCGATGACTGTGTTGCTGTGGGGCATGGTGCTGGCCCTGCTGATCCCGATCGCCGTGGCCTGCCGTCCCTCCGATGTGTGGGACCGGCTGGCGGCCTTCTCCAGCGTCTCGTCGAAGGTGGCGCTGATCATCCTGGTGGTGTCGGTGCTGCGCGACGACCGCATGCTGGGGCTGGTGGGGGCGATCGTGCTCAGCGCCGGCAACGCCGGCCTGCTGCTGCTGGCCAACCTGCTGCGGGAGGTGGAGCGATGAGGCCCGACTCCTTCGCGGATCACGCCAGCCTGCTGCTGCTGGGCGCGGGCCTGGTGCTCTGGTTCTGGGGCACCTGGCCGCTGCTGGGCACGCACAGCTACCTGCGCAAACTGCACGCGCTTTCGGTGGCCGACACGCTCGGATCGTCGCTGATGCTGCTGGGCCTGCTGCTGCGTATCCCCGCGCAATGGCCGCTGCTCACCCTGGCGCTGGTGGGCCTGATCGTGTGGAACACGATTTTCGGCTACGTGCTGGCCGCCTGCTCGCTGCCGTCCCATCCCAGCCGCCCCACGGAGGAGGAGACCACCCCATGACCGCGCTGTTCGATCTGGCGGGGCAGCTCGATCTGATCCTGCCGATCACCGCCCTGCTGCCGCTCACCGCCGTGCTGCTGGTGAGCCAGTCCAACCCCTACCAGACACTGGTGCTGCGGGGCATTCTCGGTTCGGTGGCCACCTTGCTCTATGCCCTGCTGGGGGCGCCGGACGTGGCGATCACCGAGGCGCTGGTGGGCACCCTGCTCTCCACCACCCTCTATGCCGTGGCGCTGCGTTCCTCGATGGCGCTGCGGCTCTCGTTTCCCGATCGCGCGCCGCCGTCGCCCCAGTGCCAGCAGCTGTTGCGGGCCTGGCTGGAGCCTGCCGGCCTGCGGCTGCGGCTGGTGCCGCCGGCGGAGGCGGCCCTCGCTGCCGCCGATGGCTGTCACGGCCGCCTCGAAGCCGACCAGCGGCTGGTGCTGGCGAACCCGCGGCTGCTGAAGCGCCTGCAGGCCCTGGAGGGCTATCGCGCCTGGCGCGAGAGCGGCGGGGCGCTCGACCTGGCGGAAACCCCATGACCTGGCTCTACCTGGTGGCCGCCACGGCCCTCTGCCTCTCCCCCCTGGCTTCGGCCCTGCCGCCGGCCGCCGATCTGGTGCCGCTGATCAACACCCTCGTCGAGCAGACGAACGTGCCGAATCTGGTGTCGGGGGTGATCCTCTACACCCGCCTCTACGACACGGTCACCGAGGTGGTGGTGTTCACGCTGGCGTCGATCGGCGTGCGCTTTCTCTTTGCCGGCGAAACGGCCAAACCAAGCGTGCGCGCCCTTGCTGATGCTCCTTCAGTGGTGCTCTGCCAGCTGGGCGGCACGATCGCCGCCCTGATCGGTGTGGAGCTGGCCCTGCGCGGCCACCTCTCGCCCGGAGGCGGCTTTGCGGCGGGGGTGGCCGGCGGCACGGCGATCGGGCTGGCCCTGATCAGCGGCTCGGCGGAACTGTCCGATCGTCTCTACCGGCGCTACCGCGCCGACCTGTGGGAGAAGGGGGCGGTGATCGCCTTCGTGCTGCTGGCCGCCCTCACCCTCGGTGGCCTGCCGCCACCACCCGGGGACTTCGGCAGCCTGGCGGGTGGCAGCTGGATCCCGCTGCTCAATGTGCTGGTGGCGATCAAGGTGACACTGGGCTCCTGGGCGATGGTGCAGCTGTTCGTGCGCCACCGAGGGCTGCTCTAGACGCTGCTGCTCAGCCGCAGCGTGGAGCCGCGGTCGCCGGCGATCACCTCGATGCCGCCGCGGATGCGCTCGCGCAGGGCGCTCACGTGGCTGATCAGGCCGATCATGCGGCCGCCCTCGCGCAAGCGGTCGAGCTCGTCCATCGCCAGCTGGAGGTTGTCGGGATCGAGGCTGCCGAAACCTTCATCGATGAACAGGGCCTCCAAAGGCACCCCGCCGGCGTGGGCCTGCACCGTGTCGGCCACGCCCAGGGCCAGGGCCAGGGAGGCCTGGAAGGTTTCGCCGCCCGAGAGGCTGCTCACCTCCCGCTCCTCGCCGGTGTAGGCATCCAGCACGCGCAGACCCAGGCCGGCGTTGCGGCCGCCGTGGCCGCCCTCATCGGTGAGCCGCAGCTGGTAGCGGCCGGAGGTCATCAAGGTGAGCCGCTGGTTGGCGTAGCCGCAGATGTCGGCGAGGTAGGCGGAGAGCACCCAGCGCTGCAGGGAGATGTAGGGGGCCGCCTTGCCCTGGCAGCGGTTGGCCACGGCGCTGAGCCGCTCGGCCCGCTCCTGCTTCTCGGCCAGATCGGTGGCGCCGGTGCGGTGTTCGGCGGTGAGGCGGGTGATCTCCCGCTGGGCGCCCCGGGCTTCGCTGTGGCGCTCCACGGCCCGGGTGCGTGCCCCATCCAGGCGGGCCACGGCCTCGCCGGCGGCGGCGGTGTCGGGCCGGGCTTCCGGCAGATCGGCCAGATCGGGGGCGGCCAGGAGGTTGCGCTGCTCGATCACCGCCGCCTCGTAGGCCGCGATCCGCTCGACCAGCTTCAGGCGCCAGCTCTCCTCCTGCAGGGCCGCCGCGGCATCCTCCGCCGTGGCGAAGGGTGAGGCGGCCAGCTCCTGAGCCAGCCGCCGGGCCGCCTGCTCCAGCTCGCTGGTGGCACGGGTGTGGGCACCCGCACCGGCCACCAGGGCCTGGAGGGCGGCCTCCAGGGGCCCGAAGGCCCGCAGCACCACGCCCGGCTCCAGGCCCTCCCCCAGCTCTCGCGCCACCTGCTCCGCCAGGGTCTGCTGCCGCTGGCTGGCCTCGGCGGCGGCCTGGTTCTCCAGGGCGATCGCGGTGGCGGCCGCCTCAATGGCCTTGGCCAGCTGCTGGCGTTGCTGCTCCCGATCGGTGGTCTGCTGCTCCAGCGCCGGCAGGCCTTCGGCCAGGGACTGGGCTGCCTGGTGGGCCGCAGCGGCCGTGCCGGCGGCCTGGCGGGCGGCGAGCGGATCGACGCCGTCGCCCGCCTTCTCCAGCACGGCAGCGAGGGCGGCCTGGGCGTTGGCCAGGGCCACCGCCGCCGCCTGCGCTGCCTGGGTGGCCGCAGCCAGGGTCCGTTCGGCGGCGGCGATCGTCCCGTCGTCCACGGCATCGGCCGAGGGCCGGGCCGGCGCCGGATGGTCGGTGGCGCCGCAGACAGGGCAGGGGGCTCCGGCGGCCAGCTCCCCGGCCAGCCGGGCGGCCATGCCCTCGATCTGGCGCCGCCGCAGCTCGTTGAGGCCGGCGGCCGCCGTGTTGACGTCGCGATCGGCGCCGTTCCTGGCGACCTCGGCCATGTGCTGCCGCTCCCGGGCCGGGGCGATGGCTTCGGCGGCAACGGCACGGCCTTCGGCCTCCCTGGCGGCCCGCTGCAGGCCCTCGAGCTGGTCGCGGGCGCTGCGGGCCTTGGCGAGCAGCACCAGCCCCCGCTCCTGCTCCGCCGCCAGCCGCTCCTGCTGGGCGACGGCGGTGGCCCGCCCGGCTTCGGCCTCCCTGGCCCGCTGGCCGGCGGCGGCCGCGGCCCCCCCGGCCTGGGCGGCCTCCTCGGCTTTGCGGGCCAGCTCCCGCACCTCCGCCCCCCGGGCGGCAAGGTCTGCACCGGCAGCGGCGAGGGCTTCGGCGGACGGCAGGGCCGCAAGATCCAGCTCCTGCACCGACGGCGGCAGCGCCCACGCCCCGGCCCTGGCCTGGATCGCGGCGCGCAGTTGCTCCTGCAGCCCCTGCTCCACCAGGGCGAGGGAGCGTCGGGCCCCCTGTTCTGCCACCAGGCTGGGACGCAACGTTTCGGCCCGCTCCGCCAGCTCCAGCTTCTGGCGGTACTCCGCCACCGTCTCCTGTTTGGCCTCCAGCTCGCCCAGTTGGGCGCTGGCGGCTGCGCGCCGGTCCCAGCGGTCCGCCTGCGCCGCCAGGGCCGCCAGGGTCGTCTGGGCCGCCAGCAGGCTGGCGGAGACCTCCCCCAGGGCGGCCTCGGTGCCCTGCACCACCCCGCCGATCCGCTCCACCAGCGCTTCGAGGCCGGCCTGGTCGGCGGGGGGCGGAGGCGCTTCCACCCCCTCCGGCGGCTCGGGCGCGTGGGGGTCCCAGGCGTCGGCCGCCCGGCGCCGCAGCACCTCCTGCTCCCGGGCCCGCTCCAGCGCCAGATTCCGCGCCATGCGGGCCTGCTCCTCCAGCCACCAGCCGGCCCGCTCGTAGATCACCGTGTCGAAGAGCGTTTTGAGCAGGGCCTCGCGCTCCTCGGCCTTCGCCCGCAGCACCTCGGCGAAGCGCCCCTGGGGCAGCAGAATCACCTGGCGGAACTGGGCGGCATTGAGCCCCACCAGGTGTTCCACCTCCCGGGTCACTTCGGTGGTCTTCGCCGCCACGGCCTGCTCCGGTGTGCCGGCGCCCAGCCGGAACAGGAACGCCTGGGGCGCCTTTTCGGTGGTGCCCTGGCCGCGGGCCTTCGGGGCCGTGTGGGCGGGGACCCGCTCCACCCGGTAGCGGGCGTTGCCGCAGGAGAACTCCAGGCTCACCCGGGGCACGGCGCCGGGGGGGGCGTGGTCGGAGCGCAGCCCCTTGACGCTGCGGTCGCCGGACACCTCGCCATAGAGGGCGAAGCAGAGGGCATCGAGCAGGAAGGTCTTGCCGGCGCCGGTGGTGCCGTGGATCAGGAACAGCCCCTCGGCGGCCAGCTCGTCGAAGTCGATCGCCACCGGATCGGCGTAGGGCCCGAAGGCCTCGATCGTTAGCCGGTGCGGCTTCACCGCTCCCCTCCCCGTTCGGCGGCCGCCAGGGCGGCTGCCAGCAGCTCGGCCTCCGGCTCGCCGGGCGGCTGGCCCTGCTGGTCGGTGAAGAAGGCGGTGGCCAGCTGCAGCGGCGAACGGGCCTGGCGCACCTGGCGGTGGCGCTCGGCCTCGCCGGCGCGGACCACATCGGGGGGCTCGTGGCGCAGCTCGGCGATGTGGGGGAAGCGGGCCCGCAGGCGGGCCATGGCCTGCAGGGGCAGGCTGTCGTCGGTGAGGATCGCCCGCACCCGCGCCTCGCTGGCGGCGGCGTGGGCAGGGTCTGAGCAGAGCTCCTCGATGGGCCCCCGCAGGGTGCACAGGCGCCGGCCCACGCCCAGGGGCACCACCTCCACGCTGGGCGTCCCATCGGCGGCCAGCTCCACGATCCGCACCGACTTGACCTGCCGCTCCTCGGAGAAGGAATAGGCCAGGGGGGTGCCCGAGTAGGCCACCCGTGGGCCGTCCAGCTGCTGGGAGGCGTGCAGGTGGCCCAGGGCCACGTAATCGAAGCCCTCGAAGGCCGCCACGCTCACCCGGTCGACGTTGCCGATGGTGAGCTCCCGCTCCGACTCCGATGTCTCGCCGCCCGCCACGAAGGTGTGGGCCACCAGCACCGAACGGTGGGGCGGCCGTTCGCGGCGGTCGGCGTGGATCCGCTCGATGGCCAGCCGGGTCACCTCCTCGTGGCGCAGGCGCACGGGAGCTCCGGCCAGGGCCGGCCCAACCACCGCCGGCTCCAGGTAGGGCAGGGGATAGATAGCCACGGGCGAGCCGCCGGCCCTGGGCGTCACCAGCACCGGCTCCTGGGCCCGGCCCACGTCGCCCCGCACCGTGACCCCGAAGGCGGAGAGCAAGGGGTCGTACACCGACACCCGCACATGGGAATCGTGGTTGCCGGCGATGGCCACCACGGCGGTGCCATCGCGGCTCAGCTGGGCCAGGGCCCGGTTGAACAGGTCCACCGCCTCGGCCGGCGGGATGGCCCGGTCGTAGAGGTCGCCGGCGATCAGCACCGCATCGACGGCATGCTCCCGCGCCAGTTCGGCGATCCGCGAGATCGCCGCCGCCTGCTCCTCCAACAGCGAGACCCCGTGAAAGCTGCGGCCCAGATGCCAGTCGGAGGTGTGCAGCAGACGCATCGGGCCAAGGTAAGCAGGGGCGGGCGCGGTGACGAGAAAGTCTGCAGCCGGAACAACCTGGTGGCACTACACACCTAGAAGCAACTCCCCGCTGGTGATCTCCAACTGGTGCACCTCACGCTTTTGCCTGGTGGGGCGAAAGCGCAGCACATGACGGCCGTCGCTCAGCCAGCCCTCCTTTGGGTCAGGGGGACACGAGGTGATGGCCGACTCATGCCTCTGTGAGTCGGGCCTCGATCAACCGGCAGCATTCCTGCACATCGCTCGCGCTCTCCACCCCCTTGCTGAGCGAAAGGAAGAAGTCCCGCCACAGCACCGGCACCGCCAGCAGGATCAGTGGTCTGCCCGCATTGAGCGCATGGGCGGCTTCTGATGCTGTGCCTGGGCCGCCGCCCCCACAGATCACCACCACATCAGCGCTGAGCACGTTGATCACGTTGCGGGCCTTGCCCATGCCGGTGAACAGGGCCAGATCCAGGTCCGCCGTGCTTTGCCTCTCCTCTCTGCTCCCTTCATCGGGAAGTACCCCCACCACCAGGTGCCCCTCAACGCGCGCCGCGCCGCGGCTGGCTGCCGCCATCACCCCCGCCGGTCGGCCACCGGTGAGCAGCACCCAACCCCTAGCGCTGATGCACTCCCCCAGCTCCTCGGCCAGGGCCACAGCCTCAGAAGAGGCGCCCTCTCCGGCGCCCATCACGCCCACCACCGCGCGACGGCTGCTCATGCCAACTCCGGGCACCAGCCCCGCTGGCGCGTCATGTCATCGGTCCAACCCTGGCAGCGGCGGGTGAGGTGCTCCCCATGGGCCAGCAGACCCTGGTGCAGCTGGCAGGTGAGCAGCGGTATGCAGTTCACCCCGGCGCGATGGCGGAAGAAGTGGCAGGTGAGGCAAACCTTGCGGCTGCGGCTGGCCACCAGCACTTCCTCATCGAGATAGGGCCAGTGCTCGTCGTCGCCATCGTCTGCCGCTGAGTTGGGCACCGGCAGGGTGCCGCGGGAATGGGATGGGAGAGCAGCCACAACGACACCAGCAGAGCGAACACCTGTACTAGCAGAAGTCTTCTGGTTCTGGCCAGCTCAGGCGCGACCTCAAGTGGAGCCCCGGTGACAACGACGCGCTGAATGCGGGCTCACAGATCAGGCGTCCAGACCCGCACCCGGTTCCTCGATGCCACCGGCCAGGAACTGCCGGTGCCCTTGGCTCAGCAGGCTCGATCGTCCTCTCATGCTCTGTGTTCTCGCCGGGTACCTGGCGTTGCTGCCGAAGCTCGACCAATTCATCACCAAATCTGGAGTGATTCGTAGCTGGCGTTCAGCTCATGGCTGAGCCTGCTCCTCGGACCGGCCGCCGTTCTGGCTGATGCCACCAGATGCACGCGGACGTCTTCTCCGTTGAGAAGACCGCCCGTTCACCCTCTGCCAAGCCCTGCTCAACACGAATTCAGGCTTGTGAGCCATCCGGGCCAAGCGTCACCGGCAGGTGGCCAGTCTTCACCCAGATGGTGCAGCCCGGCTCACTCCAGGGCTGGTGTGCACTGCCAGCAGGATTGCGCAACCAGCTGCCGGCGGGATAGCTGCCCTGCTCGTCCTGAAACACACCATCGAGCACCAGGATCTCCTCTCCACCCGGGTGGCCGTGGGGCTGAAAGACCGTGCCGGGCGCCCAACGCACCAGGGCCACGTGCTCCGAGCCCCAGGCATGCAGCGGCTGCACCTGCAGTCCCGGCACCAGGCCCGGGAACCAGTCGGCGGTGCGGGTGTCGATCACCACGCGCTGCTGATCGTCCGGGTGCATCTGCTGCAGCTTCACCAGGACCGTGCAGCCCTCCTCACTGAACGGGGCATGGGCGGAGCCGGCCTGGTTGCGCAGGTAGGTGCCGGCGGGGTAATCGCCTTGGTCATCTGAGAAGGTGCCTTCCAGCACCAGGATTTCCTCTCCGCCGCCATGGTGATGTCGATCAAAACGGCTGAGCGGGGCGTAGCGCACGATCGAGGTGGCCCGGGCCACTTCTGCGCCCTCGCGATCGAGCATGCGCCGCTCCACGCCCGCCATCGGCGATGGGCTCCAGGCGAGGGCGCCGGTGTCGATCACCACGCGCTGGCTCAGGTCGGCATGCTGGTCCATGCCCCCGATTGTGCTCAACCGCTGTGTCGGGCCGCCGTACGGCCATGCCGCTCAACACATGTCGCGTTTGAACGGGGCAAGCTGGAGGCATGAGCCCCTCCAAACAGCCCCTCAGCGCGGACGCGAGCCGCTGGGACCATCGCTACCAAGAAGGCGCTGACAGCTGGCTGCTGGGGCTGTTCTGGTGCCACCGCCAGCCAGGCGGCCCGCCCTGGGGCAGTGACCCGGAGCTGGTGGATTCGCAACTGCGGCAGGCCGGCCTGGTGCCAGAGATCTGGGAGCCGGCCACCGGGTCGGTGGACAAGCGCAACGACGAGTGGCTCGGCCTGTGGCGCCAGCCTGTCCCAACCCCTTCACCTTTAGGGATCAAATCATGCTGAGCCAACTGAACGAACGAATGCAGAAGTGGGGCTTCTCCTGGGAGGGGCTGAGGGACAACCGCCACGGCGAGTGGTGGGTGCTGGCCCAGATGATCCTGATCGCCGCCCACTGGCTGCCGCCAACGCCTCCCCCCTCGGGTTTGGGGATTCACTGGCCCCTGGCGCTGCGCCTGATCGGTGGGCTCACCTTCCTGATCGGCCTGGTGATCGGCGCCCAGGGGGCCTTGAACCTCGGGGACAGTCTCAGTCCGCTGCCGGAACCGATGCCAGGGGCGCCCCTGGTCACCGAGGGGGCCTACGGCCGTTGCCGCCATCCCCTCTACCAGTCACTACTGCTCTGTTCCCTGGGGGTGACCCTGGCCCTCGGCAGCCTGCTGCACCTGGGCCTGCTGCTGGCATTGGCGACCGTGCTCAGCCTCAAGGCACGACGGGAGGAGCAGCGCCTGTGTTCTACGCACAGCGGCTATGCCGACTACATGACGACCACCCCGGCGATCGTTCCCTTTCTGCCCGGCCTCGACTGGCGGTAGACCTGGCTCTCATGGACGGGCGTTGCGCAGGGAGCCCTCTTCTTCGCCCATCATTCAGTTGGATCGGGCTGTCTCTCTTGTCGTTTGGATAGACTGCACAGTACATACTTTACTGCTGTCTGGCATCAGCACGCACGGATCAATCGTTCCGATTCGTAAACCCGCCAGGAAGACTCTTGTCTGCCCACATGTCAATAGTTTGCGTGCTTGGCTCGTGATTGTTCTCTATAGCTAGGGTATAAATGAGACGTTCGCTTAAAGGCTGATGAATTATGCTGCGGTCGCTCATTCCATCGCGAAGACGCTCACAGCACGGCTAGGCATGGCCGGCGTGGCGACTCTTGCCTGCGCAGCAACCTTCTCTGCCGCTTTGGCCGCACCTGTCATTCCGAGCATGATCGGCACATGGACAGTGGAAGGGAAAGGAGCCGTGCTCTGCAAAGTCGAAGCATCGAGATGCAAGACCCACCATCATGGTGATTTCAGCGATCTGAATGCCGTTGCTCAAATCACCAGGCAACAGGGTCGGGTTTTCCACGGAATAATCAAATCCAAGTACGCAACGAAGAAGTTCGTCGGCACGCTCGGGCATGACAATGCCAGCTTGTACATGGTTGATGAAGACGGCTTTACGGATGGCAAGATCATCAACCCCAACCTGATTCAGGTTGTTTATCGTCACACCTCCGATCTCGATTCCGTCGTGGACATTGGTACATGGACGCGCCGCTGAGTGAGCTTGATCCAAGCAGGCACCGCCCCGGCTGCAGTCCCTTCATGGGGTCTGCCGCCACCAGCGCCAAGCCTCCACGTTGATCAGCAGCCCGAAGACCGTGAGGGCCACCATCAGCACGATCTGATCGAGGCGGGCATCGGGCACCAGGATGTCGGCGATGAGATGGGGGACGTTGGTGACCGAATAGACGACGCTGAACCAGAAGTGGATCCGCCGCCAGGGCCGCCAGCGCGTGGCCGGAGCAACCGTGGTGGCGGCGTAGGCGATCAGCACGGTCGCAATCAGCGGCAGCAGGAAGTAGCCGAGCATCGCCCCGAACAGCAGGGGCAATGCCCCCTCCTGCACATGGCTGTGGATCTCCGGCGACTGGCCGTGGAACAGGGGCATCAGGCCCAGGTCCACGTGAAAGAGCATCGCCAGCAGCCAGGCGATCCAGAGCGTGATCAGCCGCAGGGGCTGGTTGATCGACGGGTTCATCGGCCTCGAGGCTTGTTACCTCAGTGTGGGAAGCAACGAAGCAAGGGCCTTGCGATCTTGGTGGTTCTTTGCGGATGGATCGATGCGTTGCAGCCAGGCCGGCGCGGCGTGAGTTCCGCCGAAGTCGCCGGCCACCATCAGCACCCCGCCAACGTTCGCCAGGCCTACGCGCCTTCTGTCGTCACCACCGGCTCACCGGCCGCCTTCCAGCCTTCGATGCTGGGTGCAAAGCCCTTCACCTGGTGGCGGCCCTCCAGCTGCAGCGCCATCACTCCCATGGCAGAGCGAAAGCCGCTGGAGCAATAGAGCACCACCTCTCGCTCTGGGGAAATCTCAGCCACGTGGCGGCTGAGATCGTTCAACGGTCTGTTGATGGCTCCGGCAATGTGTCCCGCCCGGTACTCAGCAGGGGTCCTCACGTCAATCAGCGACACATTGCCGCTGGCAAGCAGGCGCTTCAGGGCTGGAACCGATCGAATCGCGTGAAAATCACCCGGCAGGTTGGAGAGGTACTGCTCCACTGCGGAGTCAATGGCAGCTGCCTCGCCTGCAGCAACCGTGGCATCCGGAGGGGCGATCGTGGTAGCCGCAGCGGCACCCCGAGGCGCTGAGATCAGTAGGCAGAGGGCAAGGGCGACCCCCAGCAGGAGCGAGCGAAGGCGAGACATATGGGGTTTCTATACATCCTAGGGGGATTGATCGTGCTGGTGGTCAGCGGTTTTCCCTATTCGGCACTCACCTTGCCTCGAAAGGCGATGTAGTTGTAGATGTTGTAGAAGAGCATGATGGGAATCAGCACGCCGATGAACGTCAGCATGAACACCATCGAACTCACCGACGACGACGCCTGAAAGATCGTGACCGATGGCGGAATCACCGCCGGAAATACCATTACCCCCAGACCAGCGAAACTGAGGATGAACAACAGTACGGTATACACGAAGGGCCATACCTCCTGCTGCATCGCCAGGCTGCGGAACAGTTGAACGATCAGGGCGACACCCAGCAGCGGCAATACAACAAAGAAGGGCAGGAACGCAGGATCAAACAGGCGCTGCCGCAGCGTTTCCGACGCGAACGGTGCCGTAAAGGTGATCAGCAGGGCCCCTCCCAGGGTGGTGGCAGCCGCCAGGCGGGCGGTGCGCACGTGCAACCGCTGCAGCTCACCACTGGTTTTGAGGATCAAGTAGGTGGAGCCGATCAACACGTAGCCCTGGATGAGCGTGAGAGCCACCACCAGGCTGCTGGGGTTCACCCAGATCCAGGCGGAGCCTGTGAAGTGGCCTGCGGCATCGGTGGGGATGCCCGAGAGCACCGTGCCCAGACAGATGCCCTGGGAACCAGCGGCCAGCACGCTGCCAATACCGAACATCAGGTTCCAGGGCCGCTTGTTGGTGGCGTTTTCGCGAAACTCGAAGGCGACGGCCCGCAGGATCAGCCCGAGGATCATCAGGTAGATGGGGCCGTAAAGGGCCTTGAGGATGGTGCCATAGGCCAGGGGAAAGGCTCCGAACAGGGCGCCGCCCATCAGCACCAGCCAGGTTTCGTTGGCATCCCACACATTGCCGAGGCTCGTCATCAGGATCGTGCGCTGGGATTCGCTGGGCGAGGTGAGCGAGAGGATGCCTACCCCCAGATCAAAGCCATCGAGGATCACATAGAGAAGCAGGAACAGGGCCAGGATCACAAACCAGACCGTGGGCATGAACCATTCGAGGAACTCCATGGTCAGGTGCTTGCTGATGGGTCGGAAAGAATTGCGGCTGTGGCAGGACCAGAGGGCGGCTCAAGGGTGAGGTTCGGCCCCTTGGCGATGATCCGGGAGCCGAAATACAACGCGAAGACCAGCAACACCGTGTAGAGCACAGCGAACACACTCAAGCTGGTGAGAACCTCGCCCACCGGCAGCACCGAGGCGGCATCGGCGGTCCGCAGCTGGCCGTAGACCGTCCAGGGCTGGCGGCCCACGCAACGCACCACCCACCCGGATTCAATCGCCAGGTAGCCGGCTGGAGCCGAAAGGATCCAGGCCCAGCTGAACCAGGGCCACTGGGCGAAGCTGGCGGCGCTGAGGCCGCCTCGCCACCAGAGCAGCAGGCTGAGGGCCATCAGGGCTGCCACAGCGAGGCCGATCGCCACCATCACCCGGAAGGCATAGAAGAGCAGACCCACCATGTGGGGCCGCTGGTCGGCGGGCCAGCTGTTGAGCCCACGCAGCGGTTGGCTGAGCTGCGGCCGCGTCTCCAGGATCCAGCTGAAGGCGCCAGGCACCGACAGGCTCCAGCGGTTGCTGCCGCTGGCCTCATCGGGGGAAGCGAGCACGGTCCAGGCCGGGGAGCTGCCGGCGGCCTGGTCGTCCCAGAGGGCCTCGATCGCGGCCAGCTTGGTGGGCTGATGCTCGGCCACCTGCACGGCGCTTTCGTGGCCGGCCAGGATCTGCAGCGGCGCCACCGCCAGCAAGATCACCAGCGCCAGCTTGAAGGAGAACAGGAAGAACTCCGGTGCCTTCTGGCGCATCAGCGACCAGGCACTGACCGCGGCGACCACCAGCATGGAGGTTTCCACCGTGGCCAGGGCCATATGAATCACGCTCCTCACCATGAAGGGGTTGTTGATGGCGGCGAAGTAGTTCTGCACATGAAAATGGCCCTCGGAGAAAGTGCCACCCGACGGAGTCTGCAGCCAGGAGTTGGCACTGAGAATCCAGAACACTGAGAGGTTCGCGCCGAAGGCCACCATCACGGTGGAGAGGAAGTGAATCACTGGTGGCACCTTCTGCCAGCCGAACAACATGATCCCGAGGAAGCCGGCTTCGAGCATGAAGGCCATCGCTCCCTCGAAGCCCAGCACCGACCCGAAAAAATCGCCGGCGAACTCCGACAGTGGCGCCCAGTTGGTGCCGAACTGGAACTCCATCGGCAGGCCTGAGGCCACACCGATGCCGAAATTGAGCACATAGAGCTTTGCCCAGAAGCGGGCCTGCCGGTAGTACAAGGAATTGCGTGTGCGCAGCCAGATGGCTTCCAGCACCACCAGATAGATCGCCAGGCCGGTGGAGAGCACGGGCCAGAGCATGTGAAAGATCGCGGTCAGCGCGAACTGGAGCCGTGACAGAGTCACGACATCAAGAGTGCCAAGCATGGGTTGGGAACAAAACGAACGGCGAGAAAGCTTGACAAGCCATACGAATGCGCTGTGACGAATGGACTGCAACGAATGGGCAGGAACGGGTGGCGTACCAGCCAGTGACGACCAGCGACGACGAAAGCTGGAAAGCTAAAGAAATAAATCGCAACTGTGGGCGCGTGCGCGAACTGTGCAGGGCTGGGGCGATGGAGAGACAGTTCCACCATCCAACCCTAGAGGCTTCAGCAGTGAATGGGAGAGAGTAACCCTTTCACCGATGTTCTGATGCCCACACGATTGCCTCTCCTGGCGAACATTGGCAGCAGGATTGAGATTTGAAGTGGAAGGGTCGGCTCGTCAGTGCAGTGCGAGCCGCCAAGAGCCAATGTCAATGATCCTTTACTCCTGCAGGCATTGGCTTGTCGGCTACATCCCGTTAGTCCATAGTCTGTGAGACTGACGTTTGGTGAGCCGGATCCAGTGCAGCCGAAGTCAGCTAGGCCAGGAATAGGGATGACGATTGTGTTTCGGCCGAATACTGTGAGGCCAATTTCAATCGAGCTGAATTCAATGAGCCTGAATCGGGTTGTGGATGATTGGATGAAGTTTCAGATACCGATGAAGCGTCTGTTCTGGAAGATCAGTGGCTCCGTGGGAATTGCAGGCCTGGCCCTGCTGCTGAGCACGCAGCGGCCCGTCGCTGCTCAGAAGGGCCCGGCAGCGCAGCCCCTGCTGGTGAGTGCCGCCATCAGCCTCACTGATGTTCTCCAGGGGCTTGCACCCTCGTTTTCGCGCAGCAAGCGTGTCCCTCCACCCCAGTTCAACCTCGGGGCCTCAGGCTCGCTGCAACGCCAGATCGAACAAGGAGCCCCTGTCGATGTGTTCCTCTCTGCGGGAACCAGGCAGATGGACGCATTGGAACAAGCCAAGCTGCTCCTGCCTGGAACCCGCCGCAACCTGATCAGCAACCAACTGGTGCTGGTGGTGCCTGCCCAACGCAGGGGGGTGGTGGGATTCACCGACCTGGAGAGTCCCCGCATCCGCCGCATCGCCATCGGGGACGCTGCTGTGCCGGCCGGAGAGTACGCCAGGCAGGCCTTGCGCCATTACAAGCTGCTCACGGCGTTGCAGCCCAAGTTGGTTCCGCTCAGCTCGGTACGAGCCGTCGCCGCCGCCGTTGCTAGTGGGAGTGCTGATGCTGGCTTTGTCTACCGCAGCGATACCTATGGCGTCAGCAACCTGCGGATTGCAGCCACGGCATCAGCAGCCAGTCACACCCCGATTCTTTACAGCGGGGCCGTGATCCGCCGCAGTCGACAACCGGCTTTGGCCAGGGCCTATCTGGATGGATTGCAAAGTCCTGCAGCCCGCAGCGCCTTCATCCGCGCTGGCTTCTCCCCCTTGCCTCCAGCACGCTGATCTCCCCTCCCGCAAGCCTCCTGTCACCGCTGCTGCTGTCATTCCGCGCCGCTGCATTCGCGGTGCTGTTGCTCAGCCCGCCTGCGATTGCCGCTGCCTTGTTCCTGCGGGGATGGCAGGGCCAACGACGCGCTGCCGCTGACCTGCTGCTGCTCTCACCTCTGGTGATGCCGCCCACGGTGCTTGGCTTTCTGCTGCTGCAGTTGCTGGGGCCGCTGGGTCCTCTGGGGGAACCGCTGGAGCGGATGGGCATCACGATTGTCTTCAGCTGGACAGCCACTGTGATCAGTGCGGCAGTGGTGGCATTCCCGCTGATGTACCGCAGCACACTTGCCGCTCTGGAACAGCTCGATCCGGCATTGGAAGCGGTGGCGCTCGGGCTTGGCTGCAGCCCGCTCCGGACGTTCTGGAGAGTCACAGTGCCCTTGACTCGTCCAGGCCTGCTTGCGGGTGTGAGCCTGAGCTTTGCACGGGCGCTGGGCGAATTCGGCACAACGATGATGCTGGCAGGCAACATTCCCGGCCGCACGCAGACATTGCCGTTGGCGATTTACAGCGCTGTAGAAGGTGGCGATCTCACGCTGGCCTGGCGGCTTACAGCCGTGGTGCTACTGCTCAACGGCAGCTGCCTGATGCTGGTGGGATGGCTCAACCGCAGCCGCTCAACCACCGCTACCTCGCAACGTCTCACCACTGGCGCTGTCGATGAGGACGGATGGGTACCGATAGAACCGATCGGCCAGCTCCGTCCACGCGTCGTGACACAGATGCAGGTGGCCATCCAGCTGCAACGCGGCTCCTTTCAGCTGAGGATGAACTGGAAGAGCCAGGCGGCACGACAGGCCGTGCTGGGATCTTCTGGAGCGGGCAAGAGCCTGCTGCTACGCTGCATCGCCGGGCTTGAGCGGCCTCAGGGTTGCCGCATCCAGCTCGGGCAGCGGCTGCTCTGCGACACCGATCGGGGAATCTGGGTCGAACCGCATCTCCGGCGGATCGCCATGGTGTTTCAGCAACACGCCCTGTTCCCTCACCTGCGTGTGGCCGACAACGTGGCTTTCGGACTGGATCGACTCCCGCGAGAGCAGCGCCGCGAACGGGTGGCGAAGCTGCTGGCCGCCGTCGGTCTGCAGGAGCATGCCTCTCACTTCCCGCATCAGCTTTCCGGCGGGCAATGTCAGCGCGTTGCTGTAGCGCGGGCGTTGGCGGTGCAACCCGATCTGCTGCTTCTGGATGAACCGTTCAGCTCTCAGGACAGCTTTCGACGCCGCCGGCTGCAGCAGTGGATGGATGATCTACAGCGGAGCTCAGGTACGCCCATCCTGCTGGTGACGCACGATATCGATGAAGCGTTTCGCCTGAGTGATGAATTGCTGGTGCTGGAGGGCGGACGGCTGGTGGCTCAGGGCGCCACACAGTGTTTGTTTTCCCAGCCTGAACAACTGATCGTGGCCCGGCTCACAGGCTGCAAGAACCTCAGCCCGATCACCTGGGTTTCTGCTCACCAGTGCCTGGCGACCCGCTGGGGACTCCTCCTGGATGGCCAGTCGATGGGGCACAACCAGCGAAGCGATTGGATTGGCCTGCGAGCCAATCACTTGCGCCTGGCTCCCGCTGGCACAACATCGGCCTCACAAGCACGGATCGTTCGTCCTTGTCGTCTGGTCAAGATCAGTCGGGGTGCCCTCCAGGTCAGTGTGTATGTGCAGATCGCAGAGGGAGCCAATGAGCTACACGTGGAAGTACGTGAGTGGGAATGGGCTGAACTTGATGGCCAGAGCGAGGCACTTGAACTCGTGATTGATCGCGCGCGACTGCTCTATCTGAAGGCCTAAACCCTGATGCCTTTCACTTCACTCTCGTTCTATCAAAACCCTGGCAAATCAGCCACCGTCACGGTGTGATCACGGCTGTTTGAATGCCAGCCCCAGCGCGCGCACCAGCGGGGCGAACGGCTTGAGGAAGCGGCTCTCGTGCAGCCGGCCCTTGAGCACCCGGTGCCAGTACACCCAGGGAAACACACGGGTTTCCACCAGAAACATGCTCCAGCGCTCCTTGGTGGGATCCACCAGGAAGGAACTGACCGGCTGCAGCTCGTAGTTGAACTCCGCCATCACCACGCTGTGGAAACTGGTGATCAAAGGGCAGGCGGTGTAGCCGTCGTAATGGGCCAGCAGGGGGCGTTGATCGAGCTGAGCCAGCAGGTTCGCCACCAGCACCGGCGCCTGACCCCGGATGGCGGCCAGGCTTTTCGACGTTGGCAGTGAGCTCACATCGCCGAGAGCGAACACATCGGCAAAGCGCTTGTGCTTGCAGGTGTCCTTGTTCACTTCCACCCAGCCGCCAGGACCATCGATCGCCAAGGGGCTGTGGGCCACCACATCCGGCGCCGCCATCGGTGGCACCACATGCAGCAGGTCGAAGCGGATCTCCTCGCGGCGGGGCTCGACCCCTGGCTCACGCACGTCGAACACCGCCACCTGCTCGCTGGCACGCACGAACCGATGCGTTCAGACGCATGCTGCGCCGACCGACGGCACTGGGAGCCGACTAGGAAGCAGCCAGAGAACGAGAAGGGAAGGGGGCTTGCGACCACTCCCAAAACATCTCGCTAGCGTTATAGAGTCATTGCAGGTGTCCCACCATGAAAACCTTTCTTCGGCTGCCGCCTTCTCCCGGCCACACAGCGCCCAGCTCGTCGGCACTGCCAGTCCAGCCCCATGCGCTGGTTCCGCTGCTGCCACTTCTGCTACTTGCGCTTGTGATGAGTCTGCTGCTGGGCAGCTCACCGGCACTGGCTGCAGAGAGCTGGTCGCTCAGCGACGGAGCCGGCCATCGCCTTGCCGCCAAGGTGTTCGAGCAGCCGTTCCCGGAGTATCCCTCGGGCCTGCGCCTCCGCCTCAATGCGGTGGACGGCCAGACCAGGCTGGATCACACCCACCAGCTGGTGTTGACCGACTCCCTCGGCCAGGAATGGAGCCTGCCCAACCGCAGTGAAGAGCTGGTGCAGAGAGGCGAAGCCGCAGTGCCAGCCGGATCGGCCCAGTTCGATCTCGATGCCCTGATGCCCCGTCCGAGTGAAGCGCTGCCGCTCCATCTGACGGTGCCCACTACCGCCGGAGCGTTTGGCTTCGATCTCACGCCGGAGCAGGCGATGACCCTGCACGCCATGGAATCAGTACCCCGTCCCGGTACCGACCCACAGGCATGAATGGCGTGGAGCGCCGGCCGGTGGCATTCAGGCCACCGGCTGGTCTGCCGCCATCCAGCCGGCGAAACCTGGCGCAAACCCCCGCACGCGCGGGTAGCCGTGCAGCTGCAGGGTCATCACCCCGAGCGCCGAGCGATAGCCGGTGGCGCAGTAGAGCACCACGTCGCGATCGCGGGGAATGGCCTCCAGGTGGTGGGCGAGACCCTGGAGCGGCAGGTTGATCGCGGCGGGGATGTGTCCCCGGCGGTAGTCGGCGGGGCTGCGCAGATCCACCAGCAGGGGATTCCGACTCGCGATCCGAGCATTCAGGGCCTCGACTGAACCGATGGCCAGCACATCGGCGGGCAGGGAGTCGAGAAACCGATCCACGGCCAGCCCCACCGGTACTGAGGCCACCATCGG
Source organism: Marcopretia estuarina LEGE 06307 (assembly GCF_056633115.1). Lineage (NCBI taxonomy): Bacteria > Bacillati > Cyanobacteriota > Cyanophyceae > Synechococcales > Prochlorococcaceae > Marcopretia > Marcopretia estuarina. The sequence goes on along the minus strand of NZ_JBSJOY010000001.1, from coordinate 316,958 downwards.
TGCCGAGACCTCCACCACCGCAGCCGGCTCCGCCACCACGTCGGCAAACGCAGCGCCTAGGCCCAGCAGCAGGCAGACGGCAAGGCTGAGCCCGGTGGTCAACCACGCAAGCCAAGCAAAGGAACGAAGCACTGCCATCAGCTCGCGGCGGGGGCAAGCGCGGGCGTGAGCGAGGAGGCGGAGCTGAGCAGCTTCTGCACGATGGCGATGCCGCTGATCGCCTGCCAGCCGAACAGGGTGAGAACGAGGCCGTTGGTGGTCACGTGCAGGGTGCGGGCCCAGTCCTTGCCTTTCTGCAGGGAGGGACCGAGCGAGGCGGTGAGGATCACCAGCACGGCCACGGCCAGCCCCACGAACAGGTGCGGGCCGATCACCAGCTTGCCGTTCTTGAGGAAGGTGGCGCCCATGCCACCGGCGGCGCCCAGCAGGGTGACCGCCAGGATCACAGGGCCGAGCCGGGCGTGCCGCGCGCCGTAGTGCTCCTGCAGCATGGCCTTGCGGTCTTCCGGGCTGGCCTTGCGGATCAGGCTGGCCTTGAAGCCGAGATAGCCCGAATAGAGCATCAGACCCAGCAACCCCCACATCAGCACGGGGTGAACGAAGTTGAGCGCAAAGGGCATCGGACCTGGGCGACGGAACAGACGGAACCCGCGGCTGCGGCGTCACCTGCACCATGGCCACGATCGAGGGGCCTGAATCGGCAGCCGCCCTGACCATCGCTCAAGGTGAGTGCTTGTGCTGGGCTGGGCTCCGCTCAAGGCGCCAGCCGCTCGATCAGCCAGGCGCTGCCGCTAGCCCCACCGCTGCCTGCCTCTGCGCCGCCTGCCTCTGCCGCGCCACCTTCCCCTGCTTCCCCCGCCCGCCGGTAGCGGAAACGATCGTGCAGGCGGTTGGGCCGCCCCTGCCAGAACTCGAATTCGGCCGGCACCACCCGCAGGCCGCCCCAGGCCGGCGGCAACGGCACCTCACCACCGGCGAAGCGGCGCGCCATCGCCTCCCATTGCGCTTCCAGCAATGAGCGCGAGCTGATCACGGCGCTCTGCTGCGACACCCACGCCCCCAGCCGGCTGCCGAGCGGCCGTGAGAGGAAATAGGCGAGTGATTCAGCCGTGCTGATCCGCTCGGCCCGGCCCAGGATGGCCACCTGTCGCTCCAGCCCGTACCAGGGGAACAGCAGGCTCACCTGGGGATGGGCGGCGATCTCGGTGGCCTTGCGGCTGTCGTAGTGGGTGAAGAACACAAAGCCGCGCACATCGAACGCCTTGAGCAACACGGTGCGGGCACTGGGACGCACACCATCACTGGTACCCAGCACCATGGCGTTGGGTTCCTGCAGTTCGGCGGCCACCGCCTGATCAAACCAGCGGCGGAACTGCGCCACCGGATCGTCCGCCAGATCGGCGCGCCGCAGGTCGGCCTGCTGGTAATGGCGCCGCAGCTGAGCAGGATCGGTGGGGACGGGAGGGTCACTCATGGCGGCGGATTACAGAGGCGGATCACAGAGGTGATTTACAGAGGTGATTCACCCCTTGGCGCTAAAGCTTCAAACCACAGCTTCGGACCACAGCTTCAAGCCACAGGTTCAAGCCATAGCGGGGCGTCGTCAGGCCACCAGAGCCAAAGGCTCGGGATCGCGAAGAATCCAATAAAGCGAACCCGACAACAACGCGCTGAAAAAGCACCAGACCGAGGTGAAGGCATAGCTGAACGAAAGGTGCGACAGCAGAAACGCCACAAGCACAGATCCTGCGAACCCACGCAGCCGCCCCGAGCAGCTGAGCAGCAAGGGAGCGATGATCACCATTCCGTAGAGCGTGCTGCCGAAACCGACACTGATCCAGCGGTCGGCCAACAGGGTGGTGGTGTAGTTGAGGGATCCGTTCACCACCACCGGCTCGAACAGAGCGCCATCCAGCAGCAGCGGCAGCCAGAGCCCGGCGCCCACCAGCAGGCCAAGCACCAGAGCGATCTGCAGCAGGCGGTGACGCAGACCGGGCAGCGGCTGCCGGTTCAGACGCAGGGAACACCAGGGAAACCAGGCCAGCCAGAAGGCGTAGGCAAAGAACAGATAGGCGAGCGCGGCGGGATGCACGAGCGCGGCGGCACCGCCCGGCGCCAGACCAAGCCAGACCACACCCTCCAGGGCCTGTTGCACCGAGAAGAACAGCGGCGAGAGCGCCAGGGGCAGCAGATCACTGCGCTGGGCTTGCCGGCAATAACGCACGGAGGCCACGCCCACGGGCAACAACGCCGCCGCCATCACGAAGCTGGCGCTGCTGGAGAAGCACATCGGCGTGGCGCCGTCTCCGGCAGCAACTGATTGCCGTCAGCCTGGCGCGGCGAGAGGTGCACCAGCCGCTAGCGTTGATGGCATCGATTGCACTGCCATCAGGGTTGGGCATGGCCAGTCTCACGATCCGAAACCTTGATGAGGCCACCAAAGCCCGGCTGCGGCTTCAGGCGGCGCGCCATGGCCACTCCATGGAGGAAGTGGCGCGCATGATCCTCAGACAGGGGGTGGCAGCGTCGTCTGCGGTTGCTGATGGCCCTGGCCTGGGCAGCCGCATCCAGGCGCATTTCGCCGCCCTCGGTGGTGTGGAGCTCGATCTGCCGGCCCGCACCTCGATGGCGCAAGCCGCTGGCTTCGCAGAAGAGCAGCCTTGATTGTGCTGGATACGAATGTGATCGCGGAGCTGATGCGGCCGCGTCCTGAGCCCAAGGTGGTGGCCTGGGCAGATCGCCTGGCTCCGGGAACGGCAGGCCTCACGTCAATGAATGAGGCCGAGATTTTGCATGGCATCGCTCGCCTCCCTGAGGGCCATCGGCGCGAGGCGCTGCAGCGAAGCTGGGACACACTGCTGCCAGCCCTGTTCCACGAACGGGTGTGGGCATTCGATCGAGAAGCCGCGCATTGGTATGCGGAGGTACTCAGGCAGCGGGAACGCCTGGGCCGGCCGATGACCACGGCTGATGCGGTGATCGCTGCCACCACACTGGCCCGGGGTGCCCAATTGGCCACCCGCCATGTGGCCGATTTCGAAGGGATCGGGATCGATCTGATCAACCCCTGGCAGGCACCATGAGCCCTTGGGCTCGATCACCACTCTGAAGCGCCAGACTGGCGCAAACCCGGACCGATCACCCTGAGGCTGCCTGTGTCTCGCGCCTGCCGAGCCCTGCCGGCCGTTCTGGGCCTGGCGCTGCTGGCCCTGCCACCCCTGCTGCCCCGGGCCCTGGCCCAACCGGCGGGAGCTGCGCCACAACCCGCGGCAGCCACGATCCCCCTGCCCGAACCGCAGGGCCAGACCCTCCTGCTGCAAAGCGCCAATCGCGCCGACTACGGCCCGCTGGCGGAGCAGTTCCTCACCCAGGCCAACCTGGCCTACTGCGGCGTGGCCAGCATGGTGATGGTGCTCAACAGCCTGGCCGTGCCGGCGCCGGCGGCAGCGGGCTACGGCAGCTACCGCTTCTGGACGCAGGACAACGTGTTCGACGCCGCCGCCACCCGGGCAGTGCTGAGCCCTGAGGTGGTGACCCGCCAGGGCATGACCCTGCAGGAACTGAGGGCGCTGTTGGCCAGCCATGGCCTGCAGGCCCGGGCCATCCACGGCGACCGGCTCAGCCTGGCCCAGTTCCGCCTGCTGGTGCGCAGCAACCTCGCCCGCGCCGACGACCGCCTGCTGGTCAACTACTTCCGCCCGTCCCTCGGCCAGGCCGGCGGCGGCCACATCTCCCCCCTGGCCGCCTACAACGCCAGCACCGATCGGGTGCTGATCCTGGATGTGGCCCGCTACCGCTACCCGTCGGTGTGGGTGCCCCTGAAGGATCTCTGGCAGGCGATCCGCACCACCGACAGCACCTCAGGCCGCAGCCGCGGCGTGGTGGTGGTGCGGCGGGGTTGAGGGGTGCCAGTGCTGTTGGGCAAGACATGGGGGGCCAGAATGCACCCATGGATGCCGCCCACGTTCCAATTCCCGTGCTTTCAAAGCGTCTGCAGACCGCTCGCGAGGAGGTGTTGGCGGTGGCGGAACGCCATGGAGCTCACAACCTGCGGGTTTTCGGTTCGGTAGCTCGTGGGCTGGACCGGCCAGGCAGTGACCTTGATCTGTTGGTGGATCTTGAACAAGGCCATTCCCTGCTGGAAGTGATCGCACTTCAGCAGGAGCTGGAATCCCTGCTGAACTGCCGTGTTGATCTAGCCGAACCGGATCAGCTGCATCCAACGATCCGCATTCAGGTGATCGCAGAAGCCAGGCCGTTGTGAGTAAAGACCTGCTCTATCTCGAAAGCATTGCTGAAGCTTTGGAAAGAATCCGCTGCTATACGCAGGATGTTCTCATTCACGACTACCTGCGCGTGAATCTTGATCAGGTATGGGAAACCGTGGATCGCGACCTGCCGCCCTTGGACATCTCGATCGGTTCCATGATTGCTCGAGTGTCTGCCGGTTGAACCACCTGAACTCCAGCACCGATCTCCCCAAAACCGCCCCACCCCAGGCAGACTCTGCCAAGCGACGCCAGACCTGGTCCACCAGTGCCCGCCGACCCGGATCAGCTGAACGACTTCCTCGAAGCCCTGGAAAAGGCCGGCAGCCCCGCGAGAAACCCTGCCCTGCGTGAGACGCTCGGCTGGGATGCCCCCCTCTACGAAGAGGTGAAAGCGGCACTGGTGGCCAAGGGGATCGTGACGCGCGGTCGGGGCCGCAGCGATTCGGTGTCCCTGGTGGGCGCCGAGCCAGTGGCACCACAGGCCGCGCCAGCCCGAGCCCCCCGCAAAGGAAAAGCCGCCGGCAACGGCACCGCCAACCTGGGCTTCGAGGCCAAGCTCTGGCTCACGGCCGACAAGCTGCGCAACAACATGGACGCGGCCGAGTACAAGCACGTGGTGCTTGGCCTGATCTTCCTCAAGTACATCTCCGACAGCTTCGAAGAGCACCGCGCCAAGCTGCTGGCCGGAGAGGGCGACTACGAGGGCGCCAACCCGGAAGATCCAGACGAATACAAGGCCGAGAACGTGTTCTGGGTGCCGGCCGAGGCCCGCTGGAGCCACCTGCAGGGCCAGGCCAAAGAGCCCACGATCGGCAAGCTGGTGGACGACGCCATGGTGGCGATCGAGCGCGACAACCCGCGCCTCAAAGGGGTGCTGCCGAAGGACTACGCCCGTCCGGGACTCGACAAGCAGCGCCTGGGGGAACTGATCGATGTGATCGCCACGATCGAACTCACTGCTTCAAGCGAGGGCGAGCAGACCCATCGCTCGGTGGATCTGCTGGGCCGGGTGTACGAATACTTCCTCACCCGCTTTGCCTCAGCCGAAGGCAAGAACGGCGGCCAGTTCTACACGCCGAGCTGTGTGGTGCGCTGCCTGGTAGAGATGCTGGAGCCCTACAAGGGCCGCATCTACGACCCCTGCTGCGGCTCCGGTGGCATGTTCGTGCAGAGCGAGAAGTTCGTGGAAAGCCACGGCGGCAGGCTGGGCGATATTTCGATTTATGGCCAGGAGAGCAACGCCACCACCCGCCGGCTGGCGGTGATGAACCTGGCCCTGCGCGGCATCGAGGCCGACTTCGGCCCCGAGCATGCCGACAGCTTCCGCCGCGACCTGCATCCGGATCTGCGGGCGGATTACGTGCTCGCCAACCCGCCCTTCAACGACTCCGACTGGTTCCGCAAGGACGACGACGTGCGCTGGCAGTTCGGCGTGCCGCCCAAGGGCAACGCCAACTTCGCCTGGGTGCAGCACTTCCTCCACCACCTGGCGCCGCAGGGTATGGCCGGCTTCGTGCTCGCCAACGGCAGTATGAGCTCCAACCAGAGCGGTGAAGGCGAGATCCGCCGCGCCCTGATCGAGGCCGACCTGGTGGACTGCATGGTGGCCCTGCCCGGCCAGCTCTTCTACAGCACCCAGATTCCGGTGTGCCTCTGGTTTCTGACGAAGAGCAAAGCCGCCGACAGCCAACGGGGCTTCCGCGATCGGCGCGGGCACACGCTGTTCATCGACGCCCGAAAGCTCGGCAGCCTGATCGATCGGGTGCATCGGGAGCTGCTGGAGGCCGACCTGGAGAAGATCAGCGGCACCTATCACCACTGGCGGGGCGCCAACTGCGATGGCAGTTACGACGATGTCCCGGGATTCTGTAAATCCGCCACCTCTGCCGAGATCGCTGCCCATGGCCACGTGCTCACGCCGGGGCGGTATGTGGGGGCGGAGGAGGTGGAAGACGACGGCGAGCCGTTCGAGGTGAAGATGCCGAGGTTGGTGGCGGAGCTGGAGGCTCTGTTTGCTGAGTCGGCGAAACTGGAGGAGGCCATCAGAGCCAACCTGGGGGGGCTTGGTTATGGCGGGTGAATGGGAGAAATCACGGCTTGGGGATCTCGTAAAAATCACTCACGGGTGGCCGTTTAAGAGTGAGTGCTTCACTGAGAATCGCGCCGGGCGACCAATCATCGTCAGCATTGGAAACTTTAAGTACACGGGTGGTTTTCGTTTCGAGTCCACAACTATCAAGGAGTACACCGGCGACTATCCCAACGAATATGAGCTAATTCCCGACGACATCCTTCTCGTGATGACTTGCCAGACATCCGGCGGTGAAATCTTGGGCATTCCCGCCCGGATTCCTGATGACGGCAATATCTACCTTCATAACCAGCGGATGGGCAAGGTCGTCATCAAGGACAAGGATCGTATCGACCCAGGCTTTGTGTACTACCTTGCGCTCTGGCCGGACTTCAACCGTGAGCTGTGTGTCACTGCCTCGGGCACGAAGATTCTCCACACCGCCCCTGTTCGAATTGAAGCGTTCGAGTTCAATCTCCCACCCCTCACCGAGCAAAGAGCAATCGCGGAGGTGCTTGGGGCTCTGGACGACAAGATCGAGTTGAACCGGCGGATGAACTCGACACTGGAGGCGACGGCGCGGGCGCTGTTCCAGAGCTGGTTCGTGGATTTCGATCCTGTGCGGGCCAAGCTTGATGGGCGGCAGCCTTTTGGGCTCGATCAAGCTACTGCAGCTCTCTTCCCCGAGCACTTTGAGGACTCACAGATCGGAAAGAAGCCAATTGGTTGGGATGTCACTACACTCGAACACGTTCTAACTGTGTTGGAAACAGGTGGTCGTCCAAAGGGTGGTGTTAGTGGATTTACCAGTGGTATCCCCAGCATTGGTGCAGAGAGCATCGTTGGTGTCGGCATATTTGACTTCGCTAAGACGAAGTTCGTGCCAATCGAGTTCTACGAAGGGATGAAGAAGGGCCACATCGAGAGCCACGACGTTCTGCTCTATAAGGACGGCGGACGTCCCGGCGAATACGAGCCACACGTGGGCATGTTCGGCGATGGATTCCCTTTTGATAAATGCAGTATCAACGAGCACGTCTATCGTTTGCGAACCAACGATAACCTTAGTCAAGAGTATCTCTACTTCTGGATGACCTCAGAGTTCGCCCTTGCCGAAATGCGAATCAAAGGAACCGGCGTTGCCATCCCCGGTCTGAACTCATCCGCTGTCCGCTCGCTTGCCGTGCTAGTTCCACCGCCTCCCATTGTCGAAGCGTTCACGAAACAAGCTGCGCCGCTGGTGACCCGGATCCTCTCAAGCGCGAAGCAATCCCTCACCCTCTCCACTCTGCGCGACACGCTGCTGCCGAAGCTGCTCAGCGGGGAAATTACGACCAGCAATCCAGACATCACTCAATCCTAATGAATACACACGATCCACGCGAACACATCCGGGGCATCCACCAAATCCTGATATCCGACAAGAAGCGTATCGGTTTCTTGTTCGGCGCGGGAACTTCATTTGCGACCGGGCTCTCGTCAGTCTCTGTTCCGGCGATCGAAAAGATGACGAAGACCATCGTTGCTGACGTGGAGGCTCACTCGCCTGAGTTCGCTGCTGCGATCAAGGAGATTCAAAACGAGACAGAGCTTCTTGAAGTCGCCTTCAATATCGAAACCCTGCTTTCAAGAATCGAAGCCAAGCGAGCGGTTATCGGCGAAGGCCAGCTAAATGGGCTCGATTCGACAGCGTTCAACACATTGGCAACGCTTGTAAAAACACGTGTTGTGAAACTAGTTTCAGTCCATGAGACACTGTTGACCGACGACCGAAAGAAGTTAGCGCACGCTCGTCTCGCTAATTGGGTTCAAAAGGCGAGGCGGCGATTCCCAGCCGAAATATTCACAACGAATTACGATTACTTGTTCGAGATTGCCCTAGAAGGTTCAGGAATTCCCTATTTCGACGGATTCTCTGGAAGCTTTGAACCGTTCTTTTGCCCCGAGGCTGTGGAAGACGTGGAGACTTACCCCCACCTCGTGAAGCTTTGGAAGATGCACGGATCGCTTGGGTGGACTTATCGTGACGTGGACAAGGCTGTCATTCGGCAGCAGTCTGCCCCTGAAGATTCTATCCTCATCTATCCATCGCATCTCAAGTACAACACCTCAAAGAAGCAGCCTTACGTAGGACTAATCGACAGGCTTTGTGCATTCCTGCAACAGGACGATGCCGTTTTGTTCACCTGCGGATACTCGTTCGGGGACAGTCACATTAATGAACGCATTGTGACATCACTCAGGCGCGGGGCGAACTCCCACGTTATAGCGATGTATTTCGATCAAACATGGAACGAAGATAACAAGAGTGTGTTTGGCCTTGCAGATGAAGCCAATAGCATCCGTGGCCTTGCAACTCACGAGACTGGGGGGAAAATGTCGGTATATGGCCGTCGTCACGCTGTTATTGGAGGTAAATTTGGAGAGTGGCGGTTGAGAGATGAGCCGAAGCCCACGGAATCGATTCTAGTAAGCCAATACTTTGACGAAGACGCAGCCACTCCCTCTGAGGAGTCAGGAGAGCGAAAGGGAGATGAATACTGGGAAGGAACCGGACTTTTTCTTCTCCCGGACTTTCAAAGACTTACTGACTTTCTGAACGATTTGTCCTCATCCGAAGGCCCAGCAAGCACGCTTTGACCGCATGAAACACAATCCAACACACATCGGTCAAGTTGAGAGTGTCAGCGGCAACTCCGTCACGATCAAAATGGCGAGCAATTACCCGTCGAACATGCCAATCGTCGACGGAACGGTTTACCGTATCGGGCAGATAGGTTCGTTCCTTAAAATTCCATTGGGATATGCGAATCTTTATGGTCTTATCACGCAGGCTGGAGTTCTGGCGATGCCGGAGACGCTGCTGATAGCCTACAAAGAGAATCCGTCCATCGCAGATGGCCACCGCTGGTTGAGGATGATTCTAGTCGGCGAGCAAATCGGTTCATCGTTCGAGCGGGGAGTTCTCCAGTCTCCAACTTCAGGTGATCAAGTTCATCTCGTTACGAACGAAGACCTCAGAATCGTTTACGGCGGCTACAATGCCCAATCGTCGATTGTCATTGGGAATCAGAGTGCATCTGAGGGCCTCGCCGCGCAGTTGGATATGGACAAGCTCATCTCGCGGCATTGTGCAATTCTTGGCGCTACCGGCAGTGGAAAATCGAATGCAGTGGGCATCGTGGTGAAAGCGATTGCCGAGAAGCCGTTCCCGAGTGCGCGCGTCCTCATTATTGATCCCCACGGTGAGTATGCGAGTTCGCTGCCCGGGAAATGCCGGGTATTTCGAGTGGGTGCAAGTGCTTCGGACGGTGAAGACGAGCTCTGCGTTCCCTTTTGGGCGCTTCCCTTCAAAGAACTGATGGCGATTTTTCCTGGCCGTCTTTCTGATCAGAACGAAGATTACATACGAGGAAAGGTTTTGGACTTGAAACGTGTGTCGGCCGGAGCACTCGGTGGCCTTCGGGCCGAGGCAATCACTGCGGATAGCCCAATTCCCTTCTCGATTGACCAACTATGGTTCGACTTGGACAACTTTGAGAGAATTACGTTTAAGGCTGACCGCACAACACCAGAGGCTTTGATTTCTGCTGGTGATCCTGCGACATTGAAATCCAATCAGTATCCGCCGGCGGGACTTGGAAGCAGCGCCCCATTCTTAAATACGAAAGCTAAGGGCATCCTTGGTTTTTTGGACGGTATGAGGTCACGCCTTCTCGACCAAAGCTATAATTTCCTTTTCCGTCCGATTGGATATTCGCCATTGCTCAACGGTACGTCACCGAATGATCTTCCGGGATTATTTTCAACTTGGTTTGGGCACGGTTCCCCTGTCGCGATTCTCGACCTTTCAGCGATTCCTTCGGAAATCATGCAGACGATTTCCGGTTGCATTTTGAAGATTATCTACGACGCTCTTTATTGGGGCCAAAACACGCTTGTTGGGGGAAAGAAGCAACCTTTGTTTGTAGTCCTAGACGAAGCTCACGCCTACCTCAAGGCAGGTGAAGACTCAATTTCGTCGCGAACCGTTCAGGCAATTGCGAAAGAGGGACGAAAGTATGGTGTCGGCATGCTGCTCGTGACGCAGCGTCCTTCGGAGTTGGACGAGACAGTCCTAAGCCAGTGCGGCTCGATTATCGCTCTAAGGATGACTAATACCCGCGACAAGGGGTACGTATCTTCGGCCATGCAGGATGAACTTCGTGAAATGGCGGACGTGCTCTCAAGCCTGCGAACAGGTGAAGCGATCGTCAGTGGTGAGGCTGTCCGTATTCCATCCAGAGTGAAGTTCTACCAGGCTGACAATGCAGTGAAAAGCTCCGATCCAATCCCATCGAAGCTGTGGGCGAATGCCCGGCCGGATGTGGTCGTATACGAGACCAGCATCCGCAACTGGAGAAACCAAACATTTAACTAAGGAAACCAAATGTCAATGCCCGACATGCAACCCGTCAGTTCATCAAACATCGCAGCGCTCGGCTACGATGCAGACAATCAAATTGTCTACGTCCAATTTCTAAACAACACAGTATACGCCTACAAAGGGGTGCCAGAGCACGAATACGAGAATTTGCTAACGGCTGCCTCTGTGGGTTCCTACCTCAACCGCAACTTCAAAAACATTTACCCATACGAGCGTGCTTAATGCTCTGTCGGCACATTGAAATGGCCCTGAACGAATCCATGGTCGAAGATGTGTCTCTCGGCTCGTTCAAGGATCTTGGTAGTGCGGTGCTACCTGGCTTCCAGCTGACCCCCCGGGGAATCGGCGGCGGAGCATGATTCGTTCAGCGAGGGAGAGCTGGAGAGGCGATTGAGCGAGGCATCCTGGACCTGAATGCTGGACCGCACAGGAACCTGCATGCACAAACAGGCATGGCGCGAGATTGAGCTGACGGATGCGACGCCCAAAGCCACGATCATCAAACGCCGCCATCGCCTCGCAGCTTCGGCATCTCGCATGGTGCAGGGCATCGGCTAAGTAGAGCCAGTTGCACATACCGGCCACAGCCTGCTCCAGGGCTGGCCGGTCTTGTGCCATGAGGCCGGAATGGGCCAGCAGGTGGTCGAACACCTGCAGCACCTGCTCCACCGGGAAGCCGTAGTACCCGCGCAGCATCCACTCCAGCTCCAGAGCCACCTTTTGGCCAGAAACAGCGGCTGACCGGATTCGATCAGATCGCGGGCGGCCCGGCGCTGGCGTTCCGTAGCCGCAACAGCATCGTCCTCTCCCACGAAGGCTCGGGCCAGCACATTGGTGACCACGCCAATCACGGGCGTAGCAGGCTGGCGGGGTCGAAGACTGCCGACACAACTGACCGGGTGGACCTGAGCGATCCGAACCCGCTCTCCACCAGGGGCTGCTCCGGCTTCCACGGGCGCAGCTCGATGTGGACCACTCCATCTCGCTGAGGACAGGCCGCCATCGCCTACCAGGTGATCGCGGCCACGATCGAGGCCGGCCTGATCAAGCCGGACCAAAGCGTGGGTAGCTCCCGCAAATTTGCCCGGTTCCTACCGTTCTGGGCCTGAGGTTCATTTAATCACGTGGCACCGTGCTCGGTGGTCTTTCCTCCAAAAGCCCTGCAGCACAAGTACTTTCCCTTTTAAGGCTGTCCCCGATCCCAACACACAAGCGAGGCCGGTGCCGTGCCCCCCCTCCGCCGTGTCCATCGCAGACGAAGACCCCAACCACGAACGAAAGGCAAACACCGCCGTAAACCTCCTCACCCAATGCCCCCAGCCCGCCCGTTCGCGCTGCGCCTGTTGGTGCCCTCCGGGCTCCCAGAGGGCATGCGCATCGTGGAGAAGACGAACTGGAGCGGCATCGGCTACGTGATCCCTCGCTCCCAGCTCAAGGAGTTCACCCAACGCCCGGAGGCCGGTCGACCTGGCGTGTACGTGCTCACGGGTCCCGACCCTGAGGACGGCGGCGCCGACCTCGCGTACATCGGCGAGGCGGACCCCCCTCGGCCGGCGGCTGGAGCAGCACTAGGCCAAGGAGTTCTGGACCACCGCCTACGCCTTCACCTCCAAGGACGGCTACCTGAACAAGGCCCACGCCCAGCACCTGGAGCCTGGCCGAGATGGACCGCGCTGAGGCGGAAGGCTTCCTGGAAGAGGTGCTGGTTTGCTTTCCGGTTCTCGGGCTCAGGGTTTTCGAGCAGCCACCCACCTTTCCCTCCATCAACCCCGTCAACCTCTTCTTCCTTAGTGGCGTGGAGGCCGAGGGCAGGGGGTTCGAGTCGCCGAACGGGTTCACCGTTCTGAAGGGGGCCAAGGGGCGCCGGGGCTTCACACCCGGCTCTCCCGACGGCCTGATGCGCACGCGGGAGCAACTCATCCGGCAGGGCGTCCTTGCCAAGCAAGACAACCAGTTGGAACTGCTCAAGGACTATGAGTTCAAGTCGCCGTCCCAGGCAGCGGGGCATCTGCTCGCCCGCAGCGCCAACGGCCGGCTCGAGTGGAAGGATGCCGCCGGGATCACCCTCAAGGATCGCCAGGATCGTGCGGCGGCGGCGGCCTCAGCGGACGCTGATCCGTGAGGGGCCATCAACTTTCGCCGCTTACCCCAGCGTCCGCAGGATGTCCTTCATCAGCAGCACCAGATGCAACGGGTCGGTGGGGGAGGGCTCGAATTCCGGAATGAGGTGCAGGTAGAACGCCCGGGCCGCCGCACTCTCGGCATGGACGAGCAACCCGCGGCAACCCACTTCGGAGCCAATCTGCGCGGTGCGGCTGATCACATCCGCCAGCAGGGCGGCTCCCAGGCCCCGTCCTTCATGGTGAACGTCCACCCCGAGACGGGCCAGCAGGGCAACGGGCTGGGGATAGCGGCCGGCGCCTTTCCGCAGCCGCGGCGGGGCCTGCGCCGGCGTGTTGCTGGCCATACACCAGGCGTAGAAGGCCACCACATCGCTGCCACAGGCTTCAGTGACCACGAACACCCTGCTGGTGCCGCCACGGGCATGGGCCTGGCGGGCGTGCTTTTTCAACCAGATCGTTTGCTCCTCAGATCGGCATTCGAAACCGTCAAGGCGATCGGCGGAGCTCAGCAGCCGGAGCGGCAGGTAGCCGGCGCTCACTCCTGAAACGGTGAGGGCCGATCCATCAGCGCCCGCAGCCCCTTCAGCGGGCGTGCCGGCCGTTCATTGATGCGCTCCCAGGCGTCGAGAGCCTCGGGGTCAAGGCGGAACTCATCGCGATCGGCCAGCACCTGCTGGGCGGCCAGGCGCAGATGGGTGATCACGAACCCGGTGAGATCGGTGCCGGAAGCGATGACAGCCCGGTCGATCAGCAGGCGGTCCTCAGCTGTGGCCCGTACTTCGATGCGTCGATTGCGCGAACGGGTGCTGGCGGGGTCCAAGGACTTACCTTTCTGTACGACCATTGTACGGCCACTCAACAGGCCATCGGGGACTGGCTCGAGACCTGCCAACACCCCAGGCACCGTCTAGCCTCTGGCCAGTGGATGGCAGCGTTGCCAAGACCATGATCAGCGTGGAGGTCACCGGCAAGCCCTGGGCGGTGACCCCGGAGAAGATCACAGAAGCCGTGCGGCGGTTGGTGGATGCGGCGGCCCCCACGCGCCTGATCGCCTTTGGCTCTGCTGCCACAGGCGATCTCAGCCTTGCCAATGACCTTGACCTTCTCGTGGTGGAAGCCCAGGTGGCCGACCGCTACCAGGAAATGCTGCGCCTGCGCCGTGTGCTGCGTGGGCTGCTGATGCCGATCGACCTGATCGTCACCAGCGAGGCCCTCTACGACTCACGCACCAAGGTGCCGGGCACGGTGGAGTTCGCTGCTCGCACACAAGGCCGAGTGCTCTATGCGGGCGATTGAACAGGCCCAGCTGCTGCAACGCAAGGCTGCGCAAGACATTGCCGTGCTGCAGAAGCTGATCAACGATCCCACCATCAACACCGAGACCCTCGGCTTCCATGCCCAGCAGGCGGCAGAGAAGCTGATCAAGGCATTGCTGGTCCTGGGCGAGCACGACTACCCCCGCACCCATGATCTGAGCCTGCTGCTGGATCTGCTCGCTGCCGTGGATGTGCGCCTTCCCGAGGCGCTGCTGACGGTGGAAAACCTGACCCCCTTCGCCACCGTGTTCCGCTACGACGACCTCCCGCTGGAAGCCAGCATCGATCGGCAGGAGTGGCTGTCCCTTCTCTTGGCGTTGGAGGAGTTCGTAAGCGGGGCCATCGCGGCGGCGACGGATCCGTTGGATCCACCATGACCCTCACCGAATCCATGGTTGAAGAGGTGGCCCCCAGCTGGCGCCCGGCCAGTTGCAAGGCTTCGCCAACAACCGTTGCAAAATCTGCAACAGTTTGATCAAGAAGCTGGCTGAACTCATGAGCAACGAAGCTTTGCCCGATTCCGAAATCATCCTCTACCAGACGGAAGATGGCCGCACGCGCGTCCAATGCCGACTAGAAGATGAAACCCTGTGGTTGACCCAGGCACAGATGGCCGAGCTGTTTGAAACGTCTCCCCAGAACGTGACCCTGCATTTGAAGAGCATCTTTGCCGAGGGTGAGCTGGTCGAATCGGCAACTTGTAAGGACTACTTACAAGTTCGCTTGGAGGGTGGGCGAGAGGTCTCGCGCAAGCTTCGCCATTATCGGCTTGAAGCGGTTATGGCCGTTGGTTTCCGCGTGCGCAGCCATCGAGGCACTCAGTTCCGCCAGTGGGCCATCGGTTGCTTGAACGAGTATCTGGTGAAGGGCTTCACCATTGACGACGACCGGCTGAAGAATCCCCCTGGCAAGGGTCAGAGAGACTATTTCGACGAGCTTCTTGATCGCATCCGCGACATCCGCTCGTCGGAACGTCGGTTTTATCAGAAGATGCTGGATATCTACGCAACGAGTGTGGACTACACGCCTGATGCTGAAACGACCCAGTTGTTCTTCGCCACTGTTCAGAACAAGATGCATTGGGCAGCCCATGGCCACACGGCGGCTGAAGTGATCGCCGAACGGGTGGATTCCACGAAGCCCTTCATGGGCCTGCAGTCCACACGATCCAGCGGCGTCGTTCGCAAAGGTGACGTGTCTGTTGCCAAGAACTACCTCTCAGAAGATGAACTTCAGGTCTTGAACCGCATCGTTAGCCTCTACATCGAATACGCGGAACTCCAGGCGCTGGAGCGCAAGCCGATGACGATGCAGGCCTGGATCACGAAACTGGATGAGTTTCTGGCCATCTCCGGACGTGATGTGCTGGATCACGCAGGAAGCGTTTCTGCTGAGTCTGCCAGGAGGAAAGCTGAGCTGGAGTATGGCCGCTATCGGGCGCTGCTCGATGCGCAGCCTCAGCGTATCGATGTGGAGTTTGAGAAGGCTGCCAAGGACTTGAAGAACTTGCCTAGGCCGAAGAAGCCCAAAGCGCCGTAATCATGACCCTCACCGAAGCCATGGTCGAGGAAGCCGCCCTCGGCTGGTTCAACGAGCTGGGCTATGCCGTGCTCCCCGGCCCCCAGCTGGCCCCCGGCGAACCTTCGGCCGAGCGGGAATCGTTCAGCGATGTGGTGCTGGTGAGCCGCCTCCGCGAAGCCATCCGCCAGCTCAACCCTGCCATTCCTGACGATGCCCGAGAAGAAGCGCTGCGCAAGCTCTTGCGCCTCGCTACGCCCTCGCTCGTACAAACCAACCGCGCCTTCCACCGCCTGCTGCGGGAAGGCGTGCCGGTGGAATACCCCCGGGCTGATGGCAGCATCGCCGGCGACCATGTGCGCCTGGTCGACTTCACAACCGTTGCCGCCAACGACTGGCTGGTGGTGAACCAGTTCGCCGTGAGCGACGACCAGCACAACCGCCGGCCCGACCTGGTGGTGTTTCTCAACGGCCTGCCCCTGGGCCTGATCGAGCTCAAGAATGCCGCCGCTGAAGGCGCAACCATCTGGAGCGCCTACGCCCAGCTGCAGACCTACAAAGCCGAAATCCCTTCGCTCCTACAAACCAACGCCGCCCTGGTGGTGAGCGACGGGCTGCAGGCCCGCATCGGCTCGCTCACGGCCAACCAGGAGTGGTTCAAGGTGTGGCGCAGCATTGATGGCGAGGCGCACGCCCCCGCCACCGCATTGGAGCTGGAAACGCTCATCCGCGGCGTGTTCGAGCCGCAGCGGTTTCTTGATCTGCTGCAGCACTTCATCGTCTTCGAGGAAAACCCGGATTCGGGTGCCCTGCACAAGATCATCGCCGGCTACCACCAGTTCCATGCCGTGAACGCCGCGGTACAGGAAACCGAGCGTGCCAGCGGCCTGGGCCAGGCAGCCTGCAGCCAGGGCGGCCGGCCGGGCGACCGTCGCGCTGGGGTGGTGTGGCATACCCAGGGCAGTGGCAAGAGCTTCTCGATGCTCTTCTATGCCGCCCGCATCGTGCGCCATCCGGCACTGCAGAACCCCACCCTGGTGGTGCTTACCGATCGCAACGACCTCGACGACCAGCTCTTCGGCCAGTTCCAGCGCTGCGCCGACCTCCTCGGCCAGACGCCCGTGCAGGCCGCCAGCCGAGATCACCTGCGCGAGCTGCTCAACCGGGCCAGTGGCGGTGTGGTGTTCACCACCATCCAGAAGTTCATGCCCGACAAAGGCGAAGCGATGCCCGAGCTGAGCAGCCGCCAGAACATCGTGGTGATCGCCGATGAAGCCCACCGCAGCCAGTACGGCTTCGGCGGCAAAGTCAACGAGAAGACGGGCGTGATGTCGTATGGCTTCGCCAGCAACCTGCGCGATGCCCTCCCCAATGCCTCCTTCATCGGCTTCACCGGCACGCCGATCGAGCAGACCGATGCCAACACCCGCGCGGTGTTCGGCGATTACATCTCCATCTACGACATCCAGCGCGCCGTGGCCGACAAGGCCACCGTGCCGATCTACTACGAGAGCCGCATCTCCAAGCTGTCCCTGAACGCCGCCGCAATCCCCAGGATCGACGCCGAATTCGAGGAGATCACCGAAGGCGAAGAGTTCACCCAAAAGGAAAAGCTGAAAACCAAATGGGCCGCCCTGGAAGCGCTGGTGGGCGATCCCAAGCGTCTCGCCCTGGTGGCTGCCGATCTGGTGGCCCATCTTGAGAAGCGCCTGGAGGCGATGGACGGCAAAGCGATGGTGGTGTGCATGAGCCGCCGCATCTGCGTCGATCTCTACAACGCCCTGATCCAGCTGCGGCCTGAGTGGGCGACAGACACCCTCAAGGTGGTGATGACCGGCAGCGCCGACGACGGCCCCGACTGGCAGCCCCACATCCGCAGCAAGGAGGCGCGCCGCCAGCTGGCCAACCGCTTCAAAGATTCCTCCGACCTGTTCAAGATCGTGATCGTGCGTGACATGTGGCTCACCGGTTTCGATGCGCCCTGTCTGCACACCATGTATGCCGACAAGCCGATGCAGGGCCACGGCCTGATGCAGGCGATCGCCCGCGTGAACCGGGTGTTCCGTGACAAGCCCGGCGGCCTGGTGGTGGATTATCTCGGCCTCGCCGATCAGCTCAAACGCGCCCTGGCCACCTACACCGAAAGCGGCGGCCAGGGCGACCCCACCTTCGACACTGCCCAGGCCATCGCCGTGATGCTGGAAAAACACGGCATCGCCACGGATCTCCTGCATGGGTTCGACTGGGATGCCTGGACCAGTGGCACCCCCACCGAGCGCCTGCAGCTGCTTCCCGCCGGCCAGGAGTTCATCCTCCAGCAGGAGAACGGCAAGCAGCGCTGGCTGCAGGTGGTGGCCGAACTCTCCCGCGCCTTCGCCCTCTGCGCCGCCAGCGACGAGGCCACAGCCATTCGCGACGACGTGAGCTTCTTCCAGGCGCTGCAGGCGGCCCTCGCCAAGCAAACCAGCAGCACCAGCAAAACACCCGAGCAGCTCGATGCCGCCATCCGCCAGCTGGTGAGCAAGGCGATCACCACCGAAGGCGAGGTGATCGATGTGTTCACCGCCGCCGGCCTGCCCAAGCCCGACATCTCGATCCTCAGCGATCAGTTCCTTGCCGAGGTGCGTGGCCTCAAGCACAGGAACGTGGCCGCCGAGCTGCTGGAGAAACTGCTCAAAGACGAGCTGAAAGTGCGCTCCAAGCGCAACCTCGTGCAGAGCCAGGTGTTCTCCGAGAAGCTCAACCAAGCCCTCAACGCCTACCACAACCGCGCCATCACCACCGCCGAGGTGATCGAAGAGCTGATCGCCCTCGCCAAGGAGCTCGATGCCGCCACCAAGCGCGGCGAATCCCTCGGCCTCACCGACGACGAAGTGGCCTTCTACGACGCCCTCGCCGCCAACGACAGCGCCGTGCAGGCCATGGGCGACGCCAAGCTCAAAGTGATCGCCGCCGAACTGATCACCCAGGTGAAGAAGAGCGTGACGATCGACTGGACCCTGCGGGAAGGCGCCCGCGCCAAGATCCGCGTGATGGTGAAACGCATCCTCAACAAATACGGCTACCCCCCCGATCTGCAGGAAGAGGCGGTGAAAACCGTGCTCGCCCAGGCGGAACTGCTCTGTGCCCAGTGGGTGTGAGCAGGCGAACCCCGCCCTCACCCCACCTCCTTCCCACCCCGCAACCGCCGCAGCGCCAGTGCCAGCGGCATCAGCGACACATTCTCCACAGACAGCTCGTCGCCAGCGGCGAAGGGATTATCGAGATCGGTGATCAGGTAGAGCAGCTTGATCAGCAGGAAGGAAATCACACCGATGAAAAACATCGATTCACTGAACGGTTCGATGTCGGTGAGCACCAGACCCACGGTGAGCAGGCCTGTGCCGAGATAGGCCATGCCATACACCGACGGCACGAAGGTGGTTTCCCGGATCACCTCGATGCGATGCACATGGCGGCGGATCGTGGCCAGCTCGAGCAGCAGGCGAGCCTGCAACGGCGCCGGGTTCCAGGCGCGCAGCTGCTCAATCAGCTGCTGCAGGGCATCGAGCTGATCCAGCAGCAGGGCCACACCGCCGCCATCCCGCATCCAGCCAAGCAGAGCCTCACTGAAGGCCGTCAGCGCCGCCAGGGCCGGGCGGATCTCGGCCTCTGGGTGCAACACCTGCACACCGCGCACTTCACTGGAGAGGCATTCCATCGCAGCGGCCAGTTCCGCCGGCATCGTCTCGCCCTCCTTGTAATCCAGCAGCACCCCGTTCAGCAGGAAGCCCAGCAGCACCACCTCGGAGGCCACCAGCGCCGGAAACAGCGGATTGGGGGCCAGCACCTCCCACCCCAGCCGGCGCACCAGCAGCTTGGTGACGCCGATGCCCGCCAGCACCAGGCACACCCGCAGGAACGCCCACAGCCGCCGCAGCTTCGGATCGCGCACCCCATCGAGCTCCGCCGGTCCGGCGGCGGTGTCAGTCACGCCCTCATTCCCCCTTGGAGTCGGCTGAAGGCAGCGCAGACGGTGGCAGCACTTCCAGGTGCGGCGGGTTGGGGGCGGTCTCCGGGCCGATCAGATCGACGGCGGTGCGTTGCACCACCAGCCGGAAGCGCAACGGCGCCTGGTTCTTGTTGATGAAGGCCTGCACGCCCGCCACCTGAGCGGAGGTGGGCAGGGAGGGATCCGTGACCCGCACCCGGGCGCGGATCAGGGGCGGATTCTTCTGCCAGTCGATCGAGAGACCCACCAGATCGATGGCCGGATCGCCGCCGAGGGTGATCGTGCTGCTGCGCAGTTGCTGCTCGATCACCTGCTCCACTTCCTTGGCCTTCGTTTCTTGCCGTGATTGGTTCAGCAGGCGAAAGAAGCTGCTGCCCAGTGGAATCACCAGCAGCGCCGTGAGCGCCACGCTGGTGAGACCCAGCCTGCTGTGGAACAGGCGGCTGCGGTACACCCGCTCCAGCGCGCCGAGTGCCGCCATCGCCCCCACCATGATGCCCAGCAGGTTGGTGGCAAACAGCAGCAGCGCCCCGTAGGCCTGGGCCCAGAACGACGAGGCCAGCAGGATTCCCACCACACACATCGGCGGCACCAGGGCCACGGCGATCGCCAGGCCGGCCAGCGCCGAGATCGCGTCCTTGCGGAGCTTGGCGAACATCGCCACCGCACCGGCCACCAGCGCCACGCCCAGATCCAGCAGGTTGGGGCTGGTGCGGTTCATCACCTCGCTGCCGAAGCTGGGGAAGGCCACCAGACGGCCCACCACCATCGCCAGCACCACGCAGATCACCACGCCCAGCAGCAGGGTGCGCAGGGCCCGCAGAAACATCGGCAGGCGACCCCGCAGGATCTCGAACGCCATCGCCTGCAGCGGCATGATCCAGGGAGCCACCACCATCGCGCCGATCACCACGCCGGGGCTGTTGGCAAGCAAACCCAGGGTGGCGATCAAGGTGGCGCCCACCGTCAGCACCACGAACACCAGATTGAAGCTGGCGTCCCGCTCGAACTCCTTGCGCAACAGCACAAGACGGCTGTCTTCCGGCTCGTTGATGGTGGACGTGGAGGTCATGCCGGAAGCCCTCATTCGGGTCGCGCATCATCTTCGGCCGTGATCCAGCGAGGCGCCAACGCGCCCGGCGCCGTTACAGCCAGATGCAGCCAGCCCCTTCTTCATGAACAATCCCTGAGACACCGGGGGCACTGGTCGAGGCAGCCGCTCCGCCCCCGTGGCCACCCGCGCCGTCTATTCATTCACAGGCTTTCCCGGCGCGCCGGTGCGCCACCTCTACCTTCACCACGACGGCTACCCCACCGGCGCCGCCTGGCGCTTCGCCATGGCGCTGCGGCAGCAGCAGCAGATGACCGCCTTCCTGGCCGCGTTCCTCAGCACCCAGCCGGGCGCCGAACCGTTGGCCGCCCCCGAGCAGGCCGCCGATGCCGACTACCGCTACCAGGTGCAGCTGCTCGCTGGCGACGTGGGCGGGGACGCTGCCTGCGATCCAGCCGGCGTAGAGGTGCAGTGCTGGCGGCGGCTGCCGGGCGGCAACAACTGGCAGGCCCGCTGCCGGCCGATGCCCCTGGCCCAGTTCATCCGGCGTTTCCTGCCCGGTGATCCGCTCTGAGCGACGTTCGGCAGCTTCAGCGCTTGCGCTTGAGGTAGCGGCGGATCTGGGAGGGCCAGTCGCCCGGCAGGTCCCCCTCCCGCAGGCTCGTGTTCGACATCGACACCACCAGCGGCCAACCCCCCAGTTGCAGGCTGCCCGCCACATGCACCAGCACCGCCAGGCCGATCACAAGCCAGGCCACCAGATGCAGCGAATACACCAGGTGGTGCAGTTCGCCGTCACGCAGCCAGTCTTCCTGCATCAGCTTGCCGGTGGCAACCGCCAGCACCAGCGCCACCAGCGCCATCGCGTTGGTGGCGCGCCGCAGCCGCGCCTTGCCGAGCGTGAGCGCATAGGCGGTGAAGGCCAGGCCCACGGGCAGCAGGAACCAGCCCACCTGGCCATGCAGATCGATCCAGCTGCCTCCCGGAACGAAGGGCAGCCGTCCCCAGCGGCCGTCGTAGCGGCTGTACACGAACAGCCCGCTCAGCCAGCACCCCAGCACCAACACCGCCGTGAGTCCGTGCAGCAGCCTCAGCAGCGAGGGTTGGTAAGGGCGCCCCATGGTGTTCAAGGGTTGTCGGCACAGTGTGCCACAGGCCTGCCACTGGAGCTCCGCAGCAGCAGGTGAAGGCTGCGGATCAGGCCGGGGTTTTGCTGCAGACGCCGTCCATCAACTCTTCGCCACGGCCGTCTCGCTTCGTCAGGGCGTGTTCCTTGAACCTGAGGCTGCGGCGGTCGATCGTGGTGCGGTGCACCTCATCGTGGCCGTGGTCGAAATGGATCACCGCGGGGGCCACCCGGGCGGGGATCCCGAGGGCACGCTGCTCGGGGCTGGGCACTCCCAGGGCAGCTTCATCGCCGTCGTTGTCATTAAGAGCGAAGGCGTTCGACTCCTTTTCCAAGAACGTGATCGTGTCGTGGCCGGACTCCACCGGAAGGGTCAGGCCATCAGCGAAACGCACCTGATCCTTGCCGTGCCCCACCTCGACCCGAAAGTCCTTCAGGCCCCTGGGATCGTCGCTGTGGCGGCAGACGATCGACAAAGGCGGTGAAGGACCACACCGG
Organism: Marcopretia estuarina LEGE 06307; assembly: GCF_056633115.1. NCBI lineage: Bacteria > Bacillati > Cyanobacteriota > Cyanophyceae > Synechococcales > Prochlorococcaceae > Marcopretia > Marcopretia estuarina. The sequence continues at coordinate 294,567 of NZ_JBSJOY010000001.1, read as the reverse complement.
GCAACAACGAAGGCCAGCAGGCCGAGGCCCGCGGCGACGGCCAGGACCAGCCCTCTCCGCCCACCGAGCATGCCTGAATCAACGGCAGACATCGCAGTTTTGCCGTGTATCTCTGAGTATGAATCGGCGCCTCCAGGAGCACGGCGGTGCTGACCAGGGCTGGCCCCGCGAAGCCAAGGTTCAGAGATTCAGGAAAGCCGCGATCCGTGCACCGAGCCCCATGGAGAGAGGCATGGATGGTGGGCAGGCGACGGACCAGATCCTTCACCTGCGGTGGGGGGGTTGGCCGCTGCTGGTGGGGATGTCTGGTGAGGATCCAGCTCATGTCCTGGTTCGCCATTCATGCGCAGCTGCCATTTCCGCTGCAGCGGGCGGCTTTCAGTTCGCACAGGCGTCAGTCAGGGAGTGCAGGGTCTGCACCTGGCCTGGCGAAAGTGCAAAGCTCAGATCACCTGCAGAACTGACGACTGTCATCTCCAAGGGCACGCCATCACTCGGGGTGGGGTTGAGACAACTGGCGTCGTACTGGGACGAAGCCACCGTGGTGGCGCCATCGTTACTCGCCATGAGTTCGCCGCTGCGGTTGGCAAGACTCCAATTCTGACCACGCCCATCACTGAGCATCAGGGGACGGGCATGATCCAGTTTGAGCCCGTCAGACTCCGCCGTCAGTTTCAGGCGCAGACCAGCAGACGAATCAATGTTTGATCGTTCATAGAGCACGGCCCCCAGCCGGTGGCCCGAACCATCCTCAAGGTTCCAGTTGCCCGAGCTATCGGCAGCCATAGCAACCGATGGGCTGCACAGTGTGCCGAGCACAAACAGTGCAAAGGTCATCACCCAGAGGGTGCCATGAGCGGCAAAACGCCGAAGCCATGCGAAAAACGGGAAAGTGAAGGATGTCTTCATGGTGAGAACTGTATGTTTACGCCCTCAACCTAGTCAGATCCGAGGCAAGAAACCGGCGGGAATCCTCTCTCCTGGACAAGCGCAAGCCTTGCTACACAAGGGGCAATTTATACCTTCATTTCTCAACATCTTTCGCATTGTCGATAAATCTCTGGCGGGCTTCCCCGCCAGCTCACTGCCATCCACCGGCACCAGGACGTGGCGGGTGCTGCTCGTGGGGGGCTGAGCGGAGGGCTCCCTCAGATCAGCGCAGCGAGGTGAGGACAATGCGCTTCTGCACCCCATCGGGCAGGTTGCGGGAGACCGGACAGAGCTTCATGCGTTCCTGGATGGAGGCGATCGCCTCCGCATCGGCGAGGCCCCGTTCCTGCTCGGAGGCGGCGGCATCCAGCTGGATCCGGAAGTCGCCCTCCACCCTGGCCACGATCCAGTCGCTGCTGGTGGTGACGACCAAATCAGCCTCCACCTGCTGCAGCGGAATGGCCTTCTCCCTGGCATTGGCCACCAGATAGAAGTGCTGGCAGAGCAGCAACGCCATGAGATACATCCGGAATCCCGGCATGGTGAAGCTGAGCAGCTGGGGTTCCCAGGCGCCGGAGTCGCCCAGGAACTCCACCACCAGGTCATGGGTGGCGCGATCCGGAGCGGGGTGGCTGCTGCGCAGCCTGAACTGGAAGGTGCGTTCACTCATGGTGCGATTGAAACGGCTGAGGATGAGGAGACCGGAGCGGCTGACCGGTGCGCAGCCTGCAGGCTCTGGCGGCTGGAAGCCATGGGAGCAGCGGGCAGGTGGTCGTGGCGACGCCAGGCCTCGGCTCCGGTGAGCAGGGCCGATCCGATCAGAAGCGCGGAGAACCCCTGGCGCAGCCGCACCTCCGGCAGGTGAGGCGCGAGCCGCTGTCCCACCACCGTCCCCAGAAAACCACCAGCCACCAGTGGAAACAGGAGCGGCAGGTGAGCGGAGGGCCAATGCCCCAGGGCGGCAAGGGCGACCAGGGAATTGGTGGAGATCAGCAACAGGCTCGTGCCGCTCGCCAGCGGCATCGACAGACCCGCCAGCAGAACAAGAGCCGGGACGATCGCAAAACCACCGCCCACCCCGGCGACGCCGGTGAGCAGGCCCACGAACACGCCCTGGCTGGCCAGCAGCACGGGGGAACCCGCTGCGCGTCCGTCATTGGGACGACGCTCTCTGGCACTGCGGCGATTGAGCAGCCAGGAGGCCAGCAACGCCGCTGCCGTGAAGATTCCCAGCTGCAGCGGCTCCGGGATCAGACCAGCCTTCACCAGCAGGCCGCCGATCCAGCTGCCGGCGAGGGCCGGCACCCCCAGCACCAGGGCGGGTTGGATCGCGATCTGGCGGCGGCGGATGTAAGGGCCCACATTGCCAAGGGCCAGCAAGGTGACGACAAGCAGCGAGAGCGGAACCGCGGCCTTGGTGGGCAGGGCCGCACCGCTCACCAGCAGGGGCAACAGCAGAATGGAGCCGCCCGCCCCGAGCACGGCGAGCAGAAAGCCGATCAGGGCGCCACCCACCACCAGCAGCCCCACGGTCGAGGCGTTCATGTCCCCCGCGATCCCGTCGCCACCTGGTTCCAGGGCATCACAGCCAGCAGCCGCGCCATGCCGCAGAAGCCGCTCAGGCCCGCGAAGGTGAGGCCAGCCCCCACGAATCCGCTCAGCCAGATCCAGCCGGGAGCCACTGTCTGGCTCAGGATCACCCCCAGCAACACCAGGCTTCCTGCCACGATCTGCACCTGGCGCATCAATGGCAGTGGTGCTCCTTTGAGCTTGCGCACGGAGAAACCAGCCGCCTGCCAGGCGGGGATGCCACCGAGCAGGTCAGCCACCGGATGGGGGTGACCCTTTTGCAGAAGCTGGGTCAAGGCCTTGGTGCTGCGGTTACCGCTCTGGCAGACCAGCACAAGCGCTCCGCTCGGCAGGTCGGCCCGGGTGAGGCGCGAGAGGGGAACGTTGAGGCTGCCGCTGATGTGGCCGGAGGCGTACTCCATCGGTTCGCGCACATCGATCACGGTGACGCCTTGAGCCGCCAGCTGGTCGGCCAGGTCATGGGCGCTGATGCGGTGGAGTTGTGCAGCTGCAGGGGTGGAAGCCATCGGTGGAGAAGCAGAGAACGGGGCAATGCCGAAGCGGAGTCGGTGATCGAAGCGGGGTCGGTGATCAGAGCGATCAGGGGCGCACCCCTCAGACAGGGATGGCGCCATCCAGCGGGAAGCCCTCGGCCGCCCAACGGCTCAGGCCGCCGTGCAGGTTGGCCACCTGGGCGTGACCAGCCTTCAGCAGTTGCTGGGTGGCAAGGGCGGAACGACTGCCGGAATGGCAGACCACCACCAGCGGTCGACCGGTGGGGATCTCGCTGGAGCGGCCTTCAAGCTCCGGCAGGGGGATGAGCAGGCTGCCGGCCACCCGGCCGTCGGGGCCGTTGAATTCCTCCGCAGAGCGCACATCGAGCACGGTGAGATCGCTCTGATGGGCAACCACCCAGGCCGGTGTGAGTTCAGGCAGGCCGGCGTAGCTGCGGGTCAGGGGCGCCCAGGCGGGAACGGCCGCCAGCTCGCGTGGCTTGCCGGAGCGCATGTTGCCGGGCAGGGCTTCGGCGATCTTGTGGGGATGGGGAAGCTTCATCGCCTCCATGTGGCCGACGAAATCCCGCTCGGTGGCATTGCCACCAAGCCTTGCGTTGAAGACCTTCTCCTCGGCAACGGAGGTCACGCTGCGGCCGGTGTAGTCGTGGCCGGGGTAGAGCAGACAGGCCTCGGGCAGAGAAAGGATCTGCCCCGTGATCGAGGTCCAGAGGGTGTGGGCGTTGCCCTGCTGGAAGTCGCAGCGGCCGCAGCCGCGGACCAGCACGGCATCGCCGGTGAAGGCCATCGTCTGGTCATCGAGCACGTAGGTGAGGCAACCGTCGGTGTGGCCGGGGGTGGCGCGCACCTCCACGGCGCGCTCGCCGAAGGGAACCCGATCGCCGTGACGCAGTGGCAGGCTCACGTGCTCGGCACCGACAGCAGCGGCCAGGCCAATGGCACTGCCGGTGGCGGCGTGCATCAGCCAGCTGCCCGTCACGTGGTCGGCATGGGCATGGGTGTCCAGGCAGGCCACCAAATCGATGTCCAGTTCACGGATCAGGGCAAGATCGCGGTCGTGCTGCTCGAAGACCGCATCGATCAGCAGGCCCTGGCGGCTGCGCACATCGGCCAGCAGGTAGGTGAAGGTGCCGGTGTCGCCGTCGAAGAGCTGGCGGAAGAGCAGGCTGCCGCCACCGGCGGCGGCGGCGAGGGAAAGAACAGACGCGGGAGCGACGGCCATGGGTGGTCCATCAGCAATTGCTATGAGTTTAGCCGCATAGAGGGCATAAAGGCAACTCTTGCTAAGCCGCAAGCCGTCACCTACTCCAGTTCCACTGCATAATGCTGTAAGCGACATATTTGATTGCCATGGCTGCGCCCGTTGCCGGGTCCCTGCCGAGCCCCCAGCTCCTCGAAGAACTCTGTGGTTTCTTCCGTCTGCTGAGCGAACCGGCACGCCTGCAACTGCTCTGCCAGCTCAAACAGCAAGGAGCCATGGATGTGGCCTCCCTGATCGAGGCCACGGGTTTCAGCCAGTCCCACATCAGCCGCCAGCTGGGGCAGCTGCAACGGGCTGGCCTGGTGCGTTGCGAGCGGGATGGGGTGCGGCTGATCTACACCGTTGCCGATCCCTTGGTGGATGAACTCTGCAATCTGGTGCAGGGGCGTCTGAGGCAACGGTTTGAGGAGCAGCTCCGGCAACTGCAGCCGGTCTGATCACGGCTGTTTGAATGCCAGCCCCAACGCGCGCACCAGCGGGGCGAACGGCTTGAGGAAGCGGCTCTCGTGCAGGCGGCCCTTGAGCACCCGGTGCCAGTACACCCAGGGAAACACACGGGTTTCCACCAGAAACATGCTCCAGCGCTCCTTGGTGGGATCCACCAGGAAGGAACTGACCGGCTGCAGCTCGTAGTTGAACTCCGCCATCACCACGCTGTGGAAACTGGTGATCAAAGGGCAGGCGGTGTAGCCGTCGTAATGGGCCAGCAGGGGGCGTTGATCGAGCTGAGCCAGCAGGTTCGCCACCAGCACCGGCGCCTGACCCCGGATGGCGGCCAGGCTTTTCGACGTTGGCAGTGAGCTCACATCGCCGAGAGCGAACACATCGGCAAAGCGCTTGTGCTGGCAGGTGTCCTTGTTCACTTCCACCCAGCCGCCCGGACCATCGATCGCCAAGGGGGTGTGGGCCACCACATCCGGCGCCGCCATCGGTGGCAACACATGCAGCAGGTCGAAGCGGATCTCCTCGCGGCGGGGCTCGCCCCCTGGCTCACGCACGTCGAACACCGCCACCTGCTCGCTGGCACGCACTTCGATCAGGTTGTGGAGCGTGCGGGCGTCGATGTGGCGGCGCGCCACAACCTGCTCAACGGTGGTGTTGTAGGCCTCCACCGGATAGAGCTTCGCCATGGCGGTGCAGAAGATCACGTGGCTGTTCACGCCCACGCCACTGGTGGCCTGAAACACGTCGTCGGCCAGGTACATCACCTTCTGGGGCGCGCCGCCGCACTTGATCGGTGTGGCCGGATGGGTAAAGAGGGCGATACCCCCCTGGAAGCCGCGGATAGCCGCCCAGGTGGCGATGATGTGGTCGCGGGAATAGGCGCTGACGATGCCATGGCTGCCGAGGGCCTCCGGCAGTCCTTGGATGTGGTTCCAGTTGAGCTGGAGGCCCATGGCCACCACCAACACTTGGTAGCTGATGGATTCACCAGTCGCGGTGATCACCCGCTGGGCCTCCGGCTCGAAGCGGGCGGCGCTGTCCTGGATCCAGCAGGCTCCCGGCGGGATCACGCTGGCTTCCGGCCGGTGGGTGAAAGCGAGTGGCAGCAGACCGGCGCCAGCAGGGATCCAGCCGGATTGATAGTCGTGAACGGTGGCGGGCTCGAGGATCGCCACATCCAGGCCCGGCCGGGCCCGCAGCAACTGGGCGGCCACGGTGATCCCGCCGGAGCCACCGCCCACGATCAACACCTGGTGGTGACGATGGCTCGCTGATCCGTTGGCGACCACACCACCTCCACAGCTTCAGGATCACTCTGAGGCCGGACGCCGTGGGGCGATCACCCTGCACACATAGCTTATTGTGTCTACACGCATAAAGGAATATGGCTAGATTGCAACTTCTGCGGTCAGGCGGATGACTCCAGGTCAGCGGCGTGCACCCTCAACCCTGGCGGCGCCTCCGCTGCGGCTGGTGAAGCACGGGGGGATTTTCACCGCGGTGAATCCGTCCGACTGGCTCCGGCACTGGCGCCACCCCAATCACCTGATGCTGGCGGTTCCCTGGGCGGGCTTCTTCGGGCTGGTCGCCGCTGGCTATCTACTGCTCAATCTGCTGTTCGCCCTCCTCTACCTGATCGATCCGCACGGCATTGCCGGGGTGGCCGGCAGGACGACCACCTTTTCGGAAGCCTTCTTCTTCAGCGTGCAGACCCTGGGGTCGATCGGCTATGGAGCCTTCCATCCCACCAGCCTGTACACCCATCTGGCCGTCATCGTTGAATCGCTGCTGGGGTTGATCGTGATCGCCCTGATAACGGGGATGGCGTTCAGCCGCTTCTCCCGCTCGTCGGCACGGATCCTGTTTTCTGATGGGGTCACCGTTCACGATTACGACGGTCGGCTCACCTTGATGTTTCGCGTCGCCAACGAACGCCGCAAGACCATCCTGGAAGCCAGGGTGCAGGCCTATCTCGCCATCGATGAGCGCACAACGGAGGGGCACCGAATGCGGCGTCTCCACACGATGACGCTGAGCCGCGATCGCTCACCCCTCTTTCTGCTCACCTGGACGTTGATGCATACGATCGCTGCCCATAGCCCCCTGCACGGACTGACGCCCCAGGATCTAGCCGCCAGGAAAGCGGACATTCTGATTTCTTTCAGTGGCATTGATGAAACCCTGGAGCGGCCGATCTATGCCCATCACTGTTACTCGTTCACCGATGTGCTGTTTGGCCGCGGCTTTGTGGACATGATGCAGGAGGAAGGTGAGTGCAAAAGTTTCGACTTTGCCAATTTCAATCAGACCTACACCTGCCCATCCGCAAAACCGTCCTAACCAGCTGGAGAAGCGTTAAACGCTCAGCTCAGCTCCACCAAGGCTTCTCGCCGGTGCGGGGATCGCTCTCACTCCAGGTGCTAAGCAGCACCCGTTCGCTTTCCACAGCCACATGGGCGAGGGCCAGGGGCAACGGGGCAGGGCCGCGGACCACGGCCCCCTCCGGGTCGTACTGGCTGCCATGGCAGGGGCAGATGAACTTGTTTTCACCGCTGTTCCAGGGGACCACGCAACCCAGATGGGTGCAGATGGCGTTGAGGCCGATGGCACCGATGGCGCCCTCCCCTTCGACGATCAGATAGGTGGGATCACCCTTGAGGCCCTGCACCAGGCTGCGGTCACCGTCGCTGTGGCTGGCCAGCCAACCGCTGGCCGCGATCGGATTGCCGAGTTCGTCCAGGGCCAGGGCACCACCCGAGGCGCCAGCCTCCATTGGCGGGATGAAATAGCGCAGCACCGGGTAGAGGGCGCCGAGCGCCACCCCGCTGACAGCACCGAAGGTGAGCAGATTCATGAACTGGCGACGCCCCAGGCTGGGGACCTCGTTGCTGGCAGGTGGTGCGGGAGTGAGAGTCATGGCTGGAGCGCGAAGGGTTGTTCGTGACGTGATACGTCCACTGGAGCTATGGGTTGGCGTTGCTGTTGGTCAGCGCCCGGCTGCGACCAGTGCGGCCTGAACCTCCGGCAGGTGTACGGCGTACATGCCGCGCAGATCTCCCACCTTGAAATCAAAGGCCTTGTCGTCGGGATAGTTCGCCTTCACGAAGGCGGGGCGGCTCTCCTTCGAGCCGTGGCAGGCCATGCAGCTGGGGACCACATCAATGCGGCGGTAGTAGTTCACGCCGGCTCCCTGCTCGGCGGAAGCCGGCTGCCACAGGCCTGTGATCGCCGGGTGGCGTTGGAACAGATCGATCACGTCCTGCTCCTGAGCGTTGGCGGGGGCATGGTCGGGATTGCGCGTCTTGCTGGCCACCTGGCGCACCTGCCAGCCGTGCTCCTTGCCGATCGCGATCGCCTTCATTCCCACCGGCTTGCACACCTCCTTCATCGTTTCGATGGTGGGGGCATCGCTCTGGTCCTCCAGGGTGGAAGCCAGAGCGATGCGCATCCGGTCGAGCTGCTCCATCTCCGCCACCGCGCTGGCCAGCTCCGCCGGCTCCACCGGAGAACGGGCCAGGCTGGCGTGAGCCAGCGGAGTGGCGCAGAGCAGCACAGCAGCGAGCACCCCCAGTGCCATAGCGGCAAGGGCCGAACGGACCAGGGCCCGCAGTGGCAGGAGCAGATGGGACATGGGGAGCTCCGGGGGTGGGGGTTAAAGCGGCTGGGTGGGGGTCAAAGTCCCACTAACCGATCGCTGGAGCGGTGAGCGCCACGGGGGTGCTGGAACTGGTGGCCAGATCCAGCGGGAAGTTGTGGACGTTGCGCTCGTGCATGGCCTCAATGCCCAGCCCACCGCGGTTGAGCACATCGGCCCAGGTGTTGATCACCCGGCCCTGGTGGTCGATCACGGAGTGGTTGAAGTTGAGGCCGTTGAGGTTGAACGAGAAGCTCGCCACCGCCAGTGCCGCGAACCAGATGCCGATCACCGGCCAGGCGGCCAGGAAGAAGTGCAGGCTGCGGCTGTTGTTGAAGGAGGCGTACTGGAAGATCAGACGACCGAAGTAGCCGTGGGCAGCCACGATGTTGTAGGTCTCCTCCTCCTGCCCGAATCTGTAGCCACGGTTCTGGCTTTCGACCTCGGTGGTTTCACGCACCAGGGAACTGGTGACCAGAGAGCCGTGCATGGCGGAGAACAGCGCCCCGCCGAACACACCCACCACACCGAGCATGTGGAAAGGGTGCATCAGCACGTTGTGCTCGGCCTGCAGCACCAGCATGAAATTGAAGGTGCCGGAAATGCCGAGCGGCATGCCGTCGGAGAAGGAGCCCTGGCCGATCGAATACACCAGCAGCACGGCGGTGGCGGCGGCCACGGGCGCTGAATAGGCCACGGCGATCCAGGGGCGCATGCCGAGCCGGTAGCTCAGCTCCCATTCACGCCCCATCCAGCAGAAGATGCCGATCAGGAAGTGAAAGATGATCAGTTGGTAGGGGCCACCGTTGTAGAGCCACTCATCAAGGCTGGAGGCAGCCCAGATCGGGTAGAAGTGCAGGCCGATGGCATTGGAACTGGGCACCACCGCGGCGGTGATGATGTTGTTGCCATAAAGCAGGCCGCCGGAAACGGGCTCACGGATGCCGTCAATGTCGACGGGTGGGGAGCCCACGAAGGCGATCACGAAGCAGACGGTGGCCGCCAGCAGGGTGGGGATCATCAGCACGCCGAACCAGCCCACATAGAGGCGGTTCTCGGTGCTGGTGACCCAGTCCTTGAAGGACCCCCAGGAGAGACCCGGGAGGCGGCGTAGGGACGTAGTGACCATGGTGTCGAAACACGAAGGACGGGGGAGAAGCGACCGCTCGCCACAGGGACGACGGTTCACCGCCAACGGCGCTCAGAGAAGGAACCGGCCGAGCAGGGGCACAAGCAGGCATCACGTGAGTGGAGTTATGCGGTTTAACGCCTAAACCCACATAAATGCTAACGCTGATATCCGTGCCCGCGCGTGCCTCCCCCTTTCAGCGCCTATCGGTAGACCGGCATAGGGTCGAGAGGCCCGCAACCTCTGCAAACCATGGCCGTTTCATCAGGGAGGGCGCCCAGGCTTCGCGCCGTTGGAGCCACCGCTGTCGTGCCAGCGAGACTGCTGGCTCGCCTGCTGGTCGCGGCGCTGGCAGTGGTGATGTTCACAGCCGGCCTGTCGCTGCTGCCAGGGGCTGGCATGGCGGAGGGACAGGCCATGGCGGGGGCCTCTCCCCAGCGCTGGACGCTCAGTGATGCGGCCGGCCAACGCTGGGGCCTGGTGTTGTTCGAGCAACCCGATCACGCCGATCCCGCAGGCCCGCGCTTACGCCTGAATGCCCTGACGCCGGGTCTCCGGATCGATCACCTTCGCCCCTTACAGGTCGACGACGGAGCGGGTCAGCAATGGCAACTGCCCAACCGCAGCGAGGAGCTGGTGGCGGCAGAAGAGACGGCACTACCGCAGGGAGCCGCCCAGTTTGATGTGGCTGGCCTGATGCCTGCCCCCAGCGACTTACGGCCCCTGCGTCTGCTGGTGCCGGTTGCCAATGGGGCCGCCGATGTTGCGCTCATGCTCGGAGCGGATCCCACCAAGCAACTGGCCCGACGAGCGGCCGGCCTTTGACAGGCCACCAGCGCCCTTTGAACCGGCATGGCAAGGGCGGGATTCACACCACACCCCATATCACACCATGGGATTATGATGGTGAGAACACATCAATACGGAGGAGCGGGCCATTCAGGCAGTTTTTGAAATAGTCAGATTCTGATCAGATCTTGCCCGCAAGCCATCCAACATCTGGGACCACCCCACCCATCGACTTTGATGCAGGACCTGGTTTCTCCCTCCCGATTGTCTCGGTTGTGGCGAGGCTATTGGCGTGGCTCTCCATCCGCATCAAGATGAAGAGGGCATGAATCCCTGGAATATTCTCTCAGTTCGTAGCGATCACACGTTATTCGTTGTGCATCACCCCCCTACCCCATGTTTAGGTCTGCCATGACTTCCATAACTCCCAACTCCAAGTCCGTAGGCAATGCTTCTCAGACCACGAGCGAGCGTGTTCGGATCATGCAACGTCAGCCACGCCGCATCTCCATCACCATCAGCCATCAGGTGTATCAAACCCTCCTGAACCGCTCGGAAGAGGAGGGTCGTTCCATGTCCAATCTCTGCGCCTTCCTGCTGGAGGAAGTGCTCCACCAGCAAGCGCCCGCTCCTGCACACAGCCAGGCCTATGCTCAGCCCCCAAGCACCAGCGAAAGAAGCCAACCGCAGCACAGCCACTCGATGCCTGTGGGAGTGTCTGCAACGAACGGTGCTTATGTCTGAGCCGCCCCATCGCGGTGGTGGCAGTAACCCCCAGGCACCTCTCAGGCCATGGCCTGCGTCTGCTGATGGGGAAGATCAAGGCAATAGCCCATGCCATAGATCGTTTTGAGAAAACGGGGGCGGTGCGGCTCCGGTTCGATCTTGGTTCTGAGGTGACGAATGTGGGTGCGAATGCACTCAATGTCGTCACCGCTGGGGTGGCCCCACACCTCCTTGAGAATCACCCCCCACGACACCGCTTGGCCATGGCGTTGCAGCAGACAGTGCAGCAGTTCGAATTCCAGCCTGGTGAGGCGTATCGGCTGGTCAAACCACTGCACCTCCAGCTGCTCAGGGCAAAGCGTGAGAGGCCCGAAAGAAAGGATTTCCGGTGTGACCAAGGCCAGCGGCGGTTCCAGCTGGTGGCGCAGCAGCGCCCGGATGCGGACGAACACCTCCTCCACCTGGAACGGCTTGGTCACGTAGTCGTCGGCGCCACAGTTGAAGGCCTTGATCTTGTCTTCCTTGCTGGCCAGTGCCGTGAGCACCATCACGGGCAAGCGGGCGGTGCGCTGATCACGGCGGAGGCGCTGCAATACCGAGAGGCCGTCCAGCTTGGGCAGCAGCAGGTCGAGCACGATCAGATGGGGTTGGTGCTCCATGGCCATGGCCTGGCCGTGGTAGCCGTCGCCGGCGTGCAAAATGCGCCAGCCCACCTGCTCCAGCAGCGGGGTGAGCACCTCGACCACCTCCGGCTCATGGTCGATGAGTTGGATCAGGGGTTGCACGCGCAACAGAAGGTACTGCAGGAAGAACTGACTCAATGCTGCAGACCTTCATCATCAAGTGAGCGGAATGTCTTGATAAAGAAATACTGAAGCTCCTGATTTGCTTATGATTTCAATCAACACTCTTTCGGTTTCTCAGCATCCGCCCTGCCTCGGCCCCAGTCACTGACTTGGATTTGCCCCCGGTCCTGGCCTCAGTCACCCTTTTGCACCGTGTCGCGCCGTGCTGCCGACCGTGGGTGCGTCCTCCCCGCTGCGCTCAGTTCGGCATCGTTACAAATTCCTCAGAAACGGTGGGGTGCAACGCCATGGTGCGATCGAAATCCGCCTTGGTGGCTCCCATGCCGATGGCGATCGCCGCCATCTGAATGATCTCGGCGGCGTGCTCGCCCACCATGTGGCAGCCCACCACCTTGCCGGTGGCCACCTCCACCACCAGCTTCAGCAGGCAGCGGGGGCCGCTCTTGGGCAGGGCCTGCGCCATCGAGCGGAAGCGGGCCCGATGAATGCGGATGCCATCGGCGCCGAAACGCTCGATCGCCGCTTCTTCGCTGAGACCCACGGTGGAAAGCTCCGGCTGGCTGAACACGGCGCTGGCCACCAGCTCGTGATCCACCTGGCGCGGCTTGCCGCCATAGACGCTGTCAGCGAAGGCGCGGCCCTCATCCACCGCCACCGGCGTGAGGTTGATGCGATCGGTCACGTCGCCCACCGCATAGATGTGGGGCACGTTGGTGCGTTGATCGGCATCCACCGGGATGCGGCCCGCCTCGCTGGCCACACCGGCAGCTGCCAGATGCAGCGGCTCCAGCCGGGGCCGGCGGCCGGTGGCCAGCAGCACACCGCCGCAGGCCAGCTGCTCGCCGTCCTGGGTGGTCACCTGCAGATCACCGGGGGTGCCGCTGATGGCGGCAGGGCTGTGGCTGAAGCGGATCTCGATGCCGGCCTCCTCCATCCCCTCGCGCACGGCGCCGGCCAGCTCGAGGTCAAAGCCCCGCAGCAGGTGATCGCCACGCACCAGCTGGGTGACGGCCACGCCCAGGCCATTGAGGATGCAGGCGAACTCACAGGCGATGAAGCCCGCACCCACGATCACCACCCGCTGGGGCAGTTCCTCCAGCAGGAACATGTCGTCGCTCACCCAGGCCAGCTCGGCGCCCGGCAGCACCGGCCGCTGGGGCACGCCACCAGCGGCGATCAGCACCCGCTCCGCCCGCAGGCGGCGGCTGGCGGTGGTGGCGGCTGCCTCACCGGTGATGTCTTCACTGGCCACCACGTCCACGTGATGGGAATCAGCGAAGCGGCCCCAGCCGCGCACGAGCTCCACGCCGGCCTTTTCGAGAAAGCCGATGTGCAGCCCATTGAGCCGGTCGACCTCGGCGCGCACATTGGCCAGCAGCCGTGCCGGCTCGCAGCGGGCGGCCTCCACCGTCCAGCCGAACGCCTCGGCGTCGTGAAGGATGTGGCGGTAGGCCGAGCCATACACCAACAGCTTCTTGGGCACGCAACCGCGGATCACGCAGGTGCCGCCCACCCGATCGCCTTCAAGCACCGCCACCCGGGCGCCGTAGGAGGCAGCGCGCTTGGCCGCTGCCAGGCCACCGGAGCCGGCGCCGATCACAACCAGATCGAAGCCGTCTTCAGCGGGTTGGGGGGAAGCAGTCACGGCTGATCGGAGCACGATGGCTTCAATCATGCAGGGCGGGGCGTGCCCCCGTGCCGGCCTGGCACTCAGCTCGGCAGCTCATCGAGCTGGCAGGTCTGCAGGTCGCAGCCGCTCAGGTCGGCGCCGCGCAGGTCGGCCTGCCGGAGATCGGCGCCATACAGGCAGGCCCCCACAAGGCGGGCCCCCTGCAGCCGCACCCCGGAGAGGCGGGCAAAGCTGAGGTCAGCGTCGGTGAAATCGGCACCGCTCAGGTCGGTGGGCTGATCCTGCCCGGGGCGGAAATCCGCCTCCACCAGACGCGCCTGACGCCACACGCTGCCGGCCGCCGCAATGCCCCGCAGGCAGCTGCGATGCAGGGCAGCGCCATTGAATTCCGCACCCTGCATGCGGGCGCCGGAGAGATCGGCCTCCTGCCAGGAACTGCCGTGGGCCATGAGCTGGCGCATGTCAGCGCCCCACAGCAATGCCTGCTGGAAACAGGCTCCTTCCAGCTGGCTGCCGCGCAGATCGGCGTGGCCGAGCCGGATGGCCCGAAACTGGCCGCCCCGCAGGTCGCAACCCGCGAGCACAAGCTCCACCGCATCGGCTTCAGGCAAGGCCAGACCTGGAAACGCCCGTTCACCGGCCGCCAAGGAGAGGCGCAGGTCGTTGATGGTGGCGGGCAGCCGGGTAGGCATTCAGAGGCTGGTGGAGAGGGCGTCGAGTTGCTGGCGGCGGGCTGCGAGCAGGAGGTCCTGGCAGGCGGCGATCAGCTGGAACACGTTGGGATCAATCACTTCGTAGAACACCAGGCTGCCTTCCGGCCGCCGCCGAACCACACCGGCAATCATGAGCAGCTTGAGGTGCTTTGACACGAGTGCCTGGCTGAGGCCGGTCTTTTCAACCACCGCCGTGACGTTCAGGGGGCCGTGGCGCAAACACTGGAGCACGAGCAGACGACTGGGCTCAGAAAAGACCTTGAAGTGTTCTGCCAGAGCTTCCATCATGCCTTCACGCCCTTCCACCGCCTTCGTGTCCAGACGCTCACGAACGTGGTGAGCCTACAGCTCGCAGGGTCAACTCCTCTTGCCGGGCTGCCTAACGGCAAGGCAGTGGGTTTGCGCCGTGGAAACGAAGCACACCAGAGAACGGCACAAGAGTTGAGTTCAGTTGAGGCACCACGAAAGCCTCTACCTATCCGCAATCGCTGCTCGTCGGGCGAGCAACCATCATCAGCACCATCTTCACGCGAAGGTGTACTGAGCCAATCCTATTGCGCGGGCTGGGATGCGCGCGCTGGCCTCGCGCTTGATGCTCGGTGCCGCCGTCTTCACCTTGAGCTGAACCTGAACGTTGCCGCGATCAATGCCGCTGATCATGCCTGAGCAGGATGGAGTGATCACTAACCCCGACTTCGATCACAAGAGTCTGCATGATCCACGTGAAGCGATAGAAATCATCCTCCCGCCGAACAACCGATGCCCAGCGCGACATCGCCCACACCGTTGACTGGTGCGAACCAGTGGCGAAACCAACAGGAAAGTCAGGAAACAAATCCGCTGACTCTTCTGCAGACTTCAGCAACACCTGCCTGGCCAGACGGCAAAACCTGGCGACCATCCGCACCCTCTCCACGGCCATGTCAGGGATCACTGAGGCGCACACAACCGCCACCGCCCCCAAACCGGCGTCTGCGATCAGCGAGCTTGCAGTGCTCCCCCCAGCTGCTAACAGCATGTGGCCTGCACAGAGCAGAGGTTCTGAGGATCGTTTTGAGCGGCCCGATGCACTAAGCCTACATCAGCTGATGAGCGACGAGAGGTTGTTTTTGGAAAGCAGCAATTCATCTTCCAGGCACTGTCGTAAGTGCTGGGTCATCTGCTGCATCAGGACCCTAAACGACTGTTGCTGTTCGGCATAGGTTGCGCTGTAGACGATGCCGATAACATCATCGTCAATCGGGGCTTGATCAAGCATGCAATAGACATAGGGCTTGGGCAGAGTATTCACCTGGAGTTGGTTCACCACCCTGGCCACGGTGTAGTCGTGCTGGCGAGGTTTACGGATCGTTGCCGGGAGGATGCGGTAACCATTGGTTTCCAGGCGACGCACCAGACGCGGATGATGAAGTGTTGGCTCCAACGCCAAGCGTTCAGAATCCTTGATGCCGAGTGTTGCCGCCGTATGGCGTGGGGCTAACCGCCAGAGCGGCGTACGCACCAATGCCTCCGCCAGCATCTGCTGGCCACGAAAGTGCACAATCTTGCGACCCCGCTCCAGATCCAGCTCGTAGATGGAGCCAACGAACGCATCACAAACCCGCTCACTAAGCAGTTGCAGGCTTCGGGAGATGTCCGCATGGGTGCGCGCCCAGCGCTCCATCATGAAGCCATTGCCACCAAATCGAATGAAGGGATCAGCCTCCACCCGGCACACACCCTCGGCTGTGCGCATCTTCTGAGCTGCCATCCGCAGGGTATCGAGCAGATCATAAAGATGGCGGCCCTCCGCCTTGGCGAGCAATTCTTCCAAACAACGATGGGCCCGGTTCAAGGTGGCCTGGGAGTATCTGCTATCCGCAGCGGCCCGGTTGCAACTTCCCGCGTAGGAGCACAGCTCGTAGAGAGGAAGCCACCGCATCACCATCCTGGTGTCTAGCCGTTCATTCATGCGGGCAGGCACGGAAGCAGAAGAATCTGCCACCACTCAACAGCCTGATGGAGCCATTAGCGTAATTCCTGCTCAGAAGTTGACCAGCTTTTGGCGAGTATGCAGAAAATAGTTAAGCCGCATTACTTTTTAATGCCAATAGTCCGGTTCTTCAGGGCCACTCCTGGCGTGATTGGCAGCTCCCAGACCCGGAGGGCCTGGATTGTCCGGAACGGCCACGTCTTGCTGGGTGAACCGGCTATCCACAATCTTCATGAAGTCAGATGATGAAATCCACTCCTCTTGCAGTGGGCAGTCCATGGGTGATTGCGCTTCCAATTCTCCATCCATGGCGTCTTGGTGGCGCTTACCCAGGAAGGGGAAGACACTGTGACAAATGATCCATGAAATTGTGCTATTTGTTGCGCGAGTCGGCTTGGCTTTGGTTATCCATTCACCATGAACCCTGCGGGGGGACATGGGCCCGTGTGAACCGGTGCGCGTCGGGACCCTGAGGCGCTCTGCCTGCTCGACACAGCCAGAGAGTGACGGC
The DNA here is from genome assembly GCF_056633115.1 of Marcopretia estuarina LEGE 06307. Taxonomy (NCBI): domain Bacteria; kingdom Bacillati; phylum Cyanobacteriota; class Cyanophyceae; order Synechococcales; family Prochlorococcaceae; genus Marcopretia; species Marcopretia estuarina. The sequence continues at coordinate 277,938 of NZ_JBSJOY010000001.1, read as the reverse complement.
CCTTCTGAACCTGACCCAGCCGGCCTGATCGGTCCCAGTGCGGTTCGGCAGACCTGCCCTGCCCTCTACCGTGAATGGACGCACTCCACCACGTCCCTTGCCGGACCCTTCCACCATTCCCCTGAGCTGGCCGGACCTGGAAGCGCTGGCACCTGACCCCCCCGACAGGGTGGAGGGTCCGTGCAATGCCCAATCGCGGCTGCGCCTGTTCGGGCAGCCGGAGAGTGCCGTGCGCGTCACCCTGTACAGGGACCATCACGCCTGGTGCCCCTACTGCCAGAAAGTGTGGCTATGGCTGGAGGAGAAACGGATCCCCTACAGGGTCCGCAAGGTCACGATGTTCTGCTACGGAGAAAAGGAGGCCTGGTACGGGAACCTGGTTCCCTCCGGCATGCTGCCTGCCGTCGAGCTGGATGGCCGCCTCCATACCGAGAGCGACGACATCCTCGCGGCGTTGGAGCAGGCCTTCGGGCCTCTCGGCGATGGGCTGCTGAATGCGCGCGTGCTGCCCTTGCGCCAGCTGGAGCGGGAGCTGTTCCGGGCCTGGTGCCTCTGGCTCTGCCGGCCCGGCCTCACCCCCCGCGCCGAACAGCTCGCCGCTGAAGCCTTCGATCGGGTGGCCGAACGGGTGGATGGCGCCCTCGCCACCACTGCCGGCCCCTATTTCCTTGAACGCTTCGGCACCGCCGATGTGGTGTTCACTCCCTACATCGAGCGCATGAGCGCCAGCCTCTACTACTACAAGGCCTATGCCATCCGGCAGCGGCACGGCGCCATCGCCCGCTGGTTCGAGGCCATGGAAACCCGGGAGACCTACCGGGGCACCCAGAGCGACTTCCACACCCACGCCCACGACCTGCCACCCCAGATGGGGGGGTGCCACCCCAGCGGCACGCCCGCCCAGCAGGCAGCAGCCGAGCGGGTCGACCATGGACCCTGGCCGCTCGGTGCACCCGATCCGGAAACCTCTGTCCCCGAGCCCGCCGGTGCGGCAGCTGAAGCGCTGCAGCGGGTGCTGCGGCACCGGCACACCCTGGCCAGCGTGAATCCCGCCCCAGCCGAAGCCTTCGATCTGGCGCTGCGCTGCGCGCTCACAGCCCTGATGCGCGACACGCCCTGCCCGCTGCCTGCCGCGATCGATCCCGGTGCTGTGATGGGTCTGCGCTATCTGCGCGACCGCATCAGCGTGCCGCGGGACATGTCGCTCCATGCAGCCCGGCGCCTGCGTCAGGCCCTCACCGCCACCGCCGACAGCGCCATCGTGGCGATGGCGGCAGGCACGGCCGCTGCCATTCCCGCTGCGCCGGCACTCCCGTTGCGCCACCGCCGCGACCAGAATCCCGCCGCCTTCCATCGCGACGCGACGCTCACCAGCGACAGCCGCAGCGTGGCAGGGCGGAACCGGCCATGACCATCAGCCTGGAGCTGCTCGCACAGCTGCCTCTGGCGTTCACACTGCCGGACATCAGCACCGAGCAGCTGCAGGGGCTGCTGAGCCGCTGGGGCTACCTGGTGGTGTTTGCCGGCATGCTGCTGGAGAACGCCGGTCTGCCGCTGCCCGGTGAAACCCTCACCCTGCTGGGGGGCTACGCCGCCGGCAGCGGCCAGCTGCAGGTGGGGGGTGTGATCGGCGCCGCCCTGGTGGGTGCGGTGATCGGCGACAACCTGGGCTATCTGGTGGGGCGGTGGGCCGGCTGGACGCTGGTGCTGCGGGTAGGCCGCCTGCTGGGCCAGCGGCCCGAGCAGATGGAAGTGCTGCGGCGCCGATTCCTCCGCCATGCGGATGCCTCGGTGCTGCTCGGGCGCTTCGTTGCCGTGCTGCGGGTGATCGCCGGTCCCCTGGCCGGCGCGGTGGGCATGCCCTATGGCCGTTTCCTGCTGTTCAACTTCGCCGGTGCCGCCCTCTGGTCCACCACGATGGTGTCCCTGGCCTGGCTGGGCGGGCGCTGGATTCCCCTGGATCGCATGCTCTCGAGTGTGGTGGGCTTCGGCCTCGGCGCCCTGCTGCTGATCGTGCTGATCCTGCTGCTGCCCCGCCTGCTGAGCCGGCTGGAATCGCCCCTGCTGGAATCTGCCGCGCCGCAAGCCGCAGTGCCCCCCGCCAACGCCGGCCCCAGCGACCCTGCCACCCCCTGAGGCGCTCCGCGCTCCGCCCATGCTCCACCCCACCCGCAGGCGCCTTGGCGTCCTCCCACGCACCTGGCGATTCAGCGACATCCAACGCCGCCTAGCGCCGGCAACGGGAGCGTTGGTGAGCGTGGCGCTGCTGCTGGCTGCCGCGCTGCCCCCGGCCACGCTTGAGCGCCAGGCAGCAGCGGTGGAAATCCGCGGCTCCACCTACTTCGTGAAAGCCCCGTTTCAGCTCAGCCTGATCACCTACAGCTCGAACGTCTCCCAACCCTGGCCGGAGTACTACCTCACGATTCCGATGCCGGAGCAGGCCGGTGCGGCGCTGGGAGCGCTGGAGGTTCAGCAGATCGGTGGTGCCGACTGGCAATTCGACTTCGACGCCAGCCGCACCCGCGCCTTCATCGGCAAGCCGCGCCGCGAAGGCAGGTCCGTGCCGGTGGAGGCAAGCTTCGATGAGGCGCGGCGTCAGTTTCTGATCCGCTTCCCCCAGCCGCCCATGCCCGGCGAAACCGTGACCGTGTCGCTACGGCCCGTACGCAACCCGATCGTGGCCGACACCTACCTCTACACGGTGCGGGCGTTTCCGGTGGGGCCGCAGCCGGTGGCCAGCCCCGTGGGGGTGGGCCGGGTGCGCATCTACACCCCCGACTGGTATTGATCCGGCTGCGGCAGCAGGTCTTCGCTGCTCTGGTGCAGCTCGAAATCCTCGAAGCTGAAGCCCGGCGCCACGCAGCAGTGCACCAGGGTCCAGGCGCCGCTGCTGCGGGCCGCCTGCCACCAGCCGGCCGGGATCAGCTGAAACGGCGCCTGCTGCGGACGGTCCGGGTGGCGCGGGCCGAGTTCGAGCTGCTCTGGCGGCGCGATGGCGGGATCCTCTGCCCCACGCCAGAGCAGGAGCGGCGCACCGGCCAGGTGATGCCAGCTCTCCTCGGCGCCGTTCACGCGGTGCCAGCGGCTGGTCACCCCCGCCGGCAGCAGGAAATGAATGACGGTGAAGGCGGCGCGCGCGGCGCCGTCCTCGCGGTGCACCTGCAACGGCGAGCGATGGATCTCCCGGTAGAAGCCGCCCTCCGGGTGGGGCAGCAGGTTGAGCTCGGCGATCAGCTCGTTCATCACGGCGGCAGGGGGGCAGGAGACGGGGCGGTTTCGCCCACCCGATCGAGGTCGGCCAGGCCGAGCACCGCCTCGGGATGGAGATACCACTTGAATTCCAGCCAGTTGCCGGCCGGATCAATCAGGAAGAAGCTGCGGTGCTCCAGCATCTCGCCGGCAAAGCGGGTCTTGGCAGAGACCCCGAAGCGCAGCTGCTGCTGCCGTGCCCGCTGCTCAAGGGCCTCATAGTGGCTGGCGTCGGCAACAATCAAGCCGAAGTGGCGCGGGTAAATGCCCCGCTGCGGCGGATCAGACCCCTCAGCACCCTCGGCCGGCACCAGATGGGCCACCAGCTGATGGCCACCGAGGCCCAGCACCAGGGCCGTGGCGCTGCGGCGGCCGCGCCGGCAGCCAAGGCCCTCCACATACCACCGTTCGGTGGCGTCGAGGTCGAACGCCGGAAACGAGAGATGGAACAGCGCCTGCGCGGTCATGAGGGGAAAGCGCCGGCGCGGTCATCACAGAAAGGGACGCACACGCTCGGACCAGCCTGAAGGCTTGCGTTCAGAGCCGGCGGCGGAAGCCTTCGCTGAAGCCCGCGTTGGAGGAACGCTCGTCGTCGCTGGAGCGGCGCAGTTGCCAGACGTTGCGGCCGATGCGCTCGGCCACCACACCGGCACGCCGCACCCGGGGAGCGCCGGGACGGGCGCCCAGCAGCAGACCCACCTCATGGGTGGAGAGGGGAGCGCCGGTGCTGATCGCCAGCGCGATCGCTTCAAGCCGCCCCTTCATCGACTGGAGCTGCACCGGGCTTTCCAGATCGAAGCCATCGGCCTGGGCCACTGGCAGGCCGATCGCCGCGCCGCCCATGCCGCGCATCAGACCCAGACCCACCACCGCCAGCGCCTGCTCCGGCTTGACGCCCTGATCGATCGCGCCGGCGATCCAGCTGGCGAACGACCCATCCCCGCCGCCGTTCGGGTCGCGCGGGATCGGCGTGGTGGATCCGGTGGTGGCAGCGGCGGAGCTGGTGCGCTTGGTGGTCATGACCGGAAAGAGACACACGTGGCCGGAAATTACCGGTTCAACTGCGTTTCAACCAGTGGGGGGCGCCACTGAACCAGTCGCCGATGTCATCGTGATCGGGATGAAATGGGGCTGCAGGATCGGGATCGGCAAGATCCAGATCGCCCAGCAGGCGATCCAGGCCATCGTCTGCGTCGTGCAGACGCCGCCGCTCGGTTCGGCGCACCCAGCTGGCCACGGCGCCATCGCGGCTGGCGAACTTCTGGAGATAGATGCGTTCCTGCAGGGTCACCGGTTGGGCCGCTTCGATGCGGCGCAGGATGGCTTGCAGCTTCAAGCGGGTGGTGGGGGTGAGCATGGCGAGCGATGCAGCGGCAGGCCCCTGTGATAGCGGCGCTGGCGGACGCTGCTGTAGCCCTTCCCACCGAGCCCCGCGCAGCCAGGCCTGGTGGGGGCCGAACGGTAGGATCCGCACCAATTGAACGCCCCACGTCCAGGGGAATCGGCCTGCGGTGCACAGGCGCGGCGGAGGCGAATCCAGCCGATTGCATCCCGTCCGCCGATCGATCCCACTGCCAGCGAACGTGTCCTTCAGCCCCGGCGACTCCAGAGCGCAGCCCGCCCGCCGGTCCAGCCTCACGCGTCTCACCGGCAGCCATAGCCCCTCGATTCAGCTGGGCGCGGAGATCGAGCTGAGGGCTTACGTGTTCCTCGATTCGCTGCAGCCCCAGCTGGCGGCCTACATGGGCACGGTGTCGCAGGGGTTCCTGCCGATCCCCGGCGATGCCTGCCTCTGGCTGGAGGTGGCACCGGGCATGGCGGTGCACCGCCTCACCGACATCGCCTTGAAGGCCAGCACCGTGCGGCTCGGCCAGAAGGTGGTGGAGCGGGCCTTCGGCTCGCTGGCGCTCTATCACCGCGATCAGAGCAGCGTGTTGCTCTCCGGCCAGGCGGTGGTGGATGCCATGGGCACCACGGTGGAGCGGCGCGGGCGTTGCGAGGTCACCTGGTCGGAGATCATCCGCGCCATCACCCCCGACCATGCGGTGCTGATCAACCGCCAGAACCGCCGCGGCTCCATGATCCAGTCGGGCATGAGCATGTTCATCCTGGAAACCGAGCCCGCCGGCTACGTGCTGATCGCCGCCAACGAGGCAGAGAAGTCGTCGAACATCACCGTGGTGGATGTGAAAGCCGTGGGCGCCTACGGCCGCCTCACCCTTGCGGGCCGCGAAGGCGATGTGGACGAAGCCTATGCCGCAGCCATGCGCGCGATCGAGGTGATCAACCGCTAGCCGCCACCCTGGCCGAAGGGTGTGGCGCTGATGATCCGCTGCGGACAGGCTCCGCAGCCGGCAGAGCTCAAACGCCCAGCAACCGGCGCAGCTCCGGGGCCAGCTGGCGGGCGGCCTTGGCGCGGCTGCCGAGCTTCTCGAGCTGATGGGTGCTCATCTCGGCCAGCGTGCAGCCGGCCTCGCGCACATGCAGCAGCGTGTTGTAGCCATAGCCAGGGGCCTGCACCGGGCGGGTAAGGATCTCGCCGCGGCAGATGCCCTCGGCTTCCAGCACGGTGCGGCCGCTGGGATCCGCCAGCGCCAGCGCCGACACGATGGCGGCACTGCGGTAGGGGGTGTCACCAAGCTCCTGCAACAGCCGGCTGATGCGCTCGGCATCGCTGGGGGCGTAGCGGGCCGAGTAGATGCCCGGCGCGCCGCCCAGGGCATCGACACACAGCCCGGAGTCATCGGCCAGGGTCCAGCGGCCGGTGAGGGCGGCCACGGTTTCCGCCTTGAGCCGGGCGTTCTCGGCGAAGGTGGCGCCCGTTTCCTCCACCTCGAGCCCGTCGGGCTGAGGCAGCACCTGCAGACGAGCCGCCTCCAGCATCGCCGCAAGCTCGCGGATCTTGTGCCGGTTGCTGCTGGCGATCACCAGCAGCGGCCCCCCATCCCCAACGGCGCGGATCACCGGCTGGCGGGAGCCGGAGCACGCTTCTGACGCGGCAGCGGGCCGTCGCGGTCGGAGCGGAAGATCAGCTCCAGGCCGGCGGCATGCAGCGGCAGCAGATCAATCAGGGATTGCAGGGTCTGGCGGGTGAGCGGTGCGCCCTTGGTCATGGCTTCGCCGCTCATCAGCACCACATCCAGTTCGGGGCCATCCGACTGGGGCTGCACATCGGCGAACAGCTGCACCGCCAGCCCCTGGGGCGGCACGCGCAGCAGGCCACTCAGGTGGACGGGCCCCTGCTGATCGATTTCGGTGCCCAGCTGAACGAGCGCAGGCAGCAGAACGGGAATCAGATCCTGTTCCGCCGCCGGCCCGCGGGGCTTGAGAACCATGATCAATCGAGCCATGGGGGTCAGCGAATCCCCGCATCTTCGCTCAGCGTTCGCCCAAGCTGGCGCGGGCGCGGGCGAGCGGGGAGGCCAACCAGAGGGCTGTGGCTCAGCCCGGAGTGGCAGCGGCATGCGGCGGCTGCGCAGGCCGACGCCTTCAGCGGTGCTCGATCAACTCCGCTGTGGAGTAACGGATCTTCGCCAGGCTGGCGTACTTGTCATCAGCGGAGCGGTAGCCGGCGGCGCAGACCACTGCGCTGCGGTAGGGGGAGGCTTCAAGCCCCAGCAGCCGGTCGTAGTCGGGGGGAGAAAAGCCCTCGATCGGGCAGGTGTCGATGCCGAGCAGCGCGGCCGCCGTCATGAAGGTCCCAAGGGCGATGTACAGCTGGTTGGTGGACCACTGATCGATCAGGGCGCTGCGGGGACCATCGAGCAGGTCTTTCTGCATCATCGAGCGATAGAAGGCCAGCTGCTCGATCGGCTGCTCGCGGATCGTGCTGGTGGCCTCGATCAGGCGATCGAGATCGGCACCGTCGATCGTGCGCTTGGCCAGGAACACCACCAGATGGGAAGCGTCGGTGATCTGCGACTGGTTCCAGGAGAAGGGACGCAGCTCACTGCGCAGGGCAGGATCCTCGATCACCAGGAACTTCCACGGCTGCAGGCCGTAAGAGGAAGGGCTGAGCACCAGCGACTGCTCAAGGTTGCTCCAGAGCTCAGCGGGAATGGTGCGCGCGGCATCGAACATCTTGGTGGCGTAGCGCCACTGCAGAGCCTCCAGCACGGTGAGGGGGTCGGTGGCGGGAGTGGGACGCATGCAAGGTGGTGCCGGGTTGAGGCGATTCTGGCCACAGGTGGTGGGTTTGGCCGGCCGTGATCGATAGGCTGAGCCAATGGAAAGGCCGCCTGGCTCTGATCGGGAGGCGCTAGGGAAGAAGCGCCAGTGGGAACTCAACCGCGCCAATTTCGATGGCCACTGGCAAGGGCCCACCCGCTGGTATCTCCGTCAGCCCAGCGGCTTTGATTTCCAGCGGCCTTCGCTGGACATTCCCCAGAGCACCTATGCCATTGCGTTCAGCGATGCCGACCACGGCACCTGGCACGGCACCGGCCTGCGCTTCGCCCCTGGCAACGAGCGGATCCTGCCGCTCAGCCGCAACACCTACAACAGCAGTGGCAGCTGCTGGCAATTCCCCGGGGCGGGAGGCCAGTCGAGCCTGACGATGACCAGTGACGTGGCCCGCTGCGGCCACGAGATCAACCTGTTCAGCGGCCGCTCCCGCTCGATGCTGATCGCTCTTTTTGAGCCGATGAGTGACGGCGCCGTCCAGCTTGAATCGGTTGGCGCCACAGCGTTCCGGTGTCAGCGGGGCTCGATCGATCCGCCGCGGGGCCCGCTGGCTTCCGCTGACGAGCTGCTGGAACGGGTGTGCGGCTGGCCGGGTGAGCGGCACGTGCTTGAACCGGGGGTCTGGCCGGAGGAGCCCTCCGCTGCCGCGCCGATCAGTGGCTTTGAGCCGGCTGCGTTCGCCCTCCATTGCCACACCGCCGCCTTCGACGACAACCTGGTGTGCTCGCTGCCCGATCGCCTGCCCGCCGGACCCTTTCAGCTCCAGTTCGGCTGCCTGCTGCGGGCCGATCACTTTGCGCAGGTCTGCCTCAGTTTTGACGCCGCCCATCACCTGAGCCGCTGGGAGTTGAGCCGGCACCAGCCACCGCGAGCGCCATGACCCACGTGGCGAACCCTGCAGCGCTGATGGGCGGAGGAGGTGGCGAAAACCGACCCTTCACGCCGCTTATCCGAAATGACTATGACTTAATCTGACCGCGACGACGCCCCCAGGCGTTGCAGCGATCTGTACGTTCCGCATTCCCTTTCATGGCTGTCATCGACCGTGTTCCCAGCGTGATCTTCAAGACACGCGTGCGCGACGAATCCGTGGAGGGCCCCAACCCCTTCCGCTGGCAGGATCTGAGCACCGACGACCTGTTCAAGGGCAAGAAAGTGGTGGTGTTCTCCCTGCCCGGGGCCTTCACCCCCACCTGCTCCTCCAACCACCTGCCCCGCTATGAGGAGCTCTCCGCCGAGTTCCAGGCCCTGGGTGTGGATCAGATCGTGTGCGTCTCAGTGAATGACGCCTTCGTGATGTACCAGTGGGGCAAGCAAGTGGGCGCCGACAAGGTGTTCCTGCTGCCTGACGGCAACGGCGAATTCACCCGCAAGATGGGAATGCTGGTGGAGAAGAGCAATCTGGGCTTCGGTCTGCGCTCCTGGCGCTATTCGATGCTCGTCAATGACGGCACGATCGAGAAGCTGTTCGTGGAGCCCGGCTACGAAGACAACTGCGCCAGCGACCCCTTTGAAGTGTCGGATGCCGACACCATGCTTGCCTACCTGAAGGGCACCCAGTCGCCCGGCGTGTCAGCACCGGTGCGTGCCTTCGTGGGCTGATCGCCTCAGCTGAGCTTCCGGGCTCACCTGTTCTGCTTGCCCAGCGGTTTGCCGCTGGGCTTTTGTCTTGGCTGAAGGATGTCCGAGGGAAACGATTGCGGCCCGTGGAATTCTTGAAGGCCGGGCTGAATCCTTATGAGGCTGGCGGCACACATCAGCTCCTTGCAACGCCACTAAGCTCCGTGCAACACCATGGCGCTGATGGCCGCAGCCTCTCGCTTTTGGCCCTGCCACTCCGCTGCTGGCCCTACCACTGCGCGCTCAGACACGCACCTGGTCTTTCGGCCACACCATTGCATCCTTGACAGCACCATGTCGATCGTGGCGGCACCTGTCAGCTGATCGACTCCGGCTCGGCAACGCTCTCCTTGCGGGCGCCACCAATGAGCTGCTCCACGAACAGCTTCAGCAGCAGTGATACCAGGCCGGCACCGGCCAGCACCAGGGCCGCGCCATAGGCCAGTTCGGTGTTGTACTGCTTGTAGGCATCTTCGACGAACAGCGGCAGCGTCTGGGTCTGGCCGGCGATATTGCCGCTCACCACGGCCACCGCGCCGAATTCACCCAGGGCGCGGGCTGTGGTGAGGATCAGCCCGTACACCACCGCCCAGCGCACCGAAGGCAAGGTCACCTTCCAGAACACCTGCCAGTTGGAGGCGCCGAGGGTGCGCGCCGCCTCTTCCTGGTCCCAGCCTTCCTCCTCCAGCAGCGGAATCACCTCCCGCGCCATGAACGGAAAGGTGACGATGATCGTGGCCAGGGCCATGCCGGGCCAGGAAAAGATGATCTTCCAGCCCAAGCTGCTGACCACACCACCGAGCAGTCCGTTGGTGGGGCTGTAGAGCAGCACCAGCATCAGGCCCACCACCACCGGTGAGATCGAGAAGGGAAGGTCGATCACACTGAGCAGCAGGGCTTTGCCGCGGAACTGGCGCCGGGCGATGGCCGTGGCCGCCGCCAGGCCGAACACCGTGTTGGCCGGCACGGCGATGGCGGTGCAGCGCAGCGTCAGCATCACTGCCGAGCGCAGTTCCTCGGATTGAAAGTTCTCGATGAAGGGTGCCAGCCCCTTGGCGAAGGCGCCGGCCACCACCTCCAGAGCTGGCAGCAGGATGATCACGCCCACATAAAGCATGGCGATCACGGGAATCAGGCTGGCAGCCTGAAACTTGGGCACAGGCAGGCGCAAACCACGCAACGGTGAAGGCATCGGAATCTCAGGGGTAACGATTCAAGGGCTGATTGGATTGAACGGGCTGAACGCAGCCAACGAACTGCTCACAGCCACCGCACTGCTCAGGCGCCGGTGGCAGGGTTGGCTTCCCAGTGGCGTCCCCACACCTGCAGGCCGTTGATCATCAGCAGGCTCACCAGCGAGAAGCCGAGCATCACCATGCCAATCACGGTGGCGGCTTCGAAGTCATATTCCTCCAGCTTCTGGATGATCAAGGTGGGGGTGATCAGATCCTTGAACGGCACGTTGGAGGAGATCATCACCACCGAGCCGTATTCCCCCACGGCGCGGCTGTAGCCCTGGGCCACACCGGCCAGGATCGCGGGCATCAGCTGCGGCAGCACCACCTTGGTGAGGGTCTGTCTGGGGCTGGCGCCCAGGCACCAGGCGGCTTCCTCCTGGTCGCGTTCCAGGGCCTCAAGCACCGGCTCCACGCTGCGCACCACGAAGGGCAGGGAGATGAACACCATCGCGATCGCCACCCCCAGCCAGGTGAACGACACCTTCAGCCCGAACAGAGCGAACAGGGGTCCGCCGATCCAGCCGTTGGTGCTGTAGATCGCCGCCAGGGCCAGGCCCGCCACGGCGGTGGGCAGGGCGAAGGGGAGGTCGATCAGGGCATCGAGCAGGCGCCGGCCGGGGAAGCTGCAGCGCACCAGGGCCCAGGCGATCACCAGCCCGAACACCCCGTTGAGCAGGGCGGCCAGCAGCGACAGGCCGAAGCTGACCCGGTAGGTGGCCAGTGCTTCGGGGGTCGTGGCAAGCCGCCAGAACTGTTCCGGGCTCACGGAGGCGGCCTTGAGGGCCAGGGCTCCGAGCGGCAGGAACAGCACGAAGGCCATGTAGAGCCAGGTGATCCGCCACGACCAGCTCAATTGCAACCAGCTGGGCAGCTCCAGTCGTCGGGCTCGGACCAGCAGGACAGGAGTCATGGCGGAAGACGGCAGCGGTTGGCGGGACCGTATCACCGTTTGCCGATTAGTTCAACGGTACGCCGGTGGGAAATAGGACTATTGCTGTAGCGTGCGGCGGTCGTTCACCGCCTCCCTCTGTCATGGGCATCCGCGTTGCCGGTGTGAGCAAACAGTTCGGTTCCTTCCGCGCCGTCGACGATGTCAGCCTCGACGTGGAAACGGGTTCGCTGGTGGCTCTGCTGGGGCCGTCCGGTTCAGGCAAAAGCACCCTGCTGCGCCTGATCGCCGGCCTTGAGGAGGCTGACGACGGCCGCATCTGGATCACCGGCGAAGAGGCCACCAGCCGCTCGGTGCAGGATCGGCAGGTGGGCTTCGTGTTCCAGCACTTCGCCCTGTTCAAGCACCGCAGCGTGCGTCAGAACGTGGGCTTCGGGCTGGAGCTGCGTGGCTGGAGCCCTGCCACGATTCGACGCCGCGTCGATGAACTGCTGGAGCTGGTGCAACTGCAGGGGTTCGGCAACCGCTACCCCTCCCAGCTCTCCGGCGGCCAGCGTCAGCGGGTGGCCCTGGCCCGGGCGCTGGCGGTACAGCCCCGTGTGCTGCTTCTGGATGAACCGTTCAGCGCTCTCGACGCCAAGGTGCGCAAGGAACTGCGCGCCTGGCTGCGCAACCTGCACGACGAGATGCACGTGACCACGGTGATCGTGACCCACGACCAGGAAGAAGCCATGGAGGTGGCGGATCGCATCGTGGTGATGAACAACGGCAGGGTCGAGCAGATCGGCTCCCCCGCGGAGATCTACGACCAGCCGGCCAGCCCCTTCGTGATGAGTTTCGTGGGTGCGGTGAACGTGCTGCCGGCCCACGTTCCACTGGCCCCCAGTGGTGCCGCTGTTGCAGGCGGTGCCGCCGAGGCGGACGCTGCTGCCGTTGCCGGCGAGCAGCAGCAGAAAGGCAATCTGTTCATCCGCCCCCATGATCTGGAGCTGCACCGCACCGCCCAGAGCGGCAGCGTGCCGGCGGTGCTGCGCCGGCTCACTCACATGGGCCGTGACATCCAGGCCGAACTGGTGCTCGGCAGTGGCGAGGTGGTGATGGCCCAGCTGCCACGCGAACGCATCGACTACCACGACCTCAAGGCCGGCGATGCCCTGCACATCACCAGCCGGGAAGCGCGCACCTTCGTGTCCGACTTCGTGATCTGAGCCTCAGCTCCGGGCGGGCGCGGTGGCAGCGCACCTGGCCGGGCCTGATGGAGCAGCAGGCGGGCCAGGCCCTGCTCCTGAACCAGCAGTGCGTCCAGCACGTCCTGGCGATCGCGGCTGTCGAGTTCGCCGTCGCGGCCCCAATGGAGGCACCAGGGAGGGGTGACGGCGCTCATGGCTGGCGGGGGATCAGCAGATCGTTGTCACCGACGGCGACGAGGCGGCCTTCGGCGCGAAAGCGGCTGAGCAGTTTGGTCACGGTGACGCGCGTGAGGCCGCAGAGTTCGGCCAGACCGCGGTGGGTGAGGTTGAGCTCACTCAACGACAGGCGGCAGCCATGGCGGTTGATCTGCCCATGGGACCGGGCGATCCAGGTGAGCAGCGTCAGCAGGCGGCGATCGCCGGCGCGGATCCGCTGGATGGTGAGCAGTTCGGCCAGCATCTGGCGTTCTCTGCGCAGGTGCTGCTGCTGAAGCCCGGGCTCAAAGGTGATGTGCTCCACCACCACGGTGGTGAGGCACTGCAGTTCAAGGGGCTGGATCACGGGATCCTCAGAGGTGATCACCTCGCCAGGCCCCCAGAGGCCGAGGGCAAGGCATTCGCCTTCGAGATCCCAGGCCACAGAACGCACGTAGCCCTCATGCAGGCGCCAGCTCATCGCTTCGGGGAGCACGTCCTGAGGGTGGAGCGTCAGCTGCAAGGGGCTGTGGTGCAGGGAAGGTGTCACGGTGTCGGCGGGCGATGGGGTGGCGGTTCGGGCACGGCGAAAGCGAGCAACAGGGGCATTCGCGACGAACAGGCCATGGGGGGCAAGCAACTGCCGGAGACTATGACTTATTTCCGATCGAGGTACCGGTATTTTGAGGCACACCACCTCAGGCGCAGTCGCCATAACTTGCACAAGTTCCCGATCGACGAACCGTGTTTGATTCTTCGACGCCGGCCCCCTTGCGGCGCCGCCAGTTGCTGCTCACCGGACTGGCCCTCCTGCCCCTGACGGCCGGCGCCGCCGTCCACCTGCATGGCTCCATCGCCCAGGCCCAGCAACCGCCCAAACCGATCACGCTCACGGTGGTGTCGTATGCGGTGACCAAGAACGCCTATGACCAGATCTTCCGGCTGTTCGCCGCCGACTGGAAACAGAAGACCGGCCAGACCGTGACCTTCCGCGGCAGCTATGGCGGCTCCGGCAGCCAGGCCCGTGCCGTGATCGATGGGCTGGAGGCCGATGTGGTGAGCCTGGCCCTGGCCGCCGACACGCTGGCGATCGAACGGGCCGGCCTGATCAGGCCGGGCTGGCAGAACCGACTGCCCAACAATGCGGCGCCGATCCACTCCACGGTGGTGGCCTTCGTGCGCAAGGGGAACCCCAAACGGATCAACAGCTGGGCTGATCTCGCACGCCCTGATGTGAATCTGGTGGCTGCCAATCCCAAAACATCAGGGGGCGCCCGCTGGAACTTCGTGGCCCTCTGGGGAGCCGTCACCCAGTCGCCGGGCGGCAGCGAGACCAAGGCCAGAAGCTTCATCCGGGATGTCTATAAGAACGCCGAAGTTCTGCCAAAGGATGCCCGCGAAGCCACCGACTTCTTCCTCAAGCGCAACCAGGGAGATGTGCTGCTCAACTGGGAAACCGAAGCGATCCTGGCCAGGCGCAAAGGGGAGTGGAAGGAACCCTGGAAAACCTTCTCGCCCAATGTGCTGACGGCCCAGCCCGTGGCCGTCGTGGACAGGGTGGTCGACCGGCGTGGCAGCCGTCGGGTGGCGGAGGCCTTCACCCGGTTTCTCTACACCGCCCCAGCTCAGAGAGTGTTCGTGGACAACGGCTTTCGGCCCGCCACCGCAGCCGGCAAGGCCCTGGCCCGGGGAAGATTCCCAGCCTTCAAGGCCTTCACGATCGACACCTTCGGCGGCTGGCCTGCGGTGACCAGCAAGTTCTTTGCCAATGGCGCCATCTGGGATCAGATCTTCCGCGCCACCCGCTGAGCAGCGGCGCCAGTCCCGGTTTCAACCCCAGCCCCAGCCCACGCGGCCTGGGGCCGATGGCTTGAATACAGTTTCCGATCGGATTGCCGTGGTATCTTTACGGCGAGTTTCCGACCGGAATACGTGGTTAAGTCTTCCTTGCGCCTGCTCGCCCTTTCCGCGGCAGGTTCCCTGCTGCTCCTGACCAGCTGCGGCGGCTCGACGCCAGCCCCGGGCGCCGCTGGCGACGCGGCCGGCAGCGGCGGCGAACGGCAGGAGCTGTTGCTGGTCAGCTACGCCGTCACCAAAGGCGCCTACGACCGCCTGCTGCCGAAGTTCATCGCGTCCTGGAAGGCGAAAACAGGCCAGGAGCTCGCGATCAAAACCAGCTACGGCGGTTCCGGCACCCAGACCCGGGCGGTGATCGATGGCCTCGATGCCGATGTGGTCACCCTGGCCCTGGCCGCGGACGTGCACAAACTCGAGGAGTCCGGGTTTGTGGATCCCGGCTGGGAAAAGGAATTCCCCAACGCGAGCATCATCACCAACTCCGCCGTGGCCTTCCTGGTGCGGCCCGGCAACCCCAAGCGCATCGCCAGCTGGGCGGATCTGAACAAGCCCGGCCTCACGGTGGTGACAGCCAACCCGAAAACCTCCGGGGGTGCCCGCTGGAATTTCCTGGGCCTGTGGGGCTCGGTGACCCAGTCCGGCGGCAGCCAGCAAAAGGCCGAGACGTTTGTCTCCAGCGTGTACAGGAACGTCGATAACCTGCCCAAGGATGCCCGCGAAGCCTCCGACGTGTTCCTCAAGCGCGACCAGGGGGATGTGCTGTTGAATTACGAGAACGAGGCGATCCTGGCCACCCGCAGCGGTGTGCTCAAGGATCCCTTCGTGGTGCCGGAGCTCAACATCCGCATCGAAGGTCCTGTGGCCGTGGTCGACAAGGTGGTGGAGCGCAAGGGCACGCGCAAGGCCGCCGAGGCCCTGGCCGCCTATCTGTTCAGCGAAGAGGCCCAGGCCGTCTTTGCCGAGGAGGGATTCCGCCCCACCAACCCCACGGTCTGGGCGCGCGTGAAGGGTCGCTTTGCCCCAGTGAAGACCTTCTTCACGGTGGCCGACTTCGGCGGCTGGCCCAAGGTGAACAAGGAGTTCTTCGGCGACGGCGGGCTCTGGGACCGTCTGTTCGCCAACACCCGCTGAGCCGACCATGTGTGAGCTGCTGGCCCTGAACGCCAATACCCCCACCGACATGGGCTTCTCCTTCCGAGGCCTGAGCCGCCGCGGGGGGGCCACCGGCGAGCATGCCGACGGCTGGGGGCTGGCCAGCTTCACCCCCGATGGCCATGGCCTCACCGTGCTGCGGGAGGACGCCCCCGCCGCCTTCTCCGCCCTGGCGGATCAGCTGGCGGAGCGCTCTCCCAAGGCACTGGTGAGCATCGCCCACATCCGCAAGGCCACCCGCGGTGTGGTGGCCCTCGACAACTGCCATCCATTTGCGCGGTCCTGGCAGGGCCAGCGCTGGGTGTTCGCCCACAACGGGGATCTGCAGGGGGAGATTCCGCTGGGAGATCAGCACCGCCCCTGCGGCAGCACCGACAGCGAAGCAGCCTTCTGCTGGATCCTGCAGCAGCTGGATGCGGCCCAGCCCGATCCGGAGAATCCCGCCGCCCTCTTCGAGTTATTGCACCACTGCGCCGCCGAGCTGGCACAGAGGGGGACCTTCAATGTACTGATCAGCAATGGCCGCTGGCTGTTCGCCAGCGCCACCACCCGGCTGCACTGGCTCACCCGCCGGGCGCCGTTTGGCAGGGCCACCCTGGCCGATGTGCCCCTGCAGGTGGATTTTTCCTGCGTGACAACCGCCAAGGATGTGGTGACAATCCTCAGCACCGAGCCGCTCACCACCGATGAACAGTGGCAGCCCTTCGCGCGCGGGGAATCGATGCTGCTGATCGACGGGGAAATCCGGCGCCGCCTGCAGCCCGGCAGGAAGGAATTGCAGAGTGTTCAGGTGTGAGCGTGGCGCTCAGGGTTTGTGCGTGAGCTCACAACTCAGGCTGCTGATGCAAGCCCTCAAGTCAGCAGCGAGCGCTCAGATGTAAAACATCGGCTGGGGCTGGAGCCGTTTGTTTCGTTCCACCAGCAGATCGGCCAGGGTGGTGCTGGAGAGCAACGACGCGCGCGCCTCCTCCAGCTTCTGATCCAATGCCTTGAGCACCTGAAATTCCGGGTCGTCGCGGTCGCCCTGGCGCTCATTGCTGGATTCACCTTCCAGGCAGATCTCCACCGCAGCGATGGTGATGTCCCCGGGCGGCCGGGCCAGCTGGAAACCACCGCGTGGTCCGCGGATGCTGGTCAGAAAGCCATCCTTGCGCAGGGCCGTAAGCATCTGCTCGAGATAGCGCACCGGAATGCCATGCCGGCGACAGATGTCACCGGTCTGCCGCAGTTCACCGGTGCCATGGGCATCGGCCAGATCGATCAGGGCGATCAGGCCATATTCCGTTTTCGCGCTGAACGCCATGGCCCTTGTTACCGACGTTCCACTGTGCCAGGCAAAAGACACTTCACCGGTAGGAAAGCCTGCCCAGGCCTGAGCACGAGCAGGCAGCCGGGCTCAGAAGCAGAACGGCAGGAACTGGGTGCGGCAGGCGACGTAACCGTCGACGAGCGGACCGAGGCCGATCTGGTGGGCGATGCCGGCGCCGGTGAGGGCCTCGGTGAGGATGCCGATCACGATGCCGAGCATGGCGGCGCGGCCGTTGAAGCGCTCGGCGCGCTGGAGCTGCTCCATGTGCAGCTGCTGCTCATCCCGCTCAGGGGCGTATCGGGCGTTGATGGGGGTGTTGGTCATGGCTGGAGGGGCGGGGGATGGGGTGAGCGGGAGAAAGAGGAACGCCAGCCTGGGTGCTGCAGGTCTGGCGAGGAAGAGAACGTCAGCCTGAAAGCGGCTGTCAGTCTGAAACCGGCCGTCAGTCGGAAGCCGGAGCGGGCTGGAGCAGGGCGCCCACCAACCAGGTGCCAAACAGAACGAGAGCGAGGGTGGCGGTCATTGGCTTTTCGAGGCGAGGTCGCTGGGGCGGGTGAGCATGAAGGTCACCATGCCGGTGAGCACCACCACGAGGGCGAAGACAGCGGCGATCGAAGCGGTGTAATCGGTGTCCATGACGATCAGGAGAGGCCGAGCTGGGAAAGGATGCCCTGACCGGTGAGCAGCTCGGTGCCGAGCCCGATCACGAAGCCGAGCATGGCCATGCGGCCATTCCAGGTTTCGGCGAAGGCGACAAAACCGAAGCGGGAGGATTCAGCCATGGGGTGTTGCGGAATGTTTCATTGACTGTAACAGATTGTGAAGGGGGTGGGCGGCCGGCCGACGAACACGGGCTGGCCTCCGATCCGATCACGCCGATCCGATCGAACCAGCAGCTCCAACCGTTCCTCTGCAGCGCTCTGCCATGGGGATCGGCACGGCCCAGCCCCTCAACCCACTCCGCAGCCCAATCCCGCAGCCAGCTCACTCAGAAGAGAGAGTCCGCCGTTAGCCGTTCCAGATAGCTACCGGCCCAGTCCTCAGCTGCCACCCCAGCAGGAACCAGGCGGAGGTAGGCCTCACTGCCCATCATTTCCTTGAGCGCTTCGCCCAGCCGTTCATTCGAGCGGCTGTGGGGCAGGCGCTGGTTGAGGGTGTGATGGATCTGCTGCAGATACCAGACAGTGCCATCGAGACCGGCGTTGAAGCGGGTCCAGCTGTCGGACTTGCGGCGGGCATCCAGCACCATGTCCTGGGCGTTGTGGGCCTTGTCGGCGGCGGTCACCAGCAGAGAATCCAGCGACACGGTCTGCAGGTGCTCCACATAGCGCGTCTTGCGCAGGATCCAGGGCTCCTTTTCTCCGCCCGCCACCACAGCCCCGCTGGTGTCCGTGCAATCCGCCACCATGCGCCCGACCCGCTCGCCGAACGGCGCGGCGATCTGGTGCTGGCTGACGCCCGCATCTTCGATGGCGTCGTGCAGCAGCGCCGCAATGGCCTGATCTTCATCGCCGCCGTCTTCCCAGACCAGGGCGCTGACGGCGATCAGGTGGGAGATGTACGGCACGTTCGGCTTGCCCTTGCGGCGCTGGGGGCGGTGCAGTTCATCGGCCCAGAGCAGGGCCTGGCTGTAGCGGCTCGTGATCACCATGGGCTGCGCGGGGTCACTCAAAGCGTTGGGGGCGTCCGCTATTGAGCTGCTGCATCTGCCAGGTCACGAAGGTGCCGACCGGGCTCCAGAGCAGATATGGCACCAGCAGCAGGGCTGCCAGCCCTGACATCTGCAACACCACCACGGTGAGCGCCAGACCCCACACCCAGCCGGCGAAACCCACAGCGGTGCCGTTGGCGAGGCGGCGCGTGCGGCAGATCAGCCAGGTGTAGCTCTGAACCAAGACCAGAAGCCCGAAGTAGCCCGCCATCAGCCCCCAGCTCCGGCTGGCATCCCAGGCCAGCAGCGCCGAGGCATAGAAGCAGGCGTAGATCGCCACCCAGATCGCCGGGATCAGGCGCTCAAAGGTGAGCCAGGCGGGACGGCGCAGGCGGATGAACCAGGCGAACTGGTCCCGTCCGGGGTTGAGCAGCACCCCCACCGCCACCATCACCAGCAGGATCAGCAGGGCAGCGACCATGGCGCTCGAAACAGTCCGCTCCAGCCTGGCGCGCCCTTCGCCGCGTGGGCCCCACCGCGACCGCCCAAGCTGGACCCGGAGTCTGTGGATGCTGCCGTGGCTGATGCGCCCTATCTGATCTGTCTGGCCCTGCTCGAGCAGGGAGGTCAGCGGGCCATGCCGCTCAATGGCCTCTCACAGAAGGAGGCGATCGCCCCAGGCTCAGGCCCGGGCGAGTCGGGCAAGACCCTGGCCCTGGAGCTGCTGGTCCGCTTGTGGCAGCGCAGCGACGCACAGCCGATGAGCCGTTGCGGCGGCGACGCCAGCCTGCTGCTGCTGCAGCTCCCTCTGGCAGTGATGCAGGAGCAGCTGCCAGCACTCAAGGCCCGCTGGATCCGCGATGGCGACACCGCGGTGCTGCTCGATCAGCTGCGCCAACGGGGCGAAGGACTTTGGCGGCTGAGCCTGGCCCGCTACGAACCGCTCACCTTCACGGCACTGTGAAGGCTCAGAAGGAAGGGATGACGTTGGATGCAGGGGCTCGCAGTGCTGGGCCTTGTTGTGCTGGGCCTTGTTGTGCTCTGCCGTGGTGTGTTCTCTGTGGTGTGTTCTCTGTGGTGTGTTCTCTGTGGCGGCCGCAGGATGGGTTCCATGCAGGCCCGAGGGTGTGTTCCGCTCTCAGCTGTATTCGCCAGGCACGTCGTTCTTGCGTACCGTCACCTTGTCGAATTTCTGGCCGGACGCCCGCAGCAGCTCGTCCCCTGAGAACTCAAAACCCAGCTTGATGGCGATCTGAGCCACGTCGTCGGCTGTGGAAGCCGCCAGCACCTGCTGCTTCAACGCCGCGTCGTTCTGCATGCGGAGGAGAAAGGCCTTGAGCTGTTCGCGCGACATGGGGCCCAGGCCAACCTGCCAGCATTGTCCCTGACGGCATGTGACGGCATCTGACGGCGAGGTCAGGTGCAAGCGGAAGCAGGGCTCGGTGCATGGCGCATCGGGCGCAGATCCTGGAGGGGCGCTTGCCATGGTGATCCCTAGTGCTCACAGGCGAAAGGTGTGAACGAAGGCAGGCAAACGCAAACCGAAGACAAGGCCTACCTAGCAATCGTTGAGAGGATGGTCTGGAAGCTGTGACATTGGGGCTTGATAGGGGCGGGCTGGGTTGGATGTCACTGAATGTCTGATGTATCAAGCCGGTGATGGCTCAGCGAGTGATGACGCAGCAGGTGATGACTCAGCAGGTGATGCCCTCTCAGTCGTTGCGTTGCTCGCTGTTGCACGTCTTGGCTGAGGACTCACTTGCTCGATACAACCTGGTCGTGTTCTGTTTGGCCTAGCGGCACACAATTCCTCAGCCACCCCTACAGTCGATCAGCGACTTGATCCATACGCCACGCCATGGCAGACAGATCGGGAAAACCCATCCTCCTGTTGATCAATCTTCACTCCAAGCAGGGGCTTGAACGGTTCGGTGAGGTGGTGGCGGCCTTCAACTCTCTGGGCGTGAGATACATCATTGGGCAGGTGATGCGGTCAGAAGATTTTTCGCACTGCATTCGTTGGCACCAGGACGAGGTGTCTGCTGTGGTGATCGGCGGTGGCGACGGCACCTTGAACCTGGCGATCGATGCGCTGCTGGAGACAAACCTTCCCCTGGGCCTCCTGCCTCTGGGCACGGCCAACGACCTGGCCCGCACCCTGAATCTGCCTCCGACGCTGGCCGAGGCCTGCAGCGTGGTAGCCAACGGACATCGCCAGACCATCGACCTTGGCCGGGTGAATGGCAAGTATTTCTTCAACGTGGCCAGTTGCGGGTTGAGCATCAAGATCACAGATGCGCTCTCCAAAGACCTCAAGAAGCGTTGGGGAATCCTTGCCTATGGGATCGCGGCGGCGAAGGCGTTGCTGACGCTGCGACGTTTCGATGCCGAGATCCATATCGATGGGGAGCAGATCCTCCATCGCCGTACCCTGCAGATCGCCGTAGGCAACGGAGTGTTCTACGGCGGTGGGCTCACCGTGGTGAAGGATGCCGCCATCGACGACCAGCGGCTGGATCTCTACAGCCTGGAAATCCCCCATTGGTGGCAACTCTTCTTCGTGCTGCCGGCATTGAAGTCTGGACGTGGCAACTCCCGTTTCGGCATCCACCGCTGGCAGGGCAGAACCTTCGAGGTGCACACGCGATTGCGGAAGCGCGTCAACACCGACGGAGAGGTCACCACCAAAACCCCTGCCGTGTTTGAGCTGTGCCCCGCCGTGCTCGACGTGTTTGTGCCGGCGCCCACCTCGACGGCGGACGACTGACGCCAGCCGCTTACAGCTTCCGCCCCCAGCTGATCAGCATCAGCACGCCCGCGTAGGCCTCGCCGTCGCGGTAATGCTCAAGCCAGTCCAGCGCCTCAGGTTGCTCAGCGGCGAGCTTGCGGGCATTGTCCTCAATGCCGAAGAGCAGATCCGATTCCGCGAATCCGTGGGTGGGCAGCCAGATCTCCTCGCGTTGCAGCTCGCCAACACCGGCAGCGCTCAGCAGGTCGGGCAGGGCGCGGCCGATCCAGGGGTTCTGGAACGAACGGATCCAGTCGTGCTGGATGCGCTCACTCACCCCGCCGTGGGGACCACCCAGCAGGAACGTGCCCCAATCGGGTTCAGCGCACAGCACCACCCCGCCCCGGCGGGTGACGCGGGCCATCTCCTTCACCACCAGTTCCGGCTGCGCGATGTGTTGCAGTGCCCGGTCGATGCGCACCGCATCAAAGCTGCCGGAGACAAATGGCAGGGCCTTGGCATCCGCCAGCTGGAAGCTGGCCGCTGTGGTGCTGTGGCGCGTCTGGGCGGCAGCCAGCAGCGTGCGGCTGCAGTCGGCGCCAACGGCACGCGCGCCGGCAGCCACCATCTGGACCACATCGTCGCCGAGGCCGCAGGCCACATCGAGCGCGGCGCATCCGGGCACGAGCTGCAGCGCGGCGAGGGCGCGGGCCTTGTAAGCACGGCCGGCAGGCAACTGGTGCAGGCAATCGAGGCAGCGGACGCACGCCTCCGGTGCAGTGGCATCCACATCCCGGAAGCCAATGGGCAACGGCACGGAGGGGATGTCGGTCATGGCCGTCCCTCGGTGGGATCCAGCTGCTCACCCAACCATGCCACTGGCAGCAGCAACAGCATCAGCTGCGCGGACAGGCACCGCGGCTCGAAGTGGAGCGGAACAGCTTCCAACGTCAAATGAAGACCTCCTGCTGGGGGTAGCCCACTCGGGAAGGAGGCCTGCTGCCATAGAGGGACTGAAGCAGCAGCATGATTCCCAATCGACCCACAAACATACCCACCATCAGCACCAACTGGCCCCAACGATTGAGATTGGCAGTAACACCGACATCCAGTCCAACGGTGCAAAAGGCTGACATGCAGGTGAACAGCTTTTCAAGGAAATTGAAAGACTGAGCTGTTGGTTCTCCAGCCGTTGTTGGCCCGAGCCCGAGAAGCATGGTCATCAGGATCACGAACAGGCCGGAAGCCAGTGCGACGCCAACGGATTTGAACACAATCGGCGCGGGGATCTCGTGCCGCCCGATGACCACATCCTTGCGGCCCTCAAGCATCGAACGGGTGGTACCCATCAGCAGAACGAAGGTGGTGGTTTTGATGCCCCCACCCGTGCCACCTGGGCTGGCGCCGATGAACATCAACACGATCATCAGCAGCAAGCCTGCATCCGAAAGTGTTTCCATCGACAGCGGCACGGTGTTGAAGCCTGCGGTGCGTGTGGTGATCGATTGAAAAATGGTGACCTGAAGCTTCTCCCACAAGCCGAGGCTCGTCACCACACCATCAGGAGCGAATTGTTCTGTGAACAGCAGGCCCAGTGCCCCGATGGCGATCAGCAGCAGAGTGCTGCGCAGCACCAGCCGGGTATGGAGGGTGAGGCGGCACAGACGCCTGAGGCGGGAGCGGTTCTCCCACAGATCATTGGTGACCCGCCAACCGATACCACCGAAGACGATCAAACAACCGATCACGAAATTCACAACCGGATTGGCCTTATAGCCCACCAGGCTGTCGGCCCAAAGCCCAAAACCTGCGTTGTTGTAGGCACTGATGCAGTGAAACATTGAGGCCCAGAAGCGTTCACCAAGGTTGGTGATATCGGTGAAGCCAAAGAAGAACAGAATCAGCGTGCCCACTCCCATCACGCAGCCGGCGGTGATCAGGATCCGGTGAAAGGTGGGGCCGATTCCGCCCACCCCGAATTCATCCAGCATGCGTCCCTTGTCGAGGCGATGGCGCAGGCCGGAGCGGCCCTGCACAAACCCTTGCAGGAAGGTGGTGATCGCCATCAGGCCAAGCCCGCCTGTGATCATCAGCCCTGCCAGGGTCATCTGGCCAAAGAGCGTGAGATCCTTGCCCACATCGATGATCGACAGACCCGTCACCGTGATCGCCGAGGTCACGGTGAACAGTGCCTGCCAAAGGCCCACGTCGTCGCTGGAGCAGAGCGGCGAGGCCAGCAGCACTGTGCCCAACGCAATCACCAATCCACCGGTCACCACCGTGAACTGCGGCACCGTGAGACGGTGCCGCCAGGCGAGCAGGCGTCCCCATAGCTGATGAACCGAATGCACCATCACCGGCTCAGGGGAATTCAAGCAACGATCAACGTACTGGAGCGATCACCACAGCAGGAATCACCCCTCACGAAGGATTCTCAGCCGCTTTGCGCACGAAAGCCAGGCGGCGCTCCAGCAGCAGCAGGCCCAGCACCGTGGTGAGCGTCACCATGATCACCAGGGCGGAAAACTGTGACGCATTGATCACCCCGGCGCTCAGAGCCGTTGTGGCGAACACCAGTCCGGGCAAGCCCCTGGGGATCAGGCCGAACACCACCAGCCAGCGGTCCACCCCAGCGGCGCGGTCGGCCGCCGTGATGCCCAGGCCGCAGAGGAGCTTGGTGAGCACCGCCATCCCCACCAGGGCGGCGGCGAGGCTCCAGGCCTGGGGATCCAGCAGGGTCGCCGCCGGGATTCGCATCCCCACGCTGATGAAATACAGCGGCAGAAATACATCCGAGAGCACGGCCAGGGTGCGGTTCACCTCCGCTTGCGGCGGGCTGAGCCGGGCCAGCAGCACGCCACCCCAGAGAGCCCCCAGCAGGGAGGTGAGGCCGCTGGCTTCTCCCAACCACGACGACCCGATCAAAACCAGCAGGATCGAGAGCGGTGCGGTGGGCCGTTCGCGGCGGTGCTGGGCCCAGAGACCCACCGCCCAGTAGCTCACGGCGGCGGCAGCAAGGCCGAGCAGCGGGCCGGGCACCGCCAGCCCTACGCCACCCATCGGCACGCCTGCGCTGGCCATCGCCACCGACAGCAAGGCGATGGCCGGCAGATCGTCGAGCACGGAAACCCCCACCAACAGGCGACCCGAGGGGGTCTGAAGCCCCTGGCCGAGGGCCAGCACCCGCAGGGTCACCCCAGTTCCTGTGGCACTGAGCACCGCCAGGCAGAGGAGGGTCTCGCTTCTGGCCAGCCCGAAACCCTGGCTCAGCGGCAGGTAGGCCAGCAGGGGAGCCAGAAAGCTGAGTGCCACCGTGCGCAGCACGGCGTTGCGCCGCGCCGAGAGCACATCGCCGCGCACCTCCAGCCCCACCTGAAAGAAGAGGGTCAACACCCCCAGCTCGGTGATGCCGCTGAGCGGCCGGATCGCCTCGAACGGCAACACCGTGTTCCCGAGGATGAAGCCCACCGCCAGCTCCAGCACGATGGCGGGCACCGCCCAGGCCACCAGCCGGCCCGCTGAAACGCGAGCTGCCAGCACGCCGGTGAGCAGCACCAGCAGGGTTGTGAGCAGGGTCGGCATGGGCCTGTGGGTCAGAAAAGGCGCTTAGTGTTTTCGGTTGATCACCGCGTGTCTTCCTTGAGTCGCATGGATTCGCCTGCGTGGCACAACCTCACTGTGGAGGAATGCCTTCAGGAGCTGGAGGCCACGGCTGAGGGTCTGAGCACCGCCCAGACCGCCGAACGGCTGGCCCGGTTGGGGCCGAACAAGCTGGAGCTGGCGCCTGGCCGCAGCAACCTGCGCATTCTCTGGGATCAGCTCAGCAACGTGATGCTGATCATGCTGCTGGCCGTTGCCGCAGTGTCGGCCGCCATTGCGTTCTCGGCCCAGCGCTTCCCGAAGGATGCGATCGCGATTGTGCTGATCGTGGGGCTCAACGCCCTGCTGGGCTACCTGCAGGAAAGCCGCGCCCAGACAGCGCTGCTGGCGCTGCGCGAGATGGCCCAGCCGTTGGTCACGGTGCGCCGCGATGGCCATTGGGAACGGCTCACAAGCGAGCAACTGGTGCCCGGCGATCTGATCCGCATGGAAGCGGGCGACCGCGTGCCTGCCGATGCCCGTCTGGTGGAGGTGGCCGAGCTGGGCCTGCGCGAGGCGGCCCTCACCGGTGAGGCCGAAGCGGTGTTCAAAAAGGCGGATCTGGTGATGGAGGCCGCCACGCCGGTGTTGGAACGCCAGAACTGCCTGTTCCAGGGCACAGAGGTGGTGCGGGGGCGGGGCACGGCGGTGGTCACCGCCACCGGCATGGGCACGGAGCTGGGCCAGATCGCGCAAATGATCAACTCCGCCGGTGGCGAAACCACGCCGCTGCAGGAACGGCTCGATGGGCTGGCCACTGTGCTGGTGGGTTCCGCGCTGGCGCTGGTGGCGCTGGTGGTGCTGGGTGGCTGGTTGCTGGGCCAGCCACTGCTGGGGCTGCTGGAGGTGGCGCTGAGCATGGCTGTGGCGATCGTGCCGGAGGGTCTGCCCGCCGTGATCACGGTCACCCTGGCGATCGGCACCCAGCGCATGGTGCAACGGGCCGCCCTGATCCGCCGCCTGCCCGCGGTGGAGGCGCTCGGATCGGTCACGGTGATCTGCACCGACAAGACCGGCACCCTCACCTTGAACCGCCAGGTGGTGGAGGAGCTGCGTTGCGGCAGTCAGTCGATTGCGGTCAGCGGCAAGGGCTATGACCCCCACGGCTCCTTCACGGTGTCCGAACTCGCGCCGCCTGAAGGAGCCGTGCCTGGCATCACCGCTGGCGCCCGGGACCTGCTGCTGGCAGCCGGCGTGCTCTGCAGTGACGCCGAACTCAAGAAGGAAGAGGACGGCAGCTGGGACGTGCTCGGGGATCCCACCGAGGGGGCGCTGGTGGTGGCGGCCAGCAAGGCCAGGCTCGATGGCTTCGCCTTGCGGAGCCACTACAAACGCAAGGCCGAGATTCCCTTCAGCTCGGAACGCCAGCTGATGGCGGCGTGGGTGGACGACACCACTGGCACCCTGCAACAGCCCCTGGGAGATGTGAGCAAGGGCTCCAGCACGTTGTTGATCACCAAGGGCGCACCTGAGGTGATTCTTGGCTCCTGCGACCGCTGGATCGGCAGTCATGGCGTGGCGGTGTTGAGCGATCCGCAGCGGCAGTGGTGGGTGGAGCAGGCACGTCAGCTGGCGGCTTCAGGCCTGCGGGTGCTGGCCTTCGCCTGCGCTCCCCATCACACCAGCCCGGAGCAGTCGCTGGATCACCAGGTGTTGCTGGGGTTGATGGCCCAGCTCGATCCAGCCCGACCGGAAGTGGCTGAGGCTGTGGCCCGCTGCCGGGAAGCCGGCATCCGGCCCGTGATGATCACGGGGGATCACCCGCTCACCGCCCGGGCCATCGGGCAAGGGATCGGCCTCGTGGATGCAAACGCCGAGGTGGTGCTGGGCC
Organism: Marcopretia estuarina LEGE 06307; assembly: GCF_056633115.1. Lineage (NCBI taxonomy): Bacteria > Bacillati > Cyanobacteriota > Cyanophyceae > Synechococcales > Prochlorococcaceae > Marcopretia > Marcopretia estuarina. The sequence goes on along the minus strand of NZ_JBSJOY010000001.1, from coordinate 251,208 downwards.
GGGAGCTGGAGCAGTTCAACGATGCGAGGCTCCAGGAGGTGGTGAGCCGCTGCAGTATCTATGCCCGTGTTCCTCCCGAGCAGAAGCTGAGGATCGTGAAAGCGCTGCAGGCCAATGGCCAGGTGGTGGCCATGACGGGCGACGGCGTCAACGACGCTCCGGCCCTCAAGCAGGCCCATATCGGCGTGGCGATGGGCATCACCGGCACGGAGGTGAGCAAGGAAGCCTCCGACATGGTGCTGCTCGACGACAACTTCGCCACCATCGTGAATGCGGTGGAAGAGGGAAGGCTGGTCTACGCCAACATCCGCCGCTTCGTGAAATACATCCTCGGCAGCAACGTCGGCGAGCTGATCACGATTGCCTCCGCCCCACTGCTGGGCATGGTGGGCGTTCCACTCTCGCCGTTGCAGATCCTCTGGATGAACCTGGTGACCGATGGCGTTCCTGCCCTGGCACTGGCTTTGGAGCCCGGCGAGGAAGGGCTGATGCAACGGCCACCGGCAGAACCTGGTGAGTCGATCTTTGCCCGCGGCATCGGCAGCTATATCCTGCGGGTCGGCGTGGTCTTCGCTGTGATCACCATCGTGCTGATGGTTTACGCCGCTGGGTCGGGAGCCCCGTGGAAGACGATGGTGTTCACCACCCTCTGCCTGGCCCAGATGGGCCATGCCCTGGCCGCCCGCAGCGATCTGCCGCTGGTGCAGATCAACCCTTTTTCCAATCCCTGGCTGATCTGGGCTGTGGTACTCACCACCGGCCTGCAGATGGCCCTGCTTTACGTGCCGTTCCTGTCGAAGTTCTTCGAAACCACTCCGCTCAGCCTGCAGGATCTGGCCATCTGCGTTGGCTTCAGCCTGATCTTCTTCTCCTATCTGGAGATTGAGAAGCTGTGGCGGCTCTGGCGGCGCCGTGCCCATGCCGATGCCTGAGATTCATGGAATGGTGCAACCTGCTGCCAATGAGTTGCACCGCTGGGCCGAATCCTTTCTGGCACTGATCGCAGACACAGCCGAAACCAACCCGCTGCAGGGGTATGTGCTCATCGCTCTTGTCTTGCTGCTGGAGAACGTGATCCCGCCAATCCCCTCCGAGCTGGTGATGCCACTCAGCGGGTTTTTGATTCAGCAGGGCAAGCTTCAGTTCGTTCCCGTTGTGCTTGCCGCCTTGATCGGCACGTTGCTCGGGGCCTGCTTCTGGTACGGGATCGGTCGCCTGGTGAACGAGCAGAGGCTGGAACATCTGATTGGCCGGCACGGCCGCTGGTTCGGGCTCAGGCCAGCGGATCTGGCCGCCAGCCGCCGCTGGTTTTCCATCCATGGGCCAGCGGTGGTGTTCTGGGGCCGGATGATCCCTGGAATCCGGCCCTTTGTCTCCATACCGGCCGGCATTGAACTGATGCCACAGGGTTCGTTTCTGTTCTGGACGAGTGCGGGCAGCCTGGTCTGGATCCTGGTTCTGGTGACGTCAGGAATGGTGCTGGGAGCGAACTACCGCCAGATCCTGCTATGGATCGCACCCATGGGCAGCTTCGTGGTCCAGCTACTGCTCGTGCTGATTGCCTCCATGGGGGTGTGGGCGCTGGCCCAACTGCTGCGAAAAAACTCCAGGTGATCACTCACCAACTCGTGATCATTCACAGATCATCGATCGCAAACCACTGATCACGGGTCACCGATCACAGGCCAACGAGCAAAGAGCACAGACAGCCGATCACGAAGTTGCCCATGAGACGCCTCTAGGGAATGCTGGCTGATTCAGGGAGAGCAGCCAGCAGGCGGTTAGACGGAGTTGGCCCGCTGTTGTATAGCAGGGGGACCTGGCACGGCTCAGCCTGTCGCTGCGAACAGCGCAGGAAGGCAAGGGGGCTTTACTCAAGAAGCGAGTGGTCACGCAGTGAGTGGCGTGAGTGTTCCGAGGGGGCACAGCCTGAATCACTCTTCCCTGGAGCGCTCCTTGACGGGTTCCAATTCCAGATCGCTGGAGACGCTGGGTTCAAGCCTGGCGGTGATCACCACCAGCGCCATCAGGAAGAGCAACAAAAAGCTGGCGGCGTACAAACTGCCCAGCGTCTGCCGTTGCTGGAGCTGAGCCACACGGTGGCCACAGTCCGCACAGATCAACAATCCCTTCGCGTGGTTCGCTTTGGTGATCATGCGGCAACCGCAGCGTTCACAGGCCACGTTGACAGGTCAATCGCTGATTCAGTTTGGCAGCCCAATGGCAGCCAACGCAGCAACAACCATCACCACGCAGCCCAGGGGCGCCGCAGCACCAGAGCCGAGGCAATGGCCACGCTTAGCCGTCAAGTTCACCGGATGGATCACTGCCGGCAGGGGGCTTCACCGGTGGCGTCACGAGCACCTTGTCCACGCGGTTGCCGTCCATGTCCACCACTTCAAAGCGGTAGCCCAGCCAGAGGAAGTGATCCGAGGATCTGGGAATCCTCTCCAGGGCATGAATCACAAATCCTGCGAGGGTGTGATAAGTGGGCTGCTCATCGGAGCTGAGCAATTCCGTGCCGATACGGTCATCAAAGGCGTTGATATCCAGGCTGCCATCCACCAGCCAGGAGCCATCCTCTCGCGTCACAAAGGAAGGATCTTCGTTATCGTCGAGGTCGGGCAGATCGCCCACGATGCCTTCCATCAGATCGTTGAGGGTCACCAGCCCTTCCACGCCGCCATATTCATCGGTAACCAGGGCGATATGGATGCCCGCGCGCTTGAACTGCTCCAGCACACTCAGAGCACGGCTCGATTCGGCGATGTAGAGCGGTGGCTGGCACAAGGCCTCGAGATCCAGCGGCTCACGCCCCAGCTGGGCGTTGAGCAAACTGCGCACGCGCACAATGCCGGCGCAGTCGTCAAGGCTGCCACGGCCCACCGGAAAGCGCGAGTGGTTCGAATCCTGTACGTCAGCGAGAATCTCCTCCTCCGTTGCTTCCAGATCAAGCCACTGGATGTCAGTGCGTGGGGTCATCATCGTCTTGATGGTGCGATCACCCAACCGCAACACCCGCTGCACCATGTCGTGCTCCGTGGGCTCGAACACACCGGAATCTGCCCCCTGGCGAATCAATGCCTTGATCTCCTCCTCGGTGATGTCGGGCTCGGTGCTGGCGGACACATGCAGAGCCCTGAGCAGGCCATCGGTGGAGGCACCAAGCAGATGCACGGCGGGCGCGCTCAACCGCGAAAGGGTTCGCATGGCCGGCGCGATGGTGCAGGCGATCCTCTCCGGATGGGTGAGGGCGATGCGCTTGGGCAGCAGCTCGCCGATCACCAGAGAGAGGTAGGTGATCAAAGCCACCACCAGCGTGACGCTCAGCCCTTCGCTGTAGGGCCGCAGAGCCGGAAGCTGATCAACGAAGGGTTTGAGCTTCTGCGCCACCGTGGCGCCAGCCACAGCACCACTGAGCACGCCGATCAGGGTGATGCCGATCTGCACCGTGGAAAGAAAATCGTTCGGCGTTTCCGCCAGGCGCAGGGCGATACGCGCCGGCCTGCTCCCCTTATCGGCCAGTTGCTGCAGCCGCACCTTGCGCGCCGAAACAATCGCGATCTCAGAGCCAGAAAAGATCCCGTTGGCCACGATCAGCAACAGGATGAACAGAATCTCCAGCGCCAAGCAGGGGGGAAAAGCTCACGATGGATCGATTCTACAGATAGGTGCATGGCTTTGCCCGGATGGCCATGGCTTCCTGTCGCCTCCAGTATGACCAGAATCACGCATCATCAACGCGATCAGAGAAACTGAAGGTTGCAGCAGAAGAGCAGGTTCGATCATTCCACAGGGATGCCGCACCTGAACAACCCAGCTGATCTGCGCAGCTTCTACCACCAATCTGATGCATGTCTCGTGCTGGAACCCGACATCCAGGCGAACTCGATGACAGCCACCCGATCATGATCAACAGTGTCCATGATCAACAGTGCCGAGGACAGAGTAAAGCGAGAGACAGCAACAGCACGTTGAAGTTACCAGGCCATCGGCACCACCTTGGAAGCAACCGCAGACCGACAGCTAAAGCACATTTACCGTAGCAAGTTTCCCCCTGGCAAACTTCACACAGCCCATGCTGTAGATCGCAGTGCTGCCATCAGGGCAATGCTCACAGCAAAGCGCTCGCTTCAGGTCATCGGCAGCCATACGCTTGCCCAGTCCCTCAAGGCGCCTTCGCCATTCCTTCCAATGCTGTGGTGATGGTGCCCACCAACTCGTCGTCCAGTTCGGTGGCCGTGAGTTCATCGGCCACCAGATCCTGGATCAGGGGGTAGAAGCGCACATCAAACCACTTGCGGAACACCGGGTAGGTGCGCTCAGCCGGCCAGGCCCCGATGTCGCGGTGCCAGTAATCCAGCTCCGCTTCAAAGATCGCCTCGTACACCTCCGCGAGGATTTCCTCAGCCTCCTCCTGTGTGTCGTAATCGGGGATCAGGTACAAGCAGGGCTCCCGGGCTCCCGCCGAATCCACCTCCAGCTCCAGCCTCCGGGCCCAATCCAGCAATTGCTCACTGGGGTAGACCCCCACCGCGCAGCGGTTCACCACAGCCATGGCCACCTGGCGGAATAGCCTCACGCTAGGCACAGCGCGCTAGGCGGGCACGGTCACGGGTGTGCTGCAGCCAACCTGTGGCTCATGCCACGGGTGTCGTGGGGGCTGAGCTCAGCGCACCATCCGGTCCGCAGGTGACTGGCAGATGGCCGGTCTTCACCCAGATCGTGCAGCCAGTCTCACTCCAGGGCCTGTGCACACTGCCTGGGGGATGGCGCAACCACCTACCAGCCGGGTATGTGCCGTGCTCGTCCTGGAACACCCCCTCCAGCACGAAGATCTCCTCGCCACCGGGATGACCGTGCAGCTGGAACACCGTGCCGGGTGCCCAACGCACCAGGGCCACATGTTCGGAGCCGTACGCATGCAGTGGCAGCACCTCAAGCCCTTCCACAAGGCCAGGCAGCCAACAGGTGCTGCGGGTGTCGATGCAGACGCGCTGCTGATCGGCCGGATGCATCTGCTGCAGCTTCACCAGGATCGTGCAACCCGCCACGCTGAACGGGGCATGGCTGGAGCCCACCGGATTGCGCAGGTAGCTGCCGGCGGCGTAATCGCCCAGCTCATCTGAAAAGGTGCCCTCAAGCACCAGGAACTCCTCGCCGCCGCCATGGCGATGGGGGGGAAAGTGGCTGCCTGGTGCATAACGCACCAAGGAGGTGGCCCGCGCCACTCCCTCACCCTGCCGGTCGAGCAGGCGCCGCTCCACCCCCGGCATCGGCGAGGGAATCCAGGGGAGGGCGTGGGTGTCGAGCACCACGGGCCGGCTCAGATCAGCATGGAGATCCATGGCCTGATTCTGCTGGATCCCGGCAGACGCCTGGGTGCCAACCCCCTCACCGCAACTCCCGTGCGCCACCAAGCCCACCCCGGCCAGCGCCTAACTCCCCACGCGGATGCCGCGCAGGTTGTCCGTCAGGCCCAGCAGATTGAGCAGCCAGATGACGACAGCAATGACAACGACAATGTTGAGAATGTTCTTGATCTTGCTATCCATCGGAATGTAGTTGTTAACCAGCCACAACAACACCCCCACAACGATGAGTGTAACGAGAAGCGAAATCAGCGTCATTGGATAGCTTTCCAGAGTACGAGCGTCATGAACAGAGCCGATAGGGAGCTTGCATTGCAAGAACCGGAGGCGGCTCTCCTGGCAGCTCCATCACCATGCCCAGTCCATCTCTAGCCATACCTTTGCCCGTTCAGTCAACGAAGCCAGTGAAGAAGCGAGAAGCCAGGGGATCAACTCCAAGAGGATGCTGCAGATAGGAGGCAAACAGGAGGCAGATGTGCAGCAGGCCACAATCAGACGGGCAAGCCACGCTTGCAAAGACGTAAGCAAGGCACAGCATATTTCCTTGATTCATGAGCTGTGGCCAGGCCTCATCAGGGTGAACCGAGGCTGCATGCTCCACCCACTGGCTTCACACTCCCCATCCCTCACAAGGGACAGAAGAAGCCGATCACACCATGAATCCAAGTCGCCGCACGGATCTGGTCACAGCATCAGTCTCACAACAGCAGGAGGCTGATGACGGCAGTGGCTGATCAACCAAGTGGATGCATTCGCAGCGGGATCCAAGAACAACACAGAAGCACTGAGGGCATGGCCGCTGATCATTCTCTATTGAGAACCTCCCTCAGCCGCAGTCTTTCATCGCTGCCCACCTCTACCCCCGATCATGCTGACGTGACGGCTCCTTGACGCCTGCAGGCTCGCTGCAGCTTGAAGTGTCCGCCAGATCGTCGGGGCCTGCGAAGCCTCCCGCAGCACCTCACGGCACCACAGAAAGCGCCCCTCAGCGCCAGTACACCCCAGCGGCCGGCGCCCCGAACCCAACGCTGAGGCGAACCCCGGCACCGGAAGCAGGCCCACCCAGCCCAGCTCAGAGTGGCGCTGGTGTAAGCGATCATCTCCAGTCTCACCATCAGCGGCAGTTTCTGGCCTCTGGCCTTGAGTTCAAGCTCCAGCACGCTGGTGGTCAGCCTCCCCCATTCCTCCTGATCGAAGGTCACGACCCACATGGTTCGCCGGGGCGGCGCTGCGGCCCAGTGCATCGCCAGCTCGATCAGGGTCGCCAGCCCAGAGGCGGTCACGTCGACGCCGATCGAGTGCTGGGGCCCGTCGTAGTGGGACGCCACCAGCAGCGGGTCGAGCTGCGGGCGCTGGCCGGGGAGCGTACCAACCGTGATCGTCTCGCCAACGTCAGTTTCGACGACGAGGTGACAGTGGTGGCTGATCGGCGCTGAGGTGGTGGATCTGCTCAACGACCTCAGAACCAACGGTGCCGGTAATCACCAGCTCCCCAACCTGCGCGCCGGGGAGGAGCTCAACGTGGGCCTGCAGCTCAATCTGCCCGGTTGGTTCCCAACCAGGAGATCCTCAGCATGCGGCTGGCCTGGGAGGCGCCCGGCAGCGGCGAGCGCCAGAGTCTGGTCGAGCCCCTGCACCTGCCGTGAGTGGGAAGCGAGGAACTCGATCGAGGCAATCACGGCACCGCAACCCTCAATCTGAGTAATCTGCGCGCAAGCCTGTTGAAGATGCCCGCCTCATACGAAATCAACAAGGAACTGGAGATGGTTCATGAAAAGCTGTCACTGATGCTGAACGATCCCAAGCTCAGCCGCAAGCGCCTAAGCCGAGAGTCGCTGTGCTCCAGAACCAACCTCGATGAGGGGGACGATGAGCAGTCCTGATGTGGTGGCGATCGGAGATGTGCATGGCTGCGCCTCCCTGCTCGAGCAGGAACTCACCCCACACCTGGACTCCGGCGTGGAGCTGATCTTCCTGGGGGATCTGATCGATCGAGCGCCTGAACCGGACGGCGATCGCAAGGTGCTGGAGCGGGTCTGGCAGCTGCAGGACAACCCGGCGGCCTACGGCCTGGCGGGTGTGACCGTGCTGCGGGGCAACCATGAGCAGATGCTGCTCGAGTCATTAGCGGAATCGAAAGCAGGGCCGGCTTACGATCGATGGCGTTACAACGGCGGCGAACCCGCGCTCCTGCCACTGGCGAGCGAACACAGGGAGTGGTTCGAACAGTTGCCGGTCACGGCGATTCGCGGCGGCTATCTGTTTGTGCATGCCGGCGTGCGGCCAGGGGTGCCGTGGGAGCGCCAGGCCTTCGAGGATCTGATCTGGATCCGCAAGCCCTTTCTCTCCAAGCCCCATGGGCTTCCATACACCGTGGTGCACGGCCACACATTCCGCAACGATTTCCAGATCACCCACCTGCCGCACCGCATCGGGATTGATACGGGGGCCTATCTGAGTGGCAGATTGACGGCGCTAAGGATTGAGCCCGCCACGAAGCCGGGCAGCCCCATGGATCAACCCGGGCGAAGGGGGAGCTGGCGTCAATAAAGACGTGGATCAGGTCTGCACTGAAACCACTGATCTCACACCAGAGAGAGGGCACCAAACAGCTTCCGCCAAGTCAACAACGCGTCCAACAGCCAACAGCTGATCGGTAAGGAAAGCCGGCCGCAGTTCAGTTCTCGTTGCCGCCGCCTACTTCGGCGTTGCCCTGCTCGGAGGAGCTGTTGTCAGGCTGGGGTGTGGGCTCCATCTTCACCCCAAGGTCACGGCAGGTTTGCAGGGGATCAACGCCGGGTGCCAACCCGAGTGCCTTGCGCAGCGCGTCGAGTTGTCCGACGGATTGCAGGTCGATTGAGCTGGCGACCTGCTCGCAGGCCAACTTCTGGAGAGCCTGACCATCTGGACGACCGCAGCCTGCAAGCAAGGTGAAAGTCACACAGAGACTGACGGGGAGAAGCCTGGCCATAGACAGCTGTGGGGCGTTGCAAAGGTAGTACCACCAGTGGCCTGATGGCGGGATGGAAGCCTGACTTCAGCCAACGACATCCTCCCGGACTGGAGTGGGTGCCTTCGAGTGGTCAGTGCCGGCCCCTCATATCGTTAACCCCGGACAGGAGGAAGTGGGGTCGTCCATTCCCAATCGTAGGCATCACGTCAACAGACATGCAGCGTCGGGTGCCATAAACGGACAGACGGACACGGCTCTGGTCATCCAGCAAGCACAGAAGATTCAACAATCGGCCAGCCAGCCTCTGGCCGTAGTGAAAGTCAATCTCTCAGACGTACTGCGGGAGATTGGAACACAGCAGCATTCGTGCCTTGATCTGTCCTCTGAACTGGGCGCTCTCGACAACGCAAAAGGGGTCGCTGCAGCCATAGTCAAACCGTTTGCATTGCTCTCCTCTGGGATTGAAGTGCCAGCCATCAAGGCTCAGCCGTCGGTAGACCAGACAGCGGATCCAAAGCAGATGGCGCCGGGGGAGCAGCAGCTCACGGATCAGCGCCTGAAGATCTGCTGCTCGAAGGCTGCCAGCGGGACAGGGTGCCACTGGGTTGTGCGGCCATGGGATGCGAACAGACAGGCGCGACGTAGAAAGACGCTTGATCAATGTCAGGGGTTAGCGTCGCGGCCTGGCGTCGGATGGTCCGTCGGGCCTTCCTGGCTGCCGGCAGAGCCTTGCCTCTGAAGAAAACCAAGTGAGCTCATCGATCAGGCAAAACCTGTTGGCAGGAGCTGCACATAGCGCAAGTGAAAGCCCTGCGGGGTAGGACACATTGGGATTCAGCCAACCTGAGCAGTCCGTCTCCCTCCTGAGCTCGCGGTCTGGCAGCTGTAGCCGTGTGAACTCAGCGAGCTCTTCGCTGATACGCGAAACGTGGTGTTAAAAGCCCAGGTGGCTGCAAGAGATGCGGCCCTGCGGTATCCGGCGGTGCAGGCTGCTGGGGCGAGGCCGAGGCGCTGAGCAGTGGTGTTGCTGGAAAGGAATCCACAGGTGGAGGCAGAGATCCACGGCCTTTGGTATCAACTGTGCGCTGAACCTGGCGAACGGTTCTGGTGGGTTTCGTCATCGATGGACTGTCTGGTAGCTTTGGCTACACGCGTTGAGTCCGTACATCATGATAGAGGGAAGCACGCACCAAGCCAATACCCTAATGGCCTGTGAACTGTTGTCTAGAAGTACAAAGGAAAAGCAAGAGGTGAGATCACCGAAGATGCATAGAGGTAGTCGCTAAGTCTAAGCACTGCCGGTTAGTCATAAGCCAAAAGAACAGTGCTCCCTGGCCAACTCACAACTGGGGAGACGCAGTAAACAAACAAAACCTCACAAACCCGCAAGCGAGCCTAGTAGATACACTCATCGTTGGGATCAAACAAAAGGTTGAGCAACCACCTGATGTCAGCAGAAGCGACAGTGACTTGGAAAACGATGATGACAAGAATAACAATAGAAAAGAATCGGAAGTTGTTCCATAAGGCCAGCCTGGCTTAGGGAACCAAAGAATCGACACTGACCAAACACGACAAGAGATGATCAGAGGTTAATCGAGACAGACTCACGGCTCAAGAACAGTGCGTCAATAAGAGAATGACTGCTGACACATAGATCTTAGTCGACTGAAGAGAAAGCAATCAGAAAGACCAGAGGTGATGCGAAGCTATAGAAACAAAAGGCCTTCTGACGTGATTGGGTACGGAAAGAAGGGACACAAAGACTTGGGCAACGAATCGGAGAAATCAAAAGACTACAGGGAGAGCAACATTCGAAGTTCAATGCGAAAGGTGCTGAAGACTGAAGACTACGACAAAGAAGATAGACCCGCTATTCAGGTAGCCTATGAGCCTGAGGATAAAGACAGAAGGAGAGTCACCACAATAGAGCGAAAGGAAGGGGAGGGGGGGGGTAGACAGAAAGCCTAATCAATCATGCTTGGAGAATGGGTCATTTCTGCATAGGAAAGGCAAAGAAGAGGAGTACCATCCTCCGAAGTAATAAGTCCTTCATAATAGGCTTTGCTAGTAACAGCGTTGACCTCTACAATGCGTCCGGTAGCTAAATACTGCTTGCCGTGGACAGGAGCAGCATAAACATCGACAACAAGGCGATTAGGCAGAGCACTAGTTTGGTAGAGATCACGGAGTATGATGAGACCCATCTGAAGAAGTCCATCAAGCAGAGATGGATCAAGAAAACCTTCGGCAGCGGAATCTACGCCTAGTAGCCCACGGGTACCATGAGACTGCAAAGTGGAGACAATCACCTCAGTATCTTGGAAGATCAAGGAGGTACCACTAATGACAGTCATCACACCGTCATGGAACAGATACCTATCATAGGCATCCCTCTGACTGACACTGAGAGGAGGTTGGCCATCATTGCTGGACCTGGATAGAGAGGATAAAAGCTTGCTACAAATGTCTGGATGAGGTACTTGTTCTACTTGAGTTCGGTAAGAAGAGCGCTTTGAACGATGATCCCTTAAGCTGCAGGTGAAAGGTTGATTATCTGCGACATCGGCTTCAAAGAGAAGCTGGCGAGGAGTAAAGTCACTGAAGACGATTCCTGAGAGAACGTCAGTGGTGACACGCAAGGCAGAACGACCTAAAGAGAGAGCACTCGACCCAAGGTGGCGCTGATAAGCTTCAAGGGCAAATGTACAGGAAGACGCAGCAGGCAGAACAGGTTGCCCGAACTTTCGATGGGAGGATATATAAGGAAGACTGTGAGGATCAAGATAGAACTTATAAGTCTCCTTGAGCTGTCCATGCTCTGTAGATGATGTGGTCGAAACAGAATGCTGTCCCAAGAATGGGTATGACTCAGAAAGGCGCTGTATGTCAAAGTTGGATTGGGTAAACTTAGTAGAGTCATACAAGCCTGATGTAACCTCAAGGGGAAGCTCAGACTGATTGGTCAAGATTGATACAACACTTTGTGCGCCAACGTCAAGAGGAATGGGAATGATGCCGCGATCGGCAAAAGCATCATTAACTTCTTGAGTCGCCATGCCCGATGAAGCCCATGGTCCCCAATTGAATGAAGTAACCTTGAGCCCAGGGTGAAGGAGAGCAGAGAGCCAGCTACCTGCGTTTAGAAGTTCATTGGCAGCAGAATAGTCAGCTTGACCATAGTTGCCAGTCTTGCCAGCAATCGATGCGTAGTTCACTACGTTAGCGACTGGATGCTCTTCTAACACTTGAAAAGCAAGCTTCAGCGAATTCATCTTTGTTGACAGGACACGGTTAAAACTATCAGGCTTCTTCTTGCTAACCAATGAGTCTTCAATAATACCGGCTACATTAATGATAGTATCGACCCTCAAGCCCTTGGCGTTAAGTTCAGAAATAACCGACGCATGAGAATTGGAGTCAAGCAGGTCTACTTTGATATAGATAACTGATGCATAGAGATCGGACAGTCTATCAAGGTTTGCAATAGCTTCAACAGAAGAAGAAATCCTCCTCACTTCCTTTTCAATGGAGGCTGGAGTAAAGGCCTCACCTGAGTCTTTATGCATCTTGATCAGTTCAGACCTGATCTGAGGGACGGAACTACCGGGAGAATACCATTGGGGAAGATTAATATCAGATCTACCAGTTACTACAAGGGAAGCATTCCTTGATCCAAGCTGCTCTAAGACAGGAACTGCGATACCACGAGCACCACCAATCGCCAAGATGCAAGAAGGTAAAGATACGGGGGGTAAGGTAGCTTCCGAAGTAGTGATGGAAGGTTGGCAAGGAATCATCGTATGAACATGCAGCCCTTCTTCGTTGATTGAGTACTCCTTCTCAGGCTCATCAAGTGACAGGATGAAGTCGAGATAGGATTGGGTGCTATCTGAGAGAAGGACTGAATCAGAAACATCAACTACGGTTGTTTTGACGGATGGAAATTCGGACGTAATTGACTTAAGCATTCCAGACAGAGCCGAAACATAGGTCAGGAAGAAGGTTGGGGAGCCAGATGGAGCGTTGCTCGCAGATCGCCTGCCAAAGTCACCTTGGCCATGATGGAGCAATACCAGGCGATAATCATTGCCAGGAATGGGGAAGGAAGAGAGAAGATTCCGGATATTGTCAAATGCTGTCCACAAAGAAGAAACAGCATTGGATGGCTCAAAGTCAACAAGACTGGTCAGCTTCTGTCCAAAGTGATCAAGGTGCAATATGATAGTAGAATCAGTAGAAGAGTCCACATTCGTGGCACTTTCGGGAATCTTCTGATCGCCTCCAATGGAAACAGGAAGAGACTGATCTGGAGATGTAACTGAATAATTGAATGCTGAAACGTGTCTTGAGTTGGCGAATAGGTTTGAATAGAAGTCACGCTTTGAGTCAGGGACTAAGACAATGAACTGTCGGTCAGCCCTCTCAAGACATTGTCCAGACCTAGAGCAAGCTAGTCGGAAGGAAGTGCTTTCAAAATGGGAAAGACGAAGCTGTGAGGGTTCGTCCTTCCCGCCAACTACTTTCCCGGCTGGGTAGCCTCTGCTTCGGCAACAGTGTTAATGCTTCCGTCCAGGATTGCTGCAATGTGGCCAGCTACCTCCCGGAGTGTTCTCAGATCTCTAGTCCCGGTTTGAATGCTCTGAAGAGCCTCAGGAGATACGTTTGGCAAGGTAGCCAACAGACCTCCCATCACCTCAATTCTCTTGATGGAGTCGATGCCAAGATCAGACTCTAGATCCTGATCAGGATCAAGCAACTCAACTGGGTAGCCGCTCTTCTCTGATAGCAGGGAGGTTAGTTGAAGCAAAATGGAGGATGCATCAGTGGCGCCTGGTACCTGCTTGGGCTCAGTGGTGGTCGCTCCATGGCCATTCGAAGGCGGTACCGGTGGGGTATCGACATGCAAACCATTGAGTGGGGCTTGTACAGCTTTGGTGGGGGTAGCTGCATGAGCGTGGCCAATATCTCCGTTGCCACTAGGAGGTGAAACGGTGGCAAGCGCCTGAACTGGCTGCTGAAGAATCGTGGAAGAAGAGGGTTGAGAGATGCTTTGAACAGGGGGTGAAAATGCTGATGTGATGGTTTCGGGAGGAGCTGCCAATCCAACCACTTGCTGCTGTGTATATATCGTCTCTGTGCTATCCAACGAAGCTACACCATGGGAAGAATTAGAAAGGAATGCAGAAAAGACTTGGGTCTGGGAATTGATCATCATACGCAGAGTTTCGTGATAAGTCCGAAACGCTTCTAAGCGAAGATTGCTGATCTGGCTCGACTGGTTGGGTTGGTTCATTGGGGTTAACTGCGGTTGAGAAGGAGACGGTTGGATAGATGTTAGCAGGACTGGCTCTGCTAAATCTGCATGCAATATGGCTTCATCGCTGCGACTGACGTTCCCTGACAGAGCTTGATGAACCTTGTGCTGGATATTCTGTTGTATCTTATGCTGGGATTTCCAAGCATGGGCACCATTAATAAAATAGCTAAATCCTGGCTTCGTGGCAGCATTGCCAGAAGCTTGGCTTGTGAGTGGTACAGCAGGAACCTGTAGCATTTCGCTTAGTTTGAACCAATTAAGGGTGACCCCGTGGCTTGCTATCCGCATAATGGAAGCCAGAAAGTCCTCCGTTCCACGAGGTCCATCAAGGGAGACGGCGATAGAATCTGAAGAGCCGAGTGATGATCGTACAAGCTTCGATAGGACTTTCTTAGGCCCAACTTCAATGAAGAAGGTTGATCCAAGAGCCTCAGCCTGCCTAACCGACTCTATGAAGTCGACTCCTGAAACCATATGGGAGGCGAGCAAGTGGCTGATAGTCTGCTCAGAAACAGGACCAGATTGTGGTGACGTGCTCAGAATTGACTGACTGGAATTCGAGTTCCCTGCAGAAAAGCTGAATGAGTTGAGAGTAGTCTTAAAGGATTCATTGCAATCCTGCATAAACATTGAATGGAACGGATATAATGTCTGCATTCTCTGTGTAGATATACCATCCTGTAGGCACGCCTGTTCGATGATGTCCAAATCAGCCAACTGACCTGACAAAACAACTTGCGTTGGTGAATTAATATTTGCCAGTGTCAATGATGACTTGGCTGCCTTAAGAAGTAAGTCGTTAGCCTGTTGAGGAGAGCAGAAGAGTATCAACATGCCATATCCGGAATCAACAAATCCGTTGATGGCCTTCCCTCGACTTTGCAGAAGGGTTACTAAATCGCTCGCACTTAGCCACCCTGTCGCGTACAGACTGACAAAGTCACCAAGGCTATGGCCAAGGCCAAGGGACCAAGGTACCTCGAGGAATGAAAGAATCTCTAGATAAGCAACCTCGGTGATCGCAAGCAGGGACTGCTTGATATCAGCAGTAAGACCCGTGCCGGGCTCAGAGTTGCCGAAAAGGTACTTCGCAAGAACGTCGTGTCTTGAACGGGATTCTGGAAATAGGGTCAGCAGTAGCTCGTGGGTTTGGAGAGACGATGCAGACAGGCATGTTGACCCCATTCCGGGGTAATCAGATCCTTGCCCAGGGAAAAGTAGCGCAGTCTGCTCAGCAGTCTTATAGTCAATCTGCAACCCTGCTGATGAAGATTGAAGTACAAGCCAGTCGCGCATCGTGCTGGTGTAGTCAAGCCGTCCTTCAAGGACGGATAGAGCATCTTCAAGCTTGTCACCAATATCAGAGCGAGACTGATCAAAAAGAAGAATAAGGAAGTCTCCAGTAGCATCACGTGGGTGAGCAGATACATCCTGGCTTTTAATTGTGTCAGCTACCAGATGATTGACTGATGTGGTGTAGCCATTAAGAGCGCATTCGTGTTCAATCAGACGTGCGTGCTTCAAGGCCGTTCGGATACATTCCGAAAGGCTTCCACGCTCAGGAGTGAAGTACAGCAGTCTAAAACTGGTCGCGAGTCTGGGTGCTAGGTCCGTGCAAGGTCTGTCCGCCAAACGCTTGGGAATATACTCTTGCAGAACAACATGGAAGTTAGTACCACCAAATCCGAATGCGCTGACACCAGCAGTCCGAGGGCCAAGGCAATCTGACTGCAGCCAGGGAAAGGTGCCGGCTGGAAGGTAGACAGTATTAGAAGAACTAACTTCATCAATAGGCTCTTCCATTCTACTGTGCAATGGAATAGACTGATGCTTCAGGGCTAGCGTAGCCTTCAGAAGTCCAGCCAAACCAGCCGTACTCTTCGTATGACCAATCAGTGTTTTCACTGATCCAACCGCACAATGGGTGGTTGAATTGTTCTGGGTTTCCAGGAATGTGGTCAAAGCCCGGATTTCAGATCGGTCACCAACAGGTGTGCCAGTTCCATGAGCCTCATAATACCCAAGCATGGCTGGATTCACGCCAGCATCTGTATAGGCTCGAGCAAACGCCTGAACCTGTCCGTGATGTGACGGTGCCGTCATGGTTCGGCCTCGACCATCACTTGAGCTACCAATTCCTTTGATCACAGCCAGGATTGAATCTCCAGAGGCTTCAGCATCTTCAAGCCGTTTGAGGACAAGGATACCTGCACCTTCGCCAAGCACAATTCCGTCAGCACTTTTGGTAAACGACTTTGCTTCACCAGTAGGAGAAAGCGCTTGAGTTTCTGAAAAGCAGAAAAACGCAAAAGGTGACTGTAGTGTATCGATAGCGCCAACTACAGCCATATTGGCGTCACCCTGTCTAAGCTTATGAACAGCAAGGTCCAAGGCGGCAAGTGAGGATGCGCAGGCTGCATCAATGGTGCAGTTGGTCCCACCGAGATTGAATCTGTTGGCAACTCTTCCAGCGGATACATTAGGAAGAATTCCAGCAAAACTATCACTCGTCCAGGTTGGTAACATATCCTCGACATTGTGCTGACGACTCAAGAGAGGAGCCAACTCAGCTTGCATGACATAAGCTTGACCAAGTTCTCCTAAACCGCCGCTGAAACCAAGAACAACGCATGTAGATTCACGATCATACAGACAGTCCTCTGGATAGCCTGCATTCTGAAGTGCCTCTTTGACACATACAAGGGCTAAAAGCTGGGCTGGGTCAATTGAAGAGAGAGACTGTGGAGGAAGTCCAAACTCAATCGGATTAAATTGGACAGCATCAAGAAAAGCACCCCACTTGGAATGGATTTTATTCGTCTCCTTCGGATCAGCTGAATAGAAGTCAGTGATAGACCAGCGGTCCTCAGGGATCTCTTTAATCTGGTTCCTGGCTTGTAGAACTAAGTTCCAGAATTGTTCAGGGTCATTGGCACCTGGTAGCTTGCAAGACATCCCAATGATTGCAATGTCGTGCTGTCCTCTGTATTCACTGACAACACCAGCTGGCTGCGTCCTCTCAGAGATATCTTGCTGAGCTCGTCTGGCAGGGGTCTCCAAACCATTACGAATAGCTTCATGTAGATGATGAATCGTTGTCTGATCATTGATCAGGCATACGGCTTCTCCCAACATGTACATTCCCAGTTGAAGTTGGTCATCTTCGGTAACGGCAACCAACCCCCCCTCTCCTCGTTGAAGCCCCTTGGACGCCAATCTCAGACGTCCGAGAATGAGTTGATCTAACTTGCTGGATATTTCACGAACAGGGACCTGAGCTTTGACGAGCTCATCTCGCATAGAATTGAACTCGCGGGAAAATGCTGTGTCGGCGCATCTACTTTGATGACCGGGAGAGGTCTCAAGAAAGACAGTGTTGGAGCATTGGAGTGAAACCTCTTGGTATGTACGGGTAATGGCCCTATCTTCAACAATTTCTCGCGTAGCAAGATAGGCCGAACCAACGAGTAAGCCACATGTCGCACCTGTCTTGACTAGATCCTCAACCATGTAGGCAGCAAAAGCAGCCGAAGCCTCATCATGGATACCTCCAGCTAGAACCAGACATACGTCTCGGCTCACAGCTTTGCTTTGGCCTAGAACAACTCTGATTGACCTCTCCCACAGATTCAGAGAACTAAGTGGACCGATATGTCCTCCGCATTCGCGTCCTTCAAGGATGAAGTCTCTCCAACCTTCCTTGATAAATAGATCAAGCAGTTCTGGAGTTGGAGCATGAATAAACACCCTTAGATGCTCGGATGCTATTTCCTTAGCCTGAGCAGGAGTTCCACCGGCAAGTATACAGAAGCTTGCCATTGAACGCTTCAGAACTGAGATCTGTGACTTTAAATGAGTTGAGTCAATGAACCCAAGTAAGCCAACACCCCAAGGAAGGTCCGGTATCAGGTCTGCCGTCTGTATAAGGATCTTCTCAAGTGCTTCTGCAGTAAGCATCGCCGCAGCGATGGTAGGCAAGGCACCTCCTCGCGCAACACTTGCCGCAAACTCAGCCGTGTCACTAACCCGTGACATTGGGCCTTGAATGATTGGATACTTAACACCAAACTGCGTTGCAATTGTGTTGGGGTGGCTTGTAGCCGAAGTAGAATTAACCTTAACAGAACGGTATGCTGAAATGAGTCTGCCGAGAGTTCGATACTGTTGCGAGAAGTCCTTGGCAAGATCAATACCCTCACCGACAGGAAAGATCCAGTCGGAACTCCATGTGGCTAGTTCATTAAGCTGAGGGACATCAATTGTGCTGCCGAAGAGGTAGCCAGGAGAATCTTTACCTGGAAGACAAATGCACCTCACATCCAAGGATGGATCTGTCCCTGAACGTAGGACGATGGATTGCCTTCCGTTGACTCGATTGAGAAGCTGTCTGTTGCGAGGTGGAAGATACGAATCCTGAAGAAGCAGAGTTTGCTCATCTAGTAATATAGAGAATATCCCCTGACTATTCAGGGCAGAAAAAGAAAGAAGGCCAATGGGGCCTGATACGATGATCCTACAGTTGTCAAGTGAACTGATAGCCTTTTGGAATAGAATATACTGCGAGTCGCTCCCGCATAGACCTCCGGATTCATAGCCTTCAATCAGAACAAGTCTGTTTTCAGCCTCACCCCAAGGTGACGCCGAAAACTGATCGACTTCCAAGATGGAACCGAGTCTTGCGACGGGTTGCAAGCTCTTTAGCGAATCAAGCTGGTCATGAGTGACTTTGCTCCAAGGAATGATGACACGCGGCGATTGAGCGGCGTTCGATTGTTGGCCTTCTACTAGCGAAAGTATGGACTGTGCAACGGAAAAGTCTCTGCAAGAGACGAATGAAATGCGGGATATCAGAAGTGAAAGTCCTTGATTCCAAAGCTCTTCTATATGATCTTCAAATCCAAAGGTATCCAAACAGAGTGTTGCACCAGCAGCCAATACACGCTCCGATGACCTAACCCAGTCTCCAAAGGGGCGAACCGTCACCAAAACCTGATTGGTGGTATTCATTACCTTGAGCACACCTGATCACATATTAACCCATAAGTCAAAATGTGCGACGTTTTTCGATCGGGTAGGCCACCATGCGGAGTTGCACACATAGACCCGCCGAGTCAAGGCTGGAGGCCCCTTTGTGCTTAGCCGGTGAAATTGACATAATGTATCACAGGGCACTAAGGAAATATTGATGACATGTTATAGAGTATTAGTTGTAGGCAGTAAGTCACCGAAAGAGAAGAGTTTGCGCCATAGCTATGCAGACAAAGCAGGTTAGGTGCGTGTTCTTGATGCAGTCGTTGGAACACAGCCTGATACGTGTCGAGAATCAGATATAATCCTGTGATGATCATGACGACAATAGTATTAATCCGCAAAAGACCAGGAATGTAGTGGGATCCATATCAGCGCAGAATATGTATAGCTGACAGTTCATACGGGAACAATTCTCTCAACACATAGATAGAAGGCCGCCGAATAGATGTATTGGTGTATAAAACATCCTGTACTGTGTCAACCATTATGAATAGAAGTGGAGCTGGATTCAGTTTCTCTAGAGACGGGATAGAGACTTTTGAATCCTAGGGGGGGGGTAGACATTGCGTGGAGCTCACTCTAAAAGTGGCGAAGCTGAATAGTGACTTCATGTCAACCAACAGTGTCATACTGCAGAAGAACCGTTTCTTGTCCTCGCGGGCACACCAAGAGATGGTGCTTAATCTCTCGCCATTGCGGTCTAGAAAGATGTTGGCATAGCAAACACGAATGCCTTACTGGCTTATGCTGGGCGATTCAGACTGCTGGCAGCGATTTCTTCTATGGATTAAACGGAAACAAGCAGAGGCGATGATTGATGCACTCCCTCTATCTGACAGAGCGATCATCCGGAAATCCAGAGAGAACTCCACATCAGAGCCTCTGAAAAAACATCCTGATGGTGAGTGCTTGGTGTGCCTTCTGGTATAGCCACAAGGCTAGGTCTACCCTAAGGTGGATCGATAAGGCTACTAATTCCACGCATCCGGTGACTTACGCGCCATCAAATGAGACGCGTCTGAGACTCACCGGATCACACCCAATTGGCAAGGCGGCGTTGGCCAGATAATCCATCATCCAGACAGTTCGACTGTAGGCATGCTCTAGCTCATTCGTATCGATCTTGGCCATGGAACCACAGCGTTGCGTTGCACCCAGGTGTCGGCAAGAGCAACTCGTGGATCAACTCTTGAAGGGCGTCTCACTCTGGTGGGAGACGCTGAGCCGCGTGTGGTCGTGAATGATGGATGTCGAAGTTCGTTGTCATCACGGCAACTTTAGTCAGTTCTGTGAGCGTTTGCACTCAGTCTGGAGCTGGCCGTAGCCGTCAGGGAGAGGAGAAGCAGTGATGTTCGTCAAATTCATTGCAAAGTCGGTAGTGCCATCCTTGGACTCTGTCTGTTTCGTCCCCAAGCACAGATCACTGGCGCCCACGAACAGATGCTTAATCCACTAACTCAAATGGATGGGATGTACAGAAGGTCAGTATATCGGTCGTCGGGGAAGAAGGCTGGCGTGACAACTGGCAATTCAAATAGTTGCTGAGTGTTGAAGTCGTTGTGAGTTGATAGGAAAAGCGTGGTCTATGAGCAAATCGTCAATCATACTCTGTTCAATTCTTGAATACTCGCACGCTTGGCGTGGAAGATTGTATTGGGTTTGACTGAAGACTAGTGTTCAGCCATCATTCTCCTAATGGGTAGCATGGCAGTAGATTCCATGGAGCAGATGAACCGACTGGACAGAAAGCCTGTGGCGCGTTCCGTGGATTCCATGTTAAGCTCAAGCAGCGTTTTCCAGACAATGCTACAAGAAGTTATAAAGGTCATTGGTGATTATTCAGAGAACAACGACATCTTCTATGATGATCCTCTCTCTGCAGATACCCAGCTTATAGCCGATCTTGGGCTAACTTCAGTCGACTTTGTATCGATCTTTCAGAAGTGTCAGTCACTTAGTCCGGACAGGCTATCATTCATTGAATTAGTCATGCCCGTAGAAGGGCAATATGTTTCAGACTTGAGCATCGGAGAACTTAGCGAGTATATAATCAAGCAGTCTGCTTCGATTGGCCCAACAAGTACCAAAAGCTCCGCTGGTAGCCAAGGTCAGCAACCGAAGGATGTTGAAGACAGCAAATACAAACGCTCCCCATTCAGCTCCATACAATTTGAGGAGTTCAAGTCCTTAATCCAGACGCCAACATTTTCAGCCGATAATACCATCGACACGAGCTACAAACTTGTGTTTATTCTTTCTTCTCCACGATCAGGGTCGACTCTGCTGCAAAGGATGCTAGATCAGCATCCAGAAATTGAATCTCCAGAAGAATTGCATCTGCTCCATTATGATACATACGCACAGCGCCAGACAGCTCTAAGCCATGCAGAGACGAAGCATTTGCTGGGAGGAACTGTCCGCCTTCGTGCCAAGGTCAATGGAATCAGCTTTGAAGATTCAGCTCGACTTGAGGGCGAACTAGTTGAGAGTGAAACGCCTGTTATCAGCTTTTTCAAGGAAATAGAAGACCATTTTTCAAAAGAGTACCTTGTAGACAAGACCCCTTCTTATGCATACAGCAGACATACGTTAGAACGTATTACAGCACAGTTTCCTGATGCTAAGTTCATCTATCTTGTTCGTCACCCATCGGCAGTGGTGAAGTCACTTGTTGACTCACAGCTCCAGGAAATCATTCCATTTGCACGCCGCTACACCGGCGATACATCAGCGATTCCAGAGATGATTTGGGCTCTGTGCCATGAAAATATTCAATCAGTCTTGAAGGACATTGACAATAGTCGCATCCATTACCTCAACTATGAAGACCTTGTCACGAGTCCTGATAAGTCTATGGACGAATTGCTTTCATTTTTAGGCCTACCATTCTACGCCAGCTGTGCTAATCCTTATAGCGCAGAACAGAGTATGCAGATTGAAACAAATGAATTCGCAGGTGACCTCAAGTTTTTCCTGGAAAACAGAATCGTAGATAATCGTGCGGATATCTGGAAGTCGTTTCCAGCTCTACATTCGTTGTCAGAGATTAGTGTAGGTCTCATGGGTAATATCCCAGGCTATGAGGTGCAACAGTGACAGTAGCCTTACACAATCGGATCAATCCAGTTCCTGTATGCGCCAATGGCTTTGGGGATCAATACAATGCCTATGCGTATTCGGCGGCGGTCTTCAAGGGTTCAATGTACATTGGCACAGGACGTGCCAATCTTGTCTTTCTTCGTTTTGGGATGCCAAATGTCCACATAGATATGTGGCCGGTTCCAATTGAATACAAGAATTACGAGCAAGCATTTGAGAACGATGTTTCTGCAGCAGAGATTTGGCGTTTTAGCCCGAATTCATCGACCCCGAAACGTGTCCATCAAGCTGATTGGTATCAACTTGAAAATGGAATCTCATTCAGACGCCACTACGGTTATCGTAGCATGTGTACCTATAGAGATGGATCTAGAGATATAGCTCTGTATGTCGCATCCACATCCCGGTCGAGAGGGGATGGTCCTGATCTCATGGTGAGCTACGACGGAAAAAGCTTTTCAAGACTACCAAAGCCAAGCATCATTTCAGAGTTTTCTTCAAACGAGATCACGCTCACATCGATTAGATCACTGCTTCAGTATGAAGAGCTCTTGGTCACAACCATTACAGGGGCATCCAACGGTAACGTGAACGGGGCTGGGATCACTACGATCTTCGCTACAGATGACCCAACTTCTGGACAATGGCATTCAATCAACGGCAAGGGTCTAGGTACCTTTCCAGAGGTTGTCGTGGTATACGAACTCTGCATCCATCAGGGATTACTCTATGCTGGAACAGGAGGAATCAATGGTTTTCAACTATGGAGGGGCAGGCGTTCAGGTAAATATGAATTCACTTGGGAGTTAGTGGTTAAGGATGGCGGTGGAAGAGGCGCGTTGAATCAGGGGATTATCTCATTATGCAGTCATCGCGACTACTTATACATTGGAACTGGGATTCAGAATGGTGGACACGATCGAACCAACAATGTCGGGCCAGCCGCAGCAGAGGTATTGCGACTTGCTCCAAACGATGAGCTAGAGCTAGTTTGTGCCAACCCACGTGATGGCTTGTTGCCACTCAGCGGAAGAGGGCCAGGCTTCGGCAACTATTTTAACGCCTACATCTGGAAGATTGTGAGCATAGATGATCGACTGCTTCTGGGAACAATGGATTGGTCGGTATTTGGTCTATGGGCAATAAGGGAGGAACGCAAGACTAGATTTGGTAGACTTCTTGATTGGGAATCTATGCAGGTGTTCCTTTCCTCATACGGAGGGGCAGAGCTTTGGTCTTCTGAAGATGGAGTGGACTGGAACTGCATAACTCACAATGGGTTCAACAATATCTACAACTTTGGAATCAGGAACATCGTAAAATGGAATGGTCATACATATGTATGCACTGCAAATCCATTTGGACCAAAGGTTCTAACAAGAACATCGGATACAGATCCAGGTCAATACGAGCATAATCCAAAGGGTGGCTGTCAGATCATTGCACTATAGATCTGTAGAGTTACTGGCAGTGGGGTGACTATCTGGAATGGAATCATTGGCATTGTGAGGCCACGTCAATCAGCAAGTGGCCTACAATACTGAAGTAGAAGTAAACGTAGTCGGTTCTAATGAATGACGCTAGAAGTCACTTCGACTGGGAATTCGGTGTGCTAGCGAAACCACCGAGTTTCTTCGCTGCAATAGGTCCACTTGGAAGCAGCTTCTCAAAGTTTGAAAACAACTTCATCGCCGCCGACGTAAGAGACAACTGCCTCTCGGCTTCTTTAATGGAGATTTCATTTAGGTGGTCAATATCTTCATCAGATATTTGATGGAACTTGTTAGGCAAGAGATTGAGTTGCCGAACCATTTCGATGTGGAATGATTGGTCCTCAGCCCCTTCGTGCGTCTCCATGCAGAGTAGTCAGACTTCAACTGTGATCCTACTGCACTTTCCAGCTCACACGGCAAACTGGCCGAATGCACTTCAATAAATGGCTCCATTAAACTGAAGCCATCAGAAGATGAGGCTTATATTGACAATTCAGCCGTATAGAAATGGGGTGACTGTGCAGAGGGAGCTAGTTGCATGGCTCAATGAGAAGGTCAGAGTTGGAGACAAACAGTCGATGCCACCACAAGGTGGTTCGTGCGGGCAGATAACTGGACATGTGCTTGCACGGGTTCATACGAATAGACAACCACTTATTTTAGGATAAGAAGATTGTCAATAGTAGAAGACTTTCTAGCTGGGCTTAGCAGCATGACCGGTGAGAGTCTGCGTGGCACCTCCACCTTCGCACTTCGGAAGTCTGGGGTCTGAACTGGATATGAGCGATAGCAGAGTGAGCGCTTGTTGAGCATTCATTGACACCGACACATCCGCCGGCATAATACTCGTATGTGTGTAGACTGAGACGGATTGAAGCTAGGATCACGATTCGGGTGCAGCCCAGTTCAGCCATCGGAATGATCACGTAGACACCTCGGATTCTGCCCATGAAGCCCCCTAGGCAGGGGTAGGGTAGCTTGGATATCATCTGTAACTTGATCTGGCCCCAATGACATCCCTACAGGCGAAGTAACTGCATGAGATTAAGACCTTGGAAATGCTTGGTCCGCATTAAAGAACTACTCTTGGCTAGCCCTGGTTCGAGTTCAGATAGAAAACGCCTTTCTGACGTGTCAGTTCGGTCACATAGCGACATATGCTATGCTCCGATGCTAAGCGCAGTTCATGATGCAAGGGTAACGCTTGATGCGTATCAACTAGTATCAAGCCCTGCCAAGGGCACGGTTATATTTCTGCATGGGGGAGGCCTTAGAAAAGGATCAAAGCGTCATATTGCGGGAAAGGATCTATTCTTCAATAGCTTGGGCTTTAACTTCCTTTCCTGTAACTACCCCTTAGTTGCGCAATGTACCGACTCTGTCATTGATGAGCAGTTGCTTGCTCTGAAGTCGTTGGACCAATGGGTGAAGACTGAGCTAAAGCTCCTATGTCCGGTCAATGACGATGCACCTATTGTGTATTTTGGGCATTCAGCTGGCTCCTATTTGATTGCACTAGGCCTATCCAAGGGGCTCTTTCTCAATCAACACTCATCCTTTATTCTTATAGACTCTGCAGCTTATGACTTGTCAAAGCGCTATAGTGCTGCGAGGCCAAATGTAAAGCAGGAGATCGAACGCTTAGTTGGCTATCGAACGAACGACAGAAATAACCTTGAAAGTCTGATCAGGACCTATTCGCCCGTGGATAACATGGCGAGTATGCCGGTGGACTTGACAAGAATCAATGGTGGATGGGCGTATTTGGCCACGACGATGAAGCGTTTTAGCCGTGAGAGTTCACTGGTTCTGGCCTCCCTGCTTAGGCAAAAGCTGAAGATGGAAGCTACGGTAAAGTCATACCCATTTGGCCATACAGATATATCACGAGAAATTGCAGATCCCAACAGCCAGATTGGGAGGGATCTCACCATTCTATTGAGCAAAGCACTTGATGCTGATGCACCATCAGCAGTTGATAAGATTCACTGACAATGTGTCATGGTGATGGAAAAGACTCCACCTGTCTTCACACATGGGCTACGTTTAGTAATTCCTCTATATGAGTTACAGCAACCGCACATCTCAACCTTCCTGGAGGTGGTGATGGGCCAACGTCCAGCAACGTTGACGGCTCTCCATCCCGGCCACTTTGTCCACCATGGGGCTTGATGGAGCAGAAGTTCCGTCATTACAGAGAGCGCGTCTCGCCGCAGGCTTGTGCGTAGCAACAGGCTGAGGTCAGGAGGCTGATGAGCTAGCGCATCCCCAGAACGTGGCCCAGACCCCCGCAGAACTGGGCGTTCACGTGGTCAGCTTCGACAAGACAACGTGGAGGAAGGCCTGGCGCCTGCAAGGAGAGGTGGCCATGGCAGCCCAGAAGGTGCTTGAAGGCTGCACAACCACTAACAAACTAACGGTGGTGCTGGAAACCGCTGGGGTGCACCCGCAAAGCTTCTGGGTAGACGTACGCCGCTGGGCTCCGTGCCTAGGAACCAGTAGGAAAACCAGCGGCTCAAGGCAGGGCGTAGCAGGATCTCAGGTGGAAGCAGAAGGCTCTAGCTGAAGCGGCAGCGCTGCTCAGCACCTCACTCAAGAATCAGGGCATGTGATGATCTTGATCACCAAAGAGGCCGCTAACGCAATCTGAACCATCGCTCCCTCGAAGGAGAGCAACAGGCAATTCAGTTGAACTGATGGCCCAAGTTGCCTATTCGCCAGTGCGAAAGAGGCCGACCAGAAGGTGATGTGGTTTCAGGACTTGTACAAGCAGCGGCATCGCAACAGCGGAAACAAGATCGGGATGCCACGCCAGCACAGGTGCGGTGATGCAATAGAAAACTCCACCGGGCTGCTGTCTCCCTTCAGGCGCACTACAGGGTTCCACGCCAGTGGTCACACTCAACGCGTGGGTTACTTCTATCAGGAATGGTGTGGATCGCGCGTTGCCGTTGGACATAACCGCCAAACCAGCTACCTTTACGATGGCTGCCTGGATGGAAGCAGTGCAGGCAAGACATGGATGCTGTCAGCAGGAAAGAGGCAGCCAGTAGTTACGTGTATCAGTTTGTAGCTAGTCGGGAGGAGATAGGAGCAAAAGATAACGCATGACACAAGTGATCACAACGATCGATGAGCTCACTATTTTCCACTAACTGCTCCCAATACTCTGGGACAAGGCTGCCTGGATTAGAACAGTGTGAGATACTAGCAGATGGATCGCCCCCCAAGGTGATATCCAACCACCACGACGACCTGCCCTGAATTGGCGAACTATAGTCAAGAGAGTTAACTGGAAGCAGGCTCGAAAGAGTTCGACTCATTGACAACCTCCATTTAGCATGGTCTTTATAAAACCTAGAAGAGGATGGCCCTGCCAGTGTTGGAACAAGCGATGAGTAGTCAGATCGCATGAAATGAGAGAAACGCTCGAAAGAGTAGCGACCAACGGATTCAGGGTGATTCAGGACACTGACAATGGTGTCCTTGTTAAGTCTGGCCTTGCATTCGAGTAGCTTCTCATTTATCCAACACCACATCACAAGTGGATCCATAGGAATGTCAGGATCTGACTGTCTAGCGATTGACCACCAAACCAGAAGTGAGTCTAAACCATGAATCGTACTCAGGATGGAAGATGCATAGAAGAATGGATCCCTGAAGATATAGATAAACTGTGAACGTGGGAAACTATCTTGAAGCTGCAACACTTCATCAGGGTACAGAGACAGACTGAATGAAGGATCGAAGATGCGACTTGTGGTCTTAGCTAGAAACCGTCCGTAGGTGTCGGAGAATGTATCCCTAGCATACATAGTACCAATGTCGTGGTACGCCGCTTCAAGCTGATAAGGTTCCAACCCACCATAAACAACACATGACAGGGCCCGAAGCAGACCATCATCAATACTATAAAGATCAAGGGGAGACTGAAGGGACTTTAACAGTTGAGGCATTCCCCTTAGTGGAAGATGCGTATGTGGAAGACCAATGTGCCCCAGTCTTTCAGTTTTCCTGCAGAAGGTTAGAGCACCACCTCTAGGGGCACTGATGACGAAGGTTAATCGCTGATAGTCCGAGGATGCAGCAAGGGAATGAGATGCATCTTTCACCACGTTGATGATGGGTGACATTGACTCTAAGGAAGAAGGGACCAAAGGTCTACATTGACAAATCTGGTAACTGGGGCCAAGAGATTGAATAGAATGCAGGTAAATCCTACGTCGATCTTGGCATACCCTTTCGAACCAATGAAGTTTGTAGGTAGGCTTTCCTCAAGCTGAATTTGAAGTTCAACATATTGAAGACCATCAATTTCAACAGTAGTAGGACTGATAGAGGACACTCTCCCCTTGAACTCCTCATTGGAAACCGAGTATAATCTTAGTATGCATGGAAGTGTAGTGCGTACTCGTGCACGGTCGTATTCGGGAATCAATACTATAGTCTGAGTCAATGGCTGAGCCTTTACTGTCACGATGGTTTCACCAGTAGTTACAGTTCTACCAAGCAGTGCCCTGGTGTTAGAACTAATCACTCCATCAAACGGCATTGTGACCACTAGCTTTGCTAATCGTGAGTCAATAGCTTCTAAGGCAATTTTACCGACTTTCAGGCTGCTCTCGGCAGCACTCAATTCATCCATTGCGTTGGAAAGCTGTTCCTCAGAATTTATATCTTGATCAATCTTCTGCTTGCGTCTAGCAACAATAACATCTGCATTCGCTGATTTTAGCTCACTCCTTGCACCCTCAAGTTCGCCTGTTAGAGCAGCTTGGGTGGATAGAAGATTTTGGAGCTGAAATTCACTTATCGCGCCAGACTTCGTCAATGATCTAAGCTTTTCGATTTGATCATCCTGTATTCTGATCTGATTCTCAAGAGCACGAACCCGAGATTGAGACTTTTGGACCATAGCTCTTGCACTTAAGAGCTCTTCGTTACGATTATCACCTTCAAGTTTGATGCTTCCTGTTTTAATGGAACGTATAAGAGACTTCCTAGTACGTATATCGGATTCCAACTTTGAAATAAGCTGAAGTTGTTGGCTTCGCTGTGTGCTGAGGGTTGGAGAAAAGAGTTCTAGAATCTTAGAGCCCTTGTCCAAAATGGCAGAAGATGGACCAACCTGGAAGATAGACCTTACTGTCGCAGCCTCAGTTGCACGAATGTCAAGTGCCTCACCTTCAGTTACGTTCGCTGATCCGGTCACAGATGCACTGAATGGAAACAGAAATATAACAACTAAAACGAACGGAAGGAAATACCTACTTTTAAAAGTATTGGTAATTCTATTATGAACTGAAACAGATGAAAGAGTTGAGCTGGAAACAACAATAGATTCTGTAGTTTGCGGCCCACTGGAACTTGGCAGCAATGCTGGACCATTGGTTGCTCGATTGATTGATCTGTCCGGCCTTCCCTCCACCCTCTTGTTGATTAGCTTGGTAAAAACCGTAAGGTAAAGAAAGCGAATAAGAAGAAGCGTTAGAGCTAGCCTGACGATCAGGGAAGTCCAGTGGCCTGCAAACGTTGGTATTTCGGCAGCAATGTTTGGAATTAGTATAAAGTATAGAATGCAAAGCTTGATAATAAAAGCCAGTAAAAGCGTGCAGAGGAACAGAATACTGTTGACATCTGAACGAGAGATAGAAATACTCTTAAAACGCCCATGAAAAAGATGAGAAAAGATAGTTAGAGTTCGTTTAGCCGATATCTTCAGATAATTCTTTGGCATGAGTCCAAAGAATTCCAAGAGCCTTCTGCCTGGAGTATTGCGTACAGGAATCAAAAGGATTATCATGCTAGCAAGAGAACCTTGTATGATTGCAACCAGTATATTTAGACGAGAAAACGGAGAGGAATCAGGTATTGGCGTATAAACATAAAGGAAGAGTATAGAGAGAATGACAAGATATGATCTAGTCAGAAGTGGCTGGGCGAGTAAAATGAGTTCTTCAAGTTTGCTTGCTGACTGCTTAATAGCTTTGGCGCTTTGCTCCTTCGCGAGCCTTGGCAAGAATCCCCACTTAAGCCTAAGATACAACTTTTGATCATCTATATTCATGGAGTATGTCGACAGGATCGACACCATAACACTTATCAGGTTAATTACAATTAACATGATAAATAGCCTTGACAGCCCAGTCAAAGGGTCTGATCTTTCGGCGATCAATACACCTAAAGGCTTGACCCCAAAATAAAAACTATGGATTGTGCCGATAAAGAGAAGAGCAACCAGGGGGAAAAGCCAAGCTTGAAGCCGGATCAGAACCCGGGGGGGCCTTAACAGCCCTCGAGACGTAATCCAGCCAAAGTTAACAAGCAAGATCTTTCGATCCTGGAGTTGGGATGGTGGCTGATGGAGATCATTCGCTGACCCATTCAGCTGATTTGAATGACCATTAAGTTCGCTGGCGTGCAGAACATTCGTGGAGACTTGTGCTGAAAGGGTTGGAGCTTCAACGGAAAGCAAGATTCCGTGAGTGCACAACCAGTTGAGATAGTCATCTCTAGTAATTCCAGCACGAGTTGCTCCAAAGAACTCTGAACACTTCTCAAATAAATCATCAAACAAGCCATCTCTTGAATTAAGATCAGAAATAGCTTCCCACTCAGAGGCTGATAACTTTAGCGAGGTTGTTCGGTCCCCAAAATACAATCGATACTGGCCTTCAACCAAAGGAGAAGTTCGTATCGAAGGATTAACACGATAATAGTTATTATCAACAACGATCATTGGAGTGGGAAGATGGGGAGGTATGAATCGAGGATCTAGAAATCCTCATCAACTGAATCGAGCACGGTAGATTGATTGAAGCTGGTATCGTCTGCTTGGATACCTGAAACCCTAAGTTTTTCAAGTTTGCTGGACAGATCTTGAATCAGTTTCTGACAACGAATCTTCTGATCTTCTACTGTCAGACTTGATGGATCAATAGGTGGTACTGAAGTAGAATCCTCATGAGCAACTGACTTTGATGCTGCCATCAAACTAGTAAGGGCGAATTCATAATCTCCCTCTTGGTACTGAACTTTGCCCCAGCAGTAATTGAATCGGGGACTGTTGCTGTTCTGTACCCTTGTAAGCTCATCCTTAGCCGCACTATACTCGGCAAGATCAATGTAGCATTCTGCAGCATCAATAGAGAGACGCTCCTTCAGCTTCGATGGGCATTCATCATTATCTGCCGTACGAAGAACCGCGAGACCACGGACTTTATTTCCCTGAGCAATAAGGATTTCTCCCAACAAAATCTGTGAATAATGGTTCTTGGGATCAAGCCTCAAGCAGTTGTTAAGATTACGCTCACAGTCATCGAGTTGTCCTAGTTGAAGCTGAGCCAGGGCAAGCATTCTACGAAGCTTGGTATCGTTTGGATTCTCAAGAACTGCGTGACGCAAGATACTGGCAGCATTAGTATAATCGCCAAGCTGCTGGAGAAAAGATGCTAGTGCAGTAACGTCCGACTTTTTGGAAGACTTCTGCTGAAGAGCTCTGTTGGCATATTCTTGAGCAAGAGTTGTATTGCCTTCTTGAAGCCTAAGCTTGCCAATCCGAGAAATCAACCGAATATCATCAGGTGCGAGTGAAAGAGCCTTCTCAAGGTGAGCCATAGCTACGGCAGTATCACTTTCTGACCGTGCAATTGCGGCCATGGCAACGTGGTAAGGCGAATAGAGCTCACCATCAGGTACGCCGGCCAAGATCCGCCTGGCTTCAGGGAAGTTCTTTTCTTTGAGGATCAAAGAACGAACTTGCTTGAAGGTGGACTTCAAGTGACCTGGAAGCACAAGAGCCATAATAAAAACCATGAGCAATTGCACAATAGCATGATTTTCATGCTGAGGTCAACTGCGTATGAGCGCGCCCTCACCTATGAAGCTACAGCAGTGACGTGATTCGCAATTTCCATACACCTAGCTGAAATGGTTAGCATCATGGATGTGCATGTAGAGGCTGACGAGTCGCCTGGACTGTTGCGAACGGAATGCCATATCTTTCCACCTGTGATAGCGCCTTGGCCATATAATCAGGCCCATCCCAATGTAACGCACACATGCGCACGACGGAGTTTCCGATGCATCTGTACGACGACAATCAATGCATGATATGATTTTAAGCGTACAAAGGAATTATAGGTTTTCCGCGAGATCCCAACATGATATAGCATAACCTAACATCAGAAGTTCTAAGCATTAAGTTGCAACTTGGTAATCGTATTGACCTGACTAGTTACAAGCCAAACGCAGGCGACCTACTCTTGATGCTGATGGATCTCTTCGAAGCTTCTGTGCCGTGGTCCCAACGTTATGCATTAACAGCTGCATCTGAATTAAGCAAGGCGCCACCAACAGGGACGTTCATTCAGCAAAGATCCAAACCATTACAAGATCGTTAAACGATGCAAAATATCAAGAGATCTTCCTTAAACATCCTGGACTCTTTGGTATGACTTAAAAGCTCCGCCAGTTTAGGCCAAATGCTATCGAAAAGAGTATCCGACGGCACATGGGGAACTGATGGGGGTCAGTAATGTCCTGAACGGCTATGAGTTGAGGATCTTCTTTCGCGCGGTCCTCTTCTCCTTCAAACACAGAAGTTCGGCACACAAGCTTTCCTGAGTGGTTGCCAAATCGCATGGGGAATGGGTGCATGGTTTCTGACAACAATCAGCCCAGAGTTGGAACTCAATCAATGAATGCTTGGCACTGTACAATTTCTTGAACTACAGCAATGTGCTCTTGAGAAGGTTATGCGAATTTAGAATAATTGGATGTGTATCCCTTGAAGCCAGGATGCTTGTCTGATGTTCAAGATCTTGATCATAACCTGCCAGTATTCCATACTAGGATTCAGAAGGCACTCAAAAGTCCTAAGCCATTCAACATCAGCTTCATGTTCATCCTTTTCCTGCCAGGTAGCTTTCGCCGCAGCTCAGACTACCTCTGGTTGAGTACGTGCTTAGCTGATAGTGGCGACTACTACTTTGTTGACTATCCATTATCTTCCACTGTAGCAAAGCTGAATTCCGAGTTCTTTGATTCTGACTCGCTTCTTCAGGTACGGCGTGAGTTCATCTATGGCAGCGCTTCCCAGCCGAACTCAAAGCTTGGCATCGCCTATGAAGACTCGATCATGGGAACGTTTCTTACTCAAGTAAGGCAGCATCACGGCTTCCATCTATCCGAACGAGACATCCTTCTTCAAACACTGGTCGTAGGCCATAGCCAGGGAGCCGGTCATGCAGCAGTGATGGCCATTGACTTCGAACTCTGCGGTGTTCTGCTTATCGCCGGGCCTGCTGATTCCTATCAGCAGTTTCCATCTGAATGGACGGGGATGAAGGTAACCACTCCTAGCAGTCGACTCCGAATGTTTCTTCATGCTGAAGACAGGCATGCAAGGATGTGCTTGCATCATGCAACGATGTTGGGTTTGAAGAGAGTTGATGTGCTTACTTCGTCGACCTCACTAGAGGACATCCTGCTTAGTCAGGTTGTAATTGACACAAGGCCACTCCCCCCGTTAAAATCCCATGATTGTCTTACATTAGATACGGAAATGAGAGATGACCTCAACAGCCTCTACCTCACAGGAGTTATTAGGCATTATCAGGCGCATCTTCGTTCAGTAAGTTCCAGGCTTGAGCTCTCTCGTGTTGACTCCTTACCGGCTTCTTCGTTATGATTGATCTGATTCCAACCAGTTCAGCCTCCTCTATGTCGCCTATCCAACGCGATTCTAACGTTAATCAAGAACTAACCCTTTTGCCTGGCTTGGATGGCGACGAGGTCACTTCCCAACTGGAGACCCTCATGGAGCTTGTCAATCTTGATAGCACAGTTGCAGGCCGTGAAAACAGTCTCGAATACAATACATTTACTCAGATTGTTTCACTCACACCCAAGGACGCAGTAGAACCTATTATTGATGTATCGGAAGGCGATGACGGTGAACACGACGTCGCGCCACAGCCAGCAAGCTCTGAACTCGTAACAGAACCGTTTACCGAAATGGAATCTGAAAATGCTCACAAGGCATTGTTCAGCTTTCTATTTGAACCCAGTGAATCTTCACAGGACTGTGAATCAACCGAATTGGTCCTTTCTGATGACCTGGTCGAGGATCTCCAAAATCTAAAAGATAGGATGCAGCATCGCTACAATGTGATTCGGCGTAATCTCTTTAGCAGTGTAAATGGTCATGGTTGAACCTATTTTTTTGCTGAGTCCTCCTCGGTCTTTCTCTTCGGTCGTTTCATCTATTCTCGGGCAGCATCCAGAACTCTATTGCTTCCCCGAGCTACACTTGCTTTATCGAGATGACATCGGGCATCTACTATCCAATAAGTCAAATATTAAGTATGCAAGATTTGCACCAAGTGGACTTTTGAGAGCCATCGCTCAAGTTCATGAAGGCAAGCAAGATAGTGCTGCCTGCAGCCGCGCTTGGATGTGGCTTGTTAACAATCAGTCAATGACTAGCAAGGAACTTTTTGAGTATCTCTGCCAACCATTTTATCCTAAGGCTTGCATCGAAAAGTCTCCTCCGAATACCAAGACAATTGATCGCATGGTCAGGTTATTCAAGTTTTATCCAAATGCCAGATTCATTCACTTGACACGAAGTGTTGTTGGAGCTTCAAAGTCCTTGAAAGAGTTCTTCGAATTTCGACGCACAGTTCATAGTCCTGCCGCAGGACATCCAATGGTCAAGGAGAACTATGCATTAATGTGGTATGCAATGCATCGAAACATCCTGAAGTTTCGCTCCATTGTTCCACCGTCAAACTTCCTTACAGTTAGTGGTGAAGCAATTCTGTCTGATCCAAGAATAGTTCTTCCTCAGATCTGTCGCTGGCTTGGTGTTTCAAGCGATAGCTCATGTATTGATGCGATGCTCAAGCCTGAAGAATCACCCTATGCCTTTTATGGTCCACGCATGGCACCTTGTGGCAATGATCCTAAGTTCATTACTAATCCGGAATTTAGGCAAATGAAACGTAAGAAATATTCTCGTGAGGTTGTTCGAGAGTTTCTTGCATCAAATGGTAAGCCTGCCTTTACTAGCTACTATTTGAACAAGCTTGAGGATGAAGATGCTATTGCGCGCTTAAAGTCATGGGACTTCTCCATGCTTGAACTGGTTATGGACATGGAGGCACAGCTTGGATACGCTTAAACAGTTAAACCTACTTTCCGTTTCGCTTCCTATTGGAAGTCATGAGACGTGCCAAATTCTGGCTGGCCATCATTCCCCCAATGGGGTGGGACTTTGGATTATCCTTTCCTCAGATTCTTCGCGCAAGCTTGTCTACTGTACACCTTCAAATTCAGATTCCTACTTTGTTCTCCCCTATAACTTCCTATACTTAGGTTCATCCTCAAATGGTCAGCTCTTTTTTCTTGCTGATGGCACTGAATCTGCCGCTCCAATCCTGTATGTTATCAGTTACCAACCTAATTCTGGGATCGCCGTAACCAAGACGCATCTGCATCTTGATCATGACCAATGGGCCAGACTATTTGAGATCTGCCAATCGCATAAACCAGGATCTAACGATTCGACGCTTCATGACTCTCCGTTGCTGCATGACAACGTCCTAAACGAGTCAACCTATCCAAGCCTATTTGTAGCCTACCATAGCCTACGTGATGTTCTCCTCGTCAAAGCCGTCCTTCAGCAGGGAGCATTTGAACTCACGTCCAAACCGGCACTATTGACTGCCATTAAAACAGTTAGGACCATGTATCCCAATCTCACAGTTGTGGATGCTGTCGAGATTGGAAGTGACGTTGTTGCAGTTGTTGCAAACGACTCTTCGATCAGAACACTCAGTTGTGGCGTTGAGTCCCGGCTATTCATATGCAATGGCTCACCCACTCCCAGTCTTGTACTTGGACGCCCTATCTTCTCAATCGACAACAGACTATCAATATCTCCTGAATCGTCAAATCTGATTTACCCTTCATTGGGCCTGGTGCTGGCATCACCCTCCCGCATCTCAAACACGCCACCAAAGGAGGCTGCGCCCTCTTTCAATGTCTACTCAATCAATTACACGACTTCAACACTATACTTCTCCGAAGACTTTGGATCTACATTCACCCTTAGCGGAAGCATAGTCCATCACAATAGTGACCTTGTCCCTACGTTAACTCATCACTTGGATGATTCGCAAACTCTCATCTTTTCTTCTCGTCTTGACAGATCAGAAGTCTATTTCATAGACTTCTGATCCGCTACGGCTCATTTACCTTGGATATCAAAGAGCTAGTCGCGTTAGGATACTCCCGCATCTATTCCTGAAGCCCCCACTTTCAGGAATGATGACGCCCCCCACAATCTCACTCCCGGGGGTGAGGGACAAGACCAATGTGTCATTACAGCGAGGACGTCTAGCTGCAGTCTTCTGCCCAGCAGGGTGCTGATGTCAGGAGGAGATGGTGCCCGCCTCCGAGAAGGAGGCAGAAGGCTAGGGCGCTGTCGACAGTTCACGTTGTGCTCGAAACCGCTGGTCTCAACGACATCGAGCCCGGCGCCTACGGCCGGGAGGTCGGCATTTCCCTGCGCACTCTCAAGCGCTGGCGGCGTGCCGTCCTGGGTGGTGGGGACGGTCAGGACCACCACAAAAGCAGCACCCGCGATAGCGCTCACCGCCTGAGCAAGGAGGAACACCGGCAGAACCTGCTCACTTCCCATCAGCCCGCATACGACTCGCTGCCACCAGGACAAATCATGCCCGCACTGGCGCGGATCAGGACCTGTTCAACTCCTCCGGAG
Source organism: Marcopretia estuarina LEGE 06307 (assembly GCF_056633115.1). Classification (NCBI taxonomy): domain Bacteria; kingdom Bacillati; phylum Cyanobacteriota; class Cyanophyceae; order Synechococcales; family Prochlorococcaceae; genus Marcopretia; species Marcopretia estuarina. The sequence goes on along the minus strand of NZ_JBSJOY010000001.1, from coordinate 215,153 downwards.
AACACTTCGTCTTCGGCTCCGAGTCCAGCTGTTACTTGGGCGCTGCACGCGCATGGTCGGGCCCATCGCTGAGCCGTACGCAACAGCCATAGGAGCCACGGCCCGGTGCCGCGCCTGCGAGCGTATCGATCCATTGCTGTGTGGTCGTGAGACATCACCTGTCTGCCCACCACGGTGCGGGGTGTGGCTGTTTCTCTACCTGGTGATCGACGTCTGGAGCCGCTGGTTCTGCACGCTGACCACAGCAACGCCTTGCCGCAGGCTTCTCGCGAAGATGGGCGGCACCACAACACGCTCAAGTTCGTACCACCCCATCAGTGGCATAGCGACCAGGCACTGATTGCAGCTACCACGTCCGCGGCAGAAACGTGTTCCATCCTGTGAACCAGCAAATCTGCCAATCTTGTCATTGATGCTAAAAGCTGGGTTTCAATGATGCACTCACTCGATGGGATGCGATTCAATGCATGAGAGATTCGGATGGCATGGATCTTTTGGGTTTAGGGGAAATGGATAGTTCATGTGGGTGAACTGTCGCGCAGCTAACATCAGCATCCGTGATTCCATCAAACAAAGAATCATCAATGGAACGCAAAGGCTCCATAGCCACAGCGATCACCCAATCGCTGCAGACAAGTCCCTCTCCGGCGAAGCTCAGCGTTGAGAAGGAGGCAGTAAAAGAATATGGAAGACCGCTAATCACGGTGCAGTCCGCAGGAATGTCGATGGAAAGCAAGCGGAAATCCGCCTGTACAACTGCTCCACCAAAAAGCTTGAATCCGGCTTCGTATATTGCCCAGACACAACAACAATACTGATCCATCTGCCAATGATGTGGCGGGATGGGGAGCGGCCAGCGCATAAAGGCGAAGATGGCTGTCCAATCATGCCCAGAGATGTGTTCAATATCGACACCAAATGGCTGACTATCAGTAATGCCAACGAGAACCAGGCCTTTGGAATGGGAAACAGAAACATGTAACTCGTTGAGAATCGCCTGATGCAGATAGAGTTTTGGTGGACGAGCTGGGAGACCATAGAGGGAAAGCTCTTTAGCGGCAACAGGGGACAACTGAAGCCATCTCCATAGCAATAACTTAGCGGCAAGCCGGCTAGTAACATAATCAGAAACTCTTGAAGGGTGATTACATGCCGACAGATATCTCTGCTCGCAAGAAGATAGATACTTGTGTGAGAGTTGTTTGCTCAAGAATGGGTCAACTGCCCGTACAAGCATTAGTTGCACTGATCAATCAACCTGACTGAAGATTTGCTTTGAGGTGGCATCAGCGCTAGCCAGAATCGCCATGATGGTTCGGCTGTGCTCCAGCAGCAGCTGCTGCTGCAAAGCTGGATCCTCCTGTGAGCCAACCAATTCAGAAGAGTGGGAATGAAGGGCAGAAGCCCGGATGCCAGGTGAATTTGATTCAACAGGAGAAGGAATGGACTTCTCCTCCTCGATAGGTATCAATTGGGCTGTTGACGCCTGCCGATCTGTGTTGGCAGCAGTCGGGGAATCCGTAGACAGGGAAGCAAGAAACTCCTTGAGACCTGTGGAGTTGTACTGAGGGATCTCGGAGAGAACTGAAACAGCAGCGGCAGGCCTCGTCACCATCGTCAAGCCAGTCCTATAGCGCTCAATAAAGAGGCCATCGAGAGCATCAAGGTCTAGGTCTAGACCAGACGTCCATAAGGTTGCTATCGATTGCAGGAAGGCAGTGGTGCTGTCTTTACGAGAGGTGCCGAGCGAGACGGCGACGATATCAGAGTATTCAGAAAGAGCTTCTTTAGTGTAACTAGTCAACGTTGTATTAGGACCCAACTCAACAAAGTACCTGGCTCCATCGGCATACATATTCCGAATTGTTTCCTCGTATCTAACAGGATTAACCCACTGGTCAATGAAGATGCGTGTGCCCTCTTCATAGTCATTGGGATAAGGCTGAGTGGTCAGGCAGCTGTACACAGTTGCATGATGAGGCTCAATCCTTATAGAATGAGGGAATTGGCTGTAGAGCCTTCTGTGAGTTTCAGCTCCTTGCTGAAAATAGCGAGTATGATAAGGCCGTGTTAGAGGAGTTGGCAGCAGAGATCCACCTGCGGCGAGCACATTCTCCTCGAGCTCCTTGCTGAAGGCAGCCTCAGAAAAGACAATACGCTGCGAGCGACAATTATCTGAAATGAGTGACCATTCACTACGACGTTCAAGGATCTCCTTTAGCTGGTTAGATTCAAGACCGGAAATGGCGAACGTAGACCCTTCGGGAAACTCATCGATTGAATCTGCCTGAGAAAAGAAATCATGAATCTGCCTTACTCTCGTCCGAAGGTCGTCTTCGTTCTTCATTGTGGTAAGACTGCCTGAAAGCATTACTGCATTCGATTCTCCTTGGCTATGACCAATAAGCTGGTCAGGCCTAAGTCCAATCCGAGAGGCAATCTCGTAGAAAGACATCAGGCAAGCAGCTATGATTTGCGTGGCCGAGTCTTGGGCAAAAAGAAGTTCCATTCGCTTTGCATTGGCCGATTTAGCACAATCAAGATCTGCGTTCGGCATACTGGTAACCAAGCCTAGTGAAATATCACGATCCAAGGCTCCGTCCATGAAGCTGTACCAATAGGAAAAGAGATCAATACTCTTTGTGAGATCACTAAGCATTTCTGGAGACTGAACACCTTCTCCAGGAACCAGAAATGCAACCTTACCCTTTGAGCTTGTCGACTCCGAATAGATAAAGTTACGTCCACGATGTCCCTGAGAAGATGGGTTGCCACCTAGCCAAGCAGATGCATCCTGCAACCCATCACTGAGTTTCATGAGTGACGGCGCAAAGACAACGAGCCTGAGCGAAGCCTCTGCGGTCTGCTCCTTGGCAGGCGATCTGCGGATGAGAACCGCCTGCTGGATCTCATCAACATCAATGTCAGCGATCAATGACTGCAACTCGGAACGGGAGCTTGCCTCCAGAAAGGCTGCTCGACCAATCGTTGTATAACCATACTGCTTGTACTGAAGCAACCCACGGTACGTTCTTCCAGAATGATCAGTTGCAAGGGGGGCCCCTGAATTCTCAGCGGTATCGGGAGTGTGTGAGACTTGGTATGGGAACAGAACCACTGGAGACGAATTTCGTTGATCTGGGGCGGTAAACTCCTGAAGAAGCAAGTGGCCGTTAATCCCACCAAAGCCAAACGAATTGATGGCAGCCACACGTGGCTTGGATGGTGAATGCACCCAACGTCGCAATGTGCGATTGATATAGAATGGAGTTGAATGGTCAGCAACAGCCTCTAACGGATCCGGGCAGATCGAAGGAGGAATTAGCCTGTTCTGCAAAGCAAGAGAGATTTTGATAATGCTAGCCACCCCCGATGCGGGTATCGTATGGCCGATTAACGACTTGATTGATCCAATGGCAATGGTTGAAAGACCACGATGACAATCACCAAAGACCTCAAGCATTGAGGAGAGTTCTGTGTTGTCGCCATGGGGGATTCCCGTTGCATGAACCTCCACCAAGGAAACATCCGACGGCTCAAGGTTACATTTTTCGTAGGCCCGTTTCATCGCGACGACTTGTCCTTGGCGGTTTGGAGCCAACAGCCCTTCGCCCTTTCCATCACTGGCCAGTGCAACTGATCGAATGATGGAATAAATCGTATCTCCAGACTGCACAGCATCCTCAAGGCGTTTTACTGCAACAAAGCCCACACCTTCGGAAAGAAGCGTTCCAGATGCGGACTTTGACATCGGGAAAATTCCCTCTTCAGACAACGCATTAATCGTGCAGAATAATTGATAGATAGGGAAGTTCATTGTAGCCTGGACACCACCTACCAACATCAAGTCGGCATCGCCAGCGTCCAATTGCTTGATTGCATGATCAATTGCAATCATGCCAGACGTACAGGCACCATCCACAAGGTAATTAGGGCCAAGGAGGCCAAGCCTGTTGGCGATTGTTCCAGAGACTACGTTAGATATCAGGTTTGGTGTTATAGCGGGATCACAAACCAACTCATAGGTCGATGAAAGGAGTGAGCGTAGCTGCTTTCTGCGCTCGCCTTTCAGAACAGCCCCGACAGAATCAGCAAGGACATCAATGAAATGCTCCATGATCATGCCGTTCATCAACGCCCCTACGATGCCTCGATGAGGATGGTCTCCCATCCCAACCACCACACCTGTACGCTCATGAGGAATCCAATCCGGAGCACGTCCGCGTAAGCCATCAGCCATGGCCTCGGCGGCCACTTGCAGACAGAGATACTGGGATGGGTCTCCTTCAACTAGGTTAGGAGGAAAGGCAAACCGAATGGAATCAATCCAGCTGTTATTAGCGATAGATCCATACTTCTTTGTATAGATTGTAGAGTATGATTCGCGCGGATTAGATCTATCTTGGAATTGGTTGTAGTAAGCCCGAGACCAAGAATCGCTCATTTCTGTCAGAAGTGATTCACCCCTGACGAGTGCATCCCAGTATGATGAAGTATCTTTGATTCCCGGATATCTGCAAGCCATGCCTACAATTGCGTAGCCCTGCATAGAAACCTTGTGACTCATATCAGGCTAGCATGAGTATGTCCAGACGGGAGTGTGGGAACACCGCCAAAACACGGAGACAACATGGCGGGGGGCAGATAGCGTAGGTCTTACCGCAAGACGTACTGAATGGTCCGAATGAGAGCAGGAACCCTGACGCAACCATGACTTCTCCGTCTCCATTCGTGGCAGGAGGGGATAGCCAGGCCCAGCGATGCGTTTACACGAGGAGTGACCTGGTTAATGCTCTCGGTAGTCAATTCATCGCGATACAGCAAGCCAACAGCTATTCCTAGCAGAATCACTAAAATGTGAAAGTCATCTTGGTTACCAATCATTGAAATCATGCTGTTGACTGGCATCGATTCAACCGTGCTAGGCCAAGCAAAATGACAGGGCCCATGCCGGTAAACCTCAACAATCACAGGAGCATGCTGATGCCTTCGCTGGCCAACTTGATCTGACAAGTGGTCAAAGCCATCGCCTCAACCCAGGCCCTCTCTATGATGTCTGGGTCAGTTCAGCCTGGGTTGGTTGAGCCCATGGACCAGATGATCTGTGACCTTGCCACAGATACTGCGGTGCAGGAAGTACATAGGAGAAGATGAAGGGTGGTGCAGATAACCAGTGACCCCACCAGACCGTTCGATTGACCTTTAGTCATTGTAATCACAAGCCCGTGAAGGACTCATCAAGTCGAGTAGGGAGACAACACCGAGAATGATGTTGCTTCTATGTAGACTGATAGGAAAGACCCTTTACAGCTGCTGTCCTTTACCTATCAGTTATCTATCAGTTATCGGCGTTATCTCATCGCTTGAGAAATGCAAGGATGGCCGCTCCCGTCGTACTGCTAGGCTTTCCGATGCTGGTATGCATTGCCTTATGATCATACCCATGAGCCGAAAGGGATGCATTGAAAGCGGAACATCCATTCAGCGTATTGGCGAATGACCTGATTTCGGCTTGCTGACTCTTGGGACGTTGCGTTGAATACATGATCATCACATCGGTGGGTGATGACTCTTTCGGGCATGATGATTTAACAAGCTGAGCGGGAACCCATTTGGCGATAGTAGAGTTCTTACCTGAGCCACTTACGGCTTTCTTACCAAAGATAATCGCCAGACTGTCCTTGTATCTTCCAACTTTACCCGTGTACCAGTTCGAGTCATTCAGAATAAACTTCTGATATGCATCTGCTGACGTTCCATACTGTGGACTAGTGGCAAGAAGCGATGCCAGGTATGCACCTGCTGAATGTCCCATGATGGCAGCATCATTCATCGAGCATGATGGGTTGACCCTTCCAAGATTGCCCTTGAGCCATGCAGTGGCAGAAGACAGTGCAGACATTTGCTGCTCGATCAGACCTGGGATGGGACGCCCGTAGACTGGATAATTGAGTGAGACAAGGCAAAAGCCATTACGATTAAAGAGTTCCGGCATAGAGCCGACGCTCCTCTTATCTCCTCTCATCAGAGAACCTCCGTGAACATAGACTAGTGTCGGGCATGGACGTCCGGAAGTTTGCTTGCATGGATAGATATCAAGCTTGTTACTGCCAATTGGAGCGCCCGAGATCAATGGAGAGTAAGCAGTTCCACTCGTCGACACATTGACTGGTTTGGATGCTGCTGATTGCCTTTGTCCCTCAACGCGACGCTTGAATGGCCGTGCCATGGCACAACTTGAGAGCATCGTATCCATCAGAAGAAACGCTGTCAGCATCAAAAGATGGAACCTCAGCTTTCTTGGTGACTTACCAGAAGAAACTGCGGGCAATACAGAAGGTTGATTGGCAGCAGCGGCATTGAAAGAGCTCGACTTTGGGGCCATGTATGGGTGTGCCTCAATACGTGAATGGTCAGAACTTGTCATAACTAAATCTTCCATGTGATCACCCTTGATGTGCGCCATTACGGTGTTCAATGCGAACTCGGACATCCTGAGCATCCTACAGGGCTTGGCGAAATGCACCATGGAAGTGGCTTCGATGAGTCATCCGATCGATGCGTGTGGACATCTGCCTCAACCCTTGATCTTAAACCCTGACACCTTCTCTCGCAGTCACTTTCAGGCAACGACAGCTGCAGAAGGATCCACAATGGCTGACACGGTTCTGGTTTTCGGTTGGTCTTGGTCACAGCTCCGCCACGACAGACACATTGGGGTCACTTTCACCACGAACAACTCCTCCTCAATCCACGTTCACTACCAGTATTGACTTTCTTTGTGGGGCGTGGTTAGAAACTGAACAATGTGCCGCCAGCCTTGACGATAACGTCGTGACAACTGTCACTCCTGGGCTGCTCTCCAAGCTTCCCAGGGCAAGGGTGCTGCCAGAATCCGTATCGGCTCTTCTGGCGGCTTCTTGATCCACACCACTTCTGGCTCGCGCCAGCAGAGGCTGGATCGGCGCCATTGCAGCGGGTGTTAGTGGCGGGCCTTCTCGTAGACATGGGTGTGATGTCAGCCGATGTCGACAGCAGGGGGTCTCTGGCGCTGGTGGGGGGCACAAACCTGACGTCGCTGTGGCAGTGCTGCCCGCAGCGCGGCTCGCTGGGTCTGCTACCAGGTGAGCAGAATCAGCTGGCGATGACGGGAGGGCGCCGCATGGTGAGCAGTTCAATCAAGGCAGCGGCTCCTCCATCGCAGGATCGCTCAGTGATTTCCGCTGCTGCAACAGGTGGATCAGCAGCACGGTACCCAGCGCATTGGACAGTCGTCCTGCATTGGAGCTGCTTTAGGAGTTGAAAGACTCGCTAAGTCGACCAGTGCATCTCAGAGCCCCGGCTTGTTCATCTCAGCGAGAAACTTCTCACGGGTTGCGTGACTTGGCCATGGATTCCTCGTCATTGCCGCCTCTCGGCAGCTTGTCGGCCAAAACCACAGCCAAGTGATGAGATCACAAAAGAATGATCAGGGACGGTGCTGTGTTTTACTGTGTTCTTTTTTACTGGGTTCTTATTGTATTCTGGGACTTGGGTCGGTCAAGCCTGCCCGTCGGTAAACCTAGGGGTCGCCACACCATCGGATCTGTGGCAGTAGCGGGGATGGTTCATGCGGGAATGTTCATGCATTGTAGCCATGCATGGACCTGACTTGACAGTGACCGCCCCCGACGCCTTGGTTCTGATCCGTTCAGGGTGTCGTTGAGCGCATGGTGTTTCCCTTCCTCACCGGCCATGGGGCCGCTGCCTTCGGCTCCAGCTTCACGGCCATCACCCTGGCCGAGCTGGGCGACAAGACCTTCTTCATGGCCCTGATCCTGGCGGCCCGCCATCGGGCCCGCTGGGTGTTCATCGGTTCCTTTGCGGCCCTCACGGCCGTCACGCTCATCTCGCTGGGCATGGGCTATGGCCTGCGAGAACTGCTGCCAGCCAGCGTGGTGCCGTGGCTGGCAGCTGCGTTGTTTCTCGGCTTCGGCATCAAGCTGTTGATCGACGCCCAGGCCATGGCACCGGGGGCTGCCGCGGCTGAGGCCGGAGATGCGGAAGAGGCCGTTGAGGCGGCCGAGCGCCGCTACCGGATCACCACACCGCTGGCAGTGATCTGGGAATCCTTCGCGCTGGTGTTCATCGCCGAGCTGGGAGATCGCACCCAGTTCGCCACCATCTTTCTCGCCACGGCGCCCTCTTTCCCCTTCGGCGCGCTGCTGGCGGGCACCCTGGGCGGCCATGCCCTGGTCACCGGGCTGGCGGTGGGAGCCGGCAAGTGGATCGGCCAGAAGATCAGCGAGCAGATGCTCTACCGGCTCAGTGGCGGTCTGTTCCTGGCCTTCGGCCTGTTCGCCCTGCAGCAGGCCATGCGCTGAATCCCGCCGGCTTGCGCTACGGATCACCGCGCCAGGCGGGTCAAGGGGCTGTGGATCGAGGGGCCCGACGCATTGCCCCGGTCGTGTCTGTTGCGCAAGGTGTCGGCGCCCCCTGGCAGAGGCGGCCTGCGCCGGCTCACCACGCGGCAAACTCTCCAGACGACCTCTTGACTCTCCAGCTGAGAGGAGACCATACGGTGAGGCTCACTGCCTGATCAGCCATGACGCCCGCCCGCCTACCACCACCTGTGCGGCTGCATCGCATCGCCATCTCCGGCCACGTCTGCCCCTATGGCGAGCTGGCGGTAGGCCTGCTGCAGGAGCTGGGCATTCCCTACGACGACCATCTGCTGCTCAGCCAGGAGGAGGTGGAGCGCTTCAAGGCGGCCCATGGGGTGAGCACCACCCCGCAGGTGTTCGCCGCGGGCGAACGCATCGGCGGCTACTCAGAGCTGGCCCGGCGGCTCGGGGTCAAACCACGCCAGCCGGGGGGTCGTAGCTACAGGCCAGTCATCACCGTGTTTGCCATCGCGGCGCTGATCGCGCTGGCGCTCGGCAACGGCGCGGGGGGCTTCATGGGGATGGCGCTGGCGCTGCTGGCCTGCCTGAAACTGATGGATCCACCGGCGTTCAGCCGTTCCTTCCGCAAGTACAACGTGCTGACCCGGTGGCTGGGGGGTTACGCCAGCGTGTTCCCCTACCTCGAACTGCTGCTGGGTCTGGCGCTGCTGGCTCGCCTCGAGGCCGCGCCGATCGCCCTGCTGGCGCTTGCCATGGGCCTGGAAGGTGGGGTGTCGGTGATCAAGGCGGTCTATGTCGACAAGCTCGACCTTGATTGCGCCTGCGTGGGCGGCAACAGCCGCACCCCACTGGGCCTGGTGAGCGTGCTGGAAAACGGGGCGATGGTGGCCATGGGGCTGTGGATGCTGCTGAGGGGTTGAAGGGCAACGCCACGGCGTGCCCGGCAGGTTCCGCAAACCTGGAGCCACACGGCAGCCCGCAGCCCACTTGACTCTCCAGTAGGGGGGAGACCATACGGTGGGGCCAATCCAGCCCGACCCCATGCGCACCTTCCCTGCTCCCGCCGCATTGATGGGCCTGGCCACCGCCCTCGTGCTGGCAGCCCCCGGCCTGGCCCAAACTCCCCCGGACCTGCAGCGCCACGCAGACCACCACGGGCAGCACGGCGACCATCACGCCGTACCCGGAATGACCGGCACACCGGGCAACACTCCCGCGGCCAGGCCAGCCCCAGGCGATGCCGGCCATGACCATAGCCACCACGACCACAGCAGCCACGCCCATGACGTGGGCCCTGCAGGCGCCACCTACGACCTGCGCTTCATCGACGGCATGGTTCAGCACCACACCGGGGCGCTGCGGATGAGTGAAATCGTCTTCGGCATCGGCCAGCCGGGCGTGGGGGCGCTGGGCAAGGCGATCTGGCGCGATCAGGCCAATGAGATCCGGGCGATGGGCCTCTGGCGCCGGGCCTGGTACCCCCAGGCGCCCGTCTATCCCGTGGCGCTGGCCAGCGGTGGGGATCCCAACAGCCTCAGCGGCCTCACCCGTATGAGCCAGGCCCAGATCGACGGCATGCGCATGATGGGCGCGCTCCCTACACCGCAGAACCGGGTGGTGTGGTTCCTCGAAGGCATGCTCGACCACCACGGCGGCGCACTGGTGATGGCGCACGATGCTCTGGCCAAGAGCACCAACCCCACGATCCGTCGGTTTGCCCGCGGGGTGATCGTGGCGCAGCGCGCCGAAATCATGGAGCTGCGCCGGATGCTGGCTGTGGAGGGCCTGCGCAAGCCTGAGTACTACCGCTACGACCCCCTGTTCCGGCTCTGATCAAGTCCCGCTGTACCGCAGGCTGAAGCCCCCAGCAGAAAAGGAGAGAGATCGGATCAGCCTGGGGCCCCGCCGTGATCAGTTGCAGCCCTGCACGGAGATGCGATAGCTGAAGCCCAGGGCGCCCGGGTCGTTGCTGGCTCCCACCTTGAAATTCATCTGGCTGGCCTGTTTGCCCGGAATGGCAGGGAACGGACCGAACATGCGGCCTCGGCCGATCGGCGGGTTCATCGATTCATTCACCACCTGAAGGTTGGAGCCATCGGTGAACTTCATGAAGGCCTCCACCGGATAGGTGGCATTGGCGTCGGAAGAATTGGCGGTGAAAAAGAACTTGAAGCTGCTGTAGGGCTGATCAACGATGAAATCGGTGTTCCAGTTGGTTTTGCCGAAGATCCTGCCCGCACCCACCGACTTGGCCACGATCGGACTGCCCGTGCCACCAATCGGCTGCAGAAACCGGCACGTCTGCGCTGTGGAGGCGACGCCAGTCGAACCGATCAGCAGCGGCACAGCCAGCAGAGGAAGCAGGCGGGAGAGCATGAGTGGCATGCGAGTGGCGGCGATCGTAAGGCGCTGCTGAAACGTTGAGAACGTTTTACCTCCATGGCCTGAGAACACGCTCACAAATCCCCCCTCGGCCGTCGGCCCCATCCACGGCGGCGGCCCAGCAGAGCAAGGCGGCTGTCGGGCTCAGGGGCTAGGTGATCACCAGTGACTCAGCTCGCAGCGTCGTCAGCTTCCCCGTCCTCGTCAGCGTCACCGTCCTGCTGCAGCTCCAGATTGACCACCACCGGCGCATGGTCGCTGGGCTGGTCGTGGCCCCGCTCCCCCTTGTCGATCACGCAGCCGGTGGAGCAGGCGAGCAGCTCCGCACTGAGATAGATGTGATCGATCCGCCAGCCCCGGTCGCGGTCCCAGGCACCGGTGCGGTAATCCCACCAGCTCCAGTGGCCGCTGTCGGGCTCGAACACGCGGAACACATCCACCAGCCGCTCCCCCAGCGCCGCCGTGAGCGCCTCGCGCTCCGCCGCGCTGGCCATGATGCCGCCGCTGAGGCGCTCAGGATCGTGGATGTCGCGGTCGTCAAGGGCGATGTTGAAGTCACCCACCATGCAGAGCGGATCGCCTTCCTGCTCCTGGGCCGCCAGATAACGGCGCAGGCAGCTGAGCCAGGCCAACTTGTACGCATACTTCTCCGACGTCAGCGCCGAGCCGTTCGGCACGTACAGGTTGAGGATCCGCACGCCGTCCACCAGGGCGCTGATCACCCGCTTCTGTTCCCCCAGCGCCACGGCTTCGGGGTCGCCGGGCAGCAGGGCCTCAAAACCGACGCACACCTGCTCGAGCGGCAACAGGCTGAGAATCGCCACCCCGTTGTAGGCCTTCTGGCCGCTGATCACCACTGCGTAGCCCAGGGCGGTGAAGGCTTCGGCGGGGAACTTGCCATCCTCCACCTTGGTTTCCTGCAGGCACAGCACATCGGGCCGCTCCCGCTGCAGCCAGGCGGTCACCTGTTCCAGTCGCATCCTGATGGAGTTCACATTCCAGGTGGCGATGCGCATGGGCGGAGGCGTCAGTCGAAGACCCCTAGCATTGACTCACGTTCCGTCACCTCAGGTCACCCGTCATGGTCCGTCCCGTGGCTCTTGCGGCCCTTGCCGTGCTCGCCGTGCCGCTGACGATGCCTGAGGCACGCGCTGACAACCCCTACGCGCCGCCCACCAAGCAGCAGAACGTGTTCGACGGCCCGGGCGAGCGGCCCAAGAGCGTGCTCGATGCCACCAACCCGCTGGAGCTGATGAACCAGCTGCGCCGCAGCAGTGCCATGGACAACGCCACACCGCCGGGCGACGCCATCGACCGGGCGCTCAGAGAGATGGAGGCGCAGCCCACGCCGGGTTCTGCGGGAGTGAAGGGGCCGTAGGAGCCCCAGCGCCTGTGGCCCCATCCGGGCTGCTGATGGACGGCGCCGGCGGATCGCTGGTGGGGGCCGGGTTCTTGGTGGCTGTTCCCTTCGTTGGCCGCTGCAGGGGTTTCAGGCCCCAGCTGGCGGCCACCTGATCCACCCGTGCATCCCATTGCTCGGGTTTCATCGCCCGGGCCTTGGCGATCAATTCCAGCGCCAGCTTGCTGTTCCCCTGCTGTTGTTTGAGCAGGGCACGGGCCAGCACAGGCCGCACATCGCCGGGGAAGCTGGCGGCAAGGCTGCGGTAGAGGCCATCCGCCTGCTCCAGCTGGCCGCGCTGCAGCATCAGGTCGGCGAGGATCAGGCCGATCGGCAGGGCCTGGGGCTGGAGCTGCGGCTTGGTGGCCGCCACATAGGCGCTGGTGAGGTGCGTCTGGGCCTGGGCGCCGCGCCCCTGTTCCAGCTGCAGCAGCGCCATCAGCTGCAGGGCCTCGATGCGGTCGGACTTGAGGTTGAGCAGCTGACGCACTTCCCGTTCGGCGCCGGCCCGATCGTTCTGGTCGCGGCGTAGCTCCGCCAGCAGCAACCGCAACGACCAGCGATCGGGCTGTTGATCCGCCATCGCCTCCAGCAGCTGGGTGGCCTCCGCCGGTTGCTCCAGCGCCAGCAACAACTGCAGCAGGCGCCGCTGCTCCACATCACTGGCCTGGCCATCGGCCTGTTGCTGCCGCAACCGCAGCATCTCCTGCTGCAACACCTGGCGGGAACGGAGTTCGGCACTGGTGCTGGGGCCTTGCCGGCCAAGCCACCAGCCGCCGATGAGCGAGGCCAGCACCAGCAGGGCCACGCCGAAGCCCGCCAGCAGCCCGGAGCGCCTGGAGAGGGCTGAGCCGACGGACGAACGGGGCGACATGTGCAGGGGTGGCTGCGGCAAGTCTGACGCCTGAAGGCACAGCTAGATTCCGCTCCGGGCCGCGGAACGGCGGATCACCCCTGATCACGCCCCCAACACCCTGATCCCGTCAGGAGTTCGCTCCCGCAGGATCCCCCGCCAGCCCTCTCTGCCAGCGCCCGCTCCAATGCGCCTCCATCCGATTTCCCCGGTCACCGAGCCGATGCAGTACCGGGCCATCGGCGTGGTGCAGGGTCAGTACGTGGCCACCGATCCGGAGCACGACACCCGCGGCTTGATCCGCACGGCAGACGGCACCGAGCTGGAAGCGGTGCTGCTGGGCCGGGTGCTGAGCCTGGTGCGACGTCGCCTCGATCCGGACAGGCCCCACCTGTGGGTGGTGTACCCCCGCTGCCGCGATACCGGCACCCTGCACCTGCAGATCGTGGGCGTGTGGGAACCGAGCACCCTGCTGGCCGCCGAAGCAGATGCTCCCGATGCGGATGCTGCTGCCGATCCCACGGTGGACCAGCTGCCGGAAGGCGATGGCTACTTTTCCGTGCGGGGTGAGCTGGTATTCACCCGGCCGGAGAGCGGTGAGCTGGTGGTGAAGGTGCGCCAGCAGGCCCGGGGCGAGGAAACCCGCCCGCAGCCGTTCAAGTTGCAGCTGCGCGGCGAGATCCCGCTGGAGCATCTGCGTCACTTCGTGGCCCTGCACCTGCGCCGCGATGGCCAGGCGCTGCGGGTGGAGTCGTATGAGGTGATCGGTCCGGTGGCCCAACGGGGCAATCGCGGTGGCAAAGGGCGTGGCAACGGGCGAGATGGTGCCGGCCGTGGCGCCCCCCGCGGCGGTGACCGCCGCGCCGGTGCTCCGGTGGGATCGGGCGCCAGCGGGGCGCCGGCCAGCGGAGCAGCAGCGGGCAGCCCTGTCCGCGACCCTCAACGCACCGCCATCCGGCGCCCGGGGAACTGAGGCCATGGCCACGCCTGGTCCCGCAAAGCCGGTGGGGGATGGGTCCACCGCCGCGCTCAACGCCGGCATCGCCGTGGCGACGATCACGCTGCTGGCGGTGCTCGGCCCGGTGCTGGGTCTCTCGCCCTGGATCATCGCCCTGGCCGCAGGCAGCGCCCTCACCGCGCTCAGCCTCGATGCGTTGCGTTTCGGGGGACGCGGCGGCCACCTGCTGGCTGAAGCACTGCCGGGTGGTGCGGGGCGGCTGCACCGGATCGCGGTGCACGAGGCCGGCCATGCCCTCGTCGCCGACCACGACCAGCTGCCGGTGCGGCGGGTGCTGGTGGGCAGCCTGGCCTGCCTGCGCGAAGGACTGAGCGCCAACGGCAGCACCGAATTCGAGCTGCCGGCCCACGCCAAGTTGCCGGCCGAGGAGCTGCGCCGCTGGAGCCGGGTGCTGCAGGCGGGCATGGTGGCCGAACAGCTTCTCTACGGCAACTCGCGCGGCGGCTCCGACGACAAGGCCCTGCTCGGGCGTCTCTGGGGTCTCTCCGGCTTTGATGTGGCCACCGCCCAGCTGGAGCAACGCCGCGCCCGCCGCGAGGTAGAGCAGCTGCTGCGGGCACGGCAAAACGAGCTGGAAGGGCGCGCCGAGGCCCTTGTGGCCGCCGCCCCGCGTCTGCTGCGCAGCACGGAGCCCCAGGCGGCACCCACCCCCGGCTGACCGCCATGGCGCTGGCCTATCTGGATTGTCCGACCGGGGTGGCGGGCGACATGCTGCTGGCCGCCCTCTTCGATCTGGGCCTGCCGCGCTCCGTGGTGGAGGTCCCCCTGGCGCAACTCGGTCTGGCCGGCGCCTACCGCCTCACCGTCACCGAGGCCCGCAGCGGTGGCCAGCGCGGCGCCCGCGTCTCGGTGGAGGGACTGGAGCCGCATCCGCCGCACCGCCACTGGCTGGAGCTGCGCGAGCAGATCGGCGCGGCGCCGCTGGAGCCGGCCCTGAAGCAGCGGGTGCTGGCGGTGTTCACCCGCCTGGCCGAAGCCGAGGGCCGGGTGCACGGCCATGCCCCTGAGCAGGTGCACTTCCATGAGGTGGGGGCCGTCGATGCCCTCGTCGACATGGTGGGCGTGTGCGCCGGGCTGCTGCACTTCCAGGTGGAGCCACTGATCTGTGCGCCGCCGCCGGCCGGTCACGGTACGGTGCGCTCCGCCCATGGCCTGCTGCCGCTGCCGGCCCCGGCGGTGCTGGAGCTCGCGCGCGCGCGGCAGGTGCCCCTGGCCGGCGCCGCTGAGCTGCCGGCCGGGGAGCTCACCACCCCCACCGGCATGGCGCTGCTGAGTGAATGGGCCACGGCCTTCGGCGCCCAGCCCTCGATGGTGCCCAGCGCCGTGGGCATCGGCCTGGGTCACCGCGTGCTCGATCGACCCAACCTGTTGCGGCTCTGGCTGGACGAGGCCAGCGCCCCCCCGATGGCCGGGCACGCGCTGCTGGAAACGGTGCTGCTCCAGCAGGCGCAGATCGATGA
Organism: Marcopretia estuarina LEGE 06307; assembly: GCF_056633115.1. NCBI lineage: Bacteria > Bacillati > Cyanobacteriota > Cyanophyceae > Synechococcales > Prochlorococcaceae > Marcopretia > Marcopretia estuarina. Next base: position 199,657 of record NZ_JBSJOY010000001.1, on the reverse strand, counting down.
CGCCAGCGCCGAAGATCTGGCCTTCCTGGCCGACGAACTGCGCCGGGCCGGTGCCCTGGAGGTGTTCAGCCAGCCGGCGTTGATGAAGAAGGGACGCAGCGGCGTGCTGCTCAGCGTGGTGGCACACCCCCAGGCGGCGCCAGCGCTGCGGGCGATCTGGTGGCGGCATGGCACCAGCCTCGGGGTGCGGGAGCAGCTGCAGCAGCGCTGGTGCCTGCCGCGCCACCAGGCCCAGCTGGCCACCCCCTGGGGGCCGGTGCGGGTGAAGGTGTCGCTGCTGCCCGATGGCCAGCGCCAGCTCAAGGCCGAGCACGACGACCTGATCGCCTTGGCCAGGCGCGAGCAACTCAGCCTGCGGCAGGTGCGCGCGGCGGTGCAGCAGGCGCTCGCCGACCCGGCCGCCCTGGCCGAGCACAATGCGGCGGCGATGCCGGACCAGGACTGATGCCCAACCTGCGCCACCTGGTGACCTCCCTGCCCGGCGGCTTGCGGCTCTGGGCGAGCCTGCTCAGCTTCGGCTTTCTGTTCGCCGCCCTGCTGGCCAATGCGCCGCAACTGCTGGCACTGCGACTGGATCCACAGGGATGGCTGTGGCTGGTGGTCGGCACGGGGGTAAGCCTGCTGAGCCTGGTGGTCAACGGGCTGGCCTGGAGCGTGGGGCTGCAGTGGCTGGGGGCACGACCCCGCTGGGACACCTGCGTACGGCTCTACCTGCGCAGCAACCTGCTCAAGTACCTGCCCGGCGGCTTCTGGCACCTGGCCTCACGCGTGCAGTCGCTGCGGACGGGGCCGGAAGCGCCAGCCGCCGATTGCCCCACGCCTCAGGCGCCCCATCCGCTGGCCAGCCGCGAGCCCGTGGGCACGGCACTGGCTCTGGTGGCCGTGCTGCTCGATCCCCTACTGGCGGCGAGTGCCGCCCTGGCAATGGTGCCGATCGGCGGCTGGCAAGACGGGCTGGCACTGGTGGCGCCGCTGCCGTTGATCGGCCTGATGCCGGGTTGGTCGAACCGTGTTCTGAACCGGCTGCAGCGGCAGCGGGCGCGCCAGCTCTCGCTCGATGACGCCACTGACAAACTGCCGCCGGTCTCTCTGCCCGGCTACCCGCTGCTGCCCCTGCTGGCCCAGGTCCCGTTCGTGCTACTTCGCTTCGCCGGCTTTGCCTGCGCCGTGATCGCCTTCGATCAGCAGCTGTCACTCAGCTGGCCGGTCTGGCTGGCGGGCTTCGCCCTGGCCTGGACGGCCGGGCTGGTGGTGCCGGGTGCTCCCGGGGGCCTCGGGGTGTTCGAAGCGGTGCTGGTGCTCCGGCTGGGCGGCCAGGTGCCGGAGGCGCCGTTGCTGGCGGTGGCCCTCAGCTACCGCGTGGTTGTCACCGTGGCCGACCTGTTCGGGGCACTCACGGCCCGCCTGGACGAACAGCTGGCCAGTGAACGCGCCTGATCGGTGCACAGGCGGTCGAGAACGGAACAATCACGACAACGCCATGGTCTGTCCAGGGTTCGCAACAGCATCTATTGTTGAGAAGCACAGCCGCCCACCTGGTGCCCACCCGTTCAGCCATTGGTAGGGGCCAGGTTCCCGCGATTCCTGAAGGCCTGCGCAACAGCCTCCACGGCCGCGGGCAGCGGCTGACGCCCCAGCGCCAGCGGGTGCTCGATCTGTTCCGCCGCATCGGTGAAGGCAGCCACCTGAGTGCCGAAGAAGTGCACCAACGGCTGCTGGGGGAGCAGACGCGCGTGTCACTGGCCACTGTGTACCGCACGTTGCGCCTGCTCAGTGCCCTGGAGCTGCTGCGGGAACTGGAGCTGCCGGAAGGCGGACGGCGCTTTGAGCTGGCCAGCGACAGCCACCGCGATCACCACCACCTCGTATGCGTGAGCTGCGGCCGCACCGAGGAGTTCGACAGCGCGCAGGTGATGGCAGCAGGAGAAACGGCCGCCCAGACCCACGGCTTCCGCCTGCTGGAGTGTGTGCTCACCGTGCGGGCGCTGTGTCCCCGCTGTGCCGCTGCGGCCCCACGCTGAGCGGCGCCACTGCAGCCGCCCCCCTCTGGCCCTGGTCCACAGCCGTGACCAGGGCGGCTCCAGGGAAGCCCAGCTCCGGAGCCGTGAGGCCGAGCTGTTGATGGGCCCAGTTGGTGGCCAGCGCGGCCAGCAGGGAAGCACGATCACCGCGGATGCGAAGCATGGGGAACGAAGTGGGAATGGGATCAGGTTGCGTCGACGCCGCACAAAGGCCAGCACCGTCACCACATGCGAAGCGCCCAAATAGCACCAGACGCCGTTGCCAAAGCCCAGGCCACCAGAGCCCCAGTCCTTACCTGCAAGTACCAGGTGGCCGATCGTCCACAGGCGATCCGACGCCAGGAACCCCCCGCCGGCGTCCAGGGCTTGCAACTACCAGTTGCTATTGAGAACCACTTGCAAAAAGGCGGCACAGCTGTTTAGAGTGCGAGTCATTCTCAATAAGCCCCATCCGTGAGTTTCCGCTTTCTGCCCGATCAGCCCGCGGCTGCTGTACGCATGCCCACCGGCCAGACGGTGCTCCTCGATCCCCTGCACCGTCCCAGTGGCAGCTGCATCGAGGTGCTGGAAGGCATCGCCCGGGTGTACTGCCCCTGCGAGGAAACCGAGGGCATGACCCTCGCCTTTCTCCAACCCGGCGATCAACTGCGCACCGACCGCCTCTGCAGTGAAGGGGTCTGCGTGGAGGCGCTCACGCCCCTGTGTTTCCGCAGTGACGGCGAAGCGGGCACGGGTGATGGCTTTGACCCCGTCAATGAATGGACGCTGCAACTGCTGCGCATCCGCCACCTCGGCAGTGCCGAGCAACGGCTCCATGCCCTGTTCGGTCTGCTGGTGCGCCGCCTGGGGCGCCGCTGCGGTCCCTGGTGCGACCTTCCCTTCCGCCTCACCCACGAACGCATCGGTGAACTGATCGGCACCACCCGCGTCACCACCACCCGGCTGATCTCGCGGATCCGGCAGGCGGAACTGATGGAAGCGCCCAGCGGCCAGACGGGCATGCGCGTGGCCCCTTCCCTGGTGGAGTCCGCACCGCTGGCAGCGGCTTGAGGGAGCGCAGATCGTGGTGTGCTCTTCCTCACTCCTGCCCCCCTGCAGAGAGGCCCCATCGCCCTTGTCCCCGTTGAACGACGGCCCCGCCGACAGCCTGCTGGGCAGCCTGTGCCGTGAAATGGGCAAGCTGCTCAGCCGGCGGCGCCAGATCGCCACGCAATTGACGCGCTGCCGTGATGCCGGCCTGATCCGCAGACTGCAGGGTGAATTGCAGCGCATGGCGGTGCGGCAGGCCGAAGTGCACGCTGTCGGTCTGGCACTACGCCGTGCCCCAGGACTGGATCCCTTCAGTGTGGCCTTTCTGGTGGAACTCAGCCGCCGCCACAGCCTGGCCTGAAGCAAGCAACCAGAGCCATGGCCTGGACATAGCGGATAGGCCTCAGGCTGAACAAGCGGGGAAGTGATGCTCAAGACCAAACAGACACCGCCGATCTCCAGGCACCTTCAGGCCGGAATCATGCCGCCAGTTTGGACGGTGTTGCTTTGCCACCCTCGAGCTCGGCATCAAGGATCAGCAGCGCCGCAGATTCGCCACCAGCCAGGCGCCAACGACCGAGCCGGTGGGCCGCCTCATCTTCAGAGGCCGTCTGCTGATCAATCAAGGGATCCAGAAACACAGTGGTGCGCACATCGCCGGATTGCTCTGCCAATGCATACAACTGATGCAAAGAGGTGGTGACATCCACTTCCATCTGAAAAACAGACAGAAGCACGTCCTCGATGTCGTTCCACACTTGCTTGGGCGCATGGATACCGCCCAGAACCACAGGCTGACCACGGGCGATCAGGTAATCGGCGAACAGGCCGGCGTGATTGCGTTCCTGATCCGATTCCGCCTTGAACGTGCGGGAGAAGCCACGCAGATCGCGCTCGGCGAACCAGACGGCCAGGGCCCAATAGGCGGAGCTGGCGTTCAATTCCATCGCCAGATGCTGCTGAAGCGCCTCAAGCAGCACCTCCTGCATGGGCTGGGCCACCGGCCGCCCGCCGCTCAGGAGGGTGCCAGTGGCGTGCTGAGTGCCAAGAACCATGGGTGCAATCCGCTTGATGCCGACTCAGCTTAGAGAGGCGGAAGGGCGAACAGTTCAGCGGCTCGATCCAGCACAGCGGCATGTTCGATTTGTCACACCCTGAAGTGATCACAATGGGAAAGTCGCCAGCTCAACCACCTAGAGTTAATGGAGTCTGTCTGAATGCCATGGCCGGAGCGGCCTCTCACTCTGAACAACTCACTGCCACCCAACCCACAGCCACACGGCAACGTCGCGATCGCATCCGAATCGCCAAGAAGAAAGGGTGCAAGCGTTCAAAGTGTTCGAACTGGAAAGGCGGCTGCTGCCGCTGCGGACGTTGATCACGCAGCAGCATCAATGGCAATCCGATTTGCGGTTCGTAGTCGCCACTCTGGGCCGCCCGCTGCTGGCACCTTGGAGGCCTCGTTTCCGGTGCCGCCAGCATCTGATGGGGATCACCCTTCAGGCCGTCGTCAGCACAGGGGAGGTCTGATTCATGCTGCAGTCGCATCAATCTGACCGACCATCTCCCGATCCCACTGTTCTCCACGCGCCCAATCCTGCTTCTCTCCACGCGATCGAACTGCAAGGTCTGTGGCACCGGTTTCCCGGTGGCTGCGGCGGTTCGGAATGGACCCTGCAAGGCATTGATCTGCGTCTTGAGCGTGGCGAACTGGTGGGCTTGCTGGGCCCATCCGGCTGTGGCAAAACCACCTTGCTGCGCCTGATCGCCGGCTTCGAATGGCCGCAGCGGGGCGTGATCCGCCTGGCGGGCCGTGAGGTGTCCGGTCCGAACTGCTGCCTTGCTCCCGAGCGCCGGGGCGTGGGCATGGTCTTTCAGGATTACGCCCTGTTCCCCCACCTCACGGCCTGGGGCAATGTCTGTTTCGGTCTCAGACAACGGCAGAACAAGGGCCGTGCCGCCTGGCTGCTGAACCTGCTGGGTCTGAGTGAACTGGCGGAGCGCTACCCGCACGAGCTCTCCGGTGGCCAGCGTCAGCGGCTCGCCCTGGCGCGCGCGCTGGCGCCGGAACCGGCGGTGGTTCTTCTCGATGAGCCCTTTTCCAACCTGGATGTGGAGGTGCGGCTGCGGCTGCGCAGCGAATTGCCCACCGTGCTGGCACAGTGCGGCACGAGCGGACTGATCGTCACCCACGACCCCGAAGAGGCGCTTGCGATCTGTGATCGGGTGGCGGTGCTCCATGACGGGCGTCTGCACCAATGCGCCAGCCCTCAGCAACTGGTCCAACAACCCGCCACCTCCTTCGTGGGGCGTTTCGTGCTGCAAGGCAATGTGCTGCCGGCCTGGTGGCAGGGCTCGGATCTGCACACACTGCTGGGGCCAGTGCAGCCGCTCAGCGGTCCCTCCCTCCCGCGCCTGAGTGTTCAGGAAGCAGCCGTGGAGGTGCTGGTGAGCCCCGACGACATTGAGCTGGAGGCGGACGATTCCGGCGCCGGCAAAGTGATGGGCCGCGAGTTTCTGGGCCGCAGCTGGCTCTATCAGGTGGAGCAGGGGGATGTGCGCCTGCGTGTACGCAGACCCATGGACATGCCGCTGCAGATCGGCCAGCACTGCGCCTTGCGTCTGCGTCCTTCTGCCGTAGTGAAATCCTTTCCAGCCACGTCCAGCCCTCAACCCACGCTGGTTCCGAGCTGAGAAAAAACTCCCTCAGCCCACCTGGTGAGGGAGTCCGTCTCCGCCATCAGTGTGGGTGCAATCAGTCAGAGGTGCTGTCATCTTCAGCGCCTCATTCTGTGGCCAATGGCACCTCCAGCGAACAGGAATGCCACTCAGCGCCGGATCAGCCCTCAGGGTCATATTCAATGCGCATCCACAACGTGCGATGGCTGTCGGGTTGCCTCAGCAATTCGAGATGCTCACACTTAAGGCAGCGTGCAGCGGCACTGTTGCCTTGCCTCTCCAGCTGGGCCATACGCTCCAGGCACCATTGCTGAATGGCACAGAGCTCATCGGTGCGCTTCCTGGTGCGCTGCTCCACGGGCAGGCGGGGAAGTTCACCGGGAAAATCATTGGGCATGGGCGGATCCGTTTGGGGGTCAGGGAGAACTCAGTGGAGTCGGGAAGGGATGACAACCAGCAGATCATGGGTTTCAGAACGTCTCCGGGTCGGTCATGGATGGAAGAGCCTGGTTCTGTCACACATGGACGGAAAGGCTTGGTGATCGTGATACAAATCGTGGACTACAGATCGCAACCACAACGCATGGCGCAAGTCGGAACCACAGCTCATGGCGCAAGTCGCAACCACAGCTGATGGCATCAGGAGGTTCAGAGATTGCAGATTGATGTCGGCAGATTCTCTCTGACGCAGCAGCCGATCAACGCGATGAAAGCTACGAGCGGTGGTGATCGATGGTTCGAAGGGCAGTCGTGTGCAATCGCTCATACCCTCTCCGGGCAGACACGACAACCTGTGAACTCTGGCTCACGGGGAGCACTCAGGTTGCTAGATCAAGAGAGACATCACTGAACGAACCACATGAAAGAGTTGACGCAAGCGATCAACACCCACCTGGAGGCTGAGTTTCACGCCAGCCATAGCTACCTGTCGATGTCGATCTGGCTGCGGGAGAAGGATCTTGCCGGCTTCGCCGAATACATGCTCAACAAAAGCAATGAGGAGCGAGGTCATGCCTCCCGCATGATCGATTATCTGCTCGACTGTGACGAACAGGTGATTCTGCCCACCATTCAGTCGCCGCAACGCTCCTGGGACTCCACCCAGGCGTTGTTCGATCAGGTGCTGGTGATGGAGAAAGCCGTCACAGCCTCCATCAACCGCCTGTACACCTTGGCGGAAGCGGATGGTGAGCGAAGCGCTTCCGCCATGTTGGATTGGTTTGTCGAAGAACAGATCCAGGAAGAGGCGGAAGCCCGCTTTGTGCTGCAGCGTCTGCGCTTGGCAGGGGACAACTCCGCCGCCTTGTTGCTCCTGGATCAGCAGTTCCTTGATGGCACCGCTCTCGCCAGCGTGAAGCGTGCGGCCAGCCGCTATCGGGGTGGCGGTGGTGGTGGCGCCGCCTGAGAGTCGCCATTGCCCGTGGTGAGGGGCTTCTGGGGCGTTGTGACGAGTGGCCTGTTCCTGAAGGAAGCCGTTCTGGTGAGGTTTCAGCCACTGCCCCGCCAACTCCAAACCAAGCGCATGGCCTCGGTGATTGTCCGCAAAGGCACGACACGAACGCTTCATTGATACACAATCCCGTACGCAATCAGCTGCCAGATAGTCATTTCATACGCATCAATCGCTGGAGCTTCAACTTACATTGACGCTGCCTCGCGCAAGCTTGATGCAATCGTATGGAAACCCAAAGGTCAATGATGACTGGTGGGCAGGCAATTCACTGGTGACCAATGAAGCCGGCACATTCATTGCAGCGCATGCTGCTCATGCCGGCTTGATCATGTTCTGGGCGGGCTCGTTCACCATCTACGAGCTCAGCCGTTACGACCCTGCTCAGCCGATGGGTGAGCAAGGCCTGATTCTTCTGCCAAACCTGGCGCGCCTTGGTCTTGGCGTTGGGGAAGGTGGTGTGATCGCCCATGCGGAGCCGATCATCGCCATCGCCGCCTTCCACCTGGTGAGCGCCGCCGTACTGGCCGCCGGAGGGATGTGGCACCTCTTCCGTGCCCCCACCGACCTTGGCACCACGCAGGGCGGCGCCAAGCGCTTCAACTTCGACTGGGAAGACCCTGCCAAGCTGGGGGTGATCCTGGGCCATCACCTGATCTTCCTGGGCCTGGGAGCCATTGCGTTTGTTGAACTGGCCAAACGGGTGGGCATCTACGACCCTGCCCTTCAAGCGGTTCGAACCGTGCAACCGCACGTGGATCTGGCCACAATCTGGGGCTATCAGACCAGCTTCCTCTCGATCTCCAGCCTGGAAGATGTGATCGGTGGCCATGTGGTGATCGCCTTCATGCTCACCGTGGGCGGGGTATGGCACATCCTGGTGCCACCGTTGCCCTTCGCACGCAAGCTGGTTCTTCAATCGGCCGAATCGATTCTGTCTTACTCCATTGGATCGATGGCCTTGATGGGATTTGTGGCCAGCCTCTGGTGTGCCTCGAACACCACCGTGTATCCGGTGGAATTCTTTGGGCCTGCGCTCACGCTGAAATTTTCCTTCTCTCCCTACTTCGCCGACAGCGTGGATCTGCCGTTGGGGGTTCACACCGCTCGTGCCTGGCTGGCGAATGCCCACTTCTTTCTGGCCTTCTTCTTCCTGCAGGGCCATCTCTGGCACGCTCTGCGGGCTCTCGGCTTTGATTTCCGCCGGGTAGGCAAGGCACTTGAAATGATGGAGACTGCCTGAAACTCCAACGTTGAGTGAACACCGCTGTTGAACCTCCACAGGTGAAACACTGTGGAAACTCGTCCGCGTTTACCGCAACCAGGGGAAGCCCAGCTGTCAGAACCGCGACTGTGAGATTCACAACTTGCCCTGGCCTTCCGGCCAGGGCTTTCTGCTGCGGGCGGCTGCACGCTGAAAGTCAGAGGAGCGACACAGGACTGAGAGAATCAATCAGCTCCCGTTCAAGCTCAGCCTTGATCACCTCAACCGCCTGCAACTCCTGATAAAGCTGAGCCAATGTCTGTTCCTGCACCTGGATGCCCTGCACCAGGGCAAGCTGCTCCTGGGTGAGACGCGGATACTCCAGGCTGAGCTTCTGGATGGGCTGATGCTGGCGGATCTTGCCCAGCAAAGCCGGCCCATGGACGGCTGGCGTGTTGCTGTGGTGGGGTGTAAAGGCACAGGAGGGCCAGGAGGAGATGGCTGTGAAACTGAGCGTGTTGGGCATGGAATACAAGGCAACAGGATCAACGTAACGTTGATGACTTGATCGCCTGAATCCATTGATGCTTAGCTTATGTCGGCAATGTCACCTGTCGATGTCGTTCCACACAGCTCCACAAGGACTGCTGGTGATTAGAACATCAACGTTCTGATTCAGCACAATGCCCGTTCGCATCTTGTTTGCCACCACCACCGGAAAAACGGAGGACGTTGCCACCCGCCTCGCTGAGCTGATCGGACCCTCTGCCAGCGTGCAGGATGTGGGTGATCTCGACGCCACCGAGGAGTTGGAAGCTTCGGGCGACCTGATCTGTTGCGTGCCCACCTGGAACACCGGAGCAGATTCGATGCGCTCCGGAACCGCCTGGGACAGCCACGTGGAAAGCATCCCTGACCTGCAGATGAGCGGTCGAACGGTGGCGATTGTGGGCCTGGGAGATTCTTCCTCCTACTCCGATTACTTCTGCGATGCCATGGAAGAGCTCTACACGGCATTCATCCAGTCTGGGGCCAGAATGGTCGGCAGGGTATCACCCGCTAGCTACGACTTTTCAGAATCAAAGAGTGTGGTGAATGGGCTATTCTGCGGCCTGCCTCTCGATGAAGACAGTGAACCCGATGTCACTGATGAACGACTTGCGCTGTGGGTAAAGCAGCTGCAATCAGAAGCTCCCGGGATGTTCTGACACTCTGAAGCCAATCCTCTGGGTAGCGATTGCGTCAGCCTTCGTCATTACGGGCTCTCCAACAGGAGGGAAGCCAGAGGATGTTCCAGGCATTGGTTTCCACCAGCATCTCAAGATGCTCACTGGTCAGGCAGCGGGCATCTTCCAGATCGGATCGCAACGACAGCAGTGAAAGGCGTTCCATGCACCAATCCCTGAGGCTGGTGAGCTGCAGGATGCGATTGAGGATCTCGTTCTCTTCGCTTGAGTGCATCTGTGACTCGTCCATCACGATCACGCCATGGCAGTGCGATGAGATCATCTTCATGGGGTGTGCTGTGCCTTGCCTTGAAAATGCGACGCACGGGCGTAGCAAATTAACCAACGACGTCCTGGCTCATCATTCTCCATGTCCTCCCGAGAAGGTTGATCATGACGAAGGGGATCATGACTCGTCGATCTTGAGAAGACTGATCCGGACTTGACTGATCATGCTCAGGCTGATCCTGGATCAGCACACAGCCTGGATCAACTGTGCAATCAGTCCTTGATCCAAGGCCTGTGGCTTGACTGCCTCTGCAGGATGTTCATCAAGCGCGGTGCGTTCAGGATTCAAGGTCCCCCCAACCCGTGCGCTCCGGCGGCATGCCGCGCATCAAGGGCGATCAACAGTCGTTGTCACAGGATCCTTGCCTGATCCATCGTCGACGCATCTAGGGCACGTCTTCGTTGGGCCACAAGTCCTGATCTGCACTGTCATTCCTCTTCCGCAGATTGACCACGGAGCCAGTTGCGGACGACCAGGCCTGCGTGAGGCACCACTGCAGCTGGAGCAGCGCCATCGTGGGCCTTGGAGCCGTCTCTGATCGCTGTGATTCCCGTAGCACCCCTGACCGTGCCGCTGCAGCCTCCCGCGGAGCCAGCCTGGGTGCTGCCCTGTCCGGGAGAGGTGAGCTGGCAGCTGCTGGACGAGGTGCAGCTGCCCCGGGAGGGCACCGACGGCCTACCGCTCGGTGGCTTCTCAGCCACTGCCATGGACCCGGAGGGCCGCAGCCTGTGGCTGCTCAGCGACGCCCCCGCACCCTTCCTGGTGCCGCTGCATGGCGTCGCGCGTCTCGGGGAGAACGGGGGCATACCGCCGGTGGTCGGCCGGCGGCTGAGGCTCACCGATGCCAACGGCCAGCCGTTTGCCCACCCCCTCGACGGTGAAGGGCTGGTGATCAAGGGCGGATCGTTCTGGATCGTGAGCGAGGGGCGCCGCACGCTGGAGCAGCCGCCGCGGTTGCTGCGCTTTCAGCGGGCCACGGGGCACCTGCAGGAGGCGTTTGACCTGCCGGCGGACTGGCAGGCGGCGCCGGGGCGGGGCCTGGGCTCGAACCAAGGGCCAGAAGCGCTGACCTTGCTGCCGGTATCGCCAGCGGCGCCGGGCGGTTCAGGCCTGCCCCCTTCTCTACTGCTGGCGGCCGAGCGGCCCCTGCTGCAGGACCCGGAGGGTTCGCTGCGCCTGCTGCGTTTCGGCCCGCTGGCCAGGAGCCTGGCCGGCAACGCCTCCTCAACCACCCCTGAGACCGCAGCCCCGCAGCCTGCCTTTCTGCCGACTGGGCGTCTGGCGGTGGCGCTGGAGGGTCCCCAGTGGGGCCTCACCGAGCTGCTGGCGCCGCCGAGCTCCGGGCTGCTGCTGGGGCTGGTGCGGGGCTATGCCGCGCCGAACCGCTGGTGGGCGCGGCTGGTGGAGTTCCACCTGCCGGCAAGCCGGCCCGCAGGTGAGCACGCCCCACCACTCGCACCGGTGCGGCAGTGGGATCTGCTGGCGGCCGGGCTCAGCCCCGACAACTGGGAGGCCCTCGCCGTGGGCCCGGCCCTGGCCGATGGACGCCCCACGCTGCTGCTGGCCAGCGACGACAACTTCAACGTGCTGCAGGCGAACCGGATCGCCCGGATCGCCCCCCGCTGTCCGGCGCGTCCCTGAACCAGGGCCCCCAGCGCGAGCCCAGCTCTGGCGTCGCGTTTCAGCTCCGGTCCTGACCGGAACCGAGCCGTTCGAGGCTGGGCATGAGCGCCACCGCCGCCACCAGGCCCAGAGCCACGATCAGCAGCGCCGGCACCAGCGCGGACGACACCCGTTCATCACCGGCGTACTGATAAACGCGCACCGCCAGGGTGTCGAAATCGAAGGGGCGCAGGGAGAAGGTGAGCGGCAGCTCCTTGACCGTATCGACGAAAACCAGCAGCGCACCGACCAGCAGCGGGCCTTTCAGCAGGGGCAGATGCACACGCCGCAGCACCTGGGTCCAGCTGCAGCCAAGGCCGGTGGCCGCCTCATCCACGCTGGGCGGAATCCGCTCCAGAGCGGCATCAAGGCCGCCCTTGGAGACGGCCAGAAAACGATCGCTGTAGCCCCAGAGCAACAGAAGCAGCGGGCTGAGGCCGAGCGGGCCGCCGATCAGCATCAGGGCCAGGGCCAGCACCGTGCCGGGGATCGCGTAGCCCATGCCGGCCGTGAAGGTGAGCTGACGCAGGAAGGACTGGGGGATCCAGCGGCGGGCGATCGCCAGCACCACCGCCGCCACCACCGTCACCAGGGCAGCGGCAAGGGCCAGGCCAAGGCTGCGCAATGTGAGCGCCACCAGCTCCTCGGGTGAATCGCTCTGCAGGTGGTCGCGGCTCATCACCAGCCAGGTGAGCGGAATCGCCAGGCTGATCAGCGGCGGGACCAGGGTGAGCAGCTGGGCCGCACAGGACCGCCAACCGCTCAGGTGCCACTGCAGGGAGCTGGTGCCGTCATGGCCCATGTTCCAGCGGCGGCTGCGCTGGCGTAGCCAGCGTTCGGCTCCCACCAGCAGACTCACCATCACCAGGGCGATCAGGGCCAGCCCCACGGCTCCCTGCAGATCCCCTTCACCCTGCCAGCGCTGCAGGATCCCGCGCGACAGGGTGGGCACGCCGAGCAGTTCGACCGCGCCCAGTTCATTCACCACCTCCATGCCGCTGAGGGCAACGCCGGCACCGATCGAGGGCAGGGCCAGTGGCAGCGCCACCCGCCGAAAGCTGCCCCACGGACCAACTCCCAGGCTGCGGCAGGCCTCCAGCTGGCGGTGGCCGCTCATCGAGAAGCTCTCGGTGGAGAGCAGGAACACATAGGTGTAAGTGGTGAGGCTGAGCAGCAGCACCGCCCAGCCGATGCCGTGAAAGCGGAAGCCCCAGCGGCTGCCGAGATCGACGAGCACGGCAGCCAGCACAAACGCAGGGGCCGCCAGAGGAAGCACCTGCGCCAGGCGCAGCCAGCGCCGGCCGGGGAAGAGGCAACAGGCCGTGAGCCAGCCGTTGGCCGTGCCCACCAGGGCGCCGATCATGCCGACACCGATCACAAGCCCCACAGTGTTGACCACCTGCTCAACGCCCTCGGCACCCAGCTGGAGGGTGCTGGAGCCGGGGGCCAGCAGGGCATAGCCCACCAGCACCAGCACCGGCAACAGGGCCAGGGCTGAGACCAGCACAACCGCTGCCGTGAGGGAGGCGCGCCGCATCGGCGGTGCGCCCTTGACAGCTGGTGCGCGTTCGGCTGTTGCCAGTGCCGCCATTCGGTGTCCTACTTCCAGCCGTTGGTTTCCATCATCCGGGTAGCGGCCCTGCTCCGTGCTCCGATCTGCTCGACCGAGACGCCATCCGCCCTGAAGGTACCGAAGCGCTTGAGGATGGGATTGTCACCCACGCCCTTGAGCGGGTACTCGTTGTTGGCTTCGGCGTAGCCGCGGCCACCGGTGGGGGAGGCCAGAAACTCGATCAGCCTGAGCGCAGCCTGGGGATTCTTGGCATGGCGCGTGACGCCGGCACCACTGATGTTGACGTGGGAGGGATTCACGTAGACCACCCGGAGCTGCTCAGCCAGGCGCTTGTCCTCGGCGCCACCTTCGCCCGAAAGCATGCGGGCCACGTAGTACGAGTTGACGACGCCAACCGCGCACTCACCCCGGGCGACGGCACGGGCCAGGGGGGTGTCCGAGGTGAAAAACGGCTGCTTCACGTTGGCCACCATGCCGCGCACCCAGTTGCGTGCGGTCGCGTCGCCGCGCAGGATCATCTGGCTGGCCACCAGCGACTGGTTGTAGGGGCTCTTGCGGTCGCGCAGGCAGAGCTTGCCCTTGAGGGCAGGCTTGGCCAGATCGGCGTAGGTGCGAATCGTGGCGGGATTCACCAGCTTCGGGTTGACCACCACCGCGCGCACCCGGCGGGTGAGGCCGTACCAGCGCCCCTGGGAGTCGCGCAGGTTGGCGGGCACATCGCGCTGCAGGGCTGCGGAGCGGCTGGGCTGGAACAGGCCCTGGTCGGTGGCGGTGTCGAGGCGGGCGGCATCCACCAGCACGAGCACATCGGCCGGGCTGTTGCGACCTTCACTCTTGAGGCGCTCGATGATGGCGTCGTCCTTGGCTTCCAGCACGTTCACCTTGATGCCTGTGCGGGCGGTGAACTGGCGGTAGAGCTCTTTGTCCGTGTTGTAGTGGCGGCCCGAGTACACCCCGATTTCAACGGGTTTGCGGTTGGGCGCCTGTTGCGCCAGGCCGGCACCAACGGCGGTGGCGATCGAAACAACCGTGAGACCGGCAGCAGCCAGCCTCACGGTGGCGGAAGAGATCCGTTTCATCCAGGAGATGGAGCGCCCGATGGCGCGAATGCAACATCTGGAGCGTAGGAATCAGGGTTTAGCTACCCACGTCGAAAGGGTGCGACCGGAAGTAACAAATGTGACCCGAAGAAAGACCGTTGGATCAGTGGATGGGGGAAACACCCAGGAACGAGAACCGCTCAGGCCGCTTGTCTGTCGTGGCTGGGGCATGAGAAGCGGGCTCTGCCCTGTGGAATGGCACGCCAGACAGATTCCCCGCAGGCAAGGCAACCCAAAGAAAAAGCGACCATCAGCAGGGCTGATGATCGCTGAGGGCTAGATAGAGGGAAGCGTTCAGCGGCTGGGGCGGACCCGGACTGGAACGAGAGCCGGCTGCATCAGACCGCCGCCGGAATTGTCGTCGTCAGAGTCGGTGGTGAGCCAGAAGGCCAGGCCGAACAGGGCGATGACGCCGGTGAAAAGCAGAAGTTCGACCATGGCACCCAACCGGTATCCAGCAACGTTAGCCAGAACCTGAGGGCTGACTGTGTCGATGACTGCGATTGGTGCTCAGCTCAGGCGGCGCCGGCGCCGGCGAGCAGACCGATCGGCCCCAGGGCCAGCAGCGCACCCACCACGGTGAGCAGAACGGCAAGACGCACGGTCCAGGCGGTGCCGAGCCGGCGCAGCAACAGGAACGTGACCCCCACGGTGAGGCCGGAGGCCAGCAGGGCTCCCGCCCACCAGCTGCTGGCACCGCTGGCTTCATGGCCGTGCAGCATCGCGTGGATCGCCACCGCCACCGTCACCACGGTGCCGGCCGCAGGAATGGAAGGAGGTTGGCCAGAGCGGCGGCTCATCAGGATCAGCACACCCAGACCCGAAACCGCCAGTGCCGCCAGCAGCTCAGCCACGGGCAGGCCGCCGCCGCTGACACCGAAGAACGCCCCGATCACGGCACCGGCCAGGGCGAACAGCAGGAGCTGGGCACTCACGAACGACGAGGCCGCACCCACGCCCACCAGCAGGAAGAGGTGGTCGAGGCCGGTGAGGGGATGGCTGAAGCCACCCGCCAGGCCGGCTCCTGCCAGGCCGTGGGCGGAGGCGGGCAGGGTGCCCAGCAGGCTGAGGCCAAGACCGGCGCAGCCGGCCAGCACCAGATCTCGGCCTGACGAGGACTTGAGGGAAGCGAAGGGCATGGTGAACTCCGGTCCGCGCCGGGGATTGAAGGGGGAGGAGCAGGGGCGAGCGTTCTGGCTGAGGGCCAACCTGTTGATGGGGCCCATCACAGCTGCGGGACAGCGCCGGAGTGACCACCACGCCTTCGGACAAGGGTGATGCTGGCACCGGACTTTCCTCGTTGCCTCACCGGGGTGCGCACCGGCAAACCACTGCGGGGTCAGTATGAAGCCAGCCCCGCCGCCCGGGAGTTCAACGGCAACCTTTGGATGCGGGGCCTCAGGTTGAAGGGCTGTCTGGCGAAGAGCGTCAGGAAAAGCCCTTGCCGGCCGCACCGCTGGCGACGCAGGCCCGCAGCTGACGGCGCAGCTTGTCGTGATCGAGCTCCTTGCCGATCAGCACCAGCTGGTTCTTGCGCGGTCCTTTCCAGTCGGTGTCGTCGATCGAGAAGCGCTTGCCCGCCAGGTGGAACACATGGCGCCGCTCGCTTTCGCTGAACCAGAGGATTCCCTTGGCCCGGAACACCCCGGCCGGCATCTGGTTGTCGAGGAAGTTCTGGAACTTGCGCAACGAGAAAGGCCCCTCGGCAGCGAAGGAGAGCGAGGTGAAGCCTTCGATCGCCAGATGGTCGGCGGCATGGACGCCGTCGCCATGGGCGTGATCGTGGCTGTGGTCATGGCCATGGCTGCTGTGGTCGTGGACGTGGACGCACTGGCCATGGTCGTGGTCGCAGGCGCTGTGGTCAGCGGTGTGGTCAGCGGCAGTGGCGTGGGTTGCGGCGGCACCCTCGGCCGCGCCGGCGCTGTGGGCATGGCTGTGGCCGTGATCGTGATCGTGGTCATGGCCGTGGTCGTGGCTGTGCGCCTTGGCCTCGCCGGCCTGGTCCGCCACCACCCGATCGGACTCGAACAGCCCCACGCTCAGCAGCAACGGCAGCGGCACCTGCCCGCTGACCGAGCGCAGGATGCGCGCGTCCTTCTTCAGCTCGCGCAGGCGTGATTCCACCTCCACCAGCCGCTCCTCCGCCACCAGATCGGTCTTGTTGAGCAGCAGGATGTCGCCATAGATCACCTGGGCGCGCCCCACCTCGCTCGCCATGGTGGAGTCGTCAAAGTTCTCCGCATCGATCAAGGTGATGATCGAATCGAGCCGGGTGGTGTCGCGCAGCTCGCTGCCGAGAAAGGTCATCGCCACCGGCAGCGGATCGGCGAGGCCGGTGGTTTCCACCACCAGGTAGTCGACCGGATCGGGGCGATCGAGGATGCGCTCCACCGCCTCCAGCAGTTCGCCGTTGATCGAGCAGCAGATGCAACCGTTGCTCAGCTCCACCATGTCGTCGCCGGTGGCGATGATCAGGTCGTTGTCGATGCCGATCTCACCGAACTCATTCACCAGGACGGCGGTCTTGATGCCGTCCTGGTTGCTGAGGATGTGATTCAGCAGGGTGGTTTTGCCGGCGCCGAGAAAGCCGGTGAGGATCGTCACCGGCAGGCTGGTGATGCCGGCCTCCGCCATGGCGGGGATGGGCACCGTCGCAGGGCCGTCGGCGCGGACATCGGTGGCGTGGAGATCACTGGCGGTGCTGGTCATGGCGATGGCGGCCAGGGCGGAGCTGATCCCACCAGTCTGGCGCCTGGCCTCTGCGAGCTGGCTCGCTGATGCGGCCGGTTGCAGGCTGGCAAGCGGCCAGGGCGCGGCCAGGAAGCTGCCGTTCCTACGCCTGACGCGGCGCGATCACGGCTGGGCGTGGCAGGGTTGGGAGGAGCCCCGTGCGGGCCGCCCCCACAGGCGGCCACCCTCCAGGCGCAGCTCTGTTCGGAGGCCCGGCGACGATGAAGTTCAAGGACTACTACGCCGCCCTGGAGCTGGAGCGCGACGCCGATGGCGACGCGATCAAGAAGGCCTACCGGCGGCTGGCCCGCCGCACCCACCCGGACGTGGCCAAGGAGCCCGGTGCCGAGGAGCGCTTCAAGGAGATCAGCGAGGCCTACCAGACCCTTTCCGATCCCGAGAAGCGCCAGGCCTACGACGACCTGGGCCGCCATGGCAGCGGGGAGGACTTCAGCCCACCGCCCGACTGGGAGAGCCGCTTCCGGCGGGAGGGCGGCCAGCCGGCCGGTCAGGACGTGGATCTGGCCGATCTGTTCGAGCAGATGGGCTTTGGCGTTTCTGGCGGCGCCGGTGGGTTTGGTGGCGGTTTCGGTAGCTCCGGCGGTTTCGGCCAACAGGCTGGCGGCTTCCCGGTCCGAGGCCAGGACCTGGAGGTGACCACGGAACTGACGCTGGAGCAGGCGGCCCAGGGCACCGAAGTGGCGTTCACGCTCAGCGTTCCCAGCCGCCGCGCCGACGGCGGCATGGCGCGGGAACCCCGCTCCGGCACGATCCGGGTGCCGCGCGGTGTGGCCGATGGCGAGCGCCTGCGGGTGCCGGGCCGTGGGGGCCCCGGCCTCGGCAGCGGCCCGGCCGGTGATCTGTTCCTGGAGATCCGGCTCAAGCCACACCCCCGGTTTCGCCCCGTGGGCCACGACCTCTACCTGGAGCTGCCGATCGCCCCCTGGGAGGCAGCACTGGGCGCTGAGATCGAGCTGCCCACGCTCGCTGGCACAGCGCGGGTGACCGTGCGGCCGGGCATGCGCAACGGCCAGAAGCTGCGGCTGGCGGGCAAGGGTCTGCCACGGCGCAAGGAGGGCGCCGGCGATCTTTACGGTGTGATCCAGATCGTGATGCCGGAGCAGATCGGTGATCGCGAACGGGAGCTCTACCGCGAGCTGGCCGAAGCCTCCGCGTTCAACCCCCGTCCATCGTTCGAAGGAGCCGCCACCCATGGCTGACGATCCGCTGATTCCCGCCGACGACGACAGCCCGGTGGCGCTCGAGGAGTTGCTGGCGGCCTCCGGCCTGGCCCATGAAGAGGTGAGTGAACTGGTCCAGTTCGGCGTGTTCCAGCTCACCGGCACGGGCACCTCCTGGTGCTTCCATGCCCGCACCCTCACGCTGGCCCGCCGCGCCGCCCGCCTGCGCGACGACTTCGGCCTCAACGTGCCCGGCATGGCCCTGGCCCTCACCTACCTCGAACGCATCGAGGCACTGGAAGCGCGGCTGCGGGAACTGGAGTGCCAGCTGCCGCGGTGAGATGGGGCCGCTGCAGCCACTCCATGGCGCGCGTCGCTAGCCAGTGCATCAGACCAGAACGGCCATCCTGAACACAGAGTCAGCTCACAGCCTCCAAACCCCCGGATCAGAACCGGAAGGTGGTTTTCACCAGGCCACCCAATTGGTTGAAGGTCTCGCCGGAGGGAGTGTCCTGGCCCAGGGGCCGGCTGAGATAGAAGAGGGCGGGCGTCACGGAAATGTTGTCGCTCACCTGGAACTTGTACCACCACTCCCACACGACATTGCCGTCGTTGGGGGAGTCGCTGCCTTCGAGGGCCGTGGCGAAGACCGGCTGGCCCACGGCCATGCCGAGGGCGTTCCCTTTCACGAACACATCGCTCCACTCCAGCCCCACCATCCACGACTGACTGGTGCGCACATCGCCATCCACCTCCTGGCCGTCGTACGACGTGGAGTTGATGCCCCAGCCGGCACTGATCGAGGGCAGCCAGCCGGAGCCGGAGGGTTGCCAGTAGCCGCTGAGGCCGATGGCATTGGTGCTGCTGCTGGGGTTCTCGAAGGCGAGGGCGGTGATGGGCGTGGTGCCGGGCACCCCCACCCCTGACTGGATGTAGCTGTAGATCGCAGCCACGGCCCATTGCTCCTGCGCATAACCGATCTGCACGGTGCCGGTACCGGCGCTGGCGCTGGTGCCGATTCCGCCCTCGCTCGGATTGCCGGCGCTGCCGTTGGCGGCCACGTAGTTGGCGCTCACACTGAAGCCACCGTTCTGCCACCAGAGGCCGGCGCCGGGGCCAAGGTTCTTGTTGTAAGCCGCCGGTGCACCGTTGAGGGTGAGCACGTTCAGGATCGTGTCGCTGGGGTAGACGCTCGGCCACAGGGCGAGCATGTCTTCCTGACCGACGCGGCCACCGAGGGTGGCGGTGAAGCCGCTGCCTAGCGGGAATTGATAGAAGAGCTTGTCGATCGCCACCACATCGCCGCAGTCGGCGTTGTCGCCGCAATCCTCCTGGAACGCCACTTCCAGGGTGGAGAGGCCGCCGGTGGGGCCGGCGCCGCCGAAGGCGCTGTCGGCGAAATTGCCGGCCCGCAGGATCGTGCGCAGCAGATCCTTGCCGCTGAAGCTGGTGTCGAAGCTGAGCTGGAGGTCGTAGCTGAAGGTGGTGGCGCCCACCTCCTGGCGGACCGCCCCTGTTGGAGCACTGCCGCCGAAGGCATTCGCCCCGAGCACGAAGGTGGCCTGGCCGCTCAGCTTGGTGGTGGTGGAGAACTGGCTGGCTTCCAGCTCGCCGACCTTGGCGTCGAGGCCATCCACCCGGCCCTTGAGCACGGCCAGTTCAGCTTCGAATTCCTTGAGCAGGCGGCGCAGCTCGTCGGTCACCTCGGTGATGCGATCGAGGCAGGCGTTGAGCAGGGCGGCGGCTTCCCAGCGGCTGAGGGCCTGCTTGCCGCGGAAGGTGCCGTCGGGATAGCCGGCGACGCAGCCGTAGCGCTCGATCAGGTTCGAGAGCGCCTGGTAGGCCCACTCGGTGGGCTGAACATCTGAGAACTGGTTGATGCTGGTGACCTGGTCGGCGCTGAGGCCATCGGCGGCCTGGCCCGCGGCATAGCGCTGGATGCCCTCCAGGTTGAGCTCCGCCGCGCTGGCGCCAACGGGGGCCAGCGGCGCCAGCAGACCGAGGGCGCCAGGAACGATCAGGCGAAGCAGAGGCTGGGTCATGGAGGGCTGGGGGCAAGGTGAATGAAGCGAAAAAGATAATCGTTATCAAAGCTCTTAGGACTGATCGTGGCCGGTTGCCCTGCCGACCAGTCCAGCCTTGGGGTATCCGCTGCTGATTCCGTCCCCGCAACCACTGTGCGAATCAGCGACTGCTGTCTCAGTCATCGCCATCGTCGTCATCGTTTCCTTTGCGTTTCTCGCCCCCATCACGGTCGTCGTCGCTGTCATCGCGGCTGTCTCGCTCTTCGCTGGCGTCGTCGCGGCCCGGGTTCTGAGGCACCAGAAAGCCAGGGATGAATCCACAACCCGTGGTCGCGGCGATTAGCACCCCGGCGATGAATGAAAGGCTGAGGCGGGATCCGGGCATGGGGCATCAGGGCCAATGGAGACAGATTGTGCGGGCTGAGGAGCGGATGGCATCCCCCGGGCACAGAGCCGGGTGTCTTTGGTGACAGGCTCCGCTGGCGTCAGTGCCAAGACCGGCAGGCCTGCGGCCACTGGCCCTTTGTGCTGGATGCGGAACCCGGTGCCAACCATCACACCGGTGGGTGGCCAATGGGCCCTGCGCTGCACAGCAGCCGGGGGACAGTGCCGACAGCTGTCAGCCGCAGACCATGACGCACATCCAGCTCCGGTGTCGCCGCCTCGCTCTGAGCCTGCCGCTTTGGCTGGGCCTCACCCTGAGTGCCTGCAGCATTCCCAGCACCAACTCCGTCACAGCTGTGCCGACGGATCAGGCGGTTCCGACAGAACAGGCAGTGGTGACGTCCTTCGTGGAGACGGTGGTCACGCCCAACTATGCGCAGCTCGTGAAGCAGACAGCTGCTCTGCAGGACGCCATCCGGCTCCTCACGGACAAACCCACCGAGGCCCATCTCCAGTCGACCCGCCAGGCCTGGCTGGCGGCCCGCCAGACCTGGGAGACCAGCGAGAGCTGGGCATTCGGCCCCGCCGCCACGGAGGGTTTCGACGGGGCCATGGACGACTGGCCGGTGAACCGCAAGGACCTCGCGACTGCTCTGAGCAGCGGACGCTTCAGCCCCGAAACCTTCGCCACGCTCAGTGAAACCGCCAAGGGGTTCCACGGCATCGAATGGGTGATCTACGGCGGGCGAACCGGCAGCCCTCCCAGTGCAGAGCAACTGAGCGCCAACGAACTCGTCTACCTGGGTCTGGCGGCCGCTGATCTTCACAACCAGGCGGAAGGACTGCTGGCCAGCTGGTCGGGGCCGCAGGGCTTCGGGGCACGGAACAGCAGTCCTGGCGAAGCCGGCGCAGCGGTGCAGGAGATGCTGCAGGGAGTGATCGGCCTGCTCCAGGAGGGGGGCGATGAAAAGCTTGGCCAACCACTCAACACACGCGATCCCCACACCCTGGAAAGTGCCGCCAGCGGCAACACCCGAGCGGATCTGGTGGCCAACGTGGAAGGAGCCCGGCGGGTGCTACTGGCTACAGGGCTGCTTGGCCTGATCCGCGGCCGCGATCTGGAGCTGGCCAGCCAGATCGACGCCCAGAGCGCCGCCGCGGTGGCGATGGCCAAGGCCCTGCCCCAGCCGCTCAACGACGCCCTCGCTGATCCCTCCTCCCGTCAGGCGATGCAGCAGCTGATCACCCAGCTGCACAGCACCGCAAAACTGCTGGAACGGTCGGCACACCTACTGTCCTGATGGCTCGCCACTGTTGCAAGAGGCCGCCGATGTGGCGGTTGGTGCTGCCAATGATGCTGGGCCTGCTGGCCTTGCTGGTGGTGCTGGCCATCCGGCTGCAACCCAAGGTGGCGGCGACTGATCCGCAGCGGGCCGCCGGAGTGATGACGGTGGCCAACCGCACATCGGCTTCCTTTGAGCAACCGGCCGCCGGCCTCAGCCCCGCCGAACTCGACCGCCATCTGATCTCCGATGTGCTGTTCGATCGCACCCATGTGCCTCTGGCCGGATCCCCCGGTGCTGGCCTGGGCCCCCGGTTCAATGCCGCCTCCTGCATCGCCTGCCATGTGCGCAACGGCCGCGGCCGACCGCTGATGGGAGAAGCGTTGGTGCGGGTGGCCCTTCCGGATGGCCGGCCCGTGCCGGGCCTCGGTCATCAGGTGAGGGACCGGGCGGTGTTGGGCTGGCGGCCCGATGCGGCTGTACAGGTGGAATGGCAAGCGCAGGGGGGCCTGCGGCGGCCGTTGGTGCACCTCAAAGGGCCGGAAGGCGTTGATCTGGCGGCCGCCAGCGTGGCCCGCTCCTTACGTGTGGCGCCGCCGCTGATCGGCATGGGTCTGCTGGAGGCAGTGCCGGAGACGGTGATCCTGGGCCGCGCCGATGCCGACGACCACGATGGCGACGGCATTTCCGGCCGTCCCCACTGGTTGGTGGCTGACTCCGGTCAGCGGCGGCTGGGACGGTTCGGCTGGAAGGCCCTGGCAGCTTCCGTGCGCGAGCAGACCACCGCCGCCTTTCTCAATGACATGGGCCTGACCACAGAGGCCCTGACCACAGAGGCAGTGCCCGGTTCCGGCCTTGCTGCCGCTGGGCAAGCGGCTGATATCAGCGACGAAGAGCTGACCCTGGTGACCTTCTACAGCCAGACCCTGGGAGCGCCCCGCACCGCCCTGCCGGCCTCCAGCCAAGCGGTGAGGCGGGGCCAGGAGCTGTTCGACTCGCTCCAGTGCGCCAGCTGCCATGTGCCCCAGCTGATCACCGGCCGCTCGCCGCAGGCGGTGGCGCAGGCGCTGCAAGGCCAGACGATCTGGCCCTACACCGATCTACTGCTCCACGACCTGGGCCCCGGCCTTGATGACGGGGTCGCGGAGCAGGGGGCGGCAGGGAGCGAATGGCGCACCGCGCCGCTCTGGGGCGTAGGCCTGACCCAGCGGGTGAACGCCTCAGCCGGTTTCCTTCACGACGGTCGGGCCCGCACGCTTGAAGAAGCGATCCTGTGGCATGGAGGGGAAGCAGAAACGTCGCGGTTGCGCTACGAACAGCTGTCCGTGCAGGCTCGCCGAGAACTGCTGGCCTGGTTGGCGCAGTTGTGAACCCTGGGTTTGGCAAGGCGGCGCTGTGACGGTGTGGCAGAGCCGCCTTTCATGCCGGGCCTTCCGCTTGGCGCTCAGGGAGCGTCGTGGCGGGCCTGGCAGCTGGGGCAGATGCCGAAGAACTCCAGGGTGTGGAACAGCAGCCGGAAGCCGTCCAGCTGCTGGGGTTGCAGGTGGACGTCGTGCATGGGGCAGGCCCGCAGCGGCAGGGTGCGGCCGCAATCGACGCAGGTGAGATGGTGCTCGTCCCGTTCGGTGGGGGCGTAGAGGGCTTCGCCACTGGGCAGATGGCGGCAACGAACCAGCCCGCGCTGCTGCAGCTGGCGCAGGTGCCGGTACACCGTGGCCAGGCCCATGCCATGGGGCGTGCCGCGCAGCCGGGCATGCAGGTCCTGGCCGGAAAGCTCGTGGCCGGCGGCCTGCAGCTGATCGAGCAGATGGCTCTGTTTGGCGTTGAGCGGGCTCTGCTTCAGCGGGCTCTCGTTCTGCGAAACAGGAACGGCTGCCTCGGAAGCCATGGCCAGGTCGACAGCGGGTCAACGCCGATCCTATGGAGCGCCGTGAGAGGGCGGCGCCTGCGCGGCGGCGATGCAGAGGCCGAGGCACGGGCGCAGGCCATACCTAAATGAGTACGATTCTCAATTCGACCCCTCGCCGCTTCGGTGCCGGGATCCCCGCTCTCCTCTGCCTGCCATGCGTCTCCTTCTGCGCCGTGCGGCGGTACTGGCTTCTGCGGCCCTGCTGGTCGCCTGCGGCCAGACCGCCCAGAATCCGGCGGCCAGCAACGGCACCGACCTGCAGGTGGTCACCACCTTCCTGCCGATCACCGGATTCACCAAGGCGGTGGCGGGCGACTGCGCCACGGTTCAGGCACTGGTTCCCACCAATGTTGGACCCCACGACTTCCAGGCCACCCCATCGGATCTGGTGAAACTGCAGAAGGCCGACGTGCTGGTGAAGAACGGCCTGGGTCTGGAGTCGTTCCTCGACAAGCTGATCGCCAGCGCCGACAACCCCACGCTGCGCGTGATCGACACCAGCAGCGGCGTTGCGACCCTGGCCAATGCGGACGAGAAGGCCGCGGAGAAAGGCGATGGTGAGCACGGGCATGACCATGGCCACGACCATGGAAGTGATCCCGCTGGCGAGGCGGCGGGAAGCCAGGAGGCGGCCAAAGAGCACGACCAGGGGCATGATCACGGCCACGCGCACGGCCCGATCAACCCCCACATCTGGCTCGATCCGCTGCGGGCCGTCCAGCAGGTGGAAACGATCCGGGATGGCCTGATCGCCGCCAAGCCCGCCTGCAAGGAGCAGTTCAGCGCCAACGCCGCCAGCTTCACCGCCGAGCTGCAGGCACTGAATGCCGAGCTCGCCGCCCAGCTCAAGCCCTTCGCCGGCAAGACCTTCGTGGCCTTCCACGACTTCGCCCCCTACTTCGCCGAGCGCTACAAGCTCAAGACCGCCTTCGTGGTGGAGGCGCCCGAGCAGAACCCCACCCCGGCCGATCTGCAACGGGTGGCCGAGCAGGTGAAGCAGTCCGATCTCAAGGCCCTGCTCTCCGAGCCGCAGGAAGGCAGCCGCTCGTTCAACGCCCTCGCCGGCGACCTCGGTGTGCGGGTGAGCGTGTTCGATCCGCTCGAAACCGGTCCGGCCGAGGGCGAAAACCCCGGCTACTACACCGTGCAGATGCGCCGCAATGTGTCGGATCTGGTCAAGGCCTTCGGCAAGTGAGCCGGCCCGGACCAGCGGCACTGGTGGCAGCAGCCCACCACCTGGCGGCGCTTCCACCTGCAGCGATCTCCCGGGCGATGGATCCCCCCGCACGGCCGGTAGGCTGAACCCATGGCGGAAATGGTTCTCGAAGTCAGCGACCTCACGGTGCGGCGCGAGGGCACGACAGCCGTGGAGGGGGTGAGCTTCACCCTGGCGGCGGAAACCGACACGGCGCTGGTGGGCCCCAACGGGGCCGGCAAGAGCACCCTCGTGCAGGCGCTGCTGGGCATCCTGCCGCGCCAGAGCGGCCAGGTGCGGCTACTGGGTCGGCCGATGGGCCCCCAGGGCCAGCTGCCCGCTTCGGTGCGGGCCCAGGTGGCTTATCTGCCCCAGTCCTTCACCGTCCGCTACCGCTGCCCCCTCAGCGTGGCCGACTTCGTGGGGCTCGGCTGGGATCCGCCCGGGCTGCAGTTGCCCTGGCGCGGCGGTGAGCGGCGGCGGCAGGCGGTGCGCCAGGCGCTGGCCAAAACCGGCTGCGGCGACCTGGCCGACCGGCTGATCAGCGAGCTCTCCGGCGGCCAGACCAAGCGCGTGCTGCTGGCCTTCTGCGTGGTGCGGCCCCGGCGCCTGCTGGTGCTCGATGAGGCCCAGGCCGGCCTCGACAGCCAGGCGGCGGAGCAGTTCTACGGCCTGCTGTTCGACCTGCGCCGCAGCGAGGGCTGGACGATCCTGCAGGTGTCGCACGACCTTGAGATGGTGCGGCGCACCTGCGATGGCGTGCTGTGCCTGAACCGCAGCCTGCGCTGCTCCGGCCCCCCCGATCACGCCCTCAGCCCCGCCCAGCTGGAGCGGGTCTACGGCCGGGGGTATGTGCCCTACCACCATCACCACCGATGAACGACGGCGTGGCCCTGGCCGAGCTGCTGGCCCTGCCCTTCATGCAGCGTGCCCTGATCGGCGGCCTGCTCACCGGTGCCCTGGGCGGCCTGCTGGGCAGTTTCGCGGTGCTGCGTCAGCTCTCCTTCTTCAGTGATGCGCTCGGCCATTCGGCCCTGCTCGGCATCACCCTCGGCATCCTGCTGGGCCTCAACCCCACCTTGGTGCTGATCCCCTTCGCGGTGCTGTTCGCCCTGGTGGTGAGCCGCCTGGTGGAACGCAGCCAGCTGCCCACCGATGCCCTGCTCAACATCGTTTATTCCTCGTCGCTGGCGATCGCCGTGGTGGCGCTCAGTTTCGTGCGCAGCTACAAGGGCGGCATCCATCAGCTGCTCTTCGGCGACATTCTCGGCATCTCCTGGCTCGACCTGGGGCTGATCGTGGCCCTGCTGCTGACTGCCGTGGGCTACCTGGGCCTCACCCGCCGCGACCAGATCCTGCTCACGCTCGATGAGCCGCTGGCGCTCTCGCGTGGGGTGGCAGTACCGCTGCACCGGCTCCTTTTCATCGTGCTGCTGGCGGTGGTGGTGGCGATCTCGATCAAGGCGGTGGGGGTGCTGCTGATCAGCGCCTTCGTGGTGATCCCCGCCTGTGCCTCCCGGCTGGTGAGTGTTCAGTTCAATGTCTACGTGGCGCTGGCCGCTGGCCTTGGCGCCATCTGCGCCGTGCTCGGCCTGCTGCTCTCCGGCAGCCTGAACCTGCCGTCAGGTCCCTGCGTGGTGCTGATGCAGCTGGTGGGCTTCCTGCTGGCCCTGGCGCTGGCCCCACGGCAACGGCTGGCCTGAGCGGGAGCGGGCGCCCCTCAGCCGGCTGGCAGCCACTGGGCCTGGCGCACCGGCTTGTCGATCAAGGTGAGCTCGAGGCTGAACGGATCGATCAGGGCGGGCTGGGCCTCACGGCGCTGGGGCGGGCCGCCGGCAGGGGTGTCGAGCTCCAGGCGGCGCAGGGTGAGCAGCAACCGTTCGCCGGTGGGGTCGTAGTGGAGGCCGGTGCCCGGCTCCAGCTCCCAGCCGCTCAGCTCTCGGCGTTGCAGCACCGCGCCGTTGCGATCGAGGGCCAGCAGGATCAGCCGCGGCTCAGCGATGCCCTCGATCAGCAGCGCCCACACCCGTTCGCCGCCACGGGAGCAGGCGCTGGCCACCAGCCCGGCGCTGCCGATCCAGAGCGGCCGCGGTGCCTGCCCCGGCTCCACCAGCTCCAGCGAGCGCCGGAAATCGGGCCAGTGCCGCACCAGCAGCGCCCGCCCCGCCACCGGGCAGAAGCTGCTGAGGTCGCGGCTGCCGGGCAGGATCTGGCGGCGTGGTTCCCGCGGCGGCAGGGTGCGCAGCGACAGCCCCTCCCGCTCCGGCACGATCAGCTCACCGCCGCCGGGCAGCAGCGCCACCGGTCCACTGGCCTCGATCTCGAGACGTCGCCTGCCGCCGCCGCGGAACCACTGCACCAGATCTTCCGGCCCCTGGGTCATCGGCGTGGATTGCACCAGCAGATCGCCCTGCCGGTTGCTGCTCAGCTGGGCGTACTGCAGCGCCTCGCGCGTGAAGCGATCGATGCCCGTCTGCCGCACCCGGCCCAGATCGGGCCGCAGCGGTGCGTCCATGGCGGCCACCCACGCCAGGTTGCGCTCCTGCAGGTTGAGGCGCCACACCTGGTGACGCCCCTGGTCGTCCCGGCTCACGATCCCCAAGCCGGAGCCATCGCCCAGCGGCTCGATCTCGGTAATCGAGCTCCACACCGGAGACAGTGCCGTCCAACCACCATCGTGCTGCCGCACCTGCACCTGCTCACCGCTGCCCACCGGCACCACCGCCAGCAGATGGGCGCGCGGATCCCATTGCCAAAGGGCCGGACGCATCGGCAGGCCACGCCGGTCGTCGCCCTGCAGCTGCAGCCGCAACGGGGTGACCAGCCGCTGCCCCTGGCCCGGCAGCAGCAGCAACGGGTTGCCACCGCCCTGCAGATCGAAGCGCAGCGGCGGCTCCAGGCGGGTGCGGGCCGCCACGCTGCCGGGATTCATCGGCCGGCTGAAGCGCAGGTTCAGGGCCGCCGGGCCGGAGCTGGCCGCCGCCTGCTCCAGCGCCAGCAGCCGCGGCGGCCGATGCAGCAGCACCTGCTGCTGGGCGACGGCCAGCAGCACACCAGCCAGCAGGGCCAGGCGCAGGGCCCTCATGGTTCGAGCGGCCGCACCGGCCGGGGGATCGGTCGCACCGACTCCGCGCGGATCACGCTGCGGGTCTGGCCGTCAAAGCGTTCGGTGTCCATCACGCCGCGCAGCTCCAGCCACTGATCGGCCTTTGGCAGCGGCCGGCCCGGGGGCCACAGCACCGGCAGCCCCACCGGCGTGGCATCCACCAGGCAGCAGCGCACCAGCAGGCGAGCCAGCTGGGGACGGTCCCCGGGCACGGGCAGCACGAAGCCGCTGATGCGCACCGGATCGCCCGCATGCAGCTTCGGGTCGGGCTGGCTGCGCAGCAGGCGCACCCACTCGGTGAGGCTGCGCTGGCCCGGCGGCACCACGAAATTCAGGCCCGGCTCATCGAGCAGTTCGCGGTCGCGGTTGGCGGCGAGATCGGCGAACGAGGGCCGCGGTGGCACCAGCAGGACCGCGATCGCCACCACCACGCCCACCAGCAGCACGGTGCGTTGCCGCGGCGTGGGGGCGGCGCCACCCCCTCCCACCAGCTCCAGCAGCGCCACGACCACCAGCACCACGCCGCTGATCCACACCAACGGATGGAACACGGCCCTCAGCAGCAGATCCAGCCGGCCGCTGATGCCGCTCTGGAGCAGCACGGCCCCCCACAGCCCCAGGCCGAGGGGCCGCAACCAGCGGCCGCCGCGCAGACGTCGGGGGAGTGTCACAGCAGCCACAGGTTCACCCACTGACCGATCAGCAGCACGACCAGCACGGCGCTGACGGCCGTGAGCAGGATGGCGCGCGGACGCAGCAACACGCCGAACAGCCCCACCAGCTTGATATCGATCACGGGCCCAAGCAACAGGAAAGCCAGCAGGGCACCCGGGGTGACCTGGGCCGCGAAGCCCAGGGCCAGGAAGGCATCCACGCTGGAGCACACCGACACCACCAGGCTCAGCAGCATCAGGGCCAGGATCGAGAGGGTGGGGGCCCCACCCACCGCGAGCAGCCAGGGCCGCGGCACCAGCGTCTGCACGAGGGCGGCGATCACGCAGCCGAACACCAGCAGGGCCGCCAGCTCGATGAACTCCCGGCTGCCATGGCCCAGGATTTCCGCCAGCGGAGCGCGGGGCGTGCGGCGTGGAGCAGCCGCCAGGGCCTGGGCCGCCAGCGGGTCAGCACCGATCACCCCACTGCGGCGCTCCAGCAGGCTGACCTGGCTGAGCGGCAGCACCAGCCGCCGTTCCTCCAGCAGCGCCGGCTGCAGCAGCGCCGCCTCCGGCAGGCGGGCCAGCAGGGTGGCGAGCACGAGCGCGATCAGCACCGCCCCCACGGGCCGGGCCACCAGCAGCCAGGGCTGGTTGGGGAAGGCGGCCCAGGTGCTGGCCACCACGATCGGGTTGAGCACCGGTGCCGCGAACAGGAAACCGAGCGCCGTGGCCAGCGGCGCCCCGGTGGCCAGCAGCTGACGCGCCACCGGCACATTGCCGCATTCACAGGCAGGCAGGGCAAAGCCGAGCGCGGCACCGGTGAGCGGCCCCAGCAATGGATGGGCTGGCAGGCGCCGCACCCACTGCCCGCCCGGGCTGAGCCAGCGGGCCAGGGTGGAGATGGTGACCCCGATCAACAGAAACGGCATCGCCTCGATCAGCAGGGCCTGAAACAGGGCCCAGGCCGTGGCCAGACGTTCGGGGCTCACAGGACCGGCTGAAACCAGGTGGGAACGGCCTCATAGCAGGCGGCGTTCTTTTCGTTCTCCCGGGCCTCCACCTTCCAGCAACAGGCGCGGCCGCCATCGCGCGCCAGCAGCAGCTCGTTCGCCCACCCCCACACCAGCTCGGCGCTGCTTTCCATGCCCACGTTGTCCATCACACGCAGGTCGAGGGCGCCCTGGCTGTGCAGCGCCTGCCACTGGGGCAGCAGCGGGTCGTCGGCATTCACCAGGAAGGTGTGATCGAACTGAACGGCCAGCCTCGCCTCAAGCGGCTGCAGGGAGGAGAAATCCACCACGAAACCGTTGGCATCCAGCTGGGTGGCCCGGAACCACACGGTGAAGCTGCGGCTGTAGCCGTGCACGAAACGGCAGTGGCCGGGATGGCGCCACTGGCGATGGCAGCAGGGGTAGCCGCTGAACCGTTTGGAGCAGGTGTGGGCCGCGGTCATGGCAGGGGAGCGTGGATCGCCGCCTCTCGGGGGGTGTCAGTCTTGGGGGATCCTTTCGCCCCGCCGCGAGGTCTAGCGCGGACACCACCATGGAGGAACGCCATGCTGCCGCTGCGCCGCCCACAGCGGCCGGTGGCGGGCCAGCCACTCAGATCGAAGCGCCCCTCGTGGAGCCGGCCTGGATCGATCAGCTGCGTTTCGATGCCGCCGGCCTGATTCCGGCCGTGGCCCAGGACTGGCTGGATGGGGCGGTGCTGATGGTGGCCTGGATGAACCGGGAAGCGATCACGCGCAGCCTGGCCAGCGGCGAGGTGCACTACTGGAGCCGTTCCCGCCAGGAGCTGTGGCACAAGGGAGCCACCAGCGGCCACTTCCAGACGCTGCGCGGCCTCCGCTACGACTGCGACGCCGACGTGCTGCTGCTGACGATCGAGCAGAAGGGCGGGGTGGCGTGCCACACCGGGGCGCGCAGCTGCTTCTTTGCCGACGGCGAGCCGCACGCGCAGGCGGCGGCGCCGGCTGTGGCGCTGCCGCCGCCGGCCGATGCCTGCACCGAGCTGGCACGGGTGATCGTGGCGCGGCGCGAGCAGCCGGAAGCGGGCAGCTACACCAACAAGCTGCTGGAGGGGGGCGATAACCGCATCCTCAAGAAGATCGGCGAGGAAAGCGCTGAATTCGTGATGGCCTGCAAGGACGACGATGCCGCCGGCATCGCCGGCGAGGCCGCCGACCTGATCTTTCACCTGCAGGTGGCGCTGGCCCATCACGGGGTCGAATGGCGCCGGGTGCTGGAGGTGCTGGCCAAACGCCGGGGGGCGCCCCGGCGTCACGGCTGAACGGGGACCGGCGCGGCAGCCGGTGCAGGCAGCGGCTGGCCGAAACGGCTGGGCTGGGCCTGCAGCCAGCGCAGGGTGGCCCGATCCCGGGCCGTGAGCGCCAGCACTGGCTGGCGGCCGGGCACCGCCGCCAGGGCATCGGCCGGATCGTCGCTGTGGCCCCAGAGGCCGAAGGCATGGCCCAGCTCGTGCAGGGCGGTGGCCTGAATGGCCAGCTGACGCTGCCCCGGGCTGATCAGCACCTCCACCCGCGGCTCCAGCCGCCAGCGACCGGCCCGCTGCACCTCCAGCACCTGCAGCGAGGCGCGCCCGTGGCTGGCACGCAGGCGCCCGCCCAGCTCCCGCAGCGGCGGCCGCTGACGCCGCACCAGCACCTGCGCCTGCGCCGGATCCGTTACCCGCACAATCACCAGCTCCTCCGCCCAGCTGGCCAGCGCCGCGTTCACCGCCTGCTGCCAGCGACTCTCCAGGGACGCCGCCGCAGCGGGGGCAATGGCTCCAGGGGCAGCGGCAGGCTCCACCCAGACGCACCAGCGCGGCAGGCGCGCCCAACCGGCGGGCGTGGGCGTCAGCCGGTGGCTGTAGCCCACTGGGGGCTGCGCGGAGAGGGAGGAAGCTGCTGGATCAGGTGGGGGCGGAACGGCCTGCAGGCCGGCGGCTGTGTCCGTACCGCCAGTGGCGGCTGGGCCAGTCCGCCATGGCCGTGCGGCTAGCGCCGGTGGGCAATCGGTGCTGGGATCCAGGGCAGCAGGCGCCGGGCCCCGGCCTGAAACCTCGCCCACTTGAACTGGAGGGAGATCCACCCGGGCTGCCCGCCACGACCCCGAATCCGGGAGGGGAAGAGCGGTGACCTGGCCGGCTGGCCAGACCAGGCAAGCAGCGAGCGCCTGGACCAGGAAGCGCCGCAGCCGGCAGGGCCGAAGCCGCACGGGACGCCCCAGCTCAGGCCGCCAGGCCCACGCCGCGGGCCATGAGGGTGGCCAGCAGTGGAATCAGCGCGAAGCCCACCAGCTCGATATTGAGGATCCAACGCAGACGGCCTGCCAGGGCCTCACTCACCTCGGGCAACTCCCCCTTGCGCAGCGGCAGGGCCCAGAGGATGTAGGTGATGGTGGGGTACAGGGAAAGGCCACCCACCGCGAGGTAAAGACCCACCTTCCACCAGAACACCGGGTTTTCGGTGTAGAAATCGGCCCCCTGGCCGTAATGCAGCACCCGCAGGATGCCGCTGAGCAGCAGGGTGAGCGCCGCAATGCCGTACACGATGTCGGTGATCACCAGGGTGGTGGCCACCTCCTTGCTGGGGTTCGCCCGGATCAGGCGCCGCTCCAGCACCAGCGCGCCGAAGCACAGCATCACGCTGATGTAGTGCAGATAGGCCACACCGGCACTGGGCAGCACGCCGGTGGGAAACACGAAGGCGGGCAGCGGGGCCAGGTGCGCAGAGAGGAGCGGTGCGAAGGCGAGCATCGCCAATGGGTTCAAATCTGCGGGGACGGTAGCGGCCTGACGCCGCCGATCGCCCGCAACGCCAGGGCAAGCGGACGCAACGACAACTCAATATGCAGCAGATCCGCCGCACCTTGCTGTGTTTCACCATCATTTAGGGGCAGATTCAGGCAGGGATAACGGAACGGAACAGCCCCATAATTACCACTGGAACCTGAGAAACTGGAAGTCTTTCTATAGCTCCTCTTTTATCTTCAAAAGCACCGTAGGGTCGAAACAGATATCAGGAACATATGGCTAGCTCACTCAGTGCCTTTCTTGGCGAGATCGGCAGACATCAACTGCTCAGCCCTGCGCAGGAACTCATGCTCGGCCGCAAGGTTCAGGCCATGGTGGAGATCGAAGAACGTTGCGGCGCAAGCCGACGCAACGGCGAACCCACCCCGCTCACGAGCATCGAAACACGCACGGTCCGCTATGGAATGCGCGCCAAGGAGCAGATGATCGTCGCCAACCTGCGCCTGGTGGTGAACCTGGCCAAGCGCTACCAGGGCAAGGGCCTTGACCTGCTCGACCTGATCCAGGAGGGCACGATCGGCCTGGCGCGGGCGGTGGAGAAGTACGACCCCACCCGCGGCCACCGCTTCAGCACTTATGCCTATTGGTGGATTCGTCAGGGCCTGAACCGGGCCCTCTCCACCCAGAGCCGCATGATCCGGATTCCGGTGAATGTCAACGAGAAACTCACACGGCTGCGGGCCGCCAAGGCGCAGCTGCTGCAGCTCAATGGCCTGACGCCCACATCGCGCGAGCTGGCCGCCTGCATGGACATTCCCGTTGCCGATGTGGAAGAGCTGCTGGGCTGCGAACTGCGCAGTGTCACCGTGAGCCTGCAGGGCATTGTGAAATCAAAGGCGGATCCCTCCGAGCTGGTGGATGTGCTGCCCAGCAATGAAGTGCCACCGATGGAGCGGGCCGAGCAGGAGGAGCGGGCCGCCATCGCCTGGAACCTGCTCGAAGTGGCCCAGCTGACAGAACGGGAGCGCACGGTGGTGATCCTGCGCTTCGGGCTGGACGCGCAGCACGAGTGGCGCACCCTTGCCGAAGTGGCACGCCAACTGGGCTGCAGCCGCGAATACTGCCGCCAGGTGGTGCAACGCGCCCTGCGCAAACTGCGCAAGGCCGGCACACAAGCAGGCTTGGCGGGCGTGGCCTAGGCCGTGATCACCGTCCTCTCCAGCAAGAAGTCCGCCCTGGAACTCTGGAAGCGTGGCCGCGATGATGAACAGATTCGGTGCTTGGGAGTGAGTGATGACGCCAGGAGAAGCCACCCCAGGCGACGCTCGTTTTGAATCTTCCGGCTTCAATGCCGATGGTTCCGGCGATGCCGACCGCACCGTGGATGCACAGGTGCTCGAAAGCAGCGTGGTGGATGAGGGGCTGCTGCAGCGGCTTCTGCGGCGCGCCGGCCGAGCGATCGCTCTGCCCGCACTGGAATGTCTGGAATTGCTGCTCGATGGCCAGACCCCGCCGCAGGTGCGCCTCACGATGCTGGCGGCACTCACCTACCTGCTGCTCCCCCTCGATCTCATCCCTGACTTCGTGCCAGTGGCCGGCTTCAGCGATGATCTGGTGGCGCTCACCGCCCTGCTGGGGCTCACCGGTAGCCACCTCACCCCGGATATCCGGTCACGGGCACGCCGCAAACTGGATCGCTGGTTCCCGCCCACCCGTTGATGGCCTCCTTCACCTCCCCGCAACTGGAGGATCTGCAGACCTTCCTGAAGGAATGGATGCGTCACCATGGCCGCACCCAGTCGGATCTGCGCCGGGCGTTGCGGGCCGGTTCCATCCGCATGCCCGTGCTGCTCGAAGAACTGCAGCGGCTGGAGCAGGAGGAGGGCTTGGCCCGGCTCGCCGCCCAGCTCTGCGCCATTGAGGAGCAGTGGCTGGGTGAGCAACTGGAGGGCCGTCCGGATGAGCAGCTCGATGGACAGCTGGATCTGTTGCTGCAGGAAATCCTGCAGGACGGCGAGAACTGATCCCCGCAGGCAGAGTGGGAGCATTCACCTCCCTCCGATGCTGCCCCCCCGTCGTCCACCAACCGGCCCAGCCATGGGCCGATCGCTGATGTTGCTCGTCAGCGGCTCCCTGATCAGCTTCGGCAGCCTTGGCGCTGTCCCGGCCTTCGCCCAGCGCGAGGGCTACCTGCTGGGTCCGGGCAGCAACGTGGGTCCCGCCACCCGCATCGTGCCCACCAACTGCGTCACGGCGGCCGATGGCTCGGTCACCTGTGACACCAAGATCGAGAACCCTCCTGGCGACACGCGCGCCAAACCCCAGTTCACCCCCTTCGGTAACTGATGCGCTGGAGCCGTGGCAAAGCGGGAGACGAGGCCTTCCTCCATCTCGTTGACCGATTCGAGCGCCAACTTGCCAAGGTGCTCTCGTTGATTCTCTGCATCGTGCTGCTGGCGGCCGCCGTCCAGTTCGTCGGTGCGGTGATCCAGCAATTCATTGATCCCAACACAGGCTGGCTGGGCGACGACCTGATCCGTCTGCTCGGCGATCTGCTCACGCTGCTGATCGCCCTCGAGGTGCTGCAGAACGTCACCGCCTACCTGCGCCATCACGTGGTGCAGATCGAGCTGGTGCTGATCACGGCGCTCACGGCCGTGGCGCGAAAGGTGATCGTGCTGCCACCGGGTTCGGAAGACAAGCCGATGCTGCTGGTGGGTCTCGGCCTGGCCGTGCTGTCGCTGTCGGGGGGTTACTGGCTGGTGCGCCGCGCGGAGATCACAACCCTGAACGCCAGTGCAACGCCAGCCAGAGCGTTCCCGGAGCAGGATCCGTAGCCTCCACCCGGTGCAGCCGTCCGGGGGCGATCCGCAGCGTGTCGCCAGCCACCAGCTCCCGGCTGGTGGGTTCATCGGCGAAGGCCAGGCGGGCGCCACCGCGCAGCACCAGCACCCACTCCTCCAGCGCCTGGCTCTGCCACTGCCCGGCAGGGGTGGACCAGGCGCAGGAATGGATCCGCTCCAGCCGTAGATCGGGGCTGTCGAGCAGCAGATCCAGCCGCTCTTCACCCATAGGCGGACAGGTGCTGGCCAGCAGATTGTCGGCACCCGGAACGGCAGGCGGCAGGTGTTCGCCCCAGCGGCGGCCGATCTCAAAGCCGTGGCGGCGGGCCAGTGCCACCACCTCGTGATGGCTGCTGCAATCGCGCAGGGCCTGCTCCACGTCGGGGTCGGCGTCGCTGAGGGCCACGAAGGCCACCAATTGGCTCACCTTGGCGCGGAACTGCTGCAGATCGCTTTCGGCCATGGACCCTGACGCTGAACCTGTCCATCATCCCGGCGGGGCGGAATCGAGGGTTTTGTGCATCAGCGAGCGCCGGAACGACACCCCTCCCAGTTCCAGATCCTCCATCGCCATCACCTGCCAGCCCTGGCGCTCAAACAGCGGACGGGAGATGAAGCTGGCCTCCGTGCGCAGGGAGGCCACCCCAGCGGTGCGGGCCAGGGCTTCGAGGGCCTGCAGCAGGGCGCCGGCCCGGCCCTGGCGGCAGGAACGGCCGCGGCAGTACAACAGCGAAACGCGATCCAGCGGCTCCAGCACGGCGAACGCCTCGATGGGCGGCACGGGATCGGTGCCGGAGGGTTCACCCTCACTCACCAAGCCGAATCCCCGCTCCAGAGTGAGCCTGAAGTCCGGGCGGTTGAGCGGCAGACCTGCCCAGGCCGCCACTTGTTGCGGGCTGTAAAGCGCAGGGGCCTGGGTGTGCACGGCATCGCGATACACCTCGATGACGGCGGTGTGATCGTCGGGAGTGAGACGACGGATCAGCACGGCTGCAGCCTGGCAAAAGCGCCGTGCCTTAAAGCGAGGGGGAACGAAGTGTACATTCGCTGCAGCCATGGGTTTCGTTATCTTCCCAGTTATTCACCCATGCCTGAGTGTTGACGAGGAGAAGAGGACGAAGCTGCCATGCTGAAGCTGTGGGTTGGTGCCGGATCCGCAGCCGGCCGATGGACACCTCAGCACAAAGTGGCGGGCCTCCATCGGCATCACATGGCCACTGTTGACGGACCGGGGCGTACTCCCGAGGCGTTTCGAGGCGCTGATCTTTAAGCACGATCTGGCCAGCGTGAAATCGCAGAGTGAGGCGATGGTGATCGCATGCGATCGATCCATCGTGTAAGTTGTAGAGCGCAAGGCACGTACAACGGAGAAGATCTCATGATCAAAGGAGCAGATTTGCTGGCCAAGGTCAAGGAGATGGGCGACGTCGGGAAATCCGAAATCGTTCGCGCCTGTGGCTATGTTTCCACCAAGAAGGATGGCTCCGACCGCCTCAACTTCACAGCCTTCTATGAGGCGCTGCTGGAGGCCAAGGGTGTGGATCTGGGTGCCACCAGCAAGATGGGCAAAGGTGGCCGCAAGCTCAGCTACATCGCCACTGTGCAAGGCAATGGGAACCTGCTGATCGGCAAGGCCTACACCGCGATGCTGGATCTCAAACCCGGCGACGAATTCGAGATCAAGCTGGGCCGCAAGCAGATCCGGCTGATCCCCGCCGGCAGCGAAGATGTCGAGGCCGACGACTGATCCACCCGTCCCTGGCGCCGCCACCCATGCCACTTCCCTGCGCCCACCCCTCTGACCCCGGCCCCGCCGCCCTCAGGCGGCTCCGGCTGGTGGCCTGGCTGGTGGTTTTCGCCGTGATCCTGCTGGCCTGGTGGCCCCGTCCGGCCTGGGGAGACACCCCCACCCTGCAGGCCAGCGGCGCCCAGCTGTTCGAGAACCACTGCGTGGGGTGTCACATCAACGGCGGCAACATCCTGCGGCGCGGCAAAACCCTGAAGCTGGCCGCGCTGCAGCGCCAGGGCATCGACGGCCCCGACGCCATCGCCAGGATCGCCGCCACCGGCCAGGGCCAGATGAGCGGCTACGCCAAGGTGCTCGGCGACGGCGGCGACCAGCTGGTGGCGGCCTGGGTGTGGGAGCAGGCCCTGCGCGACTGGAAACCGGCCCCTCCCGTGGGCTGAAGGAACAGCGCGCTCAGGCGGCGAACGCAACCCCTCCGCGCTTCACGGTCGCAACGTCATCCGATCGCCTGGATCCACGGGTACACCTGCACCTCGGTCCAGATGCCCTCGCGGGCATACACATCGGCGTGCACCAGCGCTTCCACCTGCTCCAGGGCGTCCGCCTCATAGAGGCCGAACACATGGGTGCTGCCTTCGGTGGGTCCGAGCGTGAGCAGCACACCCTCCGCATGTTGGCGGTGCAGGCCGTCAAGGTGTTCCTGCCGAAAGGGGGTGCGCCGCGTGAGGGCGTCCTCGCAGTAGGTGCCCCAGAGCACGAATTTCGCCATCGCCGTGGTCAGCGGGTTGCAGGCTCCACTGTGCCGCCCCGCCGCCGCCGGCAACGCTCGGAGCAATACCGCACCTCCTCCCACACGGCGCTCCAGCGGCGGCGCCATTGGAACGGCCTGCCGCACACCGGGCAGATCTTGGTGGGGCGGTCACCACGCCGCGACGGCCGGTTGGCAGGCTGTTGTGCTGCCATCCCACCTCCTACGTTGAACAACGCTTCCAGTCCACCACCATGACGCTGGCAACCGCGCCGATCGGTCAGGTCGTCGTGCTGGTCACGCTGCCCCAGCTCCCCTCCCTCCACGACCGCCTGCGGGCGATGGGATTGCGGCCGGGCTCCGAAGTGCAGGTGCTGCGCCGTGGCTTCCCCGGCGGTCTGCTGCATGTGCGTTGCGGGCAGGTGGAATTCATGCTGCGGCGCAGTGATGCTGCGGAGATGGCGATCCGACCGCTGGCTGCTTGATCCGCTCAGCCCAGACCAAGCAGCAGGCCGCCCTGATAGGTAAGCAGGGCCATCACCCAGGCCAGCGTGAACGACCAGGCCAGCGACACCAACACGAACACGCGGCTGCGCGATTCCTGCCACTGCACCGCCACCGTGGACAGGCACGGGGTGTAGAGCAGCGTGAACATCATGAAACTGACGGCCTGCAGCGGCGTGATCGCCTGCACCAACGCTCCGCCCAGGCCCGCCTGGCTGGTGGCATAGATCACCGCCATCGCCCCCAGCAGGATTTCCTTGGCCACGAAACCGAAGATCAGCGACACCGTGAGGGCGGGGTTCATGCCGATCGGCCCGAGCAGCGGCTGGAAGATGCGTCCGATCATTCCAGACAGTGACAGGCCGGAGAGCGGATCCACGCCCGGCGGCAGGTTGTTGAGCAGCCACACGGCGATCACGCCGATCACGATGAACTGGCGGGTGGTGAAGAAGAAATTCACCATCTGCTGCCAGGCGCGCTGCAGCATGGTGTCGAGGCTGGGGGTGCGGTAAGGGGGCAGCTCAAGCACGAACCCTTCGCGGCCGCGGTACACGTGCTTGAACAGCAGTGCCGTGAGCACCGCCGCCACAAAGCTCATCACGTAGAAGCCGAACACCACCAGCCCCGCCGCCCACCAGGGGCGCACAAAAAAGGCGCTAGCCATGAACACGAACACCGCCAGCCGCGCCTGGCAGAGCGAGAACGGGATCACCAGCATCGACAGCAGCCGCCGGGGGCGGTCGCGGATCACCCGGGTGCCCATGATCGCCGGCACATTACAGCCGAAGCCCATGATCTGCAGCACGAAGCTGCGGCCATCCATGCCGAGCCAGTGCATGAAGCCGTCCATCAGGAAGGCGGAGCGGGCGAGATAGCCCGAGTCTTCGATCAGGGAGATCATCAGATAGAAGAGGAAGATGATCGGCATGAAGCTCACCACCGTGGTGAGCCCGAGCCAGAGCCCATCGGTGGCCAGGTGCACGAGGAAGGGCGAGAGCCTCAGCGACTGCAGCAGCGGCAACAGCAGCCGGGTTTCCACTGCATCGGCGGCAGTGCCGAGCAGCTCCTGCAGTGGCGTGCCGATCGCGTAGATCGCCTGGAACATGGCCAGCATCACGACCAGGAACGCCAGCACCCCCACCGCCGGATGCAGCAGGAAGCGGTCGATGCGGTGGCTGAGCCGGTCGATCAGGCCATGCGGTGCCTGCACACAGGCTGCTGACAACGCCTGCAGGCGCGCGTCGAGTGCATCGGGCTCGAGCCGGGCCGGGGGCGGGAAGGTGGTCGCCTCCAGGCGATGAATCTGATAGAGGAGATCCGGCACCCCGCGACCGCTGCGGGCGCTGATCGGCACCACCGGCACCTGCAGGTCTTCACTGAGGCGGACCGCGTTCACCTTCACGCCGAAGCGCGCGGCTTCGTCGCTCATGTTGAGCGCCACGATGAACGGCAGGCCGGTGGCGCGCAGCTCCAGGGCGAGGCGCAGCTGGGTGGCGGCGCGGCTGGTGTTGATCACCAGCACGATCAGATCCGGCGGGGCTGTGGCCAGATAGCGGCGCACGATCGCCTCGTCTTCGCTGCTGCCTTTGAGGTCATGGATGCCGGGCAGATCCACCAGTTGGTAGTCGTTGCCGAAGGCATCGCTGGGCAGTTCACCGCGCAGCAGATCCACAGTGAGGCCCGGCCAGTTGGCCACATGGGCGCGGCCGCCGGTGAGCTTGTTGTAAAGGGTGGATTTGCCGGTGTTGGGCATGCCGATCAAGGCCACCTGGCGCACCCCGCCCGGCAGCGCCGCCGCCGAGCCGGACGTATGGCAACCCTGGGTGATCGCAGGCATCCCCTCACGTTAGGAGCAGAAAACAAGGCGCAGCCCTCAGCGCGCGGAGGTAGGCGCCAACCAGACCATCGCGCCTCAGCTGGCGATCCAAAAGCAACCCGGATGACCCACACGGCCCATCCACCAGCGATCCAGGCGGCCAGCGATCAGCACGCCAAGAGGCGAACCTGATGGCGATCCGGCCACGGCCGCTCCCAGTCCCGCGCAGATCGCCATGCTGGGGTCAACAACGCCAACGGACGCTCCATGCAGATCACCACCTGGCAGGCAGAAGCTGCCGGAGCCCCGCTGCAGCGCAGCAGCGCCGAGCTGTTGCCTCCAGGCCCCGGCGAAGCGCTGCTGGAGGTGCTGCACTGCGGCCTGTGCCACAGCGATCTGTCGATGCTCGACAACCACTGGGGGATCAGCAGCTATCCGCTGGTGGCCGGCCATGAGGCGGTGGGCCGGGTGGTGGCGGTGGGCGAAGGGGTGCCGGAAACGCTGATCGGCCAGCTGCGCGGCCTGGGCTGGATCGCCGGAAGCTGCAGCCACTGCGCCCTGTGCCTCGGGGGGGATCAGAACCTCTGCGCCGACCTGGAGGCGAGCGTGGTGGGCCGCAGCGGCGGCTTCGCCAGCCATGTGAAGGCCCAGCAGGACTGGCTGATCCCCATCCCCGACAGCCTCGATCCAGCCCTGGCGGGCCCCCTGTTCTGCGGCGGCATCACCGTGTTCGCGCCCCTGATCGACGAGGCCGTCTCCCCCACCGCCCATGTGGGCGTGATCGGCATCGGCGGTTTGGGCCACATGGCGCTGCAGTTCGCCCGCGCCTGGGGCTGCCAGGTGACCGCCATCACCACCAACCCCGCCAAGGCGGAGGAGGCGCGCGGCTTCGGGGCCCATGAGATCCAGCTGCTGGGCGATCTGGCCACCACGCCGAACCGCTACGACCTGATCATCAACACCACCAACCAACCGCTGGATTGGGACGCGGTGGTGAACGCCCTGGCACCGAAGGGCCGGCTGCACCAGCTCGGTGTGACGCTGGAGCCCATCCCCTTCAATGTGCTCCCGTTCATCGCCGGACGGCGCCAGTTCACCGGCAGCCCCACCTCCTCACCCGCCAGCCTGCTGAAGATGATGGAGTTCTGCGCGCGGCACGGCATCCAACCCCAGGTGGAAAGCCTGCCCATGCACGAGATCAACACCGCCATCGCCCGGCTGCGCAGCGGCGACGTGCGCTACCGCTTCGTGCTCGACGGACCGGCCTGAGCCGGACGCCAGCGCCTCAGGCGCCGGCGGGAGAACGGCGGAACACCAGCAGGCGGTTATTGGCAGGAAGCCGCAGGTCTGCGGCCGCCAGCAGACCCACCGCCCTGGCGCAGGCGAGCAGCTCCAGGCTGTCGCGCACCCCCATGGCGGGATCGATCGCGCGCAGGTGGGCGTCAAAGGCGGCATTGCTGTCGCTGGTGTGCACACCGCCGTCGTGGAAGGGGCCGTAAAGCAGAAACAGCCCATCCGCAGCCAGCACCCGGGCACTGCCGGCGAACAGAGCGGGCACGGCCGCCGCCGGCATGATGTGGGCGGTGTTGGCGCTGAACACCGCATCGAACGGACCGGCCGGCCAGTCGGGCTGGGTCACATCCAGCTGCAGCGGCGGCAGCAGCTGGCCGACGGCCGGCGCGCCGTCGGCGCTGGCGTGCGCCTGGCGCCGCCGCAGCCCCGGCAGGTGCTCAGGCCGGTCGCTGAGTTGCCAGCGCACGGGCAGGTGCTGGCTGAAATGCACGCCGTGCTGGCCGGTGCC
Source organism: Marcopretia estuarina LEGE 06307 (assembly GCF_056633115.1). Classification (NCBI taxonomy): domain Bacteria; kingdom Bacillati; phylum Cyanobacteriota; class Cyanophyceae; order Synechococcales; family Prochlorococcaceae; genus Marcopretia; species Marcopretia estuarina. Next base: position 157,741 of record NZ_JBSJOY010000001.1, on the reverse strand, counting down.
CGAGCCCACCTCCAGCACCAGTGCCAGCCGGTGGGGGGGCTGGGGCAGCCATGTGCGCAGAGCCTCCAGCAGCGGCTGCTTGTTGCGCTCGCAGGCTTCGGAGAAGGGCAGATCGAGCGGCTGGGGGGGCATGGGCAGGGCGCTCAGCTGTCGAGGGCCTGGCGCAGGCCGGTCAGATAGGCACCTGCCGCCGCCGGCACCGACTCCGCAGCGGACGCTGCCGCTGCCATCACCTTCACCAGCGCGCTGCCCACGATCGCGCCATCGGCGCCCCAATCGCGCACCTGGCGGGCCTGCTCCGGCCCGGAGATGCCGAAGCCCACGGCCACCGGCGTGGGGCCCATGGCCTTGAGTTGCTGCACCAGGCCGCCCACGCGCATTTCCATCGCCGCACGCACACCGGTGACCCCGGTGACGCTGACCAGATAGGTGAAGCCCCGGCTGGCGGCGGCGATGCGCCCCATGCGCTCGGATGGGGTGGTGGGTGCCACCAGCAGCACCAGATCAAGCCCCTCCGCCGCGGCGATCGGCGAGAGCCGCTCCGCTTCCTCCAACGGCAGATCGGGCACCACCAGGCCGGCGGCGCCGGCAGCGGCGGCCTCACGGCAGAAGGTTTCCATGCCGCGGTTGAGCAGCGGGTTGCTGTAGGTGAACAGCACCAGGGGGGTGGTGAGCTGACCGCGCAGGCCGGTGAGCATGTCGAGCACCTTGCCCGGCGTGGTGCCGGCGGCGAGGGCACGGCTGGCGGCTGCCTGGATCACCGGACCATCGGCCAGCGGATCGCTGTAGGGGATGCCCAGCTCGATCAGGTCGGCGCCGGCTGCCTGCAGGGCGAGCAAGGTGGCGGCGGTGGTGGCCAGATCCGGATCACCAGCCATCAGGAACGGCATCAAGGCGCAACGGCCCTGCGCCTGCAGCTGGCTGAACCGTGCCTGGATGGCCGTGGTGCCGCCGGCGGCGACATTGCTGGACGGGGTGGCGCTCATTCGGAGCCGGATCCTGCACGCTCTGGCCGTGAGCCTATGGGGTCGCTGGCAGGACGGCCCAGCAAGCCCTGGGCCCAATGCCTCAGCCGCGGTGGCTCAAAGGCTGGCGTCGTCCTTGAGCTGGCCGATCTCACGCAGCAGGCGCTCCTGCTCGGCAGGGCTGAGTGCGTCGAACTCCTTCTGGAGCTGCTCGGCAGTGATGGCGTCGTAGCCGGCGCGGTACTGGCGGCGCTGCTCCATGAAGGTCATCTTGCCGGTGACCACCCGCAGCAGGTAGCTGCCCGTCCAGCCGAGCACGATCAGGATCAGGACCGCCTCGGCGGCGATGCCGGCCGAAAAACCCTCAAAGCCGGCCGCCTTGAAGCCCCAGTAGCCGAGGCCACCGAGGCCGAACACGCCAAGACCCAGCAGCAATGCCTGGCCGCGCGTCATTCGCTCTGGCCGGCAAGCCTGAAGTTGAGGAAGGGCGAAAACACGATCATGCCCGGGAAGAACAGGAACACCAGGCCATAGACGGCCGTGCGCTCGATCTTGCCCATCACCATCCAGCGCTTGTTCATCCAGAAGAACAGCACCAGCGGCACCACCACCAGATAGGCCCCGCCAAGCAGCAGGTAGGCACCGAGCACCAGCAGGGTGTCAAGCGGCAGGGTGCTGAGAAACCCGGGCAAAGGCACGGAACAGGTAGCAGGGTGCGGCAAATCTAGGATCAGTACGCGGGGGCATGGCGGAACCGGTAGACGCAGCGGACTTAAAATCCGTAGGCCGCAAGGCTGTGGGGGTTCAAGTCCCCCTGCCCCCATCGGTGAGATCGCCTGCGGCGGAAGGGTTCTGAGAATCGCCTGTCTGCGGGGGGCGTGGGTTTTGGGTATGTGAGTTTGCGGTTGCTCTCGGACACGGTGCGCTGGCGGCAAGAACCGCCGATCTGGCGGGGATGACAACCGGGTGCGTGCGTGGTTGAGCTCGCCGGTTGGTCCATTCCTGGCGATCTTCCAGGACAACGAGGCCTTGCAGGTGTGCTGCGCCAGCCAGGACTAATTGGATCTGAAGGCCTGGATGACCATGCTGGAGCGGCATGAACGGCCCGATGAGCTGCCCGGTGAGATCGCAGCGGTGCGGTCGTGGGCGGTCGAACAGCCGGCGGAAGGGGTGATGTCGTTGTGTACCGCTCACAAGTCGAAGGGCCTGGAATTCGGGCTGGCGACCCTGGTGGAGACCTATCCGGGTGCGGAACTGCGCTGGTGAATGAGCCTCAGAGGGTGGTGAACAGGTTCGTGGAGCAGCACCAGCTGGAATCCGCTCAGGCGTTGCTTAGTCTGTTTGTGCCCGACGTGGGCTCTGGGTGTTAGCGGAAAAGCTGTGAGTAGCTGTGGGTGAGGTTTAGGAGGCTGCTGAAATAGCGGCCCAACCGAGTGCTACCGCACTGGTCCCGCTTCCGCCGGCGATGGCCGGCGCCATCTGGGACATTCGATCGGCTGATCGGGCCATTCCTTTTGGCCTCTGTGCCTCTCGCGGAGCATTAAATCGACCCCGTGCGCCCCTCACTGCTCGTTTTATGCCATGGCCTCCCGCGAGCTGAGCAGGTTGGCCAGGCGGATCAGGTTGTAGCCCACCACATGCAACCGGAACACCGCCCCCACCCGAGATCGACCTCTGACCTTGAGCTGCCGCAGGCCGGCGGCCTGTTTGATCCAGCCAAACACCTGGTCGATTCGCTTTCTGGCGTTGATCGACTTGCTGTAGCCCTGATGCCGAACGGTGCGGCCGTCGATGGCGGAGCGGCGGCGGGCCTGAATGTTCTGGGCCACATGGGGCGTGATCCCTGCAAAGCGGATGCCGGCCACGAAATCCCGGGTGTCGTAGCCCTTATCGGCGCCCAGCGTCTTCTGGTGTGCACCCTGGATTGACCGCGCCATCCGCAGTGCTGCCGCCCGCTCCCCATAACCGTCCGCTGGGGTCACCTCACTGGTCACCACCAGGCCGTGGCGGTTGTCCATGAGGCAGTGGCCCAGATAGCTGAGGTAGGCCCCAGTGCTGTTCGACTTGCGGAATAGCCGGGCTTCCTCGTCGCTGCTGGAGCGATGGGTCTGGTTGGAGAGCAGCAACACTCGGAAATCACCCGTTGCTCTTTTCTTCCATTTTGCGGGAGCCGAGCCAAAGCCATTGCCTCCACTGGGCGGTGGTGGATCGTCGTCACTCCCGTCGATCCGTTCCAGGGAGCTGTGGGAGGCCCAGGCCCGCAGCAGGGTGCCATCCACCGAGAAGTGCTCGGAACTCAGCAGCGGCTTGACCGCCGGCGAGGCCAGCAGCAGCAGCTCCAGGAACCGAGCCATGAGCTCCTCATTGAGCAGGCGGTCGGGATTCTTGGTGAATGAAGTGGGGTGACACACCGGATCGTCAGGGTTGAGGCCGACAAACCAGCGGAACAGCAGGTTGTAATCGAGCTGCTTGATCAACATCCGCTCGGAGCGGATGCCGTAGATCGCCTGCAGCAACAAGGCCAGCAGCAGTTGCTCAGGAGGTATTGAGGGCCTGCCACCCTCGGAGTACAGCCGGCGGAAGGTTGTATTGAGCCGATCGAGTGCTTGATCCGCCAACTGCCGCACCTGCCGCAGGGAATGAGCCTTGGGGATTCGGTCCTCGGTAGAGACGTAGGAGAACAGAGGGCCGATCCTCTCCTGGTTGCCGCGCATCCGCTCAGTGCGGTTGCGTCATTCTCCCGCGGCTGGATGGGATTTTCAGCAGCCTCCTAACCCTGCGCCATCCGCCGCGAGCCCCATCAGGCCAGACGTTGGCACAGACCAACCACATCTTTCAGATGACTAAGGCGATGTTCGAGGGCCAAGGGTCAGTTGCCACCAGCTTCAATGCGATCGCCACTGGGCCCAGGTACGTAACGGTTGAGACATTCGGCCCCATCACTTGCCGAGGCCTATTCTTAAGCACCCCACCGGTGAGCTCTTTGCAATCACATAGGACTGGCCAGAGTACACATGCGGCGACCGCATGATTCCAGAGCAGACAGTAGCTGATGAGTGAGCACCCAGCGCTTGAGATGCCAGAACCATTGCGGCAAGTGGCTAGAGGAAAAGTATGAAGTGGCGAGACTTAACCCGCATGTTGCAATGGTTCAGATTGAGCGAATGATTAGGCCACACCGCTTGGCTGTGCGAGCTACTACCTTGTAGGCTTGGCTGCGATGGCCTCGCATTCGACAAGCAGACTTGGATCAACTAGTTGAGAAATGAACACTGCAGTTGAAGTGGGCTTGTGATCGCCAAGCAGGTGGGCGCTAGCGCTGCTAACAACCCGGATGTCTTGACCGACCACAACAAACAGAGTCATCTTGACAATCGACGAAGAATCCAATCCATGGGCAAGAAGTAGGGATTTGATGTTGTTGAACATCTGGACAGACTGCTCCTCGAGCGTCGAAGGAACTGATCCATCCGGTTTGATGCCAACCTGGCCAGATATGAAGACCAGTTCTGTACAAGCGGATACCACGGCCGTGTGGCTGTATCCCATTGGCGAATGAACGCTTGAAGGATTCATGAATGTAGTCATTTGCGTGTTCTCTTGGATTTCAGTCAGACTTTGAAGTGCGCAGCACTCGACTGGTAGCACTACACACTTAGCGATCAACGGCGATGAAGCATTAAGCCTGGGGAGGCTTCGTCAACGATGCTGGAGGACATCCTGGACGTGTCACGCGATGGGAATCCTGTCCTCTTCCGACGCGGCCAACACGGCATTCGCTGCAGCTTCACCCGCGGCACAGGCCCCTTCCATATACCCACGCCATACGCGCGATTGATGGGTGCCGGCCCAGTAAATCCTGCCGCAGGGTTGCCAGAGGCAATTGCCGATCGTCGTGAGGGTCCCGGTCGTCATGTAGGAGCAGGCCCCGCCTTGCGACCAAGGTTCGTTGACCCACTGCTGAACCACCACCTCGACGGGGTGGCGTCCAGGCTCGCCGAGGGCAGAGGCCACCTGATCGAGAATGATTTGGTCGCGTTCTACAACGCTCACGTCCTCGAGTTGAAGCGATGGCTCACCGCCAAAGAGGATCGAAATCGCACCATGCTTCGACTCGGTATCGCCAAGGTCAAAGATTCCAGTCATACCGTTATCGAGGCTTGTGGCGATTCCCGACAGCCCTTGCTCACGCCAGAAGGGTGTTTCGTAAGCAAGGATGGCCTTGGTGTAGCGACCGATGGGGCAGCGTTGATGAAACGCACGCCGGTAGGCGGGAAGCGGTGGCTCAAACTCCAACCGATTGATCATCACCGGTGGCAGTGCACAGATCACCCTTTTCCCCTGCCAGGTGGAAGCGTGGCACTCCACGACGACGCCTTGATCGTTCTGAATGATCCGGCGCACGGGAGACTGGAGCGAAACAACCCCGTTGACGGTGGCGGCCAGCCCCTCAGAGACCAACTGGCTGCCCATCATGTGGGCGGCTTGACCACCGGTGAGGGTATCTCCCATGAAGATGATGTCCCCGCACGTTTTCAACAGATGCAGAGTTTCGAGGAAGGACACTTCTCCTGGCATCACCCCAAAGTAGGCATTTGTGCTCATCGCCAGAAGTTCGCGCGTGGCTGGTGTCTCTACGTTCTGCTGAAGCCAGGTGGCAAAGGTGATGGCATCAAACACTTCGGCCATCGGATGGGTCCAGGGCGCATCAATGTCGATACCAGACAGGGCCCCTTCCAGCTTGGCGATGGCGGCCTCGAGTTCCGGCAGGGCCGCTTCTCTCCCGGGAAAACTACCGACATCTCCGGTAAGACATGTCTTCCCATCAACTGCCACTTCTTGACCAGTCTTGAACTGTCGAATCAACGGCACACCAAATTCACGAACAAGTTCATGCATGCGAGCATGATTGTCGGCGAGCCAGGCACCTCCCAGGTCAATGTGCTCGCCAAGGTACTCGCTGTATTGGGAGTAGGTGAGCCCACCCACCCGATCGCGTGCCTCCAGCACTGCCACGCGCTGCCCAGCCCTTGAAAGCACACGGGCTGCGTACAGCCCCGAAAGGCCTGCTCCGACGATGATCGTGTCGAAAATCGGCTGATCTGACGTTGCTAGTGTTGCCATGATGGATGTACTCCTTGTGGTGGATGGAGGTGGGTTGTCGGGTGGTGTGTGATCGCAGGGTCAGGCGGCGCTTCGCAGCATTCCCCAGTTCTTCAAACCCGTAATTCCAGGAACCAATTCTTCGTTGGTGACATGGAAGCCAAAGCGGCGGTACAGATCCAGGTTGCGCTCACTTTGGGTTTCCAGGTAGACAGGTGTGGACTCCTGACTGGCACGTTCAAGCATGTGATTCATGAGGATCTTGCCAACACCCTTGCCTTGCGCCTGAGGATGAACACCAAGCATCAGGAGGTAGTAATGAGGAGTCGTTGCAGACTGCCTGTGCATGGTGTCCGTGTGTTGCATGAAGCCCATCACCCTTGCCAGGGTGGCGAGACCAAGCCGAAAGGGTGCAAGCAGCAATCCTGTGCGCGCCATGGTTCGGAGGCTGATTGTGGTTTTCCCAGGGGTGAGCCAGAGAGCGACACCTTGGCGGGTATTGGTGGTATACGCCTCGCCAGAATCGAGCGCATAGGCGCAGGCACAACGCACGAACTCTTTGGTCTGACTTTCGCGTCGCCCTCCAGCGAAGAGGTTGCTCATGGGCGGTTCAGTATGGAAGACTGCGCATAGCAGGTCGGTTGCCCAGTCAAGATCTGCACTGGTCAGCCTTACGACTCTGGATTCCTGTTGGGTCGTCATGGTGTTATCAATGGAAGAAGAACGGAAAGGGGAGCGGAAGAGTCTTCACTAGCCCATTCGCTGGAGTACGAGGTTCGGGCTAGTTGGCTGTGGCAACTTCAACGCGTCGGGGTTGAGAAGCTACGCGGCCTCCTGATGGTCTGGCTTCAGAGACATGGCCCACCGGACTTCCGCTCGTACGGCTCGGTGGGAGACCGAAACCTCCGACATGGCAAGGATGATGGCGGCCAAGAGGGCAAGCGATCCAAGCAAGAACATCGCCATCGCCAGGAAAGAGAAGAAAAGGGGGTACAGACTGATCGACATTCCGATCGCCATCATGGTGAGCAGAAACAGGACGATCGATACGTAGAGCGCCAGACTCGCCTTTTGGAGAGAGGAATAGCGATCCGCGAGCTGAATCAATTGCTTGTCGATCAGGCTCAGGCCATCACGATAAGCATGATCCTGAGGGTCGTACCTGTTGAGAATGTCAATTCGCTCTCTTGCCATGCCGCGAAGGCGGTCGCTGATCTTCAGGTATCGTCCCAGGGTCAGGTTCAGAAAGACAATGCAGCTTGACAGCATCACTGAAGGAGCAATAACGAGTTGAATGACCTGGGCAACACTGTTGGCGTTCATGCGGCAGTCTCCGGGATGGAGGCACCAACGGATGGCACCGTGAGTTGCAGTTGGACGTCCGGGGTCGCGCTCTCTTCAGCGGCCTGCCGGTGCTGGCGGATCCGCTCGTAGACAGACTTCAACTTCTGCGGATACTCCTTGAACTCCGTGCCCATCCACACATCCCAGAATCGGAAGTAGAGGGTGTAGTTCCCATTCACATGGGAGTGGTGCATGTTGTGGTGCGTGGAGGGGGTCTTCCACTTCAGCAACCAGTGGCCGCTCCAGCTCTCGGGAATGATTTCATAGCCCAGGTGTCCGATCACATTCATGATCAGTGACAGCACCTGATAGATAATCAGCGCCGACCAGTGCACTGGGAAGAGAAAGGGAAAAATCATGTTAGGAATCCCTTCCACAACGGCTTCAACGAGGCTGAACGAGTAAGCCGTGAAGGGGCTGGTGTCGATGCTTTCGTGATGGACCCTGTGGCTCCAGCGGTACAGGGGCTTCCAATGCATCAGCCGGTGAGCCCAGTAGAAGAATGTGTCCTGGATCACAATCATCAAGACAACAGTGCCCGCCAGGTAGGCGATGCCATGGTCACCAATGTGCTGATAGATCGTTGTGAAGCCAGATCGATCGGCAAGATAGATCGCCACGTCGATCAGCGTGAAGATCACCACGCTCGACAGTGATTGGCGAATCTCCCTTGTCCATTGGGTTGCGTTGCTGCGCTGCTGTGGTTGGATCCGCCGCGGCTGAACCGCCTGCCGGCGCCAGACCCAGAAGACAAAGAAGAAGGGAACGGTGATCAGGGCGTAGATGACTACGGCGGGCAGGGCGCTGTCGAACAGCGCAAAGTCGCCGAGGGAGAGGAGGTCCGAGAGCCACGGGGCGCTCTCAAGGCCGAGAAGGAGGTCATGCATGGGGAGGGGTCCGCAGAGGCTTGAAGAATGTGAGCTGAGCTCATGCCGCAAACCATACGAGCTTTGCTCACATCTGTCAAGCGCGACGGGCCTTGCCGAATCAGGGGCAACCCGAGCGCCGGGCGGGGAGTATGACTCCAGTACTGATCTGTTCGAAGGGGAGCCCATGACCAGCCGACCGTCCCGTGTCAGTGGAATCCGCAGAAAGCCGCAACAAGCCAGCAGCCAGGAGCGCGTCAATCACATCCTTGACGTGGCAGAGGAGCTTTTCGTGGCCCAGGGCTTCAGCTCCACCTCCACCAACGAAATCGCCAGAAAGGCCCAGGTGCCGATCGGTTCGCTTTATCAGTTCTTTTCCGACAAGAAGGGGATCGTTCTCCTGCTGATGGAGCGGTACAACCGTCTTCTCCACGAGAGGCTTGCCCTCGTCGACAACACCGAACTGATGCAGCTGTCCTTATCGGAGTACGTCAGCCGTCTGATCGACATCACGTCTCGCTTCTTCGACGACTACCCCGGGTATCACGCGATCTTCATGGAAGCTCAGGGCTCAATACCGGAACTTCAAGAGACCGAGGACACCGCCGACGCGCAGCTCATCGTTGACCTCGCCGCATCACTCGCCGGGCGCGACATCGGCGACGGCAAGAGCCTGGGCTCCAGCCCATCCACGGAAGATATGGAGATGATGGCCCTCGTCCTGGTCAAAGCCGTCACACCGCTGATCTGGCTCTCCCGCCTGCAAGAGCCTGATCAGCGAATCCGAATGGTTACTGAGATCAAGAGGCTTGCTTTGGGCTATCTAAGTTTGGAACGTTGACAAGCCCATCGTGATGGGGTGGGTATGGATCTCACCTGGCGAGAATTCGCGAATCACCCCTGCCCGCCGTAATGCCGTCCAGATGTGGAGTCTCTGCACATTTTTTGCATTGTTGCGGCGTAAGGCATCATTCCAGGGCTGGACACAACAGTTAGATTTGCTATGTTCTCTTGTGGGACAGCTCTATAGATTCTCGGCTGCGTAGTCCCGATGCCATCGCCAGCCAAAGTCTCTGCGTTTAGCCTCTATCATGGAGCTCTTGGGACATCAACTGGCCTGACTGGAGGGATCACGCGACGACCGCATGATCCCGTTGAAAAGCAGCGATCTCAAGAGACACTGCACTACGTTGAGCGAATCAGCGCTAAACGACTTGATCGCGTGGATTCAAGCAGCCAGGGAAACAAGGTCGCGCCTCGTGGTCGTCGATAACGTCAACGTGTGTATCGTGGCTGAGGGGGCTTGATGTATCTGGCTGGTTCCAGTCCGCGTTCGCGGCTCAGTTGACCGACCATCAGCTCAATAGAGCTGGCGTCCTGGATATTGAGATATTTTCCATCGTTGTCATAGTTGATGTTCGAGCCGTTGACAACCATTAATGTCTCTGTAGGCTCCTTGTTGTCAGCAGGCACGTTGAAGGTATGAACGGAACTCCCTGGTTCAAACAAGTAGCTGCCTGCTGTTTGTGGTTGATCGGGGTACTCGATGTAGTTCCATTGCCCTGAGAGCGTCCAAAGGTGCACGGTTCCTGTGTGGTAGTGCGTTGGCAGTACGACTCCTGGGTGAAAAACCATACGCAGGACCCAGACTCCATTGTGAGTGTCCAGGAACAACGGCTGTATATCAACACCCGGAACATTCGGGACAACGTCCTTGTACACGGGTAGGTCGCCCGTGTTGAGCGTCAGCAGAGTGTGGTGCGTGCTGGTCAGTTCTGGCAGTGCCATCGCTTGGCTCCTGGCGGGGATTAGAGTGTGAGCAAAGCTCACGCTCAGACGATACGAGCTCTGCTCACATGTGTCAACCCATCTCCGCTTTGCCACGCGGCTCATCCGCCGAGGGGCTCCCTCGGCCAGCGTCGGAGGCTCTGATCAGGCCGGCTCGGCTCGGGCCTCCTGAACCCTCGAATGGAATCCGAGCAAATCTCGCATTAACCTGCTGCGCGAGAGGGGCCCAAGACCAAGCGCTGAAGCCGACCCTAGGAAGCTGCTGAACAACGTTTCGGGCCTCCTGTCGCCACCCTGTGAGGCTCAACAGAAAGACAATTCCAGCCATATCTTGGCTAGCGGTGTCATTCCGGGTTGCAGGAAAACATGGATTGACCAAGTTCAACCTGAATCGTCCCGCTTCTGCAGAGATTCTCAGAAGCCTCTTCGCGCACTTTCTAGTGCAGAACTGAATTGGCATGTCACTCCGTGGTGGGTCGGTTCACTGGTGCAGGCTGGTTTCCGTTGGGGTCCAAACCGATCCGACCTCTCTCCTTGCCGCTTGACCTCCGGAGGCGGTGGTTGCAACCGTTGAAGCCGACCTGTTGGCAGCGGTACTCCTGGCAGTTGCTGTATTGACACAGTTGCTGAAGTAGCAGGGGCGTAGAGCTTGTATCCAGCAATGCCTGGAAGCTTGCTGCACCATCTGTATTGGTGCATACTGTTGGATGGCAGACATTGGTTGTTGACGAGGCAAAGTCGCCGAGTCTTTGCCTGGTTGTGTAGTGCCACCAGGTTGTTCCGGCTGACAAGTCGCGACAACGCAAGCCCACGGCTCAACGTTGCAGCTTGGACCCTCCGCAGTCCTGCCAGCTGCTGAGCAGACGTGCCAGCTCGTCTTTCATGGCGGCGAGCTCACCAATCCGCAGGTTGATCGATTCCATCTTTGCCGCAATGCTGTCTTTCAGAACATCGCAGTTGCAGACACCAGCTCGCCGCACTTCCAGGATCCTCGCCAACTCGGGAATCGAGACGTCCATCGCCCGCAGGGCTCGAATGATCGCCAGCTCAGCGAGATTCTCCTCATCAAACAATCGGTATCCACCTGCGGAGCGATCCTTGGGCTGGAGCAGGCCTTCATCGCAGTAATAACGGATCGTCTTCACCGGCAGGCCGGTGCGCCTGGCTACCTCGCCGATGCGAAGACTGGGAGCAGGGCTTGCTGATTGGGATCCCTGGCGGGCCAAGGCAAGAACCCTCCATTGGGTAGAAGCTTCACCAGCCTAGGAGGCTCCACAAAGCGAGGGAAGCCGATGGAGAGTCTCCAGCTTTCGTGCATTACTAGAGACATTCGCTAGGGTGGGTGCTCAGCAGGCCAGCCTGCGCTCGCACCCGTCCCGTGTCGATCCTTTCAAGTCCGTGGCCAGTTCGGGCGGCAGCCGCGATCGGAGCCAACCTCCTGTTCTCCGCCGCCGGCCTGGCCGCTCCAGCCGCCGGTTCTGGCGGCGTCCCGGCGATGTACGCCACTCAGGCAGAAGCGGAGAAGGCCGCCAAGTTGCATTTCAACTGCACCGGCGCCCACAAGATGGGAGATCTGTGGATGCCCTGCGCCAAGCATGGTGGCGCCAAGGGTTCCTCGCACTCCCACTGAGGCCAGGCACTCCCATGGCCCAGTGCGGCGACAAGCCCAAGCGGATCGCTTTCGGGGTGGCGCCCCTGGGCATCATTTCGATCGGCATCGTGCCGATGGGGGTGGTGAGCATCGGCGTCGTGCCGATGGGGGTGATCAGCATCGGAGTGGTGGGCATGGGTGTGCTCAATGCCTGCGTGGTGGGGATGGGGGTGGTGGTGGCCGGTGTCAGTGCCATGGGGATCTGGTCGCTGACCCCTGGCAGTGGCCATCAACACCACAGCAGCGGGGCGCCGCAGAAACAGCTGCTGGCCTACCCGAGCCGGCAGGTGGCCCTTCAGAAAGCGCGTGAGCTGGGCTGCGAGGGCGTGCACGCCATGGGTGACCTCTGGATGCCGTGCTCTGAGCATCCAACGCAACATTCCACACATCAACACTGAACATCGCACCCGGTTCCTCCCGCCCGGAGTTAACGATGTCAGGGGCCAGATCTGTCCAATAAATGGCACCCACCCCAGAGTGTGGCGTTATCGATGGCAGAACTGGTTATGCATTCAGATCGCAGGACTCTCGCTGACTTGTTTGGGCAGCTACTTGCTCGCTTCTGTCTTTCCTGAGGATGCGGATGGAAAGTTGGATGCCATGACGTCAAGGGATAGGTGATCGATGCAGGTTTCCTTTGTCAAGTAGCTATAGGCTAGAGTTTCATCAGAGATTTCCCTGACGTGAGGTGGACGCTGTCTTGAGATGCATTTCGCGTGGGATGTGATGTGTCCTTTCCAGTCGTTACTCAAGGCATTGATGTCATCGAAAGCCGCGATGGGCTTGGGGATCAGAAGATGGGCGTGGAGTTGGGTGCCGATACCGCGCTCCAGGAAGAACAAGAGAGGTGTTTGCTGGTCAAGCTTGCCTAGACGCTGAAGGCCAAAGCCAGCTACGAGCTGCCGGCCCTGATCAAGAAGCTGGATCGCTACGCCCTGCTGGTTATTGACGACATCTCCTAGGGGCGCCGAAGCGAGCTGGAGACCTTGGCGCTGTTTGAGCTGATCTACCGCCGCTACAAGCGCAAATCCCTGCTGGTGACCTCCAACCAACCATTCCGGGAATGGGACGAGATCTTCCCCAGCGGCTCCGTGACCGTGGCAGCCGTGGACCGACTGGTGCACCACTGCCACATCGTGGGCATCAACGGCGAGAGCTGCCGCCAGAAGGACAACTTGACTGACGCCTGACGACAGCCTGGTCACGCTCCCGATCACAGCTGCACTCTCAGGCAGCAGCAGGGCTCGATAGCACTGCTTCTACCGGTTAAGCAGATTGACGCCACCCATCAACCTGATTGACACGGGACAGACCTGGCCCCCGCAGTCCTTTCCACGCCGGCTCGCTATCGAGCTGGAACTGCGCCGCTGCGAAGGCAACTGGAAGCTGCCCTAGCGACCTCTGGCGGAACCCCTTGATGAGGGGGTCTGCTGGAGACCCGCGCCTGCGGGGCCCACAAGCGCCAGTCTTGTAGCGCCAAGCTTGGCTTGACAATAACAATTCTCGAGAGCTTACATGCCCATTGCCAAAACGAGCCTGACCAATAGAGAGACGGTGCCAGAATTAACGTGGAAAGATGATTAGTAACTGCAATTGGCAACTGAGTATTTATTATTGCTGGCATTCGCCCTACCTGCTTCATAGTCACATTTCATGATGGCGTTCTTCCTTCGCGGGATGTTGATTGCACTAGGATTGTTTCGAAATACCTGAGTCATGAGATCCGCGAACGTACCAGTTTCCAACGAAATGAAGCTCTTCCCGCCACGTCTACTTTCCACCATCATTTCTTTCGAGTTAAATCGGACAAAGCCAATCGTTCCCTTGCTGGGATCAATCTGGACTGCCCAAAAGATGCCGTACAGCAGCGCATTGACATCAATGATGGGTACATTAACTCTGTTGCGATTGTAGATCTCCTGTTTCCAGTTTCTAAGGTCATCCCATGTGTTACTGGCGTCACAGTGCCCGTTGAGCTTCTCGGGTGAGCTGCGGTTGTCACATCCGTAGTGTCCATGGATAACAGCAGCGATGTTCATGTCTGCTGCAACTTGCTCAAACTCTGGTGACATTGTGCCATCTAACCTGTGGGAAAAGAGGATTACCGGTAGGTCCAGGCGTCCTTCACTGGATAGCTTATCTCGAATTCTTTTGAGGTACCTCGTAGAGGTCGTCGAGTAAAGCTCGTTGTGCAGCTGGACCAAGAGAACACCCGGTTTCGGATTTGGTGTACTCCAGAAATTCAAGTTGAATGAGAAGTTATTGGTTGGCTTATTGAGCTCAATCGCATAGTAATAGGCATCCTCATTCATGCAGTACCAAGCATCACCGTATCCGAAGGAGCCGCAACTCGTCAGCATATTGTTATACCTGCTATCCTTAAGGGAAGTAGCGGCTCTCCAGATAATGTCATCCTGAGAAGGTTTTTCTTCATTGTCAATCTGACTAAGGAATAGATCGTAGACACGCCAGCCTAAAAATCTAGGGGCAACAAAGTTATGCCCCTCAATCTCCTGCAAGCTCATTGGCTTGGCCCGGTCGTCGGAAGCAAGGGAGCCCATATGGTACAAACCTCGTGGACTGTCGAAACTCACCCAGTCATCAGCGAAGTTATCGTTATCATGATTGCCAAGGCCATCAAATACCTTGATGCCGAGTTTCTCGATTGGGAGATGGAATACTTCGCCGTATTTTCGGGCTTTGTCGGGTTTGTCGTGGGACAGATCACCAGCAACAACGAGGACCTTGCTACAGTCCGTGCAATGATTCAAGATACGGGCTGCGCGCAAGCCTGTTTCAGTGGCTAGGGCATCATCACCAAAACTGTACTGTGGATCCGCACCGACGAAGAAGGTGATCGGTTCGGCCTTGGCGGTTGCATGAAGCAGGCCGAGCGCCATGGCGAGGAGAACAACGGACTTCCTCAGTTCCAAACCTTCTCCTTATTAATACTTTCTAATTTTAGCAGATTATTGACTCTGTACTCTCAGCTACATGTTCCCTTGATTCTTGCTGGAGCAAGTCGAGGAACTGCCGGGCTTTGACGCCTACGAGCTCAACTGAGGATCAAGCCAACGCGTTGGTTAAAGCTACGGTTCCATGGCCGCTGCGCCCGATATCGCAGGCCTTCACGCGGTAGGCAGGGTGTTCGTTGGCTGCACCTCTGGATCTGCAGCCAGGTCCGCCAAGGGTTTTGCATGGACAAGCGGCTCCCTTGACGGACCCGGCCACGGGATGCGAGAGCCTCCCAGCCAACAGGAGCCAGACTCCAGGCAGCGATTGCTGACCTCGGCGAATGACTGGTTGGATGGACTACAGCCTCGTCAGCCTGGCCGGGGCCGTCTGCGCCTTTCTGAACACCCTGGCCTCCAGCGGGTCTGCGGTGAGCCTGCCGATGCTGATCTCCCTGGGCATGGATCCGGAGATGGCCAACGCCACCAACCGCCTGCCGGTGATCGTGGGCTGCACCACGGCCGTTGCCACCTTCGCGCAAGCCGGTGCCCTGCCCTGGCGGATGGCCCTGCGGGTGGCCGGCCCGGCGACGCTCGGCAGTGTGGCTGGTGCCTTGCTGGCCGATGCGATACCGGCGCGGAATCTGGGGCTGGCGATCACGGCTGCCGTACTGGTGGCCCTGATCCTCCTGTTCACCAAACTGAAGGCCGCCCTGAACCAGCCGCCCCAGGAATCGGCCCGGTTCAGTCTCAAGGAAGCGCTGATCTTCTTCGGCATCGGCACCTGGGTGGGGTTCATCGTGCTCGACGCCGCCACTTACCTTCTCCTGGCTCTCGTGCTGGTGGTGCGCCTCCCCCTCACGGCGGCCAACGCCGTCAAGAACCTGGTACTGATTCCAACCACCCTGGTGTCTCTGCTGGTGTTTGCCCGCGATGGCCATGTGGCCTGGCTGCCCGGCGGCGCCATGGCATTCGGCAGCATCGGCGGCGGCATGCTGGCTGCTCGCCTCGCCCTGTTGCCGGCCGCCCGGGTCTGGGTGTTTCGCCTGTTGGTGGTGGTGATCGCGGGGGAACTGATCCAGATCAGCCAGCACTTCCTGCACCGCCCTGTCTGAAGCCTGGTCGTCTAGCTCTTCAGCGCGCCCAGGTTGATGCTCCCGCCCGTGGCGCGGGTTGGTACCGAGCAGCTCAAGGGGCAAGCCATCCTGGGCTGGTCCAGGTGGGTGTTTGGCTTCTGAGCAACCGGCACAACGCAAGGACGATTGAGGTGAAGTGCCACTGCAGAGGCCGCCGTCCGTGACGTTGTTGAGTGAGCGAGAAGCACCGCTCACCGAGAGGCCAGTGGCTGGACGGCCTTGTTGCCGGCAGTCATCGTGGCGCCATCAGCCATCCCGGAGTTCCTCTCCTTGTTGGTCTTGACCCCTTGCGGGGCGTTGACGTTCAAGCAGTTGCTGCTCAAGGGTGGCGATGCGCTCGCGCAGAGCCCGTTCCCGCTCCTCCACGTCTGTTGCCGTGAAGCGGGGCGTGATGAATTGGGGGCAGTTCCAGTCGAAGGCCACCACCTTGAGGCGAAACAGGCGCTCCACTGCACCGGCCTCAGCATCCTGCGGCCGCAGCCACGTCGCCTGGTTTGGCGCTGGATTTGCGTGAACTGGATTGGCGTGAAGCGGAACCACTTCAGCCTCAGCATCGATTTTGAGCCGTCGCCTGGCGCCGTAATCCATCAGGAACAGGGCCACCCGCGGATCGGCTCGCAGATGACCGGTGGAGAGCAGTTGCCTGTTGCCGGCGTAATCAGCAAATCCCAGGGTGCGCTCATCAATCACCCGCAGGAAGCCCACCGGCCCACCTCGGTGCTGGATATAGGGGGCGCCCGATTCGGTGAGGCTGGCGAGATAGAAGCTGTCGCGGGCACTGATGAAGGCGACCTCCCGTGCCCCCAGCCGATCCGGTTGCGGTGCCATCGGGCCAGCCTGGCTCTGCCCGTAGGCCTGAAGCTGCGCCGCTGCCACCGCTGGAGTGAGATGGCGATGCAGGTAGTGCTCGGTCATGGCTACAGGCTCAGCTCTGCATCAAGGCCCGCGATCGGGGCATAGCCCGGCAGCGCCTGAATCCGCCGGATCCAGGCCAGGACATTGGGATAGGGCGTGAGATCGATCCCCCCCTCTCCTGCCAAAGCGATGTAGGGGAACACAGCGATGTCCGCGATCGTCGGCCGTTCCAGCTCCAGCCACTGGCGATCGCTCAGGTGCCGGTCGAGTTGTCCGAGGATGAAGCTGGACTTCTCCTGGGCGCGCTCGATCGAAAGGCTCTTGACCCCGAAGCGGTGAAACAGGCGGGCGTTTTCGGGGCCTTGCCGTACCTCACCGGCGGCTGTGGAGAGCCAGCGCACCACCTTGGCCTGCTCGTAAGGGCCGACGGGAAGCCACTGACCATCCCCTTGTCGGGCTGCCAGGTAGTAAAGGATCGCCTGGGCGTCGGAAAGGACGCTGGCCCCCTCTTCCAGAACGGGTACCTGGCCGAAGGGGTTGAGCGCCAGGAAGGGGGGCTGCTTGTGTTCTCCCTTCATCAGATCGACACGCACCCACTCGTAGGGCACACCAAGAAGGTCGAGCAGGAGGCGCACCTTGGCGCTGTTGCCGGAGAGTTCATGGCCGTGGAGACGAAGCATGGTGAAGCGAGCAGTGGGGTGGAGGCGCGCGCAGAAGCAGGGGAGAGGCAAGGCCCCGGAACAGAACCGAAACCCGGTCCACCGAAAGTAGACCGACCTGTCTGAACACCAGAAAGTTAGCAGACTGTTCTGTCTATCGCCTAGGGTTGGCCCAGATCGTGACCGCCATGGCTGAGAGGGCCGCCAGCACCAAGCCAGCACCAGACAGAACCCGTACGGCCAGGGCCTCGGCCAAGCGCGAAGACCTGTTGAACACGGCCCAGGAGCTGTTTGCCCGCCAGGGCTACCGGGCCGTGGGGATCGACACGCTGCTCGCCGAAGCTGGCGTGGCCAAGATGACCCTGTACAAGCAGTTCGGCTCAAAGGAAGAGCTGATCGCCGCCGTGCTCGAGCGCCTGGCCGGCCAGATCACCAGCAGCCTCACCACCCGCCTCACGCAGGCAAAGGGGGGAAGCCATGGCCGGGTCCTGGCGGTGTTCGACTGGCTGGCCGATTGGGTCCGCTCACCCACCTTCCACGGCTGCCTGTTCATCAAAGCGGCCAGCGAATACCCCGACGCAGGTGATCGTCCACGCCAGGCCGCGGAAGCCTTCAAGGCCGGCTGCCGGGAGCTGCTGACAGGGCAATGCCGCGACCTGGGCGTCGCTGATCCAGAGCGCCTCGCCTCACACCTTCACCTCTTACTGGAGGGTGCCCTGGTGCTGTGCTTCCTGGAGCGCGATTCCAGAGCTGCCATCCACGCCCGGGAAGCTGCCGCGGTTCTCCTCAACGCCGCCTGAGAGCAAGCCTGCCCTTCAAGCCTGGAACACCGGGGTGGTGGATCCGACCAGCCCGTACGCCCCCAGCAACACCCCAGAGTGGTTGGCAGGGAAGGAGTTTCGGGGAGCGATGCTGGTGGCAAAAGAAGTCCTGACCACGGCGGCGGCAAGCCTGCTCGCTGTGGCGATGATGGCCCCTTTGGCGCCCGCCATGGCGAACCAGGCCAGCCCCGCGGGGTCCACGCAGCCGCTCCCGTCCTGGCGGGACGGTGCCACCCGATCGCGGATCCTGGCCTTCGTCGCCAGCGTCAGCCAGCCGGGGGGAGAGAGCTATCTGCCACCCGAGGAGCGCATCGCCGTCTTCGACAACGACGGCACGCTTTGGCCTGAGCAGCCGATGTACGTGCAGCTGGCCTTCGCGATCGAGCGGGCCCGCGCCCTGGTGGCCCAGCAGCCCGGGCTCGCCACCAACCCGGTCATCGCCGCCGCAACCGCTACCGGCAACGGGGAGGCCGTGCTCCCCATGGACATCAAGGGCCTGCTGGAACTCGTGGGGATCACCCATGCCGGCATGAGCACGGAGGCGTTCCACCATCAGGTGCGCGCGTGGCTGGACAGCGCCTGCCACCCGACCCTGCAGCGGCCTTACACCGACCTCACCTACCAGCCGATGCAGGAGCTGCTGCAGCACCTGCGTGCCAATGGATTCCGCACCTACATCGTGTCGGCCGGCGGCGTGGAGTTCATGCGGGTGTTCGCCGAGCAGGTCTACGGCATCCCTCCGGAGCAGGTGATCGGCTCCAGCGTCGTCACCACCTATGCCCGCGAGGGCGGTTTGCCGGTGATCCAGCGCCAGAGCAAGATGCAGACCATCGCCGATCGGGCCATGAAGCCGGTCCTGATCGAGCAACTGATTGGCCGCAGGCCGGTCGCCGCTTTCGGCAACTCCGACGGCGATCTGGAGATGCTCGAGTGGGTCACCAGCCAGCCGGGGCAACGGCTGGGAGTGATCGTTCACCACGACGACGCCGAGCGGGAGGTGGCCTACGACCGGGAGTCGGCCTTCGGCCGTCTCGATCGGGCCTTGAACGAGGCGCCCCGGCGGGGCTGGACGGTGGTGAGCATGCGCAACGACTGGGCCAGCGTGTTCGCGGCCCCACCAGCGGCAACGGGGTCAGGAGGGGGAGTGGTCGAGCGCTGTGCCGTGCCCCCCGCGAGCCAACCCGCGCCGGCTGGAGAGCGTGGCACTGGGAAGCTCTCCGAACAGCCGGCGGTAATCCCGGGCGAAATGCCCCGCATTGAGGAAGCCCCAGGAGGCCGCCAGCCCTGAGATCGTTGCGCTGCCCGGCTGGGCCTCCAGCAGCCCGCGGCGCACACCATGCAGCCGCTGCAGCTTGAAGTAAGCCATCGGGCCCATGCCCAGGTGCTCCCGGAACCCCTGGATCAGGGTGCGTCGCCCCACATACATCTCACGGCAGAGCGCCTCCAGGCTGATCGGCTCGAGCGGATGCTCCTCCGTCCAGCGCTGCACTTGCTTGACAAGTTCGATCCGCGCCGGCGGGCGGTCGGGCCAGCCCTGTTGCCTGAGGCCCTGCTCCAGAGCGTCAACGAGCAGTGGGAGGAGACCCTCTGCACTTCCTTCAGGTTCTGACGGCGCTGGAACAGAGGGTGTCTTCGAATGGAGGGGCAGCAGATTGAGCAACCAGCGCTGGAGCGGCGTTCGGCTGGCGGCGTCAATGGGCAGCACATTGAAGCGGAAGGGCGCCGATCCCAGATCGAGGCTCCCCTTGCCGCTGCTCCAGCGCGTCAGCGTGCCGGGGTTGACCATCACCACGGCCAGATCCATCCGCTCAGGGGTGGAGAGATGGACGTCCGCCTGGGGATCAAGTCCGAACAACGCATCGGCGCCGACGGCGGTGCCGTGGGCCCGCAGGGGCGGCGCGTTGCGGTCGGACACCAGGTTCAGTGCCATCAGCCGTTGGTCGCGTGGCTTGCCGCCAGCCACGTGCAGACAACGGTTGACCTGAAGCCGCAGCAACCGCAACGGCCCGAGCTGGCGGGTGACCAGGCGGCCGCTGAGGTTGCCGTTGGAGAGCTGGAGCAGGCGGAGATCCAGGCCCACCGCTCGCAGCTGGGTTTCGAGCTCTTCAACAGCCTCGAACCTGTGGAGCGGAGCCATCGAAGCCTGCACTTTTTGAGTGGCCCCACCCTGCCATGGGCAGCAGGTTGTAGCTGAGTTCATCAGCGTGCCGGGGCTGCATCCTTCTCCAGCCCCGGGCCCGCCTCCTCAACACCAGCCTCCACCTGCCATGCCCAACGGACAACCCAACATCCTGATCCTCTGGGGCGATGACATCGGCCAGAGCAACCTCAGTTGCTACAGCGATGGGCTGATGGGTTATCAGACCCCCAACATCGACCGTGTCGCCAAGGAGGGCGGGCGCTTCATCCACTACTACGCCGAGCAGAGCTGCACCGCCGGGCGGGCCGCCTTCATCTCCGGCCAGAGCGTGTTCCGCACCGGCCTGAGCAAGGTGGGCCTACCGGGCGCCGAACAGGGCTATCGCGCCGAGGACCCCACCATCGCCGAACTGCTCCAGCCCCTGGGCTACCGCACCGGCCAGTTCGGCAAGAACCACTTCGGCGACCGGGATGAGCATCTGCCGACCATGCACGGCTTCGATGAGTTCTTCGGCAACCTTTACCACCTCAATGCTGAGGAGGAACCGGAGCTGCGCGATTATCCCAAGCCGGAAGACTTCCCCGATTTCAAGAAGAACTTCGGCCCCCGCGGCGTGCTGCACTGCTGGGCCAACGGTGATGGCACCCAGCGGATCGAGAACACCGGGCCGCTCACCAAGAAGCGGATGGAGAACTGCGATGAGGAGTTCCTCGCCGAAGCCAAGCGTTTCATCCGTGAGGCAGTGGCCTCCGGCGAGCCTTTCTTCGTGTGGTTCAACACCACCCACATGCACTTCCGCACCCATGCCCGTCCCCAGGACATCGGTCAGTCGGGGCGATGGCAATCGGAATACCACGACGTGATGATCTATCACGACAACTGCATCGGCGAGATGCTCGACCTGCTCGATGAGCTGGGCATCGCCGATGACACGATCGTGATGTACAGCACCGACAACGGGCCGCACATGAACAGCTGGCCTGACGCCGGCATGACCCCCTTCCGCAACGAGAAGAACTCCAACTGGGAGGGTGCGTACCGGGTGCCCGCCCTGGTGCGCTGGCCCGGCAAAATCGCCCCCGGCACCCTGTTCACCGGCATCGTCAGCCACCTCGACTGGCTACCCACTCTGGTAGCAGCGGCAGGGGAACCGGAGATCAAGCAGAAGCTGCTCGCAGGCCATCAGGTGGGATCGAAAACCTTCAAGATCCACCTGGACGGCTACAACATGCTCGACTACTGGACGGGCCAGGCCGACGTGAGCCCCCGGGTTGAGTTCTTCTACTTCTCCGACGACGGCGACCTCACTGGCTTGCGCTACGACAACTGGAAGTTTGTGTTCATGGAGCAACGCCAGCCTGGCACCTGCCAGATCTGGGCAGAGCCGTTCGTTGTCCTGCGCCTGCCGAAGATCTTCAACCTGCTCACCGATCCCTATGAGCGGGCCGACATCACCTCCAACACCTACTGGGACTGGATGCTGGACCATGCCTTTGCGCTGGTGCCCGCCCAGGTGATCGTCGGGCGGTTCCTGGCCACCTTCCAGGCCTATCCGCCCCGCCAGAAGGCGGCGAGCTTCTCACTGGAGGAGGTGATCGCGAAGATGACCTCCGCAGCGAGCGGCGGCCACTGAACAACGCAGCGTTCCGCGGAGTCGCCATGGCCTCGAACCGTTCCCTTGCCCCGGCTCTCCGGCCGGGGCGACCGCCGGCGCGAGACATGGCCTGGATCCCCGCGGGCACGTTCCTGATGGGCTCCAACCACCACTACCCGGAGGAGGCTCCGGCCCACCGGGTGGCGCTGGAGGGCTTCTGGATCGACCGTGCCCCGGTCACCAACGCCCAGTTCCTCAAGTTCGTGAAGGCCACGGGCCACCGCACCCTGGCCGAGCGGCCGGCCGATCCGGCCCTCTACCCCGAGGCACCACCAGAGCGGCTGGCGCCCGCCTCGATCGTGTTCGTGCCCCCGCCGGGGTCGGTGGGAACGGGCGATCCCTACCGCTGGTGGCAGTACATCCCCGGCGCCGACTGGCGTCACCCGGAGGGCCCCGGCAGCTCAATCAGGAACCGCCCGCAGCATCCGGTGGTGCATGTGGCCCATGAGGATGCGGCCGCCTATGCCGCCTGGTGCGGCAAGAAGCTGCCGAGCGAAGCGGAATGGGAGCGGGCCGCCTGGGGCGGCCGTGAAGGCTGCGAGTTCGCCTGGGGGGATGCGCTGCACCCGGAGGGCCGCCCGGTGGCCAACACCTTCCAGGGCGACTTCCCCCACCACAACAGCCTGCTGGACGGCTATGCCGGCACCTCGCCGGTGGGTGCCTTTCCTGCCAACGGCTTCGGGCTGCTCGATTGCATCGGCAACGTGTGGGAGTGGACCGATAGCTGGTACGGCCCCCACCCGCACCAGGCCGATGGGGCGCTACCGGCTGAGGGGAGCAGCGGCTGCTGCGCCGGAGCGGCTGACGCCCGGGAGGCCAGCATCGACCCCGACAGCCAGCACGGAACGATGCCCCGCAAGGTGGTGAAGGGCGGCTCGTTTCTGTGCGCCCCCAGCTATTGCCGTCGCTACCGGCCGGCGGCGCGCATGGCCCAGGGCATCGACACCTCCACCGGCCACATGGGCTTTCGCTGCATCGTGCGGCCCTGAAGCCATGGCGCCGCCATCCCTTTCTGTCAGCTGATTTCCACCCCTTGGCTGACGCCTGCCGCAAGGTGATCACTCCTCCGATGACACTGCCCAAACGATCCACCTGGCTGACCCGTCAGCAGCTCCGCCGCGAGTCACCGTTCTTCCTGCTGCTGGATCGCTCCTTCAGATTCAGGCTGTTGATGGCAGCAACCCTATCCTTTGTGTTGCTGTCCGTCGTCAATCGTTTCGACAACTGCCATGGAGCCGAACCCAGCGAGAACTGCCTGACCAGCAATTTCCTGGACGTCATCAGCATTGACAATGTGGAGTCGTTCAGCATCGTCACTGCCGGCCTTGTTTACATCCTGGAGGCGGGTCGTCGCAAGGAGAGAGAACATCACGAGCAACTCTCGCTGTTGTTGGCGCAGCAAGAGGCTGGCATCAGATTCAGCCTGGCACGCATCCGCGCCCTTGAAGATCTGTGCTCTGATGGCATCTGGCAGGACGGTTTCGATCTGCAGGCCACGAATCTGGAGGGGATCAAGATTCCGTTCAGCCGTTGGCGAGGCGGCAACTTCAGCGCAACGGTGTTGCGCAAGGCGAATCTGCAGGGTTCCGATCTGCAAGGGGCCAACTTCACGGAGGCCGATCTCAGCGAGGCCAATCTGGCCGGGGCGGACCTCAGCCAGGCCAACTTCACCCGCGCCATCCTCACCAAGGCCGATCTCCGCGGCGCCATCCTGACCGGCGCTGTGTTCCAGGAGGCCGATCTGAGTGAAACCAGCTTGGATCCCAGCGGTTGAACCTCAGTCACTCACGCCTGAAACGCCCAGTTTCCATTCAGCCCGTTCCTTTTCGCTCCATCCAGCTGGCTCGATTTCTCTCCATCCAGTCAGCTCCATCTGTTTCTCCTGCCATCTGATGCCATGGGCCAGCCCTCCCTGTTGATCGTCAGCGCCGCCCTGTTCACGATCATGTTCGCTCTGGGAGTGGGTCTGACTGGAGAGGCGATCGTTCGCCTGAGCCGAAGACCCGCCCTGGTGATCCGGGTATTGATCGGCTCCTGTGTGCTGGTGCCCCTGGTCGCCCTGCTGCTGATGAAGCTGCCGCTGAGCTTGGCCCTGACCCAACCGGCCCGCATCGGCATCGCCCTGATGGCGGCCTCCCCAAGCGCTCCGCTCACCCTGCGCAAGGCGGGCAAGGTCGGCGGCGACCGTGAGCTGGCCGCTGTCCTGCAGGCCTGTGTGGCCGTGGCGGCGATCGTGTCGATTCCGCTGATCGCCGATCTGTACCAGTCCTCCTTCGGGGTATCCGGCTGGGACATCACAGCGAGGACGGTAGCCCTGCAGGTGGGCAAGACCCAGGTGCTGCCCCTGCTGGCGGGCCTGACGCTGAGGCGCTGGCGACCTGGCTTGGCAGAGCGGCTGTCCGGTCCTCTCGACAAGCTGGCCAATGGCCTGTTGCTGCTGCTGATCGTGCTGGTGCTGGTCAAGTCGTTGCCCCTGCTGGTCGCGTTCGTGGGCGCCAACCTGCTGGCTCTGCCCTTCATGGCGGTGATGGTGCTGGCGTCTCTGACCATCGGCTACGGGATCGCTGGCCCTGAGCCGCGGGAACGCGTCACGATCGCCCTGGTCACCTCCATGCGGAACCCGGGCCTGGCCCTGCTGTTCGCGACGACGTACGGCAGCGACGTTCCTGGCCTGAAACTCGCGGTGCTGGCCTACCTCGTGGTCACCGTGCTGCTGTCGATTCCCTTTCTGCGCTGGCAACGCCAGAGGCAGTCGGTGCCCTTCGCCGCCCTGTAGATGCCCTGGCTTGAATCCTCCGAGGCCCTGCTGCAGGGTCTGGCGACTGTCGTTCGCCTCAGCCTGGAAGCCCTGTCGGTGCTCTGTGTGGTGGCCGGCATGATCGCCACCTTTCGCCTGGCCCTGCCGTTCCTGCCCGTGCTGGCCCATCGCGGACGCCGCCCCCCCAGCGCGGTTCGCCTCTGTTTCGGCAGCTGGCTATCGATGGCGCTGGAGTTTCAGCTTGGTGCCGACATCGTCGCCACCACCACAGCTCCCACGGACAGCAACCTGATCCAACTGGCGACGGTGGCCGTGATCCGCACCTTCCTCAATGTGTTCCTCGCCAGGGAACTGGAGGCTGAACGGCGGCTGGAACAAGACCAGCCGCTGCCGCCTGGATCCTGATCACACCATCCTCCCCATCTGACACCCCATGAACCTCACCAATGAACTGGCCAAGGAACGCAACCGGGAGGCGGCGGAGCGCACGCTGATGGCCTGGATCCGCACCTGCCTGTCGCTGATCAGCTTCGGCTTCGGTCTCGACAAGATCATCGGAGCGATCGAGGCCAGCCGCTTTGAGGGCAGCTCCCATGCCCATCTCAGCGTGCGCTTGATCTCGATCGGGTTTGTGGTCACGGGGATCGTGGCCATGGCAGCGGCCACGCGTCAGCACCGCAGGGTGGTGCGGCGCTTGAAGCATGACGATTTCATTTACATCGAAAAGGCCTCGATCGCCACGGCGACGGCCCTGGCCCTCACCCTGATCGGCCTGGTGGCCCTGGTGCTGCTGATCGCCGGCGGATTGGGTGGCCGATGAGCGCAGCCCGCCGCAACGGCCACAGCCTCCGCCCCTTCGAATCGAGCCTCCCGTCGATACCGGCACGGCCCCTTGTGGGATGCTCTGCGTGTTCAAAGCCTTCTGACACCGGCCTCGAACAAGTGATGTCACTCCCTTCCCTTCAGCCGATGGTCTGGTGCCTGCCTCGCTCTCACGCTGGTCGTTCAGCGCTTCCGCTCCAGCGGTTCAGCGCTGTGTGGCTGATCGCTGCTCTGGGTGGCGCCCTCGAGGCCTCTGTGGCGAACGCTGCTGAGCCGGCTACGGCGGCCTCCAGCTTGATGGGGCCGATCCTGAGGGCATCCGTTCAGGCCGACCCAGCTCAGGGTGAACCAGCTCAGGGTGATACGGGTCTGAGTGAGACGGCCCAGCTTGAACCAGGCTCCGTTGACCCGGCGGCCAGCGAAGGCGCACCATCGCCGTGGGCCGGCAGTGTTGAGCTCTATGGATTCGCGCCGCTGCGCACCACCGGGTCCACCACCGTCAAAGGCTTCGACACCGAACTGGATCTCAACCTCGGCCAGGTGCTGAAGGCGCTCACCGGTGTGGCCTCCATCCGCGGCAGTGTGGAGTACGGCCGCATCGGCCTCCTCACCGACATCAGCTATGTCTCCGTCGCCGGGGAAGAAGGCAGGCTGCAGGACATCACAACACGCTCGATCGAAGGCCCGCTCGGCCGCCGCAGCCTCACCCTCACCCCTGACAGCCAACGCAGCGTCGCTGCCAGCATCAGCAACATTCAAGGCCTCTACGACCTGGCCCTGCGCTATCGCTTCGGCGATCGGGAATCAGCCGTGGCCCGCGCCGGCAGCTTCGCTGTCATCCCCTACGCGGGCGTGCGGTTCGTGAACATGCAGTACAACCTGGCCGTGCAGAGCAGCGGTCCCGGCCGAACCCTCACCTTCAGAGGGCCGCGCCTGGAGGGATCCAGGACGCTTGAGGGATTGAACCTTCAACCACAACAGTCGTTCGGGAGCACTGTGGCTCAGCCCCTGCTGGGCAGCCAGGCCATGCTGTTTCTCTCCCCTCGCCTCAGGCTGTTCGCCCGCGCCGACATCGGCGGATTCGGGCTGAACAACGCCGATGATTACTCCTGGAACACGCAGCTGGGGGTGGGCTATGCCATCGGCAACTCCACCCAGCTCAACATCTCCTGGCGCTATCTGCACCTGGGGGGAAGCAATGGAGAGGATCCCGAAAATGCCTTCAACATCAATCAGAATGGCGTCGAAGCCGGTGTGAAGTTCTTCTTCTGATCGAGCAGCTACTGGGGGAGGAGGCCACTCTGCAGCTGCCTGCTCAGCTGCAGGCATGAACAACCTGGTGGGGAAACACAACTAGGGGCGTACGCCCCTGGAGATCCTCCAGCAGTGGAGAACGGCCTGCCTACCCACCAGCTCTCAGAAAACTGGAGGCGGGCATGGTCTGAGTGTGCTGAGCCGGTACTCGCAGCTGAGTCACTGGGCATCACACCCCTTGCTACCACTGATGGTCAGGAAAGCTGCAAGGTCAGCCGACCGCCGTAGCTGCTCGTCCAAAACCTCACCACATCAGGTGATGCATCCCAGAGTCAACGTTCCTAGGGTGGAATTACTTCGAGATAGGGGCCCAATGGCCACCTGCGACCTACCGACCACCTCTGCCACTGCTCCGAACGAAGACGCCCTGCATCAACTCAAGACGCTATTGCAACAAGATCAAAGCTTTGCCAATGCGCTGTCTGGGACGACCACCACAGAGGAAGCGGCCCATCTAGCGTTTGAGCACGGGATTTCTGTCACTCCTGAGGCCATCTGGCGTCAGCGTGGCACCCTGTTAGAGGGAGGAATTCCGACTTGGCGTGGCTGATTGAGCCCCCTGTGTCTTTCGACATGGGCTGGGGGCACGCTGATCAGTCCTCTTGGACTGAAGGAAGACGTTGACTTCAGCTCATGTCGTCACCTTCGATCGAATCGAGTTCTGTCGGCAGAGTGATATCAGCGTGGGCGAGCCCCTCGGGCTGGTGGGTGTAAGGAATACCATCCTCATAACCCCAGCCCAGCCTGTGAGTACGCCAAGGAAATCTTTGATCTCATCTGGCGTGAGGTTGGCAGCAACATCCCCGGCAGGACTATCGACCTAATCGGGCAATGCCAGAATCAGTCAACTTGACCAGGGTCTTTGATCGCCTAGAGATGATGAAGCCGCCCGAAGGCTTTCCCCTGGTTGCTCAAGACGCAATCAAGATGCTGATCTACGGCACATGTGGTGCTCCGGTCATTGCGCTCAGCCCACAAGGGCATGCATGCTGCCACAGTACACAACCGCTGTGATCAGGTTCGCTTGGCCACGGTTGTTGTCTTGATCATCAACATCGTCAGCCCGTCAGTGAAAACTCAGTACTATTCCGCCTCCAGCCTGGATGGCTTCATCGCCACCAAGGACAACTCCTTGGACTGGCTGCTTCAGTTCGGAGAAGCTGAAGGCACAGGCTACGAAGATTTCCTTGCTGAGGTTGGTGCGATCACCATGGGCTCATCCACCTATGAGTGGCTATTGGATCATCACATCAAAGCGGGAACACCAGAAGAAAAGTCCTGGCCTTATCAACAGCCCACGTGGGTCTTCTCGAGCCGCAAGCTACCCACCGTGCGGGATGCCGATCTGCGCTTCGTATCTGGCACTGTCACTCACGTGCACGAACAGATGGTGGCCACAGCTGAGGGGAAGAACATCTGGGTTGCCGGAGGCGGCGAGTTGGCCGCGCAGTTCTTCGATGCTGGCCTGCTTGATGAACTGATCATTCAGGTGGCCTCGGTGACCCTGGGGCAGGGCTCGCCGCTCCTACCGCGGCAGATCGCCTTCCCACCCCTGAGGCTCACCTCGGCGCGTGCCTTGGGCGAGGCCTTTGCTGAGCTCCACTATGAGGTGCCGCGGCAACTTCAGGTGTCCAGCCCCGCCTAGATGATGAAGTTGCGGTGTTATCTGGTGACATCGCAAAGGGGAATGGCTTTGTGATTGAGCTCACGAGAAGAAGCCCTTGGGCCAGAACGATCAGGGTGGTCAGCACGTTGGCACTGACATGCAACCGGCGCCAGCGCAGGTGGTTGTGGATCTCAGGACGGCAGGCCACAGAGAACAGCGTCAGGCCCGCGAGCCCCATGCCCAGCAAGGGCAACGGCCAGGGCCGATTGAAGCAGCCAGAGGCAGTCGACGGCCTGCGTGGCTCAGGGCTTCAGGGGTGCCCAGGCCATTGTGGCGTTGAAGGCCTCGCACCAGATCAGCACCGACCCCTGCTGGCTGAGGTCGATGGAGGAGGGGATCACATAGCTCTGGGCGCCGGAGGCGGATTTAAGCGGGGCGAGGATTGTGTAGCTGCCGGCTTTGAGCGGAAAGCTGGGGGCCTTGGTGCTTGCCAATGGGGTTGCTGATGGGCTGAAGACCACTTTCAGGTCGGGGGCTGTCTCCTTGGTCTTGAAGTCGTTGCTCATCACAAGCAACTGCTTGCCGGCTTTCTTGATGATGGTGAAGCTGCCAGTAACAGGCGCTTCGGCCATGCGGAAGCTCTGCATGGCCATGGGAGTTGCCTGGGCGATCTCTATCGAGGCAGGGCCCTGCATGGTTTCGGCTTGCCCAGGAGCCGCGGAGCTGCCGATTGGAACGGAAGGATCTGGATTGGCGGCGCGTTCTGCCACTCAGCCTGTACGTGCTGCTCAAAGGGCTGGATGCCACAGTTCTCAAAGCCCTGCAGACCTATGGCACCACCCACCCGGTGCATGGGGAAAACCCGATCAGCTTCTGCAACGTATTCTTCGTGGCCCAGCTGGTGAACTGAATCCGACGGACCGGTGGTTGCTGATCATCGATGCTGGCCTGGGTCTGTTCATCGGCCCGATCGCTTACTCCTTCACCCTCGAATCCCTGTCGGTGATCAGCCTGACCCTGTTGGTCGCCCTCGTGTTGCCAGTCTCAACCCTTCTGGATCAGTCTGAGCCTGATCGCCATCTGCCTGATGCTGCCAGGGGCGGCCATGCTGAAGGCGGCGGAACAGGGTGATCAACTGAAGCGCGTCTGTGCTGTTGGGAGAACCAGTCGGCTTGGTCACAGTGTCAGGAATGGTAGTCCTGGTGGCCGGGATCATCACCAGCCACCGCTCCATTCGATCGGATCAGGTCGTTCAACAGTAGCTGTCCATTCATTCCGAGCCTGTGGCCTGCATGAAGGACAGACACGACACATTGCACAGCAGTGTCGTTCGGGAGGGTTCACACTCCCTAACTGCGATTCAAGCAGTCCGAGCCAATGGTGATCACGAGGGGGCGATGACGTTGATCACTGAATCACTTCTGCAATTCGATTGGACCTGGCCGCCAGGTTTTGTTGAACCAG
This sequence comes from Marcopretia estuarina LEGE 06307, assembly GCF_056633115.1. NCBI lineage: Bacteria > Bacillati > Cyanobacteriota > Cyanophyceae > Synechococcales > Prochlorococcaceae > Marcopretia > Marcopretia estuarina. The sequence continues at coordinate 127,844 of NZ_JBSJOY010000001.1, read as the reverse complement.
GGCTCCAACGGACCATAGAGGCGCAGAAGCGTGAACCAGCCCTTGCCAGGAATCGTCTGCACCCAGTTCTTCTCGAATCCAACAGGGGGCTTTGGGCCAAACCAGACATCGACAGAACCGTCGGCATTGGTTTTGATGCCCTTGTTCTGGCTGCTGACGCTCGGTGCTTTCTGGTCTGTCTGCAGCATGGAACGGGTCTGCGTGTCGTACACGATCACAGACCAGAAATCGGCCACGGGAGTGTTGGGCGGCAGGCGCAACCGATAGGTTTTGCCGCCATCGAAGCGATCGCCCTTGGAATCCAACGCGGCCCAGGGATACTGGGATCCCTTGCCGACAATCTTTTCTTCCATGGCCGGCGTCACACCGGTGGCGAAGTAGTAATAGAAGATCGCACCATCAAGGTTGGCCACACCTGGGGATACTTCGAACCTGTATCCACCGAAGAAGGGCAACCGCCAGGAACTGTTGGGATAGAAATAGGCTTCTGGCTCGCGAATCTTGAGAGCCAGGGTTCGTGCCGTCACGGCACCGATGTTGGCGGCGTCGGCGAGGATGGCTTTCCAGCGCTCGTTGGGGTTGAAGGGCTTGCCTTTGACAATGCCGATCGAGGCGAACAGTCCCAACGTGGTGGGGTCAGCGCCGGTGGGAGGTTCCTCCTGAATCACCTGGTTGAGCAGCGCCCAGAAGGAGTAGTCGCCAGGGGCAACGAAATTGGCTGGCACGCCTGAGGCATTGGCAAACTTGACCGCCGGAGGGTTGGCAGCATCGGAGAGTTGGTAGATCTTCAGATTCGCTTTCACCGACTCCACCCCTGGCTTGGTGGAACCATCCACCAGAAAGGAGCGGAAGAACAGCCAGTTGCCGAAGGTTTTGGGTTTGACCACGACATAGCCTTGCGGGATGGCGCCCTGATACCCCGGTGGCAGGAACAGGTACTTGCCGCCCGCGCCCTTGTCGGCCCCCGTGATGCCGATGTCGGCCACCCAGCGATACCAGAAGTCATTGACAGCACCCAGCACCTTGGGTGGAACCTCGACCACCAGGGGACCCTGCTTGGTGTCGAGCCAGATAAAGCTGTATACCGTGTTGTCGTTGGCCGTGAGTTCTATTGTTCTGGGATCCACCAGGTTCTCCCAGATCACGTTGGTGGTGTTCTCGGGGCCAAACTTGCGCAACGATTCACGCATACCGGCCTGATTCACAATCGGAATGGCCAGCAGGTAGGCCTGTAAAGCGCGGGAGCGATCCAGGTTGTCGTAGATCTTCTCGATGGTATCTGGCTGCGGGAAACCATCGATAAGGTTCAACGGGCCGATCGACGTCTCCAACCGGTCAGGAGTGGCCACTCCAGGTGGTATTGGCGTGGTCATCTGGAAGGTCTGAGCCGATGCAGTGGTGGCCGCATTCGCAACAAGAGCGGCAACGGCAAGTCCCAGACAATGTTGGCTTGATGACCTCATCTCGACGACTCCGTGCACTGGGAAAGGGAATGCCAGAAGCCTATCTCAACATCTTCTGGCAAAGGATGCGGCCAAACGGCGGGCATCACCAAACCGCAAGAACTGTGAGGATCCAGGCAGCCACCCTGCTACAGCTGCCTGGATGAATGGTCTTGCCATACCGTTTCATACTGGCATAGCTGCGTAAACTCAGATTTCTTGCCATCAAAAGAGTCGTAGAGGGCTCGATGTCTGGGAAGGCCGTACTCATCAGAACGCTTCTCATAGGTACGAACCCATTGGATCAGGTTGTCCAAGTTCTCATCTTGCTCCTTTCGGGAACGAAACTTCTCCGGCTCCCAAGGTCTCGAGCGGCAGTTGGCCACACATACATCTACCCCAGGATTCAGGAAGATCAGTTCATCGCAGTAGACCAATACAGGCTCAATAATGTCCGCGTAGCAGCCTTCGATGATCCAGCTGGAATGCCGTAAAATCCAACACCTTACATCTTCGATACTATCTTGAAGTGGCCGCCTTTGAGCGCCGCCGAGGAACGCCACCTCATCCAGCGATAGTCGAGCGGCTGGTCGCTTCGCAAGCAACAGCCTCGACAAGGTACTCTTCCCTGCTCCAGCGTTTCCCAGAAGGATCACTTTCATGGCGCTACTGCTCCATCGTTAGAACAATTGCCTTCACCTGGCCGGTGTGATCTCAGGCGTCGGCTAAGAGTGATGTGGAGGCGGACTAGGTGAGTGGCATTGTTAAACAGCCGTGTCCACTTTACCAGCAGGACTGGCATGCAGTTGAAGCCCGAGTGCCGAACCAACCTTCAAGACAGTTCCACGTTCGGGATTACCGCTAGAGGAGAGCGCCGTATAGAGACTTTCGCGACCCAGTCCAGCTTCCCTTGCCATCTGTGTCATGCCTTTGGCACGAGCACTATCACCTAGAGAGGCTTTGCAATAGGCAGCCATGTCTTCACGAATGCTGAGATGATTGGCCAGATTCCAGGCAGTGGCTGCGGTCTTCATCTGGGGCAAAACCTCCCAGGGGCGGCATGGCCTCCAGGCCAAGGGCCCGGTGCTCCGCGCGGCTGAAAACGGTGTTCAGGTTAAGCCGGAGCTTGGTGAGCAACGCGGCGCCGCGGAGGTTGGCACCGCAGGCGTGGGCCCTCAGCGCCGACAGCTGTCGTTGACCGTTGCGACAGGCTTGGGCCCCATCGGTGCGCTCCCGGGAAGCTCCGCCCCGCGCATAACAGACACCACCGCGCCGAGCAGTCCCATGGTTGCCGCCAGTCGATAGGCCACAAGTGCTGGGCCTCCAGAAAGGCGCCCAGGAGCTGTCCGCTCAGGCACGCGCCATCGAGTGGAACCCGTTGGCCACACTGAGGTGCTCGAGTGGAATGGTGTTGAGGGTGGCGCTGTTGTTGGGCGGAAAAAGAGCCCGCCGCCCACGACCAGCATCACCAGGGGCCACACGATGGCGGTGGTGGAGGCGTCAGGACCTAGCCAGGACAGGCCGACCAGGCCGGTGCTGATGCTGATGCTGATGCTGATGCTGATGCTGATGCTGATGCTGATGCTGAGCATCCCGGCGGTGTTGAGAGTTCGCGCCCCCACCCGGTCGCCCAGGCTGCTGACCGTGAGACTCGTGGCCGTGAGCACCAGCGATCTTGTTCTCCCTGAAGACCCTCACCATGGTTCTGTACAGCTCGGTTGTCCTGAGCCATGGCAGTGACTACCGGAATGCCGAATCATTAATGTCTGATTTTAACTGTTTGCTGGAGAACTTCTTCTAGGCTTTCGTTCAGCAGGGCTGGTCTCAGACTGGCAAGCCGAAAGTTCCTGCAGTGCTGGTGATGGCTCTGGCAGGCGAATCGATGCAGAACAGGAATAAGCAGTGATCGACTGAATGATCTAGTTCTGAATCCAGAATTCCTGTTCAGCGGCTTGTTGAGCGCCTGTGGAGCAGGTTGGAGTGAATCCTCACCTGACCAGGGCCAGCCAGGATATCCGCCACATGCTTGGGTTGCTTGTCATCAACCAGCGCAGAAGAGGGATTGTCGGCGTCGGAGCGCGTATCAGGCAATCGATAACGACTGTGCTCGCCAGGGAGACCATTCCGATGAGCTGGCTGAAAAAGGTTCCTCAGCTGCATGATCAGCAGCCTGGGTTTGCAGAAGGAGCCCAATGCGATTGAAGCCAGCAGCTTCACACTGCTTCTTCGCCACTCCTGAACCGCCTAACAGCACAGCCCGATGGTTGCAAGTAAACTTTGCAAGGTCACCAGCACTTACAAATAGCCCGTTGCAGCGGCGTGTTAGCTTGCGCTCTTTGGCGATCTTCTATTGAAACACCATCTGTCACCACACAGATATAGCTTTCTGTGATTACGATAGCGTGCCTAAGTCCACATGTTTAGCAAATGGATTCTGCCTTCGCTCTTTAGCCAACCATGTCTCACGATTCTTCATTCGTGCGATCACCTCTGATTAAAACCATTCTGGTTATCTGCCTCAGCCTGCTGAGCCTGTTCATTCTGGTGCTAACCACTGGCATGATTGCTATTTGCAGTTTCTTTATTGCCAATCCTGAGCTCTATCCCGGTGATATCAGCGATCGTGCGGCAACCTATCTTGGGTTTATGGCTGTCGGAGGTTGTTTATTGAAGTGGATCTTCGTTTGGCTGTTGGTTCGCTATCGCTGGATGGCTCGCTCAACAGGGAAGTGGTTCATCTACTGCAGCTGGGCGATCGCCTCTTTGAATGGGGTGTTGTTGCTCATTCCCTTAGTCGCCTGGAAGAGCGCATTCTAGCCGATGTAACATGTTTAACTATAGCACTGGAGCGATCGCTGAGACACCAAAGCTGTGGGGCTTAAGACTTAGGCGATCACCCTCACCGATACCGTTGAAGCTCCAGGCTCTTCAACTTCCCAACCCCTCGATAACCCTATTGCGAAAGCTGGGTTGAACGCTTGCCATCACCTGGCCGCAGTGAGCTCAGGCAGGAAGCAGAAACTCCCCGGATGCGGCTCAGGTTAATGGCATGGTTAGTTTGCGTCATGGCAGTCATCCAACAACTCGCTAAACTCCGCCTTCAGCACGATCCGGTCCGAGTAGACTGAAGTGGGCTGGCTTCGGTCGGGCGGAATTCAAACCGGGATGTATTGAGAGGACGCCGCCGACAAGGCTCAAGAAGGCAGCCACTAACTCGCCACACACGACCCGATCGACCAATCCGCAGATGCCAGCTTCGCTAACACAAGTCGACAACCTCAACGCCCACGAAATCGAACATGGAAGCCTCGCTTCACCAGTCATTCACTCCAGGGAGTCAGATACGCTCTGCTTGGACAAGATCCGTACCCCGATCCCAATGACAAACACAAAACCATCCGAAAAGCCGCTTGACGAGAGCATTTCTTTCAGGGAGTGCCACCCAGCGAGGAGGCTGGCATCGCTGCCCAGAAAGTGTTACCGCTAAACGGGCTCAGCAACAACTCCTTACACGCAAGAATGCATCATGGCTGTTTTAGGACCCCAAGCTAATCTCTGGACTTGTCGCAGGATTGCTTATCGCTTCGAAGCAGGATACCCCTATGAGAAGGAAGTCAGGGCGGCGATGGATCTGTGGGAAGGGGCAGCTGGAGTGAAGTTTTTGCCTTACACGAGAGAACAAAACTACTTGATGATCAGAAGCGCTTCGGGGTCGAGTAGTTCGGCTGTTGGTATGAACGGCCAACCAGGGCCGCAGGACGTTTTCATCGGAAACAGTGATGGGTCTGGGGGAGGATGGAAAGCACTTCACGAACTGGGGCATGCCCTGGGCTTGGACCACGAGCAGTGTCGCATTGATCGCGACGACTATATCGCTGTACTCTGGAAAAACATTGCGAATGGGAAGAGCAATGGTAACTTCGATAACTCTGCAGCCAGTGCCGGCGACAACCTCACCGTTTATGACAGACAGTCGGTCATGCACTACCCTGCCCCTGCGACTGGCTGGCAAGGAATTCCAGACGGACAAGAGAGGTGGACGATGGTCTGGGTGGATGACCCGACAATACACTTAGGGCCGGAATCCTGGACCCAGCTTTCAGACTTGGACAAAGTCGGTCTTCGAAAGGAATATGACAAAGTCGTTGTTCCGATGGGCGAAGTCACGACGGATAACAAGTGGCAGAATCCGTATGCCACTCAGATTCCATTTTCAGTCGGAGGCAAACAGTTTCTGTTTGGGCAGAACCGACAAGGCAATGGATGGTTCATCTCAGAATTGCTGAACGGGGGAGTGTTAGGTGCTCAGACGCATAGCGGAACGTGGAAGTTCTTTTACGATTCAATGTTTACGTATACCCTGAACGGCCGGGTGTTTTTGTATGGACAGAACCTGACGTATAAAAATTGGTTTATCCAAGAACTATTGCCTGGCGGGCTCATGGGACAGGAAACGGCGCATGACAATTGGAAGCTCCCTTACCCAAACCTGTTTTCATACTCGATGGGGAATCGGGTCTTTTATTTCGGCCAGGATCTGAAATCGAAGTATTGGTTTACTCAGGAGTTATTGGGTAACGGAACTCTGGGGCCGGAAATATCGAGCGGAACATGGAAGCAAGGCTTCGAGGTGATGTCCCCATTTTCCTGCAATGGGAGAACATTTGTGTATATGCAGAATTTGGAGGATCGGAGCTGGTTCATCCGTGAGTTGCTCAATGATGGAAAGATTGGAGCTGTGACAGACAGTGGGATGTGGAACAACGCCTATGCAGTCCAGTTCACCTACCAAATTAGCACTAACAACTACCTTTTTGGCCAGAATATGGATTCAAAGTATTGGTTTGTGCAGCGACTCCTTCCCAATGGACTAATGGGCGAGGAACTTCAGGGTGGTTACTGGAAGGCTGCTTATAAAGTCCAATTTCCATTTACGACGGTAGACGGTCAACAGTACTTCGGTGGCCAGGACTTGAGTGGCCTCAATTGGTTCATCCAAAAACTGAACTTCGTGTGAGGTGGTACTGGCACTGCGGCCCAACCGGCTCGCCGGTTGGGCCGCAGTGCGACAAGATGCCGTTGCATCGACTCGGCGGGCGTGGCTGGGGGCACCGGTTGGCTGGCTTGGCAGCCTACCGGTGTAATGGCAGTATGTCGGCATACCCTCGCCTTGCCGGATTATTAATGATGCACTCTACGCCCACTTTGTGACTTTCCTGGTCTTTAGGCGGCGGCGATTACCACTGAAAACGTATTGTTCTGTTGGTACTGAATGAACTGCATGAAGAGACGGTCAGCCGATGTATTGACTTCGTGCTGATGCCCGATCATGTGCATGTGATTCTGTAGTTCCCACAGGAGGACAGCTTAGTTGCTTCATGCACGAATGGAAGCGGCGACCAAGCCTGAGTATTCGAAAGTGATACCGCAACAGGGCAGGGGTGGCCCAGACGCTGCTTTGAGCGTCTGGGTTATGTAACAACAAGAGTATACGGAGAAGACTATCATCTTTCCATCCCACTTGTTTCTTCGTCACCCACACATCCCGAGCGATGTCTGGGCCTCCCCGCAGAACGCTGCCCCTGAGTGGCAGGCAAGGAGAATAAACCTTAGAAGTATGAATTTTGGCGGCCTGTCCACTCGAGGGGCCTGTTAGATGGGCCCCATCCCTAGACCAGATCCAGCACGGCCAGGACTGTCCGATCGATACTGAGTGAATCGACAGTTCAATCGAATAAAGTCTGCCAGCTCTCTTAAGTCTACCCTAAGGTGTGTAAAGTCCTTTGGCGAAATAACAATAGTAAGCTTTTCGCAGAATCGAGCAGAGCTGGCCGCGGCAATGGCGCTGACTACAATCTCTTGCACTAGAAGATTGCGACTTACTGGTATACGCGCTCTGCCGCCTCCAATTACAGGAACGAGTATACTTGATAAGTTGCCGCGTTCACTTATATACGCCCAAAGGCTTGGCAGCGCTACGCGAAGATCCTCAATAGATGCGGAAGCGTTGCCATATTCGTTTAGATGCGTTAGGGCTAATAGATAAGCTGCTCTTTTTCGTGTCTTCACGCGCACTACAGTCCCGACTGGATAATCAACCAGCTGCTGTCCTGCCCTATTAATTGCCAATCCTTGCACACCTTGCAGCTGATTATTGAGATCGCATGCGAGATGACCTGGTGATGCATAATAGTTATCAGTAAACTGGCCCTGCAGACTATCGCTGGAGATTAGGCCCCTGTCTGTATCAAAAGTAGTGGGGGCACTTATCACAACCTCACCCTGCATTGCCCAGATATCCCCAACTATAATCTCAAATACAATATCTCGTCCTTCGAGTTTGTAGCTAGCACGGAGAAGAGGCTTGGCCCTGATCAGCGCAACCACAAAACCAATCAAGAACAAAGCCCACCACCAAGATCTTATTCCGGTTGTTGTATCAGGAGAGAAATACGATACTACCTCAATAAATAACCAAAGGACGCCAGCGGTTGCGAACAGTTCCTCAAAGAAACGCTTGGGTGAGAAGCCAAGCTGCCAATATGCGGAGTGTAAAAAAAGAGGGCGTCTCAAGGCTAGAGTCCAAGCTGCTTATACACTTCAGGAAAAAAATAGAAGGGTCCAGTGCGACCCACACTCCGCAGACTCTGATCTTCAGCTGGCCACTGTTGCAATGCGAACTGCATTATTGCCGGATTGTAGCTAATATGCATTGCCAGCTCTTCTCTAATGACTGGAGGACATCGATCATCGTCTCGCCAGCGAAGGCCATTAAGATTAACTGCTATGATTGGCAAGCGCAGCAGAAGCGCCTGCTCCATTTCCCACCTTACAAATTTGGTCAGATATCTCGTCCGCTCACCAATTAATACGATAATTACCTTACTGTTATTTAGCCGAACCCTCAACTGCCTTTTAATGCTTTCCTCTTGTGAACTATCTCTTGCTGAATTCAAGTCGTGCGCGTTATAAAACGAGAATAGAGACCTGTCATTTTGGTGCCAAGCCTGCATAAGTCGATAATAGTGCATGTCACTATCACCATCAAAACAGACATAGGTCCTATTTCGATAAGCCATTCGGTGCGGCGGTCGAAAAGTGGTCTTGAAGGAGATTCTAGCTAACAAGGCAGCTGTTACAAGTGGCCCTGCTCCATCTAACCCTGATTGGGCGTACCCAGTGAACGACGTGCTGCGCCTACCCAGTGAAGCCTAAGCGAGGTAGGGATTGAAGCCAGAGCAACACAAACCCACGGCAGGCCAATGATCCCAGGCTCATCCTGCCAGGGGCCAAGGTTTTCGGCGGACCCGTCTAAGACAGTTCGACGCGTTACAGAAGGTCGGCAGCACTGGTGACACCCAGGGGCCCGCGGTTCAGCACATGCGTGTAGATCATGGTTGTCTGCACATCCTTATGCCCCAGCAATTCCTGGATCGTGCGGATGTCCTGGCCCCACTCCACCGGAGCGTTGGGATTCGTCCTCCCCAGCGCGTGGGGATGCGGCACCCGGCCAGCACAGCCCCTCAAGCACCCAATGTGGCTGAGGAAGGCCTTCACCTCGGCGCTGGCCAGGGTATTCACTCATGCCCACCCACTTCCTTCGCCTTCGTCGACTGGCCAAGCGGATGGCACGGATGATCCCCGCAGGCATTTACCGACCTAATCGCTCATGCTGCATACATAAGCAAATCAGAAGTTTTCAGTATTTCTTTATCAGGACATTCCGTTCACATGATGCTGAAATTCAGCACCATATGACAAGTCTTGCTGATGTTCCCTGTTGCGTGTTCAGCCCCTGATCCAAATCATCGATCACGAGCCTCACGTTCTTGAGGTGCTGGCCCCGTTGCTGGAGCAGGTGGGTTGGCGCGTTCTCCACGCCGATGATGGACATCACGGCCAGGCCATGGCCTTGCAGCACCAGCCCCATCTGATCGTGCTCGACCTGCTGCTGCCCAAGCTGGATGGCCTCTCGGTGCTGCAGCGCCTGCGGCGCGATCGGCGCACCGCGCGGGTGCCGGTGATGGTGCTGACGTCGCTGGCCAGCAAGGAAGACAGGCTCAAGGCTTTCAACTGCGGAGCCGACGACTACGTCCTCAAGCCCTTTGAGGTGGAGGAGGTGTTCGTGCGCATCCGATCCCTGCTGCGCCACCAGCTAGAAACGCCACTGGCCTTGGTCACCCCGGAGATCCTGTCCTACGGGCCGCTCAGGCTATGTCCTGAACAGCTGGAGGCGCTCTGGTTCGATCAGGTTGTTTGCCTTACCCGCAAGGAATTTGAGCTGCTGCACTGCCTGTTGCAGCGCCACGGCCAGGCTGTGTCGTGGGGGGTGATGCTCAAGGAGGTGTGGGGCTACTCCCCTGGCGATGACATCGAGTGCATCCGCACCCATATCCGCCACCTCAGAACCAAGATCGAGCCGGATCCCCGCCGACCCCAGTTTCTCAAGACGATCTATGGCGTGGGCTACTGCCTGGATCTTCCCCATCAACAGCGCCAAGCGATGGCCTGAGGCTCAAGGCGCTCCACTGCCGAAGGAGCGAGGTTCAGAGAAAGCTGCCGTTGTGTGTGGGCGCGGCCTCAGGCGTGTAAGGGCTGAAGCGCATGTGGCTTCTGTTCAGCACGCCAGGCTGCACAACAGGGGCCTCGGCAGGGGCGGCAGAGGGCTTCTGCTGGTGGAGCACTTCCTCCAGCAGGAAGGCACAGAGGTTGGACATGGAACGCCCTTCCTCTTCCGAACGGTTCAGGAGTGTTTGAAACACCTGATAGCTGATGGTGATGGAGATGCGGCGTGGTTGACGTTGCATGATCCGAAGTCGCTCGCTTGTGGTAAGGGTTGGATTCGTTGCTTCTTGGCTGGAATGAGGAGTGATGGAAGTCATGGAAAGTTGCTGGTATTTCCGCGTGTGATGCGCTAAGCAACACTTGAGGTGATCACTACTGCCGACATAGCGGTGTGCAGGTGATTCAACAAACCCATCGAATCAATCTGATCAGAATCCGACTACTTCAGAGACTGCCTCAAACGCCGGGTCCGTCTGAACGGCGTCTTTGCCATCATCCTAGCGGGAGTTAGAAGACCTACGCTCCTGGCGCTGGACAGCGCACTGGGCAGCGCGCGAGACGCATGCCCCCATAACGCAGGTCAGAAGTGACTGGATGAGTGGAGAGCGCCTTGGCCATCGCATGACCGGAGGATCCACCTGCCAAAGGCAGAATCACCTGGGCTTGCCCATTCCCCCTGCACTCGTCCAGATCCCTTGCAGTCCCATGGATCAGGGCAGATTCACGGACATCGGCTCAGTGGAAAGCCACGAGCGATGCGCCACAGACGCCTCGCTTAATCTTCAATGGAATCCACGGCGACGAAGCAAGCCCGTTGAGCTAAGGATACATAGCGGAACTTTCAAGGACAAATCTATACAGCCGAGCCAGCTTTCATCGCTGGATGTTGATGGCGCCGTGGATATGAGGCACATCTACAGCAGCCAACAACCTGCATGTTTCCCATAGTGAAGGGAGAGATGCATTGACATGACAAGCCAAATCAATTGCTCCGGCAGCAATCCGCCCGCTCCATGATCACTTGCATCGCTCCTCTAACCCCAACCCTCGCGGACCTGCTCATGAACAAGCTCCAGTTCAAAGGTGAATGGCATGAGCTCAAAGGAAAGCTCCGGCAGAAGTTTGCCGAACTCACCGACGACGACGTGGATTACGCCGAGGGCCAAGAAGAGGAGTTGCTTGGTCATCTCCAGAAGAAGCTTGGCAAGACCCAGGAAGAACTTGCCCAACTGGTAAACACACCCTGAAGGCCGCATCATGCTGAACTATGCCATCACTTTCCTAGTCATTGCAATCATCGCCGCCGTTCTCGGCTTCGGTGGTATCGCCGGATCAGCTGCAGGCATCGCCCAGATCCTGTTCCTTGTCTTCCTCGTGCTTGCCCTGCTCTCCTTCTTCACCGGCCGGCGCAACGTGCTGTGAATACCCGCGAGAACAACGCGGTTCAGATCACATCCACCTGATCGCATCACCTGCTTTTCCCATCGTCATCGTCACCATGAATCACCAAGCTCGTTCACTGCGCCAACTGGTTGCCGCCTGCCTTGGGCTGGCCTTCAGCCTTTTGGTGTTGATCGCCACGCCTGCCATGAGCGCTCCCGCCCATGCCTCAGATGTCTTCGTCAGCAGCACCTCCACCTTGCCGCTGGCCGCCACCACCGGCCGCATCAAAGCGGGTGCCAAGGAATTCGAGGGCAAGACCCAGGAATCCATCGGCAACGTCACTGGCAACAAGGGTGATCGTCTGGCCGGCAAGGCGAAACAGGCCGAAGCCAAGGTTCGCAATACTGTCGAAGACATCAAGGACAAGGCCGCAAGGGGCTGACCCAGGATCAGCGCGTCGGCCTGGCATCACGCCGCATCACGCCTTTGAGGGCCAGGCCGACCTGCTGATACCGGAGGCTGTTGGTCACGTGCCCGGTGGGCAAGGCGATCATCGCTGCGCCTTTCGGGTCTGTGGCCAGACCCGTCAAGGGCTTGCGCGGGTGGCCACTGTCTGCGTCTCAGCCGTGGCGATCGGGCTGCGAACAGCGAGCACGCGGCGCAGGCGCTCACGGAACCACTGCAGGGGTTGGTGAACATCAGCGTCGTCGAGCAGTCCGCGCTGGCGCAGGCAGTCGTGATAGCTGCGCAGCACGTCGCTGCGACGGGCCACCTCCTGGGCGACCGTGTCGGCGAAGTCGGGCCTGGAAGCCAGCAGGGCGCGGAAGCTGCCGCTGGGAACCACGAACAGCATCGTGTCCTGGGACGTCACCATCGACGTGGGATAGGGCACCTGGAGCAGCAGCGGCAGTTCACCGAAGAACTCCCCTGCGGTGAAGGTGAACAGCTTGCGGCTCACCCGGTCCGTTTCATGGATCGCATCCACCGCGCCACTCAGCACCAGGTGGAAGGAGCGGCCCTCGTCACCCTGGTGGACCAGCACCGTGCCGGCGGGCAGCGAGCGGCGGGCGCCGCTGCCCACGAGTTCCCGCAGGCGTCGATCATCCATGCTGCTGAAGCAGGGATGGTCGGGCAGGGACGCCCGCAAGGGGCTCCAGTCCGGGCCTGCTCCGTCCTCTTCCACCGCGCGCCTGGAGGACAGCAGCTGGACCTGCTGACGGGCTCCGGCCAGTTCGATGTGCCGTTCGCGCAGCCCCTGCTCGATCGCGTAGTTGAGCGAACTGCGCAGGCTGAGGCCGGCTTGGATCGCCGAGGTCCAGGCCCAGAGCTCGAACGCCATCCCCTGGCCCTGGAGGCCGTGCAGCAGCACCTTCGGCGGCGGATCGGTCAACACCGTGGGCTCGGCGAGGGCGGCATCCAGCAGCACCTCGGTCACGGCCAGCGGGTCGCTGCCATGGGCCACCGTGACCGCCACATCCACCCGCCCGTCGGGGCTCTGATAACTGAGGTTCTTCACCGGCGCGTTGGTGATGGCCGAATTGGGCACCACGATCTCGGCGCCCTGGAAGGTGCGGATCACGGTGGAGCGGATCGAGATCTCGCGGATGAAGCCGGTGGTGTCGCCGAATTCAATCTGGTCGCCCACCTTCAGCTTCCCCTCCATCAGCAGGGTGAGGCCACTGGTGAGATTGCGGGTGAGCTCCTGCAGGCCGAAGCCGATCCCCACCCCCAGAGCGCCGAACACCACGGCGAGGGCGCCGATGTCGAGCCCCATCCCCTGGGCCACCACCACATACCCCAGGGCGGCCAGCCCCAGAGAAACCAGCGTGGCCACCGCCTCGCGACGCCCCTCCGGCAGGGAAAACCAGAGCAGCACGCGACCGGCCAGCAGCCGCTTCAGCTCCCGCGCCGCCAGGCTCACGGCCAGCAGCAACAGCAGCACCTGCAGAATCCAGAGCAGGGAGAAGCTCTGGCGCCCCAGCGGCAGCAACGGCGATGTGAACAGCTTCTCCAGGCGTTCGAACGTCACCGCTTGTTTCCCGCCGACCTGACCATTCAGCCAGGCCAAGCGGATGGCTGCGGCTCACACGAGAGCGTTTCTGTGAGGCGAGAGCCGTTCCGTGCTGCGAGAGCCATGCCATGGCTCGTGCTCTCGCCCGTGAGATCGGCGGTGACGCTCACTCACTCACGGCCTTGGCGCGCATCGCCGCCTCCAGGCTTTTGATCTCCTGCGGAGACAGCTTGGGCCGATCCAGCTTGATGGTGAGCTTGTCGAGGGTTCCGGTGAAGCGGAACGGCGGCTGGTAGTCGGCGTCGTTGACGCCGGTGAGGGTGTCGGAGCCCACGTCAAAGCTTTCATCCCACTGCAGGATCATCGGCAGGGTTTTGGGCATGGTTCTGGTGGCCACCACCTTGCCGTCCACCTTGAGGGTGCCGGTACCGGGGCGACCGACGCCGCTGAAGTCGTTGAAGGCAAGGGTGCCGGCCCCCTTGCCGTCGTAGACAAAATCGAACTCAACCTTGTGCTTGCCGGGGGAGAGCGGATCAGTGCCCTCCCACTTCAGCCGCTCCAGATCCACCATGTTCCACACCCACACCGGCTTGCCGTTCTTGAGGTAGAAGCCGTAGCCGCCGAAGCGGCCGCCGGAGGTGAGCAGCATGCCCTCGGCACCGCCGGCCGGCACCTCGATGTCAGCCGTCACGGTGTAGGAGGTGTTGAGCAGCACAGGCGAATCCCCCTGGGGCAGCCCCACCATTGGATGGGTGTACACGAACTCGTTGCGCCCAGCGGTGATGTTCGGCCGTGGCGCCACGATGCGCCCCGCCACCGAAGCATCGAGCGGGAACACCTGATACTTGCGAGCCTCGCTGATGAAGGCCTCCTTCATCTCCTTCACCTTGCCGGGGTTCTGAGCCGCCAGGTCGGTGGTCTGGCTGAAATCGTTGTTGAGGTTGTAGAGCTCCAGCGTCTGGTTGTTAAGCGGATCCGGGTTGGCCGGGCCGAAGGCATCCCAGGGGGCCCGGTTCACCTTGGTGCTCAGCAGCCAGCCCTTGTCGTAGAGGGCCCACTGGCCCATCATCTCGAAGTACTGGCGCTCGTGCCTGGAGGGCACCTTGGCATTCTTGCCATCGAAGGTGTAAACGAAGCTCGTGCCCTCGATCGGCTTCTGGGGGATCCCATCCACCACCTCGGGTGCCCGTAACCCCGCCGCCTCAAGGATCGTGGGCACCACGTCGATGACGTGCACGAACTGCTCGCGCAGGCCGCCCCTGTCCTTGATGCGCGCCGGCCACGACACCACCATGTTCTGGTTGACGCCGCCCAGGCGGGAGGCGTTCTGCTTGAACCAGCTGAAGGGGGTGTCGAAGGCCCAGCTCCAGCCCGCCGACATGTGGTTGTAGGTGAGATCGGTTCCCCACACGTCGTAGAACTTCATCTGCACCTCGACGGGCAGCTTGTTGAGGCCGTTGAAGAAGGCCACCTCGTTGGGGGTGCCGAGCGGCCCGCCTTCGGCGCTGGTGCCGTTATCGCCGTTGATGTAGATGATCAGCGTGTTGTCGAGCTTGCCGAGATCGTCGAACTGCTGGATCACGCGGCCGATTTCATAGTCGCTGTAGGCGGCGTAGGCGGCGAACACCTCCACCTGGCGGATGAACAGTTTCTGGGCCTCCGGGCTCAGCTGGTCCCAGGGGGTGATCACATCGGCGGGCC
Organism: Marcopretia estuarina LEGE 06307; assembly: GCF_056633115.1. Taxonomy (NCBI): domain Bacteria; kingdom Bacillati; phylum Cyanobacteriota; class Cyanophyceae; order Synechococcales; family Prochlorococcaceae; genus Marcopretia; species Marcopretia estuarina. Next base: position 112,742 of record NZ_JBSJOY010000001.1, on the reverse strand, counting down.
AGGGATCGAGCTTGGCGTCCTGAGGGATCACGCCAAGTTTCTTCTGATTCGCGAAGATGCGCTCCCTCAGTTTCTCGTAGCCATCATCAAAGAGATGCATGGCGTGAATTCTGTCGACCCACTCCTTGGTGGGGTGGTGGGGCGCATGGGTGGCCCCTGGGGCGTACTTGATGAACAGCGGCTTGCTGGGATTGATCTGGTGCATCCGCGCCATGTAGTCGATGGCGTCATCGGCCATCTCTGTCACCAGGTTCCAGCTGCCGGGCTCCGCGCCCTCAAAGGGATAGATCTGGGTGGTGTTGCGGAACAGGTTGGGCTGCCACTGGTTGGCGTCCCCACCCACGAAGCCGTAGAAGTATTCGAAGCCCATTCCCGTGGGCCATTGATCAAACGGGCCGCTCTGGCTGGCCTGGAAGGCGGGCACGTTGTGGTCCTTGCCGAACCAGGCGGTGGAATAGCCGTTGTCCTTGAGCAGGCGGCCGATCGTGGCCTTGTCGCGCTCGATGATGCTGTTGTAGCCGGGGAAGCCGGTGGACTGCTCCGAGATCACCCCGAAGCCGGCGGAGTGGTGGTTGCGGCCGGTGATCAGAGCCGCGCGGGTGGGAGAGCACAGGGCCGTGGAGAACATGCGGTTGTACCGCAGGCCCGCCTTGGCGATGCGATCCATCGCCGGCGTGGGAATCACCCCGCCGAAGGTGCTGGGCACGCCGAATCCAGCGTCGTCCGTGAGGATCAGCAGCACGTTCGGGGCGCTCTGGGGCGGCGTGATCCGCGGCGCCCACCAGGGCTTCGATTGCTGGGCGCCGTCCTTGATCACGCCCCCGAAGGGCGGAGCCGGGGCCGGAAGCTGCGTGCCGGAGATGGTGGTGGTGGCATTGGGGGCTCCCGGCGTGCCGGTGATGCGCTGGGCCAGGGCGGGCACGCCACCCAGTTGCCAACCGGCCAGCAACAGAGCTGCTGCCACCAGAAACAGCCGGCGCGCCGCACCGGCCAGGCCATCCGCTCTGAGGAAGCGGCCCAGCCGACGGGACATCTGCAGCAACACAGCGAACAGGCCCTTATCCATGGGAGACGGGAAGCGGCGGGGAAACAAGACGGAAGCCGATATGGGAGGTGCCGGTGTCAGGGCTTTCGGCCTCCCTGGCCGCCGGGCGGAAACGGCTGCAGAAGTTGGGGGCGCAGAGGAACGAGCCGCCCTTGATCACATGCTTGGCCACACCAGGCTCGCGCGGATCGAGGCTGGCGGCTTCATCGACCACACGGGGGTCGAGGCCGCCGTCGACGGCGGCATGGTCTGGTTGGTACCAGTCGCTGGTCCATTCCCAGACGTTGCCGATCATGTCGTACAGGCCGTAGCCATTCGCGGGGAAGCTGGCCACCGGAGCAGTACCCAGATAGCCATCCTCGCCGGAATTGGAGAGGGGAAACTCCCCCTGCCAGGTGTTGGCCTGGCCAGGACGCCAGGTGTTCCCCCAGCTGAAGACACGATCCTTGAGGCCGCCACGAGCAGCGAACTCCCACTGAGCTTCCGATGGAAGCGCCGCACCAGCCCAGGCGGCATAAGCCTCCGCATCTGCCACCGACACCTGCACGACGGGATGATCGCCAAGGGTGTCGATGGAACTGCCGGGGCCCTGGGGATGGCGCCAGTCGGCGCCCGGAACCCACTCCCAGCCACTCCATTCCTGAACCTGGGCGTGCATGGAAGGCGGCTTGAACACCACCGAACCAGGAGCGCGCTCCGCTACAGATAGAGCCGGGAACTGCTCCGCTGGCAGCGGACGTTCGGCCTGCGTGCGGTAGCCGGTGGCGGCTACAAAGGCGGCGAAGTCGTGGTTGCTCACTTCAGTGCGGCCCAGGCAGAAGGGGCGGACCTGCACCGCGGCCTCGGATTCCTCTGGCAGGAGCCCGGCGGCCCCGATCAGGAAGCGGCCGCCGGCGATGGGCTGCATCCCGGGCGGGCAGCTGATGGCGGCCTGGGCGGGCAAAGCCCGCAACAGGAGCAGGGCCAGGCTGAGCACCAGCACAACCACGACCAGCAAACCCGCCGAGAACGAGGCATCGGCACGGAGATAGGACAACGAGAGGTTCGCTTCAGTGGCCATGCGCTCAGGGAGCATTGTTCCGTAGCGAGGGATCAAATCAGGGTGTGAATGATCACATTGTTCACATGGATTCCACCCTGAGGCGCCGCACCGATCTGAGCATGGACGCCAAACGGCAATCCTGCCGCAGAAACGCAGTCATCCCTCAGGCTGTGTGGCTCCCTGCCTTTGCTCTGATACAAGGAAGGCCATGCCAATCATGACCATGAATCGCCTGTTGATGATCACGTGCGTGGCCATGGGCTGCATAGCAGCCCCACAAGCAGCAGAGGCGCAGGCACAGCCCAATCCCGACCAGAATGCCGCACTCAATGCGGCCGCCAGGATGACGGAAGGGCAGCGCACTTACTTCCAGAAGAACGGAGCCTTCCGGGCCACCGTTTCCTCTATCCAGCAGGATTTCGGCATCACGCTTCCCGCCAGCTTCGACTATGCCGTGCGCACCACCACGGAAGCCGCCTATAGCTATGTGATACCCGCCCAGGGTTCAACAGTGGGACAGCTCAATGCCTATGTGGGAGCAGCTTTTCTCACACCCAATCAGAATCCCATGATCACCACGATCATCTGCAGAAACCTTCAACCAGGCCAGATCCGTCCGGCGGATCCACAGCTCGTGCTGGGCACCTTAATGCCGAATCCAAGCGGCAGGCTTGTGCAATGCGGCGACGGCTCCATTGAAGTGCAGGCTTCGGTGGTCAACGAGTAACACCAAACGTGCTGGCCTGCGGTGAGCGGACATTCGGTGAGCAGACATGCGGTGAGGAGGCAATCAACACCGCAAGGGCCAGCCTCGTAAGACTTACGGCTTGGGGATCATCATGTCTGCGTCAACAGGAGGATAGGCGGCGCTACGGGAATGGCGCAGAACGGACGACGGCGACACACCAAAGGTGCGTTTGAAGCTGGCTGCAAAGGAGGAGAGGTGAATGAAGCCATAGCGGCGGGCAATGGTGGCCACCGTGTCTGCCGACTGGTTGTGGAGCAGCTCGCGGTGCACGGCATGCAACCGCCGCCGCTTCACCCATTGCATGGGGCTGCAGCCAAATCTGTCTTGAAACAGATACTGGAGATTGCGCACTGAATAGCAACTACGGCGGCTGAGTTCGGTGGGCGTGATCGCGGTGTGCAGATGGGCTTCGATCCACTCCAGCAGTTCTGCAAAGATCTGATCTCCGCTGGCGTGGGGGAGAGGTTGCTCAGTCCCTTGGGCGGCGGCTGGACACAGGATGGCCGCAACCAATCGGTACACCAGATCTTCCAGCTGCGCCGCCTTGATGCCACCCACCGACTGAAGCAATGGGGCCTCCACCAGGCGCAAGGCCAGGTGCAGGTGGTTGAGGAGATCCGCCTGCGGGGAGATGCCGCTGCCATCCACCAGCAGCGTGTTCTGGAACTGAGGCACAAAGCTGCTGGTGTTGCCAAGCTGTCCCACCAGGGCAGAGGCGGTCTCAGCCAGTCGCCGGCGGTCCAGGCAGATCATCACCTCCTCGAAGGTGTCGGTGCTGGCGGTGAAGGCGGCTCCAGGCAGGTAAGCCGCCATCGGCCCACCCTGGAGCGAGAGCCGCTGCCCATCCGTGCGCACCTGAGCATTGCCAGACAACGGCAGGATCAGGGTGGAGAAGGCACAGTCGCCGAAGCCGATTTCAATCGGTGCGTGGCGGCTGCAGGAGACCGTTGCCTCTCCCAGCTGCATCACTCCACTGCGGTGGTAGAAGCCTGAGCACTGTGGACCTTCCAGGAAACCCAGAAGTGGCATGGTCTGCGCCACACGTTCCAGCAGGGCGGCCGGGTCGTCGAGGGCCACAGCCTGCGACTCCAGCACCGTCAGAGGTGTGTGAATGCCGGAGTGCCCGCTTTGCACAGCGCACGTCAGGAGCAACCAGCAGGGATCGTACAAGGAGCAACAGGTGATGCCTCTAGCCAAGCGTTGAGGCAGATGGCAGGCGCAGCTGGCGTGAAGGTCAGCGACCCGCTTACCCATGGCCCTCCTGCACGAAGTGCCGGGGCTGCCAACTGCAGAGTGAGACGAGGCGTGCGGTGCAGGTGGTGGGGACCGAGCCAGCGGCTGGCACCAAATGGCCGCAAAGCTCACGTTCAAGGCGAGCTGGCGGAACTGAAGACTTCCAGAATCCAGCGTGGCGGCATCGGTGCGCACCAAAGAAGTGGAGGGCGTTGGCCTCAACGCCGAACGGCGTGCTGAAGTTCGTTGTTCTGTCGTCCATGAAGGTTGTCTCCACCGATGTGCTGTCACCCTGGCTGAGATCAGTACGTGGTTGTGCGCTTGGTGGCCACTGGCCACTCTCTACGCAGCGTTGCGGGTTTGCTGGTCTGCAGTGATGCGGCCATCCTGAATCTGGATGATGCGTTCACTGTTCTGGGCCACGGAGGCGTCGTGCGTCACCAGCACGATCGTGAGGCCGCCGGCATGCAGCCCTGAGATCAATTCGATCACCTCCCCGCCCGTGCGTGAATCGAGTGCGCCGGTTGGTTCATCGGCCAGAAGCACCTGCGGCTGGTTCACAAGCGCGCGGGCGATCGCCACTCGCTGCTGCTGGCCGCCGGAGAGTTGATTGGGCCGGTTGGCCAGGCGATCAGCCAGCCCCACGCGCTCCAGCAGTGTTTCCGCACGCTCACGTCGCTCCAGGGGTGAATACCCTGCATAGACCATCGGCAGCATCACATTCTGCAGGGCGCTGAGGCGAGGAAGAAGATTGAATTGCTGGAACACGAAGCCGATCTGCAGGTTACGTAGATCCGTGCGGTCGTTGTCGCTGAGCTTGCTGATCGCACGGGCGTCGAAGTAGTACTCCCCCGTGCTCGGTTGCTCCAGGCAACCGAGGATGTTCATCAGTGTCGACTTGCCTGAACCGGAGGTGCCCACAATCGCTGTGTATTCACCGCGCAGCACTGTGAGGTTGATGTCGTGAAGGATCGTCAGCTCCTCCTCACCCAGCCGATAGGCCTTGGAGATGCTTCGAAGTTGCAGCATGGCTCAATCGCTCCGCAGGGCTGTGATCGGATCCAGCTGGGCCGCCTTGTTGGCGGGATAGGCCCCAAAGAACACACCAATCACCAGGCAGAAGGCCAGCGACCATCCCACCGCATCCAGGGCAATGCCACTGCTCCAGCCAAACGCCGCATTGATGGCCAGTGAGGCCACCACACCCAGCAGAACACCCAGCACTCCACCCACCAACGACAACACGGTCGACTCGATCAGGAATTGACGCAGGATGTCGCTGCAGCGCGCCCCGATGGCGCGGCGAATGCCGATCTCCCTGGTGCGTTCGGTGACGGACACCAGCATGATGTTCATGATGCCGATGCCACCCACCAGCAGGGAGATGGCTGCTGATCCACCCAGCAATCCGGTGAACACATTGGCCACGGCGTTCGAGGCATTCACCAGGTCTGCCTGGTTACGGATGGAGAAGTCGTCCACCAGAGGCGGCACGATCCGGTGCCGAAGACGCAGCAGGTTGGTGATCTGATACTCAGCATCCGCCATGCTTTCCGCCGATCGCGCCGATACGGCAATGCTGTCAACGGACACACCAGCCGTGGTATTGACCCCCACGATGCGCGAGGCCATGGTGGTGAGTGGGATCAGCACCTGATCATCCTGATCGCGGAAGCCGGTGCTGCCCTTGAATTCCAGCGTTCCGATCACCGTGAATGTTTCCCCACGGATGCGGATCATGCTGTTGGGGGCAGAGGCCGCCGTCAGGCCAAGGCTGTCCACCACCGTCTGGCCAAGCACAGCCACCCTGGCCGATTGATCAAGTTCAGCCGTGTTGAAGAAGCGACCGGTGAGCGGCAGAAAATCACGGACGACAACATAATCAGGCGTACTGCCCAGGATGGTGGTGTTTGTGTTGCGCTCAGCCAGCACCACCTGACTGCGTTGGGAAAGGTTGGGGGCAACAGCGACAACGGCCCCGCACGATTCAGCGATCGCCCTGGCATCGTCCCAGATCAAGGTGGTGGCGGAGCCTGCCCCAGGGGAAACCGGCCCTCGGCCCGTGGCCACACCGCTCTGTACAAAGATCAGGTTCGAGCCCAGTGATTTCAACTGGGCTTCTGTTTGCTGCTGGGCGCCACGGCCGATCGTCACCATGCTGATCACGGCACCAATGCCGATGATCACCCCCAGCATCGTGAGGGCGGAGCGCATCCGATTGGCCAGCAGCGAAGACCAGGCCATGGCGAGGCTCTCGCCCAGATCGCCGCGCTGCCGGCTGGGCCGCCGTTGCCGACCAGTGGATGCCATCAGCGCGGCAACCTTCCCGGGCCACGCGGCTGCTGCAGTGGCGACACGCTCGACACCGGGCGGCTGTTGGGCTGGCGTTGGCCCGGCGCCGACACATACACCCGATCGCCTTCCTTGAGGCCCTTGAGCACCTCCGTTCTGGCGCCCAACGTGGCGCCCACGGTCACCGGACGGAACACAGGCTGCTTGTCGCCTCCCAACACCATCACCCCAGAGCCACCGCTCTCGCTCACGATCGACGGGGTAGGGATCAACAGGGCGTTGGCTCGCTTGCCCACCAGCACATTGGCGGTGAGGTTCATTCCTGAGCGCAGCTTGCTGGCGGCTTCCGGGCTCAGGGCAATCCGCACCTGAAAGCTGGTGACGTTGGCCTCCACAACCGCTTCTGGCGCCACCAACCTGACCGTGCCGCGAAACAGCTCACCGGGAAAGGCATCCACCTGCAGCTCCACCTGCTGGCCTGGCTGGATCTCCCCCACATCCATCTCCGCCACATTGGCCACCGCCTCCAGCTCACTGGCCAGCGCCAGGATCGATGAAGAGGTGGCCGAGCTGGTGGCACTGGCAGAGGTGGTAGGCGTCACAAACGCCCCCACATCCGCGTACTTCTGCGTGATCACCCCGGTGAAGGGCGCACGGATCACGGTGTCCTCCAGCTGCGCCTGCACCGAAACAAGATCTCCCTGTGCCTGCAGCAGCTGTGCTTGGGCGGCTGCGATGTCTTCACGGCGGGCGCCGGCCTGCACCAGGTTCAGCTGCGCCCGCAATGCCCCCACCCGTGCCTCACCGGCAAGAAACGCTGCGCGGCTGGCGTCGAAGGTCACGGTCGCAATCGCGCCGGAGCCATACAGCTGCTGGTTGCTGCGATAGCTGGAGCTGATCGCGATCTGATCGGCCAGCGCCGCCTGCAGATTGCGTCTGGCCGCCTCAATCTCCTGAGGTCTGTTGCCGGCTTGCAGCCTGTTCAGGTTCGCCTCTGCAGCCGCCACCACTCCCTTCGCCCGCAGCCAGGTGCCGCGAAGGTTGCTGTTGTCCATACGCGCCAGGATCTGACCAGCGCTCACCCGATCGCCCTGATCCACGGCCAGGAAGGTGACCCGACCCGGCTGCTTCGGGCTGATGTTCACCGGTGTGGTGGGTCGGATCGAGCCAGCGGCCGTGACCTTCAACACCAGATCACTGCGCTCCACGGGCGCTGTCTGCTGTGCCAGTGCGACTTGCCTGGCCTGCGTCTGACGCTGCTGCATCAGCAGCCAACCGACCGCGGCCACACAGAGGGCGATTCCCGTTCCCACGACGATCAGGGTCCGCCGCGGCGGTACGTGCGAAGCCTGGGGCCGGGAAGGCTCAGGCTCAGCAGGGGCAGTCGGGTGCCGTGCTTCGCTGCGGCGAATGACGGTCTGCAGCAGTCCGAGGGGTGTCGCGGGGGTCCTGGCGGGTTCCCTCAACCATCGTTCACCCCGATCACTGTGGGATGACCCCAGCGGGCGTATGTGTGACCGGGTGTGAGCTGCGCTGCTGGTGGGTTCGCAGACGTCTGGCTTGCCGCAGCAGCCACCAACCCTTGGCACGCAGGGATGAGAGCATCACAGCCAATTCAGGAGAACCGTGCGGAGAAAGCCGCCGTTGGGGCGGCGGCAGGAACAACGGCATGGCTCAGTTCAGAACCGCGAAGACGTTTCTGTGGTCGGCGCCATGGGCACGGGCACGTTTACATGTCCAAGGGCACTGGCAAAGCCACATGTTCCTGTGGGATTCCTGAGGCATTGATGGTGCCCTCGGAGATGCCGATCCTGGCAGCCACCTGATTAGCGATCTGGCACCCCAGCCAGACTCCCCCACGGCGACCGAGTTCGTCGGGGGTTTCAGGAATGCCGAACGCACCCTCTGGATCGACTCCCTTGACCGTGACGCCATCAAACTGCCAGTGGACGCCGAGATAGACGCGGCTCACGGAGTTATCGAGAATCGCTTGCCAGAGGTTGGAGTAGAGGCGTGGCAGCTTCGGCCTGGGGAGGCGATCGCCGCGCGCATCCGTGTTCCTGCCATTGTATTCATCTGACAGGAAGCAGAACGCCACCGTATCCAGGCCCTCAGAGGTGAAGCTGGCCAGAGATTTGTGGACGAGGAATGTGCGCAGCAACTGAAAGGCTGCGGCTCCGAATGTGGCGTGGCCGGATGGGTAGGCCGGGAAGTCGGGAGTCAGGCCGACGCCCTCGCGGTTGGTGTCGGGCCGGCCGAGCGGGCGCCAGGCGGGCTCAGGAGGCGCGAGATTCCCCAGGCCGAAACGGATGCCGAGCACGGGACGCCACATCATGTGGTCCTCGCTGTATTTGAAGCGCCAGGCTTCGATGCCGGCATCGGCCATCGCCAGGGCCGTGGCTGCAATGATCTGCAGCTCCTCCTGCTCGCTGAGGCCATCAGGATCGCGGGATTGGATGTCATCGAGCACTGTGAGCACCACCTGCATGTACAGCCGTGGTGGGGTGCCCAGTTGCGGAGGGCCGTCGTAGCCCCAGAAGATGCCGATCACCTCCTCATCCAGAGTGCGCTGCCGTTCCTGCAGCGCTCCCTTCACCTGCACCTTCCGATAATCGTCAGCGAAGTGGGCATCGGGCTGCACCAGCGTGGCGCTGACTCTGCCGGGTGGCTTGGCAAAGGACGCGATCTTCTGAATCAGAAGAGGTTCAGAGGCTCCCCATTGGCTGCCTGCAAATCTCTGATTGGGTTCATCCGGTGGCACGTTGTGCGTATACGGACCACCCGGTACGTAGTTGCCTTCGCCACGCAGTCGCCGGTCTTTGAGTCCCAGATGGTGGATGGCGTTGCCCAGCTTGCGCCCATACAACTCCCAGGGCAGGGCGTCAACGGGGAGGGTGGCGTCAAAGAGTCGGGCCCAGAAGCCCCAGTTCTCATTGAGAATGTTCGTCTGTTTGGGATAGCGATGGAGCAGCACTTCGTGGCAGGCTGCCGCTGCAGCCAGCGTGGCGAAGCGCTCCGCCCAGGGCGGGCCAGACGGGGCTGGCGATGGCTCTGCTGGGACGGCTGGAATCGGCGCAGAAGCTGCCGGGAGGAGTGCCGACGAGGGTCCAGCGAGAACCGTGGCGGAGCCGTCATACAACGCGGCAAGGGCCATGCCAAGCGCTCTTGCTGTCATGAAGGGCCCTGTCTGGTCACCACCGCCAAAGCCAGGTGTGTGGTCTCTCCTGATACATTCAAGGACGACATCGACCCAGAAACGCATGGGTTTGGATGCAGCAGGCATCGGTTGCTCTCCGAAGGAAACAGTGATCAGCGCGTTATCACTTAACGGAAGCTCGGATCTCCTTGTACCGCATAAGAGATCTGGCAGGATTGCCACACTTTGAATCTGCACCGCACAGTTCAGGGTGAACCAGAAAGCAATACATCTTCACTGGAACTAGCCAGTGTTGTGTTGCTGAGCACAATGGGCGGAGGCAGGTGCGCTCAGACCAATGCTCTGCAGCACCTTGCACCTGGTGGCACACCAACGCAGCTAAGCAAGGTGACGGGAGAGCCTCAGCGCCAGCCCGGCCAGGGCGCGCACGGGATTGGCCGCCGTGCTGATCGGAAGCACGGACATGTCGCAGACATAGAGGCCGGTGGTGCCATGGACTTTCAGGTTCTCGTCGACCACGGAGCGGGAATTGAACGCCGCGTTGCGGTTGGCCTTCCAGGGCATCCGCAGCGTGCCGCAGGCGTGATGCACGGTTCCCCATCCGAATGGCCACTGCTCACCGGTCAACCCGCCATACCGCGCTGTTTTCAGCTCGACGTCATTGAACTCATTAAAGATGCGATCCCGCGTGTCGTTGAGCAACGCCATGAAATCGGCGGTGTTCTTCTGCCAGCCCGCCACAGCTGGAAACCGTGAAGCCAGCAGATCATTGAGATCAGAGAACCGCTTGAAGCTGATCGAGGGCAGGTAGCCATCGCTGGCGTGCGAGACAATCCCGTTCTGGTCGTCGAGGCAATTGGCGAAGCTGAACTTGATGTCGACCCGTGTGCGGCTGGGGTCGTTCTCCACGAGCCCGGCCGATGGATCGTTGTTGCGCAAGTGCCAGTATTCGTGGTTCACATTCATCTCGATGTTGAATGGATACTGGAGCTGTCCGTTGGCGTCGAGATTCCCCTTGGAGTAGAAGACGATCTTTGCATGATCGTCTGGGGAGATAGTGATGGGTGAGTTGCCCACAGAGGCAACATAAGCCCACGACTCACCCGTCACGGGGTGATCCGTCAGCCCAAAGCCCACCAGTTGCTTGATGTCGTCCGGCAGCGTCTGATACACGGAGGAGCGATGGATCAACTTGGGGCTCTCTGTGGAGCCCGCTGCGATCACCACGTTCGGCGTGTAGAAGCTCCGCTGCTCGCCCGTAACGGTGTTAGTGGTCTTCACCTCGTACCAATCGTTCGGCACTGTATTGACGGCTTCAACAAAGCTGTTCAGCCGGATGAACAGGCCGCTGCCATTGAGATCGAGCTTGGGGCCAGTCAATCCGCTCTGGTTGACGAGAAGTTCGGCCGTGTTGAACACTCCGGTCGACTCCTGGAAGAACCTGTCCGCCGGCGACCCATCCGCCAGCAGATAGGGCTGGTGCACCGCTCGAGGCGTCTCATGGATCTCGAAGTCGTTCGCGATCGGGCTGTTGCGGAAATGGTCGACCAGCTGCTTGGCCTTGCTGCCCAACGTCAACGATCTGTTCATCCGTTCGCCCGCGAGTTGCAGATACTTGCCCTCCAGATCTGCGCGCACCGCGGCGGGGAAGAAATCGAGCTCCCAACTCTGCGGCTGCGGGATCAGACCCGACCAGAAGATGGAGCGGCCGCCGAACACAAACTGCGGCTTGCCACCGATGAAATGTTGCGGAGTGGGCGTCTGTGAGAAGTTGTCCACACCGAAGTGCTCTGCCACCGCACCATTCGGAAAGCGGCAAACGTTATAAACGTGCGTGGGATAAACGAAAGACCCAACATCCACAACAAGGATGCGACCCTGCGGTTGGCGATCGGCGAGGTCGTCCGCCAGTATTCCACCCCCGATTCCCGAGCCGATCACGATGGTGTCGAAGTCGGGATTGGGGCCGTCGTAATCACGAATCAGGCGGGTGTGGGCCTCACTCCGCTCAGACACCAGGTTGGCGTAGTTGTTCTGGAATGGCATCGCGCTACCTGTTGAATACGGTGGGCCGGATGTCCAGGCGCCCGGCGGCTGGCTGCGGAGAACATCCCTCACCGAGGGTCGGCCAAGGCTGAGACGCAGTCAGCGCTCAGAAAGACCGGCGACCCATAGGCCGGAGAACCCATGGTTCATCAGGATACAGAAGAAACCAGGCTGTTACGCTCGTCCTGAGCCATGCGGGTCTTGGCTGCGGCTCCGCGCACTCCCAAAGCCAGGCCAAGCCAGCTGCCCTCAGCGGTGAGCCTCAGCGGTGTTCCATAACTGAAGGCCTCAGCGTTGCAGCAGCCAGCGCAGAAACGAGAGCGTGATCAACAGACCCACGCCCACAGTCCAGATCCAATCAGAGCGGTCGGTTAGCCGTTGCAGCCAGGTGGGCAGCGGCGTGCCGCGTTGCAAAAGCACGGTGAACAGAAGCAGCAGAGCCGTTGGGATGCCGATCGCCAGCAACAGATCGCGGAGCATGGATCGAGGTTCGCCGCCAGCATCAACTTACCGAGGCTGGTGAGCGTTGCCGCACCTGGCTGGCGCTGCCAGCGTGGCAACCACAGCTGCCATAGGATGCGTCAGCTGTTGCAGCACACGTGAAAGAGCTTGTCGGGCCTGTACGCAGGGCTTTGATCTATGGCCTCATCAGCTATGCCGGGCTTGTTGTGATCAACAACGCGGAGCTGGATCTGCCCAACATGTGGATCGCCTACCTGCCAATGTTCATCGGCGTGTTTGTTGCAACGCAATGGCTCGACAGAAAGATCGGGAAGTGAACGGTTCGAGCCCAGGCGCGCATGCCTCCCTGCAAGCTCGCGAGCAGATGGGAGCCATGAACGTGTGGCCTGAGCAACCATAAAGATTGCACCCTGAGAGGTTTCCATCCCAATCCCTCCACGCATTTAGCAGCAGAGATTCACCCCCATCCCCTCCACGCACCAACCCTTCGAGATTCCCCCTTCACGCCGTCCATCAGGCCACACCATTGGCCTTGAACCAGCTCAGCAGCCGCTTCCAGCCATCCGCTGCGTCTGCCGCTCGGTAAGTGGGGCGGAAATCGGCATGGAAGCCATGGGGAGCGTCGGGAAACACGATGATTTCGCTGCGGCTGCCGGCAGCCTTGAGGGCGGCTTGCATGCGCTCCACCGACTCCAGCGGGATGCCGTCATCCTTGCCGCCGTACAGACCCAGCACCGGCGCCTTGAGCTTGGCCGCCACATCCAGGGGATAGAAGGGCTGCTCCGGCGTGCGGGTTCCCTCCAGGCGGCCATACCAGGCCACGCCGGCGGCGAGCTTCGGGTTGTGGGCGGCGTAGAGCCAGGTGATGCGGCCCCCCCAGCAGAAGCCGGTGATGCCGAGCTTGCTGATGTTGCCGCCGCCGCTGCTGGCTGCCCAGGCCACGCTGGCATCGAGGTCGGCCATCACCTGGGCATCCGGCACGGTGGCCACCACCGGCAGGATCGCGGCGATATCGGGCAGCTTGGTGACATCCCCCTGGCGCTCGAACAGGCTGGGGGCAATGGCCAGATAGCCCAGACGCGCCAAGCGGCGGCACACGTCCTGGATATAGGCATGCACCCCGAAGATCTCCTGCACCACCAGCACCACCGGCAGATTCGTGCCTGCCGCCGGCCGGGCCCGGTAGGCCGGGATGGAGCGGCCCTGCACCGGAATCGACACGAAGCCGGCGGTAAGGCCCTCTGCAGCTGTGGTGATCGTGGACGCCGCGATCGGCCGCACCGCTACCGCGAAGCCAGCCGCCAGGGTACCGAGCAGCAGATCACGGCGGCGCAGGCCCTGCGGGCCGGCTGAATCCGAAGGCATCGAGGGCATGGCGTTGTAGGTGTGGCACCGATGGGTTCATTCTGCTGCGTTCTGCTGATTACGGCTGCAACGAATAAAACCAGGCGCAACGTTGCACGTGGTGCGAAGCTGTGATCGTGGCTAGAGGTGGGTGGTGCCAACGCACAAAACACATGCGAGAACAGACATGAAAAGATTTATCGCCTCATTGATTTCGGCTGTGATTCTGATGACAACCCTGCTGTTCCAGTCACCCGCTATGGCCCTGGCGTCGTCATCCTCACCGGTCTCAGGTGAGCGTGGCGCAGCAACGAGCCAGGTGGAGACCGTCTCTCAGCAGGGCGACGACAAGGCCCAGGACACGATCGGCTCCATCACTGGAGAAGGGGGCCAGAAGGGGAAGCAAAGCGAGGCGAAAGCCAAGGCCGCCGGTAAGACCGTGGACCGCAACACCAAGGAACTCGTTGCCAACGACAACAAGATGGTGAACAAAGCGGTCAACTGACCCAGGCCGTTCCGTTCAGCCAGGGAGCCGAGGCCACACGAATCTGTGAGGCATGCCAGTTAACTATGTGCGCGGGCTCACGGCCACGGTTCGCACAAGGCGCAGCAATACCCACCTGGGCATCGGCCTGGCGTTCGTGGCCGGCGCTACCAATGCCGGTGGGTTTCTTGCCGTGCAGCAATACACGTCCCACATGACAGGGATCGTGTCGTCGATGGCGGAGGCGGCCATTGGTGGCGACTGGTTTGTGTTGAGCACAGGCGGCGTCGCCCTGGCTGCGTTCCTCATCGGTGCCGCAACAACAGCCATCCTGGTGAATGCGGCGCGGGAGCACAATCTGAGCAGCGCCTATGCACTGCCGCTGCTGTTGGAGGCGCTGTTGCTGCTGCTGTTCGGCACGATTGGCGCTCGCCTGAATGAGATGCATGAGCTGTTCGTGCCACTCACTGTGGTGTTGCTCTGCTTCATCATGGGCTTGCAGAATGCGGTGATCACCAAGATTTCGCATGCAGAGATCCGCACCACCCATGTCACCGGGCTGGTGACGGATATCGGCATCGAAGTGGGCAAGCTGCTGCTGGTGAATCGGCCCTCACACGCAGTTCAGCCGCCTGTGGTGGTAGACCGTGAACGCCTGCAGCTGCTGCTGCTGCTCTTCTCCGGCTTCTTCAGCGGGGGCGTGGTGGGCGCGGCCGGCTTTCGTGCCATCGGCTTCGCCGCCACGGTTCCCCTGGCTCTGGTGGTGGTGGCGCTGGCCTTGATCCCGGTGATCGACGACCTGCGCCGCACCGCCTGAGTGACACCACCCCCGGGGGGCGAGAGCAACCCTGCCGATCAGCTGATGCGGCAGGCGTCGTAGTGGTGGTTCTCTCCTTCATCCACAAACTCACCAACAACCTGCAGGCCAGCGGCGGCAAGGGCGCGACGGTACGCCTCATCCCCGAGGGAGACGCAGTGGCCGCCCATCATCGTGTCTGTCCACGCCACCGTCTGCACAGGAGCAGTGAACAGAAAACGGCCACCACGCTGCAGAGCAGCAGAGACGCGGCGGATCAGTGCGCGCTGCCCATCAGCTGGCAGCAGAAACAACAGGCCAACGGCCACAACTCCGTGGAATGTGTTGTTGAAGAAACTGGACTCTTCCACGGGCTCGCACGCCACCCTCGCCTGGGGAAAGCGCTGCCGAAACGCCGCCACCATCGTGGGAGAGGCATCCACGGCTGACACGTTGCAGCCTTCGGCCATCAGGGCAGCAGAAATCGGCACGCCGCAACCGCAGCCCAGATCAAGAACCGAAGCACCTGCCGGCAAGCCCCGGCACCAGCTGCGCACCGTGGCGGCACCAATCGAGGAGCGCTCGGCCACAAAACGGGCCGCTACGGCTTCCCAGCCATTGGATCGATCAACCTCCACCCACCGCCGCCGCTGACAATGGCCTGGCCCCGTCCATCCTCAACCAACGGCGATCAGGACGAACGCTGCCCCTACTCCACAACAAACGCAGGCTTGACCTGGGTGAGACAGCAGCTGTCGGCTGCGGCAGGCATCAACCAGGCGCGAACAGCGCCCATGGCCGACACCCAGGAAGGTGAACACCTAGGCGATTGTGATGGTCTTCGCTGTGCTTACCCACCAGGTTGTTCAGGCCTGCAGCTGAGCGTGTCGCTGCTGAGAAGGTATGGATGGCATGCCGCCCTTGGGGATTGGGTCCTCGGTAGAGACGGAAGAGAGCAGAGGGCCGGTCCGTTCCTGCTGGCCGCGCCGCCGCTGAGTGCCGTTGGACGAAGCTCCAGCGGCTCGGTTTGTTGTTCAGCAGCCTCCTAGGATCGGCCTCGCTAACGATCGACCAGTTCGGGACGGTTGGACGCATGGGCACGACACGACGCGGGCTCGACGTCAGCACCGACGACGAAGGCGCCATCGCCGCCATCGACACCTTCACCGACCGCCTCTGCGGTCTTGACCTCGGTGCCGAGAGCGTGCTCGACGCCGCCGCCACGTTCGCCGACGTGGCCAGCCTGCAGCTCGGCGCAGCGATGGTCGGGCTCTACGGCCAGACCACTGAGGCCTCCGCGCTGGCCGCCGGCCACCTCGCACGGCTGGCAACGCTCGAACCCGCGCTGAACGAACGGGAGGCCGCCACCCTTGCGGCGCTGCGGCGGTGGGACAGCGGCGATTTCCTGCTCGCGGTCGAGCGGCTTGAGGCGCTGGTTACACGCTGGCCGACCGATCTGCTGGCGGTCAAGGCCCTCGAGTTCCTTTACTACTTGCTCGGCCAGCAGCACATGGGGCCACGCTTCCTCGACCAGATCGAGCGCATCGCCGAACCCAATCGCGACGATCCAGACTTCCTGGCCGTGTGGTCCTTCGCCACCGAACTCGCCGGCAACGCCGAGGCCGCAGCTGAGCTGGCTGAGCAGGCCCTCGCCCTTGATGCTCACACCCCATGGGCTCAACACACGCTCGCCCATGTGTTCATCACCCACGGCGACCCGCCCGGCGCCATCGACCGCCTGACCGGCTTCCTCCCCGTCTGGCAAACCAGCAGCAGGCTCATCTACTGCCACAACGCCTGGCATCTGGCGGTGGCGCGTCTCGACCAGCTCGACCGTGACGGCGCCGACGCCGTGTTCCGCGACCACATCTGGGGCCTCACCCCTGACAGCCCCGGCGAGCAGATCGACGCCATCTCCTACCTGTGGCGCGCCGAGATGGCCGGCGCGACCGTGCCCGACGCCACCTGGGCCGACGTGGCCGACCACGTGGAGGCCCGCGTTCACGAGTGCGTGTTCCCGTTCCTGAGCGCCCATCACGGCTACGCGCTGGCCCGCGCCGGGCGCGGCGACGCTCTGGCGAAGCTGCGGGAGTCTGTGCAGGCCCGCACCGACCGCGGTGACGGCGAGTCGACGCGGGTCTGGCAACCGGTCGGACAGGCGGTGGTCGAGGCCTGCATCGCCCACGGCGCCGGTGACGACGCCACCAGCGCGGCGCTGCTCGATCCCGTGATGCCGGCGGTGACCGCCGTCGGCGGAAGCGACGCCCAGGACGATCTGTTCCGCCTGGCCTACCTCACCGCCCTCGCCGGCGCCCACCGCCACGCTGATGCCCACCGCTATTGGGAGCTGATGACGGCTTTCAAGACCCCGTCGCCCCTGGATCTCCAGCTCCGGGCGCAGGTCTGATGGGAGCCCCTTGCAGGGGCGGTGCCCCTACTCCACAACAAACGCAGGCTTCACCTGATCGACACAGCGGGTGTTGGGTGTGGTGGCGGGGCGTGCCAGAAAATCTGCGGCGATCTGGGTGACGCAGGCTGCGGCAGGCGTGCCCCCCGGCGCGAACAGCGCCCCATGGCCCACACCCGGGAAGGTGACCACAGTGGCGGTGGCGAGATTCTTCGCCACAGCTTCGCCGTAAGGAGCAGGGGTGACGGGGTCGAAGCTGCCATTGAGCACCAGGGTGGGGATCTGCCGGTTTCTGTAGACGAAGGGCGGCTTCTGCTCCACCTGCAGCACCTCACAAGCCCGGTTCACAGCTTCGGCTTCGCGCAGGCCGAGGGGAACCAGCTGCGGATAGGCGGGCGGCAGCACCTGGGCCGGATCCACCCGAATCGAGCGCGCCCGCGCGCAGAGAACGGTGTGATACATCTCCTTCGCGCCAGGAGGCTCCAGATCGGAGAGCGCCTCAGCCACCCAGGCGAAGTTGCCCTGGCTGGCCGCTTTGATGAATCGGGGCAAGGAACTGCCGCGGGTGGACTCACCGGAATAGGGGCGCGCCAGATAGGGAACCATGGCCGTCACGAAGGCATTGCCATCGAGCTTGGTGACGAATGGCTGCTTGCTGGAGGGGATGGTCAGCGTGAGGGGCAGAGGCTTGCGGTTGAGCTCATCAACGATGGCGTGAAACGTCTGCTCAAGCTTGGGATAGGCGGCGTTACAGGCGGGATCCTGGGCGCAGGCCTGGAACACGTTGCGCAGGGCGTAGCTGAACGTGTGGCTGGAGGCCAGATTGAAATCCACATCAGGCCGGACCACGCCATCAAGGATCACGCTGCGGAGCTTGGCCTTGTGCTGATCCGCCTGGGCGATCACATACTGCCCCAGCAAGGTGCCATAGGAAACGCCGTAGTAGTTGAACTGCGGGTAGCGCAGCGTCTCCACCACCGTATAGATATCCGCGGCATTTTCGCGGGTGTTGAAGGCACTGGGGTTGATGCCCTGCGCCTTGAGGCGTTGATTGCAGGCCTGGATCCAGCTGGCATCTGTATAGGGGATCTGCCCCTTCGCCACCGCGATGTTGTGCGCATGGTGCTCAGGGCAGAAGAGGAACGGTTTGGCAAAGCGCGTGCCGCGCTCCTCCACGAAAATCATGTCACGGCCCTTCAAAAGCGCCGGGAGTTCCGGAAACTTCGGCAGGCCACCATTAACGATATCGCCAATGGTGGAATCCCCCGGGCCGCCCTGCTCCACCACCAGGGGATCGGCGGCAGGGGCGCTGCCGCTGCTGCGGGTGCGCACCACACCGAGCTGGATCGTGCGCCCCTGGGGTTGCCCGTGTTGCTCCGGCACGGTCACGTAGCCACAATCCGACTGGGCGGCGATGGCGGCAGGCACAGCAAAGGTTGTGCAGTCGACACGGGTCCATGCCGCGCCAAACCGGGCCCGATCGGCAGCCGCATGGCTCACCCCACCACTGCCTGCGGCCACACACGCCACGGCAAGGAGCGTGAAGGGGCCGACACGAGACAGTGCCCAATGCTCCAGGCGAACGGTGCGTGCTGGAGGGCGGGAAGGAGGAAGCTGCATCGGGGCCAACGTTCTGCTGAATTCAAGCAAAGAACCGTTGTGAATCAGTAGTTGGTGCTCACTCTCACCATCACTGTGTGCTGCTGAGGATCAAGCACGGCGAGCATGAAGTCGTTCACGTCCGTGTCGAGCGTGTCTCGCACGGTCTTGGGCGCGTGCAGGATGTTGGTGCCTGCGGTTCTGATCTGGTACCAACCGATGGGCGGATGGGGAGGCATCGTCTGACGGAACTGCCCCAGCAGCTGCTGATCAGTGGAGTTGCCCACGCCCCCCGCCGCTCGGGCCCTACGAATACCGGCGAGGTGCGCCAAGGTCGTCTCAGGAATCGGCAGAGGCTGCCACTGGCTGGTGGCCTTAAGCCGGCGCGTCAACGCGTCGAAGTCGCCCTCGCTGAGCCCAAATACCATCGTGATCTTGAGCCCTTCGCGCCCAAACCAGCCCGCCTCCGCCGGCGAGATCTGAGCCACCAGCACCATGGCCGCCGCTGGAATGTCGTACTCACGGCGAATCACCTGCTCGTCGGTCTCGCGCACGAAGCAACCCGCAAGGGCGGCAGAGCAGAGCAGCACGGGGAGCAGGAGTGGCCTCATGGGGTCAGATTCTGCTGGGCGGGAGGCTCTGGGATTACGGGGGGCAGTAGAGCGAAATGTCCACTTCAAGCACGTACCTAGGCGTTCAGTCCAAGCAGCGAGGGCGTGATTTGCGTAACACGCTCCACATATACACGCGTGGGTTGATCCTGAAAGAGCCAAAGGAAGACGGGTAGCTGAAAATCTGCTTTCCTTTATAATCGGAGGCAGTAGCCCTGAATCGAACGCTCGCCATCACCAGGCCACAGGGAGGAATGCCTATAGCCAGTGTAGTAATGGTGGCGGCCCTGGTGCATGGTGACGTTATACCGGATCATTCGGGCGCCTAAGCAACAGCTCGCTGAATGATTTGCCTCCAAAGTCCAGGATGCACACACGATTAAAGGAACTGGCAAAAATGCTGCGGGAAAGCTCTTTGTGTGGCCGCAACAGACTTGCCTCAACGCTTCCATCGCAAATCAGCAAAAGCCACGCCTTATCTACCTTATCTGCAAATTTATTGAATCTTCCCTCTTTCGCATTAAGCGCGATCTATATCAAGTCATCACTTATCTCGCCAACGAAGGCGCTAGAAGAGCAACCCCAGAATGGTGGGCCATTTCCTTCAAACAAGGCACCACTGACACAGAGAACTTCCTCTGGCCAGTTCGACCCGCAGAAGTTCTCTGACCGTAAACAGAATGTCTCCCCTAGCAGAAGTGGCTGTCGAGTAATGATATCTACTAGCATATTAGCCACAGCGCCAATGCGATCATCACGGATACCTGAGGAGCGATGAAAAGATACGTTGACATGAAAGAACATATCTGTAGTTTGGCTGTGCAATGAAGTAGCAGTATCAACGACTTTTTGACAGGCGCTAGCTCGTTGACGATCACGACTTCCGCCACGCCTTCTTTCATCAGCAAACATTCGGCGTACTTCAATTCCGATCTTCTGCCCGCCAACCAGCGCCATAATGTCAGGTGGATCCTGGTCAGGGAACCACAGCCTAGACTTGCGTTCCGCTCCTCCAGACTCGCAAAACAGGCGAACCGCATTCAGTTCATACTCTTGCTTTTCAGTGACCATCACTCGAATCGTTATAACTTGTTCTTCGACAGTTCTGCAAACCACATTCTGCCATCGTGACTTTTCTGTCAAACACGCCCGGCATCTCACCCAATCCTGAGAAACCCTAGCTGCTGCAGCGAGGCTGCAGCCCGAGCGGATGCTCATCCCACTGTTTGCAAGTCCGCAAACCACTGTCCGGCCTTAAACACTCTCAGACACGCAGAGAGACTCACCGAGGAGGCTGCTACCCATCCCCACAACCGCAAAAGCCGCAATCACTCTCAAGCCGCATAAAGAGGTAAACAACTAAGCGCTCTTTGCCACCGATCGCCGTCACCCAACACACGCCCCCACCTCCCCTCGAAACGCCGCAATCGCCTCAGGCAGCGTGGGGTAAAAGCGCTCAGGGCCAACCCGGTCGACGAAGCCGGTTCTGCTGAGCTGTTGGTAGAGGTCCTGCTTGGTGCGGGCCATGGCGAAGACGATGCCGTTGGCCGTGAGTTCGCGCTGGAAGTCCTGGAGCACATCGGCGGCGGTGATGTCGATCTCCACGATCGCCTCGGCGTTGAGCACGAACCAGCGCACCGGCGTGGCCTCGGCCGCCACAGCGGCCAGGGCGCGGCGGCGGAAGTCTTCCGCATTGGCGAAGCAGAGGGGGGCGTCGTAGCGGTAGAGCATCAGCCCTGGGATGGTGCTGGCCCCCTCCCAGTCGTCCACGTCGTGCAGGCCGCCCAGCTGGGGCACCTGGCCCAGCACCGCGTCGTGGGGGCGCACCAGCCGCGCAAACAGATCGATCACCGACAGCGCCACCGCCAGACCCACGCCCATCAGGATGTCGGTGAACAGCACACCGGCGCAGGTGATCAGCGCCAGCTGGAATTCGCTGCGCTTGAAATGGCGCATCCGCTTGAGCTCGCCGATGTCGATCAGGCGCAGGGCGGCATAGATCACGATCGACCCCAACGCCGCCTGCGGGAACAACGCCAGCAGCGGCCGCAGGAACAGCAGCACCACCAGCACCACCACGAACGCCACCAGCGAGAACAGCTGCGAGCGGCTGCCCAGCGATTCGCTGATCGCCGTGCGGCTGCCGCTGCTGCTCACCGGAAAGCCCTGCATCAGCCCATTGCCCAGATTCACGGCCCCCAGCGCCAGCAGCTCCTGGTTCGCATCGATGCGGTACCCGCCCCGGGCAGCGAAGGCGCGGGCGGTGAGCACGTTGTCGGAGTAGCCCACCAGGGCGATGCCCACCGCCGCCGTGAGTAGATACCGGATCTTGTCGAGCGCCAGGCCAGCGGGCGGCGCCAGGTGGCTCAGCTCCGTGAACGGCAACGCAAAGCTGGGCAGGCCGGCCGGGATCGCGCCGATCACCGCCACTCCCGCCTGATCCAGGTGGAACAGCGACACCGCCGCCACCGCCAGCAGCACCGCCAGCAAGGGCCCGGGAGCCGAGGGGAACCGCCGCTGGATCAGCAGCAGGAAAACCAGCACCCCAATCGCCAGCAGCAACGTGGGCGGATGGATCTCGCTGCTGCGCCCAGCCAGCTCCAGCAGCTCACCCGCCAACGACTTGGCCTTGAGCTCCAGGCCGCTGATCTTGCCGATCTGGCCGCTGATCATGATCACCGCCACCCCGGCCATGTAGCCCACCAGGATCGGCTTCGAGAGCAGATCAGCCAGGAAGCCCAGCCGCGCCCAGCCCCCCAGCACGCACACCAGGCCCACCAACAGGGCCAGCAGGCTGGCAAAGCTGGCATAAGCCAGCGGATCACCGGCGGCGATCGGGGCGATGGCGGCTGCCGTCATCACCGCCGTGGTGGATTCGGGCCCCACCGACAGCTGCGGGGAGGAGCCGATCAGCGCATACAGCAGCATCGGCGGAAGAATCGCCCAGAGCCCGGCGATCGGCGCCACGCCGGCCAGCTCCCCATAGGCCATGCACTGCGGCACCAGGTAGGCGGCCACGGTCACCCCCGCCAGCACGTCCCCCCGCAGCCAGGCCGGTTGGTAGGCACGTAGGCGCTTCAGGCCAGGCAACAGCGAGACGGACATTCCCTTGGCCTGCTCCACCATCGCCTTCCTCCACAATGGCCCTCAACGCCGGAACGGGCGCCATGGAACCCGGCGCCGTTGGGCTCACCGCGCTCGTGGGGGTGATTGCCTTTCTCTATTCCGCCGTCGGCCAAGCAGGAGCCAGCGGCTATGTGGCGGCGCTGGTGGTGGCGGGGCTGCCGGCGCAGGATCTCAAGGCCTCGGCGCTGCTGCTCAACGTGGCCGTCGCCACGATCGGCACGCTGCAATTTGCCCAGGCCGGGCACCTGCGTTGGCGGCGGGTGTGGCCGTTTGTGGCCGGATCGGTGCCGCTGGCGGCCGTTGGTGGCTTCCTGCAACTGAGCGCCAGGCCCTTCGAACTTCTGGTGGGAGCGATCCTGCTGGCCTCCTCGCTGCGGTTGATCTTCAAAGCGAGCGGCAGCAGCCCAGATCGTGTCCCCACACCACCCGCCTTCGGCAGCGCGCTCGGCAGTGGTGCCGTGATCGGCCTGGTTGGTGGCCTCAGTGGCACCGGCGGTGGTGTGATCCTTTCACCGCTGATGCTGATCAAGGGCTGGGCCTCGGCAGCGGAGGTGGCCGCCACCTCCGTCACCTTCATTCTCTGCAACTCACTGGCCGCCCTCGGTGGTGTACTGGTGAGCCAGCGGCACTTGCCCGCGGGGATCACGCCCCTGCTGATCACCGTGGCGATCGCCGGCTGGCTGGGTTCCCGGCTCGGCAGCCGCCTGCTGTCGCTGCGCGTGCTGGAGCGCTGGATGGCCGCCTTGATCGCGTTGGTGGGGTTGAAGTTGCTGGTGGGATAAGCGAAAGGGGCCAGGTGGGGTGAACTGCTGCATCGGCGGCTGAACCAGCCGCAGCAACGCCGCGGATCAGCCCCAGGCTTTGCCACAGCCGCTACCAATTCATACGTTGAAGTTGTACCGAAGATTGCCTGCCATGCGCCGTGATACCCAGCTCTGGCTTGCAGGAAGCATCGTGGTGGCGATCGCGGTGGCCTCCGTCGTGGTGATCAACCAACGCGCCCAGATCTCCGACCAACGCGAGAGCCTTGATCAGCAGAGTCAGCTGACTGCTGAGCTGAAGGAACGCAGCGATGAGGCCGCCCGCCTGCGTCAGCAGGAAACGAACTTTGCCTTGCAACTCAAGGCGCTGGATGCGGAGCAGGCCAGGAACGCCGCCTCGGCGGCAGCCGATCAGGCCAGCCAGGCCGCGTCGGAGCAACGGGCACAGGAACGCCAGCGGCTGGAGGCCCAGATCCAGGACCTCAAAGTGCAACGAGAGCGGCTGGCGCGCCAGACCACCTGCACCCAGATCCAGACGGGCCTGCGCTCAGCCGAACGGAACGGGGATGAAACCCAGACCAAGACCCTGCAGGAGCGCTGGAACGCCACCTGCACCAGCGGCTGAACTCGGCGGACCTAAGTTCCCTTCACCGCCTCCACGACGGCCATGACCCGCTTCCAGCAGTCCCTGCAGGCCCTGGGGCAGGCCCGTCAGCTGATCGCGGTGGGGCGCAGTCAGGGGGATCTCGCCAGGATCGCCGACCTGGTGGACAGCTTCCTGGACACGCCCCAGATGGACGCCTGCATCGCCCGCTTCCGGGCCCTGCCGGGTGGGGCGGAGTTGCTGGACAGCCGCTATCCCCCCCTCCAACCCGACCTGGATCGGCTCTCGGCCTTGCCACCGGGGAGCCTGGGCCACACCTACGCCGCCCTGATCCGTCGCCTCAACTACGACCCCTCCTTCTTCCGCCCACGCCCGATCGATACGGAAGGCCGCTGGCTCACCCAGCGGATCGCCACCACCCACGACCTGCACCATGTGGTGAGTGGCTTCGGCACCTCACCGGCGGGCGAGAACGGGGTGCTGGCGATCACCGCCACCCAGATCGGCTTCCCCGCCTACGTGAGCCTCACCCATGCCGCCCAGATCGCCGGCTTCCGCTTCGGGCTCGACGACTACGCCAACCTGAGCCGAGCCATCAGCCACGGCGTCACCATCGGCTTCACCGCCTCTGCCTTCGCCACCGCCCGCTGGGAGGAGGGCTGGGAGCTGCCGGTGGCGGCCTGGCGCGAGCGGCTGGGGGTCACCCTGCCAGCGGACGGTGAGCCCTACGGGCTGACCCCGCCCTGACGCTGGGATGGTGAACGCACCTCTGCCCTTCGAGATTCAGGCCTTCTGGGCGGGCCTGGCAGCCGTCGCCGCCGGGGCGATCAATGCCCTGGCCGGCGGCGGCTCACTGCTGAGCTTTCCCGCCCTCACCGCCATCGGCCTGCCGGCGGTGATGGCCAACGTGACCAACACCGTGGCCCTGGTGCCGGGCTACCTGGGGGCAACCAGGGCCCAGCGCCGCGAACTCCAGGGCCAGCGCCAGCGCCTGCTCTTGCTGCTGCCGGCCGCCGCCCTCGGTGGCCTGCTGGGCGGCTGGCTGCTGCTGAAAACCGGCGAGCGGTTGTTCACCCAGCTGGTGCCGTTCCTGATCCTGTTCGCCTCGGCGTTGCTGGCGGTGCAGGAGCCCGTGCGCCGCTGGTTGCAGCGCCGCTCCGAGCGGCACGGCCGCAAGCCCTCGGAGCGATGGGCCGTGGGGCCGGTGTTCCTGGCGGCGGTGTACGGCGGCTTCTTCGGCGGCGGGCTGAGCGTGATCGTGCTGGCGGTGCTGGCCCTCAGCCTCGATGACACCCTCACCCGCCTCAACGGCCTCAAGCAGGCCGTGTCGTTCGCCGCCAACCTCACCGCCGCCGCCTTCTTCCTCTTCTCCGGTCAGGTGGCCTGGGGCCTGGCGGCGGTGATGGCGGTGGGCGCCATCGTCGGCGGTGCCCTGGGCGGCAAGGTGGCGGGCCGCGTCCCGCCGGCCACCCTGCGGGCCATCGTCGTGGTGGTCGGAGTGGCGGTGGCGGTGGTGTATTTCGTCAGAACGTGAGGGTGGCGGCGAGCTGCCGTGCGCCCTGATGCCCAGACTGGCCGTTCCTGGGCCAGTCAGCGTGGGGCACTCCACAACCAGCCGCACCGCTGCCTTCTCTGCTGCCTTCGCTGCTGCCCTTGGCAAAGCCCTGGCCATGCTGGTGCTGCTGCTGGCCCTGGCCCAGCCGGGCCTGGCGGTGGACACGCCCAGCCCCGCCGCGCCGGCGGACAGCCAGCCGGTGGCGGGCAGCTTTCGTCTCTCCCAGGTGCGCATCCTCGGCGTGCCGGTGATCAACGTGGCGTCGTTGCGGGTGGCAGGCCCTGATCAGGCCGGCCCCGACGCCGCCGAGCGGGCGAAGGTGGTCGAAGGCAACCTCGACCTGCTCTATCGGCCTGCCCAGCCCTGCACGCCGGGGGAGCGGATCGGCGAGCTGCTGCTGGAGCGCGGCGGTGTGGACGCCATCGAGGCCGTGTGCGACCCGGATCACCTGGGGCTGCAGGGCGCCCCGCAGGCCTTGCGCGTGGTGGTGCAACGGCAGGCCGGGGGGCTGAACCAGCTGGCCGCCGTGGTGCCAGGCCGCGCCACGCCGTTCCCGCTGCTCACCGTCACCGCTGCCGACGCCCAGCTCAACGGCACCAGCGAGGCGGTGCTGGCGGAGCGCTGGCGCAGCCGGCTGGAGCGGCGGCTGCGCCGTGCCCGCCAGATCTACGGGAAGCAGCAGATCTCCGAGCGGATGAGCATGGCGGCGTGGGTGGTCGCCGGCCTCACGGTGGTGCTGGTGCTGGCCGTGTGGCTGTGGCGGCGCCTGCAACGCCAGTTGCCGCGGCTGCAGCGCCATCGCCTCGAGCACGCCAGCCGGCTCGCCGCTGCCCGCTTCCATCTGGCCCAGAGCCTCAGTCGGCTGTTGCTGGCGGCGGTGCTGGTGCTGGGCGTGGCGATCGGCGCCGTGCTGCTGCTGGCCTCCCCCGGCCAGGTGGCACCGGCGATCGATGTGCTGTTTCAGCCGCTGGTGGTGCTGTTCAAAGCCCTGGCGATGCTGCTGGCGGCTGCCCTGCTGCGGGCGCTGGTGGGGTTGCTGCTGAGCCAGTGGGCCAGCAACGTGTTCGTGCCGGCGGCCTTCCAGGCGCGCCGCGAGCAGCGCTACCGCAGCCTGTTGCGGGTGCTCAGGCGGCTGGTGGATCTGGCCTGCGTGCTGGTGTTCAGCGCCTGGACGGTGATGGGCATTCCCGTGCTGCGCGATCTCTCCAGCAATGCCCTGCTGGCCAGTGGCGCCGTGCTCGGTGCCCTCGCCCTGGTGTTCCAGGGCTTGCTGCGCGATTTCGTGGCTGGTCTGGTGCTGCTCTTCGACGACCGCTACGCCATCGGCGACACCGTGGAGATCGGCGGACGCCTCGGCGAGGTGATCGATGTGGGGGTGCTGAGCACCGAGCTGCGCTGCCGCGACCAGCGGGTGGTGGTGGTACCGAACAGCGGCTGTGAGCAGAGCGTGAACCACACCAAGCTGCGCTCAGGCGCCGAGCTGTCGCTGCTGCTGCCCCATGGCACCGATCTGGCCGTGGCCCTGCCCGCCATCAGCGCCGAGCTGGCCGCCTTCGCGGCCGATCCCGCCTGGAGCGCCACGCTGCTGCAGCCCCCCCAGCTGCTGGGCGTCGATGCCATGACCGCCGATGGCCTGCAGGTCACCGCCCTGCTGATCACCGAAGCGGGCCGACAGGGGGAGGCCCGCCGCGCCCTGCTCTCACGCCTGGTGCAGCGGCTCGAAGGCGGCGCACAAGCAGGGCCAGGCTGAGGGCGAGCGCGGCAACCAGCTGGAGCAGGGGCACGCCGATCGTGACCACAGCCTGCGCCAGTCCGGGTTCAGGCGTCGAAATGGAGTGGGGCGCGCTCAAGGCCAGCAGAGCGACACCACCGACGCCAAGCACCACGCTGGCGATCAGCAGCATCCATGCCTCACCGTTGCGTCGCCGCACACAGGCCGCCAACACCGCCAACAGCAGATACGGAGCAACCAGCAGGGCCAGCACCGGTAGATCCATGCTCCACGCGCCGCCACTGCGGGCAGCGTGGAGAACCGCGGTGGCAGCAGCAGTGCAGGCGCAGACCAGCAGGGTGGCGCGCGGCGGTGGCGTGGTGTTGATGCCGTTCAAGGTTGAACGGGCGCTGGCTGCCGCGTCGCGGGCCGAGCCTGCAACTGGCGCAGCCGTTGGCTCTGGCTGGCCTTCACACAGGCCCGCAGCTGCTCCCCTGCGCGCCAGCATTGGTCCATGGCGACCACCCATTGCTCCTGCTCGCGCAGCAGGGCCGCGCGCCCGCTTTCCTGAAGCGCAGGATCCGCAAGCGCAGCACGGAACGCCTGACGAAGCTGCCGGTCGAGGGCCGTGAGTTCTGCATCCCGGCAGATCAGCACCGTGGCGGCGCTGCCCGCCACCTGGCAGCGAATCGTCTCGCCATCAAAGGAATCCGGCGGTGGCGGAATCGCCAGCGCAGCAGACGTACCGAGGCCCGCCGTCAGCAGCAACAGCGCCCGCGGCAATCGCCACCGTCCCCAGGCACAGACAGCCGGTGTCAGCACTAGCCGGAACAGATGCGGCGACACAGGATTCAGCAGGGGGCGTGGCAACTGTGGCAGGAGAGGCTGCTGGAGAGGCTGCAGCCGAGGGTGATGCTGTCGATGGGGCAAACAGCACCAGGGGACACCACCAGGAACTTCACACGGAGAATCCCATGGGTGCATCGGCTGGGAGACACAGCTGCGAGCCGCCTGGGACCCGGCGAGCCAACGGTGCTGGGGTGTTCACATTGCAGTGAGCGGGGAGGCCTCACGGAAAAGGATCGCCGCAAGCAAAAGAGTGGCCACAGGCCTTCACAAGGTGCATCCGCATGGCGATGAAAACAGACGATCTCT
This sequence comes from Marcopretia estuarina LEGE 06307, assembly GCF_056633115.1. Taxonomy (NCBI): domain Bacteria; kingdom Bacillati; phylum Cyanobacteriota; class Cyanophyceae; order Synechococcales; family Prochlorococcaceae; genus Marcopretia; species Marcopretia estuarina. The sequence goes on along the minus strand of NZ_JBSJOY010000001.1, from coordinate 84,564 downwards.
TGATTCATGTGGATTCAGACGCATCACCAAGGCAACAATCATGGCCAAGGGCACAACATGATTCAGCGATGCCTGGAATGAAGCAATGGCCAAGCCACAGCTGGCAAGCCGCCGCAGAGATACAAACCAAAGATCACGTGCTAAAATTAACGTGAGCTAGCCACAAGCGATTCGCCGAGCAGAACGCAACTTTCTGAAACGAATTGTTGTGAATTGCTGCAGTTTGAAGCACCCTTCAGCATGAATACCCTCAAGCAGATCGTCACCGCAGCGGCCTCTTTTGGAATGGCCCTGCCGCTCGCCGCCCATGCCATTGATCCGGCCTACGGCAAGCAACTGGAGAAATCCGGGTGCACCCAGGCCACGGAGCTGAAAGGCTGCGACATCAACAAGAGCAGGGAAAAGAATACAAAAGCTGGCTTTGGTGCCGCCAGCAGCGTGGTGTCTCCCTATGCGGGCCAGTGGGTCGCGAGAAACATTGACGGTCGTACCGTTTCCAAGATCCGTATCGACGGCAAGAACAAGGTCATGGTGAACGGCAGCGCTGTGAAGAGCAAGCTCAGCGATGGCGCCTTGGTCTTCACGTCAGGCAGGATCACCTACACGATTCAAGGTGATCCCCGCCTCCAGCATGAGAGCAGCTGGTTCAATTCCGACGCTCGCACCACCGGCCCGATTCGCCGTCAATAGACGAAGGCTTCATGCCTCGCAGTTGGAGCGCCTATCCATGCGCCAGCGCCGAAGCCAATCAGAGACCCTGTTCACGGTAAAAGCGGCGGATCGCATCCTCCGCCACTTCAACCTGCGCGGCATCACAGGTTGAGGTCTTGCTGAAACGCTTGCCGGCCTTGTTGAAGTTGACGCGGCAACCACCCTCAAACTTCACCTGATGAATGCCAAGCAACAGGGGAACGATCTCAGGGGGATTGCCCGTGGATGACCCGCCACCGGAACTGGAAGCACCGCCTGCCGCACCTTTCGTGTAGGGGGCCGTATCCCAGAAGACAAAGATGGATTGCTTCTCCAACCGGTACACCTGGCCGCGCTTGCCATCGAGGATCTCACGCTTGGCAGGTTCGCCACGCTCATCAAAGTACGCATTGGGCATGCTCTCGTTGGGCTTGAGCTCAATGGTCTGGCCGCCCTTGAGCCGAATAGAAACGAAGCCTTGCCGTTGGGAGAATGTGCACAGCCCAGAAGAGGTGGCCTTATCTTCTCCTGCAGGGAAAACGTCGCAGCGGGCATCAACAGTATCTGCCAGTGCTGGCGACGCGACCGCTAAAGCAGCAACACTCAGCAGGGATGCAGCAAAGCCATGAAGCGCTTTCACCTGCATAGCAATCACATCAGCAATGACTGTTTCACCATACCCGACTTAAGCCTCAGAAAGACAAGCCGAAGACTGAGAAAACCTGAAGATTCAGCAGGCCACTGGCCACAACAGACGGCCCAGAGCCAACTCTTCGGCAGTGATCAGACAGCCGATGGGTAACCAACAGGGCATCATCGACGGGCTCTGGCAGCCATTGTGCGAGGCCCCAATCGCGCACCATACGCACAAACAATCGCGCGCACCACGCCCAGCCGAACGCCGGCCCCTACGGACAGCGCACCATCCCGTGGCCAGCCTGGCGCCAGCTCTTGAAGCAGCTGTTCTCGGCCTCGAGCACCAGCGGGCGGAACAGATCGTTGCGCTGCCCGTCGATCAGTTGCTGCTGGTTGATCCAGGTGCCGGGGTAAGGCACCACCGTGCGGTGTCGCACGGCATCGGCGCCGGCAGCGGCCGTGAGGGTGGGCGTAGACACCACCGGCTCCGGCCCGAAGATGCCGGCGGCCGTGGAGCTGCCGACGCGGCGGCCACCGCTCACCACCCACAGCTGGCCCAGCTTGGCGGCCAGGTAGGGATGCAGATCGGCGCGACCGGTGGGGGGATCACTGACCGCGTACAGCAGGGGGTCGATCTCCACCTTGAGGGCGGCAGGGGCACCGGCCGGGGCGGCCAGCAGGTCGGCGCGCAGGCTCTGGTAGAGCCCGGTCACCTCCGTGACCGCCAGATCGCCCACCGTGGCCAGCCCCACCCGGCCCAGCGGCGTGGCCACCACCACCGGAGCGTCACCGGCGCTGGCCCAGGTCCGCTCGGAAGCCGTCAGGTGGGTGGCGCGGTAGGGGCCCAGGATCGTGCCGGCCGGGCCAGCCAGGGCCACGGTGTGAAACACCTGGCCGCCCTCACGCTCGGGGTAGCTGCCCACCAGATAACCGCTGCCGGCCTGAGCCCGCTGCGCCAACAATTGCTCGAAGGCGCCGCCGCGGCGCTCGGCCCGGCGCCGCAGCTCGGCGCCATCCAGGCCGCTGGGGAGGGCAGAGAGCTCCGGCAGCACCAGCAGCTCGTTGGGCTGGGGCTGGCTGCTGGTCAGCCGTGAAAGGCCGCTGCTCCACTGGGCGGCGGCCAGTTGCACCGGACGGCGGCTGGCGGTGGCGGTGATATCGACCGGCGCCCGGCGCAGCGCCAGCAGGGGGTTGTAGAGCGAGGGGCGGCGTGCGGCCAGGCGCTGATCGCGCACGGCATCGGCGTCTGCCGGGGTGATCGTGGCCGAAAAAATGCCGTTCAGGCCAGGCGGCAACACCGCGGGCGGCACCACCGGCGCTTGCACCAGCTTGCGTCCGCTGGGCGACCAGATGGTGGAGCCGCCGTTGTAATAGAGCTGGCTGCCGGTGATCGGATTGCGCTCGATGCCGCTGCGCGTGGCCCCCACCACCCACACGCCATTCAGTGCACTCATGTGCTGCACGCTGGCCACCGTGGAATGGTTCGAGCGCGCCTGGGCGGCCGGCGTGCCGGGCATCACCCGATCGGAAACGGAATGCCAGCCGATGATCTGCGCGCCCCGCAACGCCGCCAGTCGGTCGTACTGCCAGTAGGTGTCGTCGTAACAGATGATCAGGGCGATGCGGCCGATCGGCGTGTCAAAAACACCCACATCGGTATCCCCGGGGCCGAACAACTGCACGTCCTGGCCGTTCAGGCCATTCTTGCGGTACTTGCCGATGATTCCTTCGGGCCCCATCAACACAGCGGTGTTGTAGAAGAGCCCGGTGGCGCTGTCTTTCTCGGCAATGCCCACACTCATGTAGAGGCCCGTGCGCTTGAGCACCGGCAGCAACGCCGCGGTGGCCTGCCCCGGAATCGTGTCCACAAAGGGAGCCAACTGGGCAGGGCCGGTGAAGTCGTAGCCGCTGATCGCCGTTTCGGGAAACACGGCGTAGTTCACACCTTCAGCAGCCACCCGCTCAGTGGCCTGCACCAGTCGGCGGATGTTGCCATCGCGATCCCCCCAGGCGGGGATGAAATCCACCGCCGCCACCTTGATCGGCAGGCTGCCCACCTGAGCGCTGGCCGGAAGCGCCACACTGCCCAGCAGGCCGGTGATCATCAGGCCGAGCGAAGCAACGGCCAGGCGCTGCAGGGGAACTGCCGTCATGGTGAGACACCGGTGGAGGCCACGCCGAGACAGGCGCAGTGGCTCAATCATGAAAGGGCGGTGCACGCCTGAGCGCGGATGCTGTTGATTGTCAACGCAGCGCCTGAAGCACCTGGGGAGTTCACGTGGTGAGTGACAGCGTTGCGGCGTTCCAACAGCCCAGTGCCGGCTCACCGGCATACCGGGAGAGGATCGAAAGCGTGGCAGTGTCGAGCAGAAAATGGCTGCCATGGCTCGGTGGCAGCCCGATCCAGCGCGCCGCCAGCACCCGCAACAGATGGCCATGGGCGAACACAGCCACCTTGCCGCCATGCGCACGCACCCGCTCAATCACCCGATCAGCGCGCGCGCCGATCTGCGCCGGACTCTCGCCCTCAGGACAACCATCCCGGAACACCATCCAGCCGGGGGCCATGCACTGAATCTCAGCGGAGGTGATCCCCTCATAGGCGCCGTAATTCCATTCGCGCAGGTCAGGGTCAACTGTGGCTTGCGCCGCCAGGCCCGCCAACTCACAGGTGCGCCGGGCCCGCTGCAGCGGACTCACCAGCACCAGCTCCACACCCAGACCAGCCAGCAGCGGCGCCAAAGCACGAGCCGCCCGCTCGCCATTGGCCGTCAGGGGGATGTCGGTGTTGCCGGTGTGGCGGCCCGACAGGCTCCACTCCGTTTCGCCGTGGCGGATCAGCAGCACCTCACCAGCAGACAGTGATCGTGTTGCCATGGGTGGAAGCTGCGGCCTTGGAAAGTGTTGCCTGAAGCTGGCTCGCAGGCAAGGGTGGCGAGCAGCGGCACTCTCAAGATTCGTTCAGGTTGCTCAACAGATGTCACCCACTGCCGAACACAGGAAGCTGACTGCGGAGCGTGAGCACCCAAGATTCCAGCGGGCATTCAGATCAACAGCACCAACGATGGATGGATGGAAAGCACAATCGATGACGGTGCTTTACAGCTCTTGTTTCCACAACGACGGAGTAGCCGATGACACAACTCCACGGATGGGAAAGAACATGAAATCAGCACACCGGACGCACTGATCCTGTTGTCGCTTTGCTCATCGTCATCGGGATTGTGTAGGAGCCCCTGCACGGCTGCAGCAGATATGCGGTAAGCCAGTGCGGTGCGAGTGGCGTGGGTATGGTCTGGATGAGTGGACCAATGAAGGATGCAGGCACAGATATGCGAATTGCCCAGATTTCAACCCTCCACGAAAGAGTTCCACCCATTGGTTACGGGGGCACCGAACGGGTGGTGCACTATCTCACCGAAGAGCTGGTGAGGCGTGGCCATGAGGTGGTGCTGTTTGCCAGTGGTGACTCCCTGACCAGCGCTCAACTCTGCCCCTGTGTGCCGAAGGCCTTGCGGCTTGGCGGCCCAATGGGGGATCCCAGCGTGCACAACATGATCCAGCTTGATCATGTGATTGAACAGCTCGACAGCTTTGATGTGCTTCATTTTCACAATGGACACTTTCACTTCCCCATCGGTAATCTGCTGGGTGTTCCCCACTTGAGCACCATTCACGGGCCACTGCATGCACCGGAGCAGAAGATGCTCTACAACCACTTCAATCAGGTGCCGTTGGTATCGATTTCAGAAACCCAGCGCCTGCCCGTGCCTGCTGCCAACTGGCTCGGAACCGTGTACCACGGTCTCCCCAACGACCTCTACCGCTACGAAGCCACACCGGAGCCCTATCTGGTGTTTGTGGGCCGTATTTCACCCGAAAAACGACTGGACCGTGCCATCGCCATCGCCACGGCCGTGGGCATGCCGCTGAAGGTGGCAGCGAAGATCGATCCGGTGGATGAACCATATTTTCAAGCTCAGATTGAACCGCTGCTGCGGAACAATCCCCTGGTGGAGCTGGTTGGAGAGGTGGATGATGCGGGCAAACAGGATCTGCTGGGAAATGCCTTCGCCTTGCTGTTTCCCATCGATTGGCCTGAGCCCTTCGGCCTTGTGATGATTGAGGCCAATGCCTGCGGCACTCCGGTGATAGCCTGGCGCAATGGATCAACACCTGAAGTGATCCGGGAAGGGGTGAATGGCTTCCTCGTGGATTCTATCGAGGAGGCCATTGCTGCGGTGCATCAGGTGGAGCAGCTGGATCGCTCGAGGGTACGCAGCCACTTCGAGGTGTGCTTCTCGGTGAGCCGCCAAGCGGAAGACTATGAACAGCTCTACCGGCACCTGATCCAAGCCCGGCGCTGCCAGAGTCCCGCTCACCGCCTGTCGGTGCATGCCTGAACCGCTCCCTCCCTTCGTTCTAAAGAACGAGGAAACCTTCGCCGTTCTGGATTCACGCGGCGAGATCTGCCCCGAACTTCAGCATGATGCCGGCATCTTCCACCGCGGCACCCGGCACATCAGCCGGCTGCAGGTCTTGCTGTGGAACCAATCACCGATGGTGCTGAGCTCCACGGAGCTTGGCGCCATGGGCGTGATGGTGAGCCATCTCGCCAACAACGATGGCGGCAACACCGGTTCAGCTGCGATGAGCATCCACCTGGAACGCAGCACCGTGCTCACAGCCACGGCCTGCCTGCAACAATTCAGCTTCACCAGCTATGAAGGCCGGCCGGTGAAGATGCCGCTCACCCTGCGGCTGGATGCGGACTTCCGCGACATCTTTGAGGTGCGGGGCTATCACCGGCCGCAGCGCGGCCGCACAGTGCGCCGCGGCAGCCACGGTGCTCTGGAGCTCGTCTACAGGGGCCTTGATGGGGAGGATCGGGTCACGGTGCTGCGCATGAGCGAGCCGATTGAGAACGTCAATGCCGAAGACATCGGACTGGTGCTGACACTGGAGCCCAGGCAGAGCTTCCGGCTGTTCCTGGTGCTGGACTTCCATCCCGCTGCTGAAGCAATGGGTGCAGAAGATCATTACAACGCCGCGATGTCCGCCACGATTCAGCGTTTCCGCGAGGCCCGCCGCAGCGCCGCCTCTGTAGTCAGCGACAATCCGGCCTTCAACAGTTGGTTGCTGCGCTCGTTCTCAGATGTGCACCTGTTGGCCAGCCAGGTGGAAGACGGCCTCTACCCCTATGCCGGCGTGCCCTGGTTCAGCTGTCCGTTCGGTCGAGATGGCCTGATCACAGCGCGCCAGATGCTGATGGTGGAGCCGCGTCTGGCCCGGGGTGTGCTGGGCTTTCTGGCACGGCGGCAGGCCCTGGTGGTGGATCCCGCCCACGACGAGGAACCCGGCAAGATCCTGCACGAATCGCGGCTGGGTGAAATGGCTGCGCTGGGTGAGGTGCCATTCTCCAGTTATTACGGTGCCGTGGATTCCACGCCGCTGTTTCTGATGCTGGCGGGGGATTACCTTTGCCGCAGTGATGATCGCGATTTCATCGCTGGCCTGTTACCTGAGCTGGAAGCGGCCATGGCCTGGATCCACAGGGCCGAAGCCAGCAGCAGCGACGGCTTCCTGCGCTACCTGCGCGCCGCCGCCGGCGGGTTGAGCAATCAGGGCTGGAAGGATTCAAACGATTCCATTCACCACGCCGATGGCCACCTGGCGGAGGGGTCCATCGCTCTGTGCGAGGTGCAGGCCTATGCCTATGGGGCTCGCCGCGCATTGGCCAGGATCTATCAATGCCTGGGCCGCAGCGGTGAAGCGGAAGTGCTGAGAGATGAAGCCGCTGCCTTGCGCCAACGCTTTCATACCGCTTTCTGGACGCCAGCGATTGATTCCTACGCCCTCGCTCTCGACGGCGAGAGCAGGCCTTGCATGGTGCGTGCCTCCAATGCCGGCCACTGCCTGTGGACGGGAATCGCCACTCCGGAAGCAGCCGCGGCGGTGGCGAGGCACTTGATGGCCCCCACCAGCTTCAACGGCTGGGGAGTGCGCACCTTGGATGAACGGGAGAGGCGCTACAACCCGATGAGTTATCACAACGGGTCCGTATGGCCCCATGACAACGCCCTGATCGGCATGGGTCTGGCGCACTATGGGCACCGCTCCGAAGCACTGCGCATCCTCACCGGCCTGTTTGAAACCGCCAGTGCCGTGCCGATGTTCCGCCTGCCGGAGCTGTTCTGCGGATTTCAGCGCCGTGAAGAGGAAGGGCCTACCCTCTACCCAGTGGCGTGCAGCCCCCAGGCCTGGGCCAGCGCCAGTGTGTTCGGCCTGCTGGAGGCGGTCACCGGCATGTCGATCGAGCGTGAAGACGGCAGCAACAGGGTGCAGGTGCGCTTGCGCAACCCCTGCCTGCCGAAGGGGCTGAATCTACTGGACATCAACGGATTGCGGCTCGGGGAAGAAGAGATCAATCTGCAGTTCCACCGCAGCGAGCATGATGTGGGGGTGCTGGTGCGCAGCCGCACACCAGGCGTGGATGTGGTGATCATGAAGTGATGGAAAATGCCCGCTTGCGATGGGCATGGACATAGCTGCAGAGTTGCACTGCAGTCGTCCTCAATGGAGCGGCCCATCAAGGACGCCTTCGACACCAGCCGAGGCGGCATCTTCCACACCCTGAGCTGGTGTGGCGTAGCAGCCTTGGCATAATGCGCTGATGGCAAGGCAGCACATCTTCAGCAGAAACTCAACCATCAGGGGTTCGGTGGCGGGGCTGGGAACAGCCCTCCTGCTGGCGGTCGGGTCAGTCTTGCCGGCAGGTGCCGTGGAACCGGTGCTGCGGGTCGGGGTCGTGGATGGCGCACCACCGTGCAGCTACCGCGATGCAGGCGCCTGGCGGGGTCTGGCCATCGATCTGTGGAACCGAATCGCCACCCGTGAACAATTGCCCTACGTGGTGTCGGAGTGGCCGTCCGTGCGGGAGATGTTGGAAGCCACCCGTCGGGGAAGCCTGGATGTGGCGGTGGGCTGCATCAACGTGTCGCCGGATCGCCTGGAAAGGTATCGCTTCAGTCTGCCGTTCCAGGAAGATGGGCTGGCAGTGATGGTGGTGCAGAGCCGGCTGGATCTTGGGCGCTCCTTCCTGACGGCCTTGCTGACACCCACACTGCTGCAATTGCTGGGCGGTTATCTACTGGCGATCGGTGTGCTGTCACTCCTGACCTGGCGCGTGGAGCAGTACGGCCAGCAAGCTCAGACGCTCAGCGACGGACACCTGCGCAGCTTCAGCAAGGTGTTCCAGATTCTTGCCACCGGGCCGGGGAGTAACACCCTGGTGAGCACCACCCGGGGCCATGGTGTCGTGCTGATGGCCTACATGGTGCGCATTGTCTCGGCGTCGTTGCTGGTGGGTTATCTCACGGTGAATGTGGCACAGGAGGTACAGGGAAGCGCCGGTGGGAGCATCCGCTCGGAAGAAGATCTGCGTGGGCTGCGGGTGGGGGTGCGGCAGGGCACTGTCAGCGAAAGCCTATTGAAAGAGCTGAATACAGGCGGCACCGCAGCCAAGATTTCAATCGTGCCACTGACCAACATTCGAGCCGGCCTGGATCTACTCGTGACCCGGCGCATTGATGCCCTGCTTGGCGATAATCTGCAGCTGAGCTACTTGCTGGTTCATTCGAAGGCGAAAGGCATTGTGCCGAGCTTGGCCCTGCAGGGGATCCGCCCGGAATCTCAGGCCTTCGCCTTTGCGCCAGGCCTGCCGGAGGCCACGGCAGAGCGCATCGATCAATCCATCAGCGAATTGAAACGCAGCGGGCTGGTGAGCAACATGCGCCAGCAAGCCACTGAGCCTGGCTCAACGCAGGGGCGATAATCTGGCGCCGGCGGGCTATGTGTCGCGGATGCGAACTGCGCCCTTGCCTTGTAGAAAAATCAACTGGTTAGGCACAACAGGGGACTGCCGCTTGAAAGTGATCAAGACCTGCCAGCTGAAGGCAAAGCCGTCAATCAGCTTCGACGTACTCTCCAGTGACTGACACTCCAAGGCCTCGATTGGGGCCTGGCTCCAACCCCCTGGCAAGCCGGTAACGTCTGGCAGGGGCTCGCCAGCAAGATCGATCGTTCCAGAGTTCACCTTGCTTGCCACGTGCCTCATCCCGTGTTGCACGAACGATTCCGTATTCGTGCATGCCATGTGGATCTCACCTATCCGTTCGTGCTGAGCTGGAGCCTGCTTGAGGTACTGACTTGTGGATGTCTTTGATGGAAAAGGCTTGACTCATACCATCGCCAATGTTCTTGCAGGCGCGCCATATAATTTCTACATTTGACTCCCATTCCATGGCCCTTCAGTGTCCGAATTGCCGAAGTCGATCCGTTCGATTGGACAGAAGCCTTGCCGGGCGCTCTGTTTGCGCTGTCTGTGGTGTGCCGATGCGTCAAGAGCAACAAAGGGAAAACCGGCAACGGTCCCAGTCCATCCAGGCCTTGTCTGTGAAATGGAGGTGGAACGCTTCGCCGCAAACTCTCATGGCCTGGTTAGGCGTGGCTGCATTGCTTGGATCCTATGCCTATCTGGCTTCAAACCCACGAGCACTTCACCAATGGCTCGCTCCCTACAGCCCATCCACGAGGAATTCCTGGTGGCTTCAGACACCAGCAGATGTGGAGGTGCTGATCGGCAAAGCACAAGCCGGCGATCAGGAGATGGTTGCTCCGACTGTTCACGCCAATATCCGCGAGCTGATTGCTCGCCTTCAAGCCAAAGGAGTTCGCGTGCTGATCAGCGGCAATGTGACGGATGGTGCTGCCGGAGTCTGGGACCCAGGAGTGGCAGAAGTCAGAATCAAGCCTTCAGCAGTTGCACTGGGAAGCAACATTCTGGTTGAGATCCTTGCCCACGAATCCGCCCATGTTGCGCAGTCCTGCAGAGCTGGTGGTCTTGGCAGAAATAGTGAACCCATGGGAATCCAGGTGTTTCCAGCAGAGAGGTTTAAAGACCAACTGAATTCACCTCTATACCGAGGCCATGTGCCCACAAAGGTCATTGAGCTTGAGGCCTTCACGGTGGGCACCAATCCTCCATGGGCCATCAAATTGCTGGATCATTACTGCAAGGGGTAATGCAAAGAACTCCTTTGAAGTGATTGACCAGCAAGACGCTCCACCCCCACCCGCCCCCTAAGCGGCAGCAATCGCCGACAGCGGCGAATGCACGACTGGAAACGATCAGCACCTAACGGGCGACCTGATTGCAACGGATGGGCAAATGGTTAGTTCCAATCCAGCGTGGCGCGGGCTTCGATGGGCAACCTCCACAGTCCATTGCCATGGTCAAAGCAATGGATTGTTTTCCCAGGCCGATGTCACCTTGTTGCCAGCATGGAACCGTTCTGGCCAACGCTGCGAGGCTGGAGCTTGCAGCACCGCCGCCATGATCCCTCCCCAGAAGCAGATGACCGGCATGCTCGGCCACCCGGTGGCGGAGAACCCGATTGATCTGATGTTTGACGCGGTGTATGCCCACTACGGCTTGAACTGGCAGTTCTGGAAGAACGACATCGCCAACGAATTGGATCTGGCCCTGGCGGTGAAGGCGCTGGTGCCCCTCGGTTACCGCGGCGTGGGCATCACCGTGCCCTACAAGGTGGCGGTGATGCCGTTGCTTGATGCTGTCGATGCCGATGTGCAGGCCATCGGCGCCGCCAACTACCTCACGATCGAAGAGGGCCGCCTGATCGGCCACAACAACGACGGCAAGGGAGTAGTGAAGGCGATCGAAAAGGTGGCGCCACTGGCGGGGCAACGGGTGGTGATGCTGGGAGCCGGTGGTGCCGGTCGGGCGATGGCGGTGGAGCTGGCCTGGGCTGGCGCCTCCCATCTCACCCTGGTCACACGGCGGCAGGAGCAGGGCGAAGAGGTGGCCCACACCGTCACCCGCGCCTCCGGGGTGCCGGCGGTGTGGCAGCCCTGGCAGGGAGAGGTGGCCGTGCCGGCGGGCACCACCCTGTTGATGAATGCCACCCACCTGGGTTGTGCGCCCGAGCTGGAGCCCATCCCTGTGCAATGGGACACGGTCGATCCCGGCTGCGTGGTGGTGGATGTGATCACCAACCCCCGCATCACACCGTTCCTGGCCACAGCGCGTGGGCGGGGCTGCCCGGTGGTGGATGGCGTGGAGATGCTGGTGCAGCTCGCTATGCAGATCTTCGAGCGCTGGACCGGCCTGCCCCCGGAAGAGGAGGTATTCCAGCGAGCGGTGGCTGCTGCGCTGGGTGAGTAAGGAAGAATCCAAAAGGAAGGAGAAGAGATTCAAGCGACGCCCGAACGCAGCATCCAGTTCGCCTCACTCCGGCACCACAAACCCCTCAAGCCGGGTGCACAGGCCTGGACCTTCGCCGCGCGCCACCGTGGGGTCGTCGTAGGCCACCCAGGCGAGCAGATGGCCGTCGCGGCGTTGCACGTCGAGGCCTTCCGGCTTGTCGCTGCCCTGATTCGGCCGACCAGGGAGGCCATCACGGATCCACAGCAGCGGCTCCGGCTGCTCCACCGTCAGGCCAGGGGTCGGGGCGGAGTCGTCAGGGCGGAGGGCGTTGCGCCAGCGGTAGATGTAACAAGGGCCCGCCAGGGTCATGGTCGGGCCGGCCAGCACCAGCACGTCGTCACTGCCGGGCACCACGGCCAGATCCCGCACCGCCAGGCCGCTGAGCTGAAGATGGCGGCAGCGCCAGCGCTCAAGGCTGAGGGTGGGGCCGTCGCCATCGAGCCCACCCAGCCGCAGGTCAACCACCAGGGCGATGCCCCGCAACACCGGACCGCGCAACCCGACCAACACCCGATCGCCGCGGGCGGCGATGCCTTCGATGTCGAGGCCGTTGTCCTTGCTGGGAATCATCAGAAACGGGGCGAGCCGCGGATCAGTCGCCAGAGCCGACGTGAGGGCATCGCGCGGAGCGGCCGGATCGAACGCCAAACGCTGACCTGTCACAGGCCGGCCCTCGCTATCCAGCTGCAGGCAGCCGAGCACATGGGCGTTGAGGCTCTGCTTGTCATGCAGGCCCAGCGGTTCACCCTTGTCGTCGTCGTGCTTCCGGCGCCGCAGGCTGTGGGAACCCACCAGCCAGAGCCGATCCGCATCGAGCGACAGTCCCTCGATGTCCGATTCGCCGCTGTCTTTCCCACCAGCCAGGCCAAAATCCTTGAGCTTCACCTCGCAAAGCTCGCCGTAGCGGTGCTCATCCAGGCGCTTCAGCCGGTAAAGGCTGCGGCCTTCATCTCCGCCCAGCCAGAGGATCCCATTGCAGGAGGCCAGAGCGGAGAGATTCTGCTGCAGATCTTCTGTCTTCTTGTCACCGGAAAGGCCCAGCTCAAGCAGGCGCTGCTGGCTCGAGTCGGCCAGGGGCAGGTCACTTTCAGAACGATGCATCGGTGGGGATGGAGACAACAGGCATGCCGCAGCTTTGACTCAGAGGGAAGGCGACCAGACGTTCCATGGGTGTGTCAGGCCCATGACGGCAAAAGGGCCACTTCGGTGACCTGGAGCGATCGGAATCGCCAGGAGTTGCGGGGTGCTGAGCCGTGGCAACTGACAACAGTCCTGTCCCGCGGGACCATCCACTCCAACAGGCTGCTTCCACGACGGGAACGGTGCGAAGGTAGCGCAACTGAGGAAGAAAGGACGAAGCGGTGGCAGGTCAAGACCGCCACGAAGCGAGCTCAAGCGATGGGCGATCGATACCAGCGAGGTAACAGCGCCGGATCTCCACACTGTCAGCCCCATGGGTGCCAGGGCGGGTCGTTCCCGGTCAGCAAAGGAGGGCAACGATTCGCCGGCCTGGCGCATGCAGAGACAACGCCCCGATCCCATAGGGCTGCTGATCCAAAAGGAAACGCAGCGCATGTCCTGGCTCATTCCCGTGCGTCTCTATAGCTTCTTCCGAGGATCGGCTCAATGCTGAATCGAGCAGCGTGATCCTGCAGCAACACCTGCACGCTGTGGTGAAGGCCGCGAAGCGGTGTAACCGCCGCCATGCTGTGCGCAAGCTTTGTTTTGCACCAATCCACGGGCAACTTGCCCGTCGGTGACGACCCGGATTGTGGTGCGTGATCAGACCCTCCCTCTGGACAGGCACGCTGGGACGTCCTGCCAGCTGGCTGACCATCGGGCGATGGGTATTGCTGATCCTCACGCGATTGGTCTCGCTGATGTCCGATGCCATGGGCGGTGGCGAGCAGCGCCAAGCAGCCAGCGCCAGGATGCATTGGCTCTTCCGTGCAGCTGCTCCCGGTGGCGTTCCCGCTGCAGATCCGCCCGTTTGAAGCACCCGACTGGCCAGCGGTGTGGGAGCTGCTGGAGCCGGTGTTCCGCGCCGGTGACACCTTCCCCCATGACCCGGCCATCACAGAGGCTCAGGCCCGCGCGTCATGGCTGGAGCAGACCCAGTCGGTGATGGTGGCCGCAGAGGCGGCTGGGTCGTTGGTGGGCACCTACTACATCAAGCCCAATACGCTCTGCCTCGGCGCCCATGTGGCCAATGCCGGCTATGTGGTGGCGCAGCGCTGCCGCCGCCAGGGCATGGGCACGCACCTCTGCCAGCACTCGCTGCAGACGGCCCGGCGCCTGGGCTACCGGGCCATGCAGTTCAACCTGGTGGTGAGCACGAACCTCGCTGGGATCAGCTGTTGGCAGACCAACGGCTTCCATGTCGTCGGCATCCTGCCCGGGGCCTTTCGACACAAGCGGCTGGGCGATGTGGACGCCCTGGTGATGTTCCAGACCCTGACGGAGGAAGCACCTCCATGACAGGAAGCCTGAGGCCGGCCTTGAAGAAGCCTGGGGGCCGTTTTGAAAGGGTATGGGTCGCCTGAGATTCGAACTCAGGACCAATCGGTTAAAAGCCGAGTGCTCTACCGCTGAGCTAGCGACCCGCCCAACTGGGCACCAAGGGAACGTATCACAGGGAGAATGAGCGCTGTTGGCGCCCCGTTCCGTGCCCCAAGCCCCCTGGCCTGAGCCCTCCGTGCACCCCGAAGCCTGGGTGGCGCCGGAGGCGGTGGTGATCGGGGATGTGCAACTGGCGGCAGGCGCGAGCGTGTGGCCGATGGCCGTGCTGCGAGCAGATCTTGCCCCGATCCGGGTGGGAGAGAACAGCAACGTGCAGGACGGTGCCGTGCTGCACGGCGATCCGGGCCAGGGGGTCTGGATCGGCGAGGAGGTGACTGTGGGCCACCGGGCGGTGGTGCATGGCGCCACGCTCAAAGACGGCTGCCTGGTAGGCATCGGCGCCGTGGTGCTGAACGGGGTCACGGTGGGGGAGGGAGCCCTGGTGGCCGCCGGGGCGGTGGTCACCAAAGATGTGCCGCCTCGCACCCTGATGGCCGGGGTGCCGGCCCAGGCGCGCCGCACGCTGAGCGACGCCGAAGCTGCCGAACAGCGTCAGCACGCCCGCCGTTACCGCAGCCTCGCCGATGCCCATGCCGGGCGCGGGCCGATTGCTGAGAAATGGCTCAACCACCCCGATCCGAACGAAGCCGGCGCCTGAGCTCCGTAAGATTCACCCACACTTCGCCCCTTCCCGATGGACGCTCGGCTCCTGCTGGTTGCTACCCCGATCCTGCTGGCCGTGGGCTGGGCCGTGTTCAACATCGGCCGTGCGGCAGTCGGCCAGCTGCAACTCATGCTCAAGCGTTCCCGCGCCTGATGGTCTGGGTGATCGGTGCCGGCCTGGCCGGTACTGAAGCGGCCTGGCAGATTGCCCGTGCGGGGGTTCCCGTGCGGGTGATTGAAATGCGGCCGGTGCGCCGCTCGCCGGCCCACCACAGCGCCGAGTGCGGTGAGCTGGTGTGCAGCAACAGCTTCGGCGCCCTCTCGGCCGACCGGGCTGCGGGCCTGCTGCAGCAGGAGTTGCGCCAGCTCGGTTCCTTGGTGATCGGCACCGCCGACAGCCATGCCGTGCCCGCCGGTGGGGCCCTGGCGGTCGACCGCGGCCGCTTCAGCGGCGCACTCACCGCGGCGCTGGAAGCCCATCCCCTGATCACCCTGGAGCGCAGCGAGCAGCTGGTGTTGCCGCCGCCCGGGGAGATCGCCGTGCTGGCCACCGGTCCGCTCACCAGTGAACCGCTGGCAGAGGATCTGCTGCGCTTCACCGGCCGCGCCTCCTGTCACTTCTTCGATGCCGCCAGCCCGATCGTGGAGGGCGAGGGCATTGACATGGCCGTGGCCTTCCGCGCCAGCCGCTACGACAAAGGCGACGCTGACTACATCAACTGCCCGATGAACAAGGAGCAGTACCTCGCTTTCCGTGAGGCACTGCTGAGCGCCGAGCAGGCCGAACTGAAGGATTTCGAGCAGGAAAGCGCCCACTTCTTTGAAGGCTGCCTGCCGATCGAGGAGCTGGCCCGCCGCGGCGAAGACACCATGCGCTACGGGCCGCTCAAGCCGATCGGCCTGTGGGATCCCCGCTGGGGCGACCTCTACGACGCCGATGTGCGTCGAGCCCGGCGGGCCTACGCCGTGGTACAGCTGCGCCAGGAAGACCGGGACGGCCAGCTCTGGAACCTGGTGGGCTTTCAGACCAATCTCAAGTGGGGCGAGCAGAAGCGGGTGCTGCGCATGATCCCGGGCCTGGAAAACGCCAGCTTCGTGCGCTTCGGCGTGATGCACCGCAACACCTTCCTGGAAGCGCCCCAGCTGCTTGATGCCACCCTGCAGTTCCGCCAGCGCCCCAGCCTGCTGGCGGCCGGGCAGATCACCGGCACCGAGGGCTATGCGGCGGCGGTGGCCGGCGGCTGGCTCGCCGGCACCAACGCCGCCCGGCTGGCCTTGGGCCAGGCACCGATCTGCCTGCCCGCCACCACCATGGCCGGCGCCCTCACCCACTTCATCGCCACCGCGCCCAGCGAGCGCTTCCAGCCGATGCCGCCCAATTTCGGCCTGATGCCGGAGCTGCCGGAGCGCATCCGCGACAAACGCCGCCGCTACGGCGCTTACCGCGACCGCGCCCTGGCGGATCTCGCCCCCTTCACGGCACCATCCTCAGCGGCGTGCATGGCAGATCCGGCCGTCACTCCCGGGGCCGACCTGGCGCTTGCCTAGCCTCGGCGCACCGGCAACATCCCCGTGCAGCAGACGAGCGTCAACACCTCCCCGGTGGCGGGCGGCGAGGCCTTGGATGCGGTGGTGATCGGCTCCGGCATCGGCGGGCTGGTGACGGCCAGCCAGCTGGCGGCCAAGGGGGCGAAGGTGCTGGTGCTGGAGCGCTACCTGATCCCGGGGGGCTCCGGCGGCAGCTTTCGGCGCGAGGGCTACACCTTCGATGTGGGCGCCTCGATGATCTTCGGCTTCGGCGAGAAGGGGCACACCAACCTGCTGACCCGCGCTCTGGCGGATGTGGGCGAACGACAGGACACCATCCCCGATCCTGCCCAGCTCGAGTACCACCTGCCCGGCGGTCTCAACGTGGCCGTCGATCGCGACTACGACAGCTTCATCGCCCGGCTCACGGCCCTGTTTCCGCACGAAGCCACCGGCATCCGCGCCTTCTACGACACCTGCTGGCAGGTGTTCCGCTGCCTCGATGCCATGCCGCTCCTCTCCCTGGAGGATCCGGCCTATCTGGCCAAGGTGTTCTTCAGAGCGCCCCTGGCCTGCCTGGGCCTGGCCCGCTGGCTGCCGGTGAACGTGGGCGATGTGGCGCGCCGGCACATCAGCGATCCGGCCCTGCTCAAGTTCATCGACATGGAGTGCTTCTGCTGGTCAGTGATGCCGGCCGATCGCACGCCGATGATCAATGCCGGCATGGTGTTCTCCGATCGCCATGCCGGCGGCATCAACTACCCCCGCGGTGGTGTCGGCACGATCGCCGAGCACCTGGTGCGCGGGCTGGAGCGCCACGGCGGCGCCATCCGCTACCGCAGCAGGGTCACCAGGGTGGTGCTGGAGGGCGGCCAGGCGGTGGGGGTGGAGCTGGCCGGCGGTGAAACGATCCGCGCCCGGCGGGTGATCTCCAATGCCACCCGCTGGGACACCTTCGGCAGCCTGGTCGACGACGCCCACACACCGGCTGCGGAAACGGTCTGGCGGCGGCGCTACAAACCCTCGGCGTCGTTCCTCTCGCTTCACCTGGGCGTGAAGGCGGAGGTGATTCCGGCGGGCAGCCATTGCCACCACCTGCTGCTGGAGCGCTGGGAGGAGATGGAGGCGGAGCAGGGCACGGTGTTCGTCTCGATTCCCACCCTGCTGGATCCGGCCCTGGCGCCGCCTGGCCACCACATCGTCCACGCCTTCACCCCATCGGCGATTGACACCTGGAAAGAGCTGGGGCCCACGGCCTACGCGCAGGCCAAGCAGGCCGCCGCCGATCGCCTCATCCGCCGCCTGGAAACCTTCCTGCCAGGCCTTGGCGCAGCCATCACCCACCGAGAGGTGGGCACACCCCGCAGCCACCGCCGCTTCCTGGGCCGGCATCAGGGCAGCTATGGCCCGATTCCGGCGCTGCTGCTGCCAGGTCTGCTGCCGATGCCGTTCAACCGCACCGGTATTCCGGGGCTCTATTGCGTGGGCGATTCCTGCTTCCCCGGCCAGGGGCTCAACGCCGTGGCCTTCAGCGGCTTCGCCTGCGCGCACCGGGTCGGCGCCGATCTGGGCCTCAACCCCTGGGCACTGCCGGACTGACGCCACAGGCCCGCGCCCCGCTGCCTAAGATTGTTTCAATTCACAACAACTCTTGATGTCAGCCATGCCCAACCCCAGCTCCGAGGAGCTGGCGCGCTATCTGGAGCAGCAGGGCATGCTCACCAAACCGTGGCTGCTCATGCAGCTGCGGCTCAGCAAGCTCAGGGAGGAAAAAGACTCCATGACCACCGACGAGTACATCCAACGGGTGCAGGACGCCCACACCGATCTGATGCGGATCGGCGCCTTCTGGAAGGGCCAGGAGCGGCAGGTGTTCGGCGCCGGCGGCGGCCAGGCGGCCTGATCGCCCTCAGGACGACCGCTGTTGAACCGCTCCCCACATCGCCCTTCGATGCAACCCCCCGCCGCGCCTGCCGGCAGCACGCTGCACTGCTATCCGCTGGCGCCGCTGATCCGTTTCACCCTGCTGGCGCTTTACCTCGCCCTGGTGTTGCCCCTGCCGGTGATGGCACCGCCAGGCCTGCGCCCCTTCTGCCTGGTGGCCGTGCCGCTGGGCTTTCTGCTGGTGAGTGCACTGCTGAGCGAACAGGTGCAGCTCGATGGCGAGGGGGTGCGCGTCACCTATCCCGCCTGGTGCCGCTGGTGGCTGCGTCGTGGCTGGAGTCTGCGCTGGGAGCAGATCCACGGCCTGATGCCGATCGGCACCAGCCAGGGCGGCACTGTGTACTACCTCAAGGGGCCCGGCACCAGCCGCTACCTCCTGCCCCAGCGGGTGGCCCGGTTCCCGGAGTTCCTCGAGCAGGTGCAGCAGGCCACCGGCCTCAAGCTGACCGGCGTGGGCAGGATCACCCCTCCCTGGACCTACTGGACCCTGGCAGGCCTGAGCGTGGCCATGCTGCTCGGTGAAGCCGCGGCCTTCGCGCTCAGCATCAGGATCTGAGCACGCCAAGCTGGAGCTCCAGCCTGAACGCCCGTGCCCTGAGCGCTCAGTTGGCGCTGGTGGGTTGGCGCAGTGGTGTGGTGGGAGCCTGCGGCATGTCGTTGGCTTCCGGCAGGGTTTCCAGGCTGAAGCGATAGCCCTGCTGACGCACAGTTTCAATGCCACCGCCTTCGCCAAGGCCGGCCAGCTCCAGCTTGCGGCGCAGGGTGAGCACCTGGGTGTCCACCGAGCGGGGGCCACCGCTGAACGGGGGCCAGGCCATCCGCAGCAGCTCCTGGCGGCTGCGCACCATGCCGGGTGGCATCAGCAGGGCGCAGAGCAGGGCGAACTCGCGCGGGCTCAGCTCCACCGGTTGGTCGTGAAGGGTGACCTGACGAAGCAGCAGATGCACCTCCAGCGGCCCCACGCACACCCGCTCCTGCAGGCCGTTGCCACTGCGCCTGAGCAGGCTGCGGCTGCGGGCCGCCAGCTCCTCGAGGCCGAAGGGCTTGCGCAGGACGTCGTCGGCGCCGGCATCCAGCAGGGACACCACCGGATCGGCGCCGGTGCGGGCGGTGAGCACCATCACCGGACAGCGCAGGTGGGCCGCCAGGCGCAGGGCCGAGCTTTCCTCCAGCAGTTCGGCGCTCACCAGCAGATCGGGCATCTGGTCTTCGCAGAGCTGCAGCGCCTCGCTGGCCGTGGCCACCGCGGCGGCCAGGTGGCCGTCCTGGCGAAGGCGCTGGGCCAGCACCGTGCGCAGGGTGGGGTGGGGGTCCACCACCAGGATGCGTTTCAGAGCACTGGTTGCGGGTCCGCGGCGATCAACGCCAACCGATCCCTCAGCCTTTGCTGGGTTTGGATTCTGATTGGGCGTGAGTTCCACTCGCGACCGCGTATGCGCGCCTAGGCTAACTGGAGAGGGAGAAGGTCACTGGTGACACTGGCTGTGCTGGCGACCGGCTCCCGCCTCCGCTCTCCCCATGACCGCGCTCCAGAACCCCGAAGCCATCCGTCACTTTCAGTCACTCTGCGACGCCTGCCAAGACCTGGCCAGCCGTTTCCATAGCCAGAGTGAGCTGCGGCTTTACGCCGACGGCTACCTGCACGCCCTGCGGCGCACCGCCATCCTCGATCCGCTCTCGCAGCGTCGCCTGGAGGAGCTCACTGACCGCTGGATCATGGACCCCTCCGCTTTCGTGGGGCCCAACGGTGACATGAGCACGCTGTTCAAAAACAGCCGCAACTGAGCGCTTCTCTGAGCCTGCAACGAAGCCGCTGCGGCAGCAAGTCTCTTGACAGGGAGCGGGCCGCACCCCCAATGCTGGCACTGGCCAAGCCCGCTGTCACCCGCGCGGGATCCAGTCGGCGCTCCAGCCAGAAAACGTGAAACTCACGCAGCCTGCGCGAAGCCAAAACCTCGGCTCATGGCTTCGATGGGCCCGCTTGCAGGCTCAGGCTCAGGACGCCAGCGCCACGGCGAGTTTTTCGCGCAGTTCGCCGGAGTTGTACATCTCGATGAGGATGTCGGAGCCGCCGATGAATTCCCCGTTCACGTACACCTGAGGAATGGTGGGCCAATCAGAGAATTCCTTGATGCCTTGGCGCACCTCGGGATCAGAGAGCACATCGAAGGTTTCAAACGAAACCCCAAGTGCATTGAGAATCTGGACCACGTTGTTGGAGAAGCCGCATTGGGGCATGAGCTTGTTGCCCTTCATGAACACCACCACGGGTGCGCTGCTGACGAGGGCTTCAAGGCGTTGCTGCGTGGCGGTTTCCATGGAAGTGCGGGGGGTTGAAAAGAAAGGAGACAGTGGAGCGGGGATCTGGCGTAACGCTCTGTGGATGTCGCGGCCAACGCCGATCAGGCAGGGCTAGGGCGGCTGAGAGCAGCGGCGCCCGGCCAGGTGCGGTCAGGCCGGCGCGGAGGTCTGCAGCGCCAGGGCGTGAATGGCTTCACTGGCCAGCTCGCTGCGCAGGGCTCCGTACACCAGCTGGTGCTGGCGGATGCGGCTGAGCCCCTCGAAGGCTGCAGAAACCACCTTCACCTGCAGGTGGTCGCCACCGCCGGTGAGATCTTCCACTTCCACCTCAGCGTCCGGGAGGGATCCCTGGATCGCTGCTCTGACCTGATCCGGTAACACCATGAAGAGTCGGTCGTGGCCTGTGGCGGAAATCTAGAAGTGGGAGCAGCGGATCCGCCGACTTCAGCGCGGAGCTGCAGGGGCTTCAGCGCCCGCCGCATACGGAGTGACGGCGAAACCGAGCTCGAGCAGGCTCTGATAGGCCTTGCGGCCCTCTTCGCGCGCCGGGGTCATCACCTTCACCACTTCCACCAGCAGGGGCACGGCCACTTCCGGCTGGCCCTGGCGGCGCAACAGCGCCGCCAGCCGCAGGTTGGACTGGGCGTAGATCTCGAGGGCCTCCCGGGCCTTCTGATCCATCTCGCGCGGGATACGGGCATCAAGGCCGCGGAAGGAGCCGCTCAGATCGCGGTAGAAACCAAGCAGGCGGCGGCTGGCATCACGGGCAAGGTCATAGTCCTTGCGGGCGCTGGTGAGATCCCCACGGGCCACGGCGGCATCGCCACGGGTGAGAAATCCCTTCACTGCCGCGAGATTGAAGCCGGATCCTGATCCTTCCAGCACTTTCGGGGGTTCTTCCTGCGTCTGGGCCTGAACGGGCTGGGTGGCACCGAGGGGCAGAAGAGCAAGTGCCAGGGCAAGCCCAAGGGCGACGTGGGGCCGACGCACGGCTGCTTCACAAAAGGCGGCCGAACTCTAGGCGCCTGGCATCGGCCGACCCACTGCAACGCGGGCCGCTTCCTCAGCTGATTGCATCGCCACCGCCAGCTGGGCATTGAGGCCCTTGACGGAAGCACGGCTCTGGTTCTGCACCGTGAGCGGGGCCTCGAAACACACCGCTGCCTCATCCCGACGCAGCCCCCGGCCATGCCCGTAGGCGATTCCCACCGGCACCACGTTCACGGCCACCCCTTGCCCTGCCGCCAGCCCCGCCAGCCGGGCCAGTCCCTGATGAAGACGGATCGGGCCGTCCTCACGGCGGATGTGCCCCTCGGGGAACACCACCAGTTGCTGGCCGGCCGCCAGCAGATCCACCGCGTACCGCAGCGGCGTGGTGCCAGGACGGCTCTGGTCCACCGGGAAACAACCGAGGCGGTGCAGGAACCAACCCTGCAAACCCTGCATTTCCGTGCGGGTCACCATGAAGCGGCAGTCGCGGCCGGTGACGCGCCGGCCGGCCGCATGGGGCAGCACCAGGGCATCCCAGCGGGCCCGGTGCGTGGGAGCCAGCAGCACGGCGCCCTCTCCGGGCAGGTGCTGGCGGCCCAGCACGTGAATGCGGCGAAACTGGAAGGGCAAGGCCAGATCCTGGGTGACAGCCATGGCCAGGGGCGCCAGCCAGGGGCTGATGCCGTTGCAGAGTCGCCGCTCGCGGCGGATCAACGCTGGAGTCACAGCCGCAGGTGTGGCTCCATCAGGCGTGGGCGCTGCAGGGGCTGGCGGGCAGGCCGCGCTCTCCGGCTCGATCTGCTGCTGCGACTGCGCTGTCACCGCCCACCGCTGAAGGTGCCTGCAAGCTAAGAGTCACAGCTGCGCAGCGCCGAAGGGCACGGGCAGTTGCCGCTGCGGCCAGAGAACAGTGGCCTGGGGGCGATCCATAGGATCCAGGAACCTCCCGGTTTTGCCATGGCCAGCCTTGGCGTCAACATCGATCACATCGCCAATGTGCGCCAGGCCCGCCGTGCGCTGGAACCCGATCCCGTGACCATGGCCCTGCTGGCGGAGCTGGGTGGCGCTGACGGCATCACCGTGCACCTGCGGGAAGACCAGCGGCACATCCAGCCGCGGGATCTGGAACTGCTGCGCGCCACCGTGCGCTCACGCCTCAACCTGGAGATGGCCGCCACGGCGGAGATGGAGGCGATCGCCCTGCGCATCCGTCCGGACATGGTGACGCTGGTACCCGAAAAACGGGAGGAAGTGACCACCGAGGGCGGACTCGATGTGCGGGCCCAGGCCGCCAGCCTGGGGCCTCTGGTGGGCCGGTTGCAGGCGGCGGGGATTCCCGTGAGCCTGTTCGTCGACCCCGACAACGCCCAGCTGGAGGCCAGTGCCGCCAGTGGCGCCCGTTGGGTGGAACTTCACACCGGCGCCTACGCCGAGGCCAGCTGGAGCGAACAGCCCCTGGAGCTGGCACGCCTCACCGAAGGCAGCCACGTGGCCCGCAGCCTGGGGCTGCGGGTGAATGCCGGGCACGGGCTCACGTATCAGAACGTGGAGCCGGTAGCGGCCATCGAAGGGATGGAGGAGCTGAACATCGGCCACACGATCGTGGCCCGCGCCCTGGCGGTGGGCCTGCAGGAAGCGGTCCGCCAGATGAAGGCGCTGGTTCAGAATCCACGCCGCGATCCCCTGTTCGGCTCGATCGATCCATGACCCTGCCTGCGCCCCTCACCTATCACTTCGTTGCCGCCAGCGAAGCGTTTCTGACCGTGGAGGAGCCGCTGGAGGAAGTGCTGCGCGAACGCCGTCGCCACTACGCCGAGCGCAACCAGCCGATCGACTTCTGGCTCGTGTCGCGGCCTGCCTTTCTGGAGGCCGCTGAACTGCAGACCGTGGGCAGCAGCGTGCCCAGACCGGCGGCCGCGGTGGTGTCCACCGACCCGAAATTCATCGAATTCCTCAAATTGAGGCTGGAATTCGTGGCGAAGGGCAGCTTCCTGGCTCCTTCGGCCACCATCGCCGACCCGTTGGCCACCACCTGAGCAGGGCGGAGGCACTTGCCACAGCCCGGGCGGATCAGCCTGGGCGACGTGCAGTGATTGTTGTGGTGTGTTTGTGTTGAGCCCCGCTGGTGCGGGGCAGCAGGGGCTCAGCCCCGACAGATCGGGGCCTTCCTGCTCAGCTGCGGCGCAGTGGGGCTTTGGTCTTGTGCTGCACCCAACCGGCAAGGTGGTGGTGCTGGCGGGAATCCAGGGCAGCGTCGGCAAGCCAACGATCCCGGAGGCACTCCAGATCGTCGGGATGGAGTTCTCCGTTCTCCTGCCAGTGGAGGTTGGTGGGAGTCAAGTGTTGGATCGCTGTCATGGCTTGGCTGCCCACTTTGTCAGCTGAAGTGGTGGCAACGGCCGAAAAATGAAGCCGATCTCCTGTAAAGAATCGGTAGATCCTGTGGAGCGTTGATCGCTTGGTGCGGAACTTCAGCGCGGATCGTGCGCGCGGCGGACCCCATTGGCGCGAAATGTGTAGCAAATGTGTCCGCAGCAGAGGTGTTTGCGGCGGAGGTGTCTGCGGCAAAGGAAGCCCATGGCCGCGCCGGCACCACCCTCAGAACAGGCCGAAGAAGCGCTTGCGCTTCTCGCCCTCGGTGCCCTCCGGGGTGGGCGGCTTTGGCGACGGCGCCTGCGGGGTGGGCCGCACATCCTGCTGGTACCGCGGGCGGTTGTCGCCGATCGTGAGCAAAGCCTCCTTGTTCTTCCACCAGATCCAGTCGCGGATCGGCGGAGTGGAGAGCAGCTCCTCGCGGGTGAGGCCGAGGCCGAGCTTGGCGGAGGCTCCCAGCAACACCTCGATCATTTCGTCCCCGTCCTGGCAGCGCGCCAGGGCCTCGTTGGTGCGTTTGGCGCCATTCAGCGCCTTCACCAGCGCCTTCACCTTCTGGGACGGGGGGAGGGAGGCTGGATTCATGGGCCCGCAACGACGCCTGCCGGACCGTATCAGCGCCTGCAGGCGGTTGCTGCCGGGGGGGCTGACAGATTCACGCGCGCCGGGCGAGACTGTCGTTAACGCATTCTTTGCATGCTTCCCCCTTCGCAGCCTTCCCGTCACTGGGTGATCGGTGACGTGCATGGCTGCGCCGATGCCCTGCAGTCGCTGCTGGAACGCCTGCCCACCGGCGATCGCCTCGTGCTGTGCGGCGATGTGATCAACCGCGGCCCCCACATCGAGCGGGCCATGCAGCTGGCCTGGAGTCTCGTGCAGGAAGGCCGCGCCGTATGGCTGCGCGGCAACCACGAGCAGCGGCTGCTCGATTTGCTGCGCCGTGGCAGTTGGCTGCGCAACCCCGCCCTGGCCGGCTGTGAAACCTACCGCCAGCTGGGGGATTCCCGCTGCCGCCTGTGGCAGGAGCGCCTCGACACCCTGCCGCTCACCTACGCAGCCGAAGGCTGGGTTGCCACCCACGCCGGCTTCAACCCCCACACCTGGGCGCCGGATCTGAGCATCCGCCTGCCCTTCTGGCAGGCCTACGACGGCCGCTTCGGCGATGTGGTGATCGGTCACACGCCGGCCCCAACGGTGCGTCGCCTCAACCGCATCGTGATGATCGACACCGGCGCCTGCTACGGCGGCACCCTCACCGCCTATTGCCCCGAGAGCGGCGCCAGCATCTCCGTGCCTGGCACGGGCTATCCGCAGCGGGCTCGGGCAGGCCAGGCCGCGCTCGGCTCCTTCTGACCAGCCCAGCGGCGGCGCCGTGCTGAGCGTTTTCCGCAGCAACCGCGCTGAACAGCTGGCCGCCCTGCTGGCGCTCCAGCTGCTGCACGACCCCCCCGGTCCTTTCGAAACCGTGCGGGTGGTGGTGAACACCTGGCCCACCAGCCGCTGGCTGGGCGAGCAGCTGGCACTGGAACTCGGTGGTATCGCCGCCAACCTGCGCTTTCCCTTTCTCACCAGCGAGCTGCGCCAGACCGTGGACGGCCTGCTGGGCGAAGGCGCCGCAGACAGTGATCCGTGGCGGGCCACCGAGCTGGTCTGGCCGCTGCTGGAGCTGCTCCCCGCGCTCGCCGCCGGCCCCGACGCCTCCCTGCTGGCCCACTGGCTGGAGCAGCGCGGCCATGGCCAGCAGCCGGCCCTCGATCTGCCCCTGTGGCAACTGGGCCGGGCGATCGCCGACAGCTTCGACGACCTCAGCCTCTACCGGCCGGCGATGGTGGCCGCCTGGTGCCGCGGCCATGACCACAACGACCGCGGCCAACCGCTGCCGGCCGATCAGCTCTGGCAACCGCGCCTGTTCCGCCAGCTGCAGGAGCGGCTGAGCCGGCCGCCCTTCGGCCTCAAGGTGCTCACGGCGATCGAGCGGCTGCGCCACGGCACCGCCTGCCTCGATGGGCTCCAGGGTCCGCTGCGGCTGTTCGGCCTGAGCAGTGCCGCTCCGGTGCAGGTGCACCTGCTGCAGGCGCTCGCCTCCGTGGTGCCGGTGGATCTCTACCTGCTCACCCCCTGCCGCGATCTCTGGCAGCGCTGCAGCGACCGGCGCCGCAGCCTCGATGTGGCGATCGAGCTGGCCGATCCCCACGACCTCGACTGGCTGGCGCGCACACCCGGACTCGAAGCCCGCTTCGGGCGGCTCGGCGGCGAATTCCAGCAACTGCTGGAGGGCACCGGCGACACCCAGCTGGCCGCCGAGGAAACCCGCGATCTCTTCGTTCTGCCGGCCAGTGGCGCCGAGCACCAGGGGCGGCGGCCGCCCAGCTTGCTGGAGCAGCTGCAGCAGCAGCTGGTGGAGGCGGAGGCCTGGCCCACCCTGACGCTGGCGCCCGGGGACCACTCGCTGGAGTTCCACCCCTGCCCGGGGCGGCTGCGCCAGGTGCAGATCGTGCGCGACCGGTTGCTGCAGCTGCTGGCCGCGGATCCCAGCCTCGAACCACGCCACATCCTGGTGATGACCCCCCAGGTGGAGCAGCTGGCGCCGTTGCTGGGCTCGGTGTTCGGCGACAGCGGCGCCACCGGTGTGACCCTCCCCTGGCGGCTCACCGACCGCAGCCAGCAGGGGGACGCCAGCATCGGCGGGGCCCTGCTGCAGCTGCTGCGCCTGGGGGGAGAGCGGCTCACCGCCTCAGCGCTGGAGGCGCTGCTGGAGAACGGCGCCCTGCAGACCCACTTCGATCTGGAAGCCGATGAACCGGCCGCCCTGAATGCCGCGCTGCAGGCCGCAGGCTTCCGCTGGGGCCTCGATGGCGCCGCCCGCGGCGGTGATCCCACCCACAGCCTGCGCTGGGCCATCGACCGGTTGCTGCTGGGCCAGGTGCTGGCCGATCAACCGGGCGTGGCCGTGGGGCTGACCGCCCCGCAGGCGCTGGGGGGCAGCGTGGAGCGCCAGGCGCGCTGGATCCGGCTGCTCATCGAGGTGCAGCGCGTGCTGGAGGGCCTGGGCCGACCGCGCAGCGCCGTCGCCTGGGGCAGCCACCTGGCCGCCCTGCTGCCGGAGCTGTTCGGCGAGGGAGGGGAGCGGGCCTGGGAGCTGCAGGCGATTCGTGCCGCCATCGCCGAGTGGCAAGGCAGCGCCGCCCGCTGCCCGCTGCCGATCAGCGCTCCCGTGGTGGCCGCCGTGCTGGAGGAGCGCCTCTCCAGCGACAGCGGCCGCTTCGGCCATCGCAGCGGCGCCCTCACAATCAGCGCCCTGGAACCGATGCGGGCCATTCCCCACCGGGTGATCGTGCTGATGGGCCTCGATGCCGATGTGTTTCCACGGCAACGGCAGCGACCCGGCTTCGACCTGATGGAACGGGAACGGCGGCTTGGTGACCCCAGTCCCGCCGACCAGGACCGCTACGTGTTGATGGAGGCGTTGCTGTCGGCCCGCGACCACCTGCTGATCGCCTGGACCAGCCGCGAGGAGCGCAAAGGGGAAGAGATGCCACCGGCCACCGCCGTGCGCCAGTGGCTGGAGCTGCTGAAGGCGGAGCTGGGGGAGCCGGTGGCGCAGCAGCTGGTGGTCAGCCATGCCGCCAACCCGCTGGAGCGGGTCAACTTCCTCGCCACGGGCGAGCGGCCACCGGCCAGCTGCGACCGGCGGCAGCTGCTGGCACGCCAGCAGCTCGATGGCGCCGCGGCGGTGGCGCCGGCCTGGCCGTTGGCCCTGCAGGAGCAGGCCGACCAACCCTTCGGCGTTGGGGCGGAGGCGCGGGCCGGCGGCGTTGCTGGCGTGAGCGAGGCCGAGCTGGATCCCTGGAGCGACCTGCGCGACTGGCTGCTGGCGCCCCAGGCCCAGTGGCTGAAGGAGCTGGGGCTGCGGCCCAGGGAGTGGGTGGAGCCGCTCGATGACCTCGAAGCACTCGAACTCGACGAACGGCAGCGGGCCTGGCTGCTGCGTCAGGAGCACGAGCGGCAGGCCGCCGCGCGGCCGGCGGCACCAGAAGCGGGGCTGTCGGCCGCGCAGAGCACCCCCCTGCCCGCCCCCGACTGGCGCCACCTGGCGCAGGGGCGTGGCGTGCTGCCGCCGCTCAGTGCCGGAGCCCTGGAAGTGCAGACCCTGACGGGCCGCTGGGTCACGCTGCAGCAGTTGCTGGCAGGCCTGGGCGAGCCACAACCCCTGGCGCTGCGCTGGCAGCAAGGCGAGGAGGACGCGGCTACGCAAGCCCTGGCCGCCGAGCTGGTGGCCCACGGCAGCACGCTGGTGCAGGTGCGGCTCGGAAATCCCCGCCCCTGCGACCGCCTCGGCCTGTGGCTGGAGCTGCTGTTGGCCACCGCGGCCGGTGCCGCCCCCAGGGAAGCCCGCCTGATCGCCCGCGACAAGGAGGCCTTCAAGGTGGTGGGCGTCTGGGCGGCTCCCACGCAGGAGGAAGCGGCGGAGCAGCTCAACGCCCTGCTCCGCTGGCGCCAGGAGCACCGCCTGCGCTGTTGGCCGGTGCCACCGGCCATGGGCTACGCCTACGCGCTGGCGGAACGGAAAAAACCCGGCAGTGGTGCCAGCGCCGCCAGCAGCGCCTGGGAAGGGGGGCTGTTCGCCATGGCGGAACGGGAGGAGGCACCGCTGGCGCTGGCCTTCGGTAGGGGCACGCCCGCCACCGACCTGCTGGCCGGACGCTTCGGCGATCTCTGCGGCCTGGCGCTGGCACTGTGGACCCCGCTGCTGGACGCGCAGGTGCAGCCGTGAGCCAGCCATGAGCCACGCCAGCAGCCAGCCAGACCCCCGCGCCAATGCGGCCTATCGGCCGCTGCTGGAGTTCGATGCCAACGCCCTGCCGCTCAGCGCTGGCCTGCGGCTGCTCGAAGCCAGTGCAGGCACCGGCAAAACTTTCGCCCTGGCCCATCTGGTGCTGCGCCTGGTGACAGAGCCCCATCTGATGGAGCGCCCCCTGGCCTTGCGGGAACTGCTGGTGGTGACCTTCACCGAAGCGGCGGCGGCCGAACTGCGCGACCGGATCGGCCGGCGGTTTCAGCAGGCCCTCGAGGCGTTGGAGGCGCTGCAGGCTCTCGAGGCACCGAACACGCTGCAGCCGCCCGTCGCGGCCCGGCCCGCCATGGACGCGGTGCTGGCCGGCTGGCTGGAACAGCTGCCCACCGGCACCAACCTGCCCCAGCTGCGCGCCCGGCTGCTGCTGGCCCTCGAAGAGCTGGATGCCGCCGACATCACCACGATCCATGGCTTCTGCCACCGCAACCTGCGGCGCCAGGCGCTGGAGGCAGGCCTGGGCCCGCAGCTGGAGGTGGAAACGGAAGGGGCCGAGCTCGCCGAACAGGTTGTCCACGACTACTGGCACAGCCAGGTGCTGCCCCTGCCGCTCCACCTGCTGCAAGGGCTGAAACGGGCCAAGGTGACCCAGGCCACCCTCACCGGCCTGCTCCAGCTGCTGGAAGGCGATGCGGCGCTGGCGCCCCCGCCCCTGCCGGACGGCTGGCGGACTGAGGCGCCTTTGCAGGAGCAGCTCACCGCCTTCTGGGGCCAGGTGTGGGAGCGGTTCAAGCCGTTATGGGCGGCGCGGGGGGAAGCGCTGGAGCAGACGTTCTGTGCCAGTGCCAGGCAATGGAAGGCGGCAGGGGCCAGCGCCACCACGCCGTACGCCGGCAAACCCAGAACGAATCGGGTCGAGGAGCTCAATGCCTGGCTCGCCACCCAGCCCGATCCCGGCTCCTACGCCGAGCTGCGTATCGACAAACGCAGCTGGCTACCCGACTACTTCCATCCCGCCGTCTTCACGAAGATCGCCGAGACGTTCGAAACCCCGCCGGTGTCGTTGCCGGAGCGGCCGCTGCTGGAGGCGGTGGCCGCGCTGGTGGACGGCCCCGCTGAAGCGGTGCTGGCCCACTTCTGCCACTGGGGCGTGGGGGAACTGCGCAGCCGGCGGCAGCGGGCTGGGCGGATCAGCTATGGGGAGCTGTTGCGAGGCCTCGATCCCGGCCCGACGGGCACGGGGCGCCCCGCGCTGATCGAGGCGCTGCGCCGCCGCTACCGGGCGGCCCTGATCGATGAATTCCAGGACACCGACCCGATCCAGTGGCGCACGCTGCGGCAGGCCTTTGCCCCCGCCGCTGGCGCCGGCCAGCATCTGCTGGTGATCGTGGGAGACCCCAAACAGGCGATCTACCGCTTCCGTGGCGGCGATCTCGACACCTACCTGGCGGCGCGGCAACTGGCGGCCCGCACCCCGGCGGCGGCAGGCAAACCCTCCATCCGCAGCATGCGCCACAACTTCCGCGCCTCAGAGCCCCTGGTGGCCGCGCTCAACCACTTGATGGCCCCCGGGCTGGTGCGCACCGACCTGCCTGTGCCCGCCGTGGTGGCCCAGCCGCAGCGGCAAGCGCTGCACCTGCAGCTGCCACCCGGCCAGGCGCCGTTGCAGCTGCTGTGGCTGGGGCCGGCGCCTGGTTCCGCCGCCGCCGGGGCGAAGCTGCCCAGCAAAACCGCGCTGGAGCAGACCCTGCCGCGGCAGATCGGTGCGCTGACGCTGGACCTGCTCCAGCGAGGCATCGAGGTGCATGCGCACGGCGAGCAGCGGGCGCTTGAACCGGGCGACATCTGTCTGCTGGTGAGCCGCCACTCCCAGGCCGACGCCCTGCGCCGCGCCCTGGAGGAACGGGGCATCGCCAGCCGGCTGGTGAGCAAGGGCGATGTGTTCGAAAGCGAAGGGGCCAGCGCCTTGCAACGCCTCCTCGATGCCCTGGCGGAACCCGGCAGCGGTCCGCGACAGCGGCTGCTGGCCGCCTCCCCCCTGCTGGGCTGGAGTCCCCGGCGCCTCACCGCCGCCAGCCCGGCCGACTGGGATGCCCTGGCCGATCGTCTGGCGCGGCTGGCCGAAGGGCTGGGGCTGCGGGGCCTGCTGGGGGTGCTGGCCGAACTGCTGGAGGGCGAGGGGCTGGGGCGCCTGTCGCAGAGCGGCAGGCTGCTCGCCGACCTGCAGCAATGCGCCGAGCTGGTGCAGGAGCAGATGCACAACGAACAGCTCGGGGCGGTGGCCGCCGCCGACTGGTTGCGTCGCCGCCGCCGCCATCCGCCCAACGACCCGCCGGAACGCCACCAGCCCCACAGCGATGCGGTGGAATCAGCGGTGCGGGTGGTGACGGTGCACCGCAGCAAAGGGCTGGAGTTTCCGGTGGTGATCTGTCCCTATCTCTGGCAGGCGCCCCCCGCAGCCACATCCGCCGGCAACCCTGGCGTGCGCTGGACGCCTCCCGGTGCCGCGGGCCCCAGCCTCGACATCTCCGTGAACCAGCGCTGGGGCGTGGGCCGCGAAGCACGGCAACAGAAGCATCAGGCGGAGGCGCAGGAAGCGGAGCGGCTGGCCTATGTGGCGCTGACCCGCGCCATGCAGCTGCTCGTGCTCGTGTACGGGCCCTCTCAAGACCAGGAGGCCAATCCGCTGCGGCCCTGGCTGTTCCCCGGCCAGCCCCTGCGCGCGCCCGGCGACGACGACTCCAGCACCCAGGTGTTGGGCCCGGGCGACGCGCTGAGTGGACTGAGCTGGATTCAGTTGCCGGCGGAAGCTGCCGGCCAGGGGCGCTGGCAGCCGCCGCCACGCCGCGGCACGCTGCACACAGGCCCGGTGCCGCAGCGGCTGCTCGATGGGAACTGGGGCCGCAGCAGTTACTCCAGCTGGACGCACAGCAGCAGTGGCGGTGCCCTGCCTCCGGCGGCGCTCGAAGACGGCCGGGAAACCGATGCGAACACCGCCGCCCCGCCGATCGAGCCGATGATCGAAGCGGCGGCCAGCGCCACCTCGGGGCCAGCAACCTCCCAGCCGGGCCCCTCTGGTCAAGCCGGCTCCAGCGCAGCCACTTCTGGTCCAGTCACTTCTGGCTCAGCCAACTCAGACCCGGCCAGCTCCGACCCAGACGCCCACGGCCCCCTGCAGGATTTTCCCCGGGGCGCCTCTGCCGGCGATTGCCTGCACCGCATCCTCGAGCAGGTCGATCATCAACGCCGTGCCGTTGCCGATCCCGCCACCGCCGCCCTGGTGGAGCTGGAGCTGGGGCGGGCCGGCATCGACCTGGAGCAGCGGGATGCCGTGCTGGCCGGCCTCGAGCAGCTGCGCCTCACCCCGATGGGCGGCCCGCTGGGCAGCTTCCGCCTCGCCGAGCTGCCGCTGACACAGCGGCTGAACGAAATGAACTTCGACCTGCCCCTGGCCTCTGAGCCCGCAGCATCCCGACAGAGCTCGCCGCTGGTGCGCGCCGCCGGGCTGGCAGCCCCGTTCCGCGACCATCCCAGCGGGGCCTTCGGCGCCGCCTACGCCAGCCAGCTGGAGCAGCTGCCGGTGGCCAGCCGCGGCTTTCTCACCGGCTCGATCGATCTGGTGTTCACCGCTCCCGCCGCCGCTGGCGAGCTGCGCTGGTGGGTGGCCGACTGGAAGAGCAACTGGCTGGGTGAGCGCGGCGAGAACGGCCAACCGCTGGCCTGCGGACCCCTGCATTACGGCCCGCCGGCGATGGCGGCGCTGATGGCGGCGAATCACTACCCACTGCAGGCTCACCTGTATCTGGTGGCGCTTCATCGCTACCTGCGCTGGCGCCTGCCGGGCTACACCCCCGAGCGCGATCTGGGCGGCTACGTCTACGTGTTTCTGCGCGGCGTGCCGGGGGAGCGGGCACAGGCGGCCGGGCCCGGAGCGGCCGTACCGGGAATGTTCGTGGAAGCGGTCGATCCCGATCGGCTGCTGGCCCTCGATGCCGCCCTGCGGGAGGGGCAGCCATGACGGAAGCCTCGCAAGAAGCACAGGCACCCGCGCCGTTCGGGGCTCTCACCGCAGCGGCCACAGGCGCGGTCGCAGCGCCTGGCTGGACGCTGGGGATGGCCCTGGCCGAAGCCCTGCCGCGCCTCTACGGGGTGAAGCGCGATCCGCTGGTGGAGGAGCTGATCCTGGCGCTGGCGCTGGCGGTGGAACGCGGCGAGCTGGAGCTGCCGCTGGCTGGAACGGCGCCGGAAGGGATCGGGGCGGAAAGCGTGGCCGCCGGCCTCTGGCCGGAGGGCCACCGGGCAGCGCTGGAGCGCTCCCCCCTGCTGGACGCTGGCCGGGAAGCGTCGCCGGCCGGCCCGGCCCCGCTGGTGCGCACGGCAGCGGGTGGCCTGGCCTGGCGGCGTTGGCGCGACCAGCTCGACGACGTACTGGCCCAGTTGCGGCAGCGGGCCCTGAGCCCGCTGGAGCCAGCGCTGCCACCGGAGCATCGCCGGCGCCTGCGCGATACGGCCTGCCGCCGCGGCGCCCTCGATTCTCAGCAGGTGCGGGCGGTGGACGCCCTGCTGTCTCAGCGGCTGGTGCTGCTCGGCGGCGGTCCGGGCACCGGCAAGACCACCACGGTGGTGCAGATGCTGGCCGCGGCGCTGGAGGCCCGCCCCGACCTGCGGGTGCACCTGGCGGCCCCCACCGGCAAGGCCGCCACGCGCCTGCGGCAGGCGATCCGGGAACGCGGGGACCGCCTGCCCGACGACCTGGCCGAACGCTGCATGGCCCTGCCCTGCACCACCCTGCACCGCCTGCTGGAAAGCCGCGGCGATGGTTTCGCCCGCGACCGCCGCCACCCGCTCGCCCTCGATCTGCTGGTGATCGATGAGGTGTCGATGCTGGATCTGGTGTTGATGGCAGCCGTTCTCGACGCCCTGCCGCAGCAGGCCCAGCTTCTGCTGGTGGGCGATCCGGCCCAGTTACCGCCGGTGAGCCCCGGCGCCGTGCTGATCGCCATCGAAGACGACCACCG
This sequence comes from Marcopretia estuarina LEGE 06307, assembly GCF_056633115.1. Lineage (NCBI taxonomy): Bacteria > Bacillati > Cyanobacteriota > Cyanophyceae > Synechococcales > Prochlorococcaceae > Marcopretia > Marcopretia estuarina. Next base: position 50,786 of record NZ_JBSJOY010000001.1, on the reverse strand, counting down.
CCGCGCCTCGCTGGGGGAAGCGATGGTGCAACTGGCCACGCCTTACCGCAACGAAGGGGCGATCGCCGCCGTGGCCGCCCAGGTGCGCAACGGCGGCGGCGCCCGGCTGGAGCGAAGCCTTGCCGCACTCCAACCGCGCGACAACCTGCACTGGCTGCGCTGCGAGCCGCCGCGGCTGCCTGAAGCACCGCTGGAGCGGCTGCGCGCCCATCAGGAACGGCTGCGGGAACTGGCGATGGCCTTTGATCCCAGCCAGCCTTCCGCGGCCCAGGCGCTGCTGAACGAACTGGAAGCCTGCGTGCTGCTCACGCCCGTGCGCAGTGGCAGCTGGGGCGTGGAGGCCCTGCATCGCCGCCTGCTGGGGGAGGCCGCCGAACGCGGCGCAGCAGCCTGGCCGCTGGGTACGCCGGTGCTGTGCAGCCGCAACCTGGCGGAACAGAACCTGGCCAATGGCGATGTGGGCGTGGTGGTGCGGCCGGGGCGCGAGACGCTGCTGCTGTTCAGTGACGACACAGCCGGGCCCCGGTTGCTCCATCCCGCCCGCCTGCCAGGGGCGGAACCGGCGCTTGCTCTCACGATCCACAAGTCGCAGGGCAGCCAGTACCAGGAGGTGGTGGTGCTGCTGCCCAGGAGTGAGCGCTGGGAGGGGCGGCTGCTCTATACCGCTCTCACCCGTGCGCGCCGGGAGGCCTGGCTGGTCACCCCACCGCTGCCGCCCTGGGCGCCGGCGCCGGGCCCGTGATCCCTGCCGGCAGGCCCACCCTCACAGCGTCGGACTGGCGGATCTGGGGCCTCACCGCCGCAGGCAAATACCTGGAAGGGCTGGTGGTGTTCATGGGGGGCATCGCCCTGCCGCTGGTGCAGGCGGAGCTGGCGCCGGCCAGGGCAGCCGTGGGTCTGCTGGCGGCCGCGCCGCTGATCGGCATCCTCGTGGGCGCGCCGCTGCTGGGCACGCTGGCCGACCGCTGGGGCCGCCGGCCGGTGTTCTCAGCCGAGCTGGTGCTGCTGCTGGCGGGGCTGCTGGGGGCCGCCGCCAGTCAAAACGTCACCTGCCTGGTGGCCGCACTGCTGCTGATCGGCCTGGCGCTCGGCGCCGACTACCCCACGGGCCATCTGGTGATCTCCGAGCAGTTGCCGGCGGCCTGGCGCGGCCCGCTGGTGCTGGGCGCCTTCGGCTGCCAGGCCGTGGGGGCACTGAGCGGCAGCCTGCTGGGCTGGCTGCTGGCTGCTCATGGCAGCCTGGGGCCACTGGGCTGGCGCAGCCTCTATCTCCTGCCGGTGCTGCCGGTGCTGCTGCTCACCTGGGCGCGGCTGGGGGTGCCGGAAAGCCCTGGCTGGCGGCCGCCGGGTGTTGCCCAACCCCAGGCCGCTGGAGAAGGGGGGTCGGCGCCAGCCACTGGCCAGACGCAGACAGCCCCTGCTGCGCCCAACCCGTTGCCACCTCGCGCACCCAGCCCGCTGGCGCCTCCTTCACTGCGCCCACTGCTGCTGGCCGGGCTGCCGTGGTTTGTGCAGGACCTCAGCACCTACGGGGTGGGAATCTTCCTGCCGCAACTGCTGGTGGAGGGCGGCGTGCAACAGCACAGCCTGGGCTGGGCCACAGCGGCCGATGGGCTGTTCGTGGCCGGAATCGGCCTGGCGATCGTGCTGGTCGATCGGCTGGGCCGGATCGGGCTGCAGGTGGCCGGCTTCGGGGGCTGCGCCGCGGGGCTGGCGCTGGCGGCGTGGGGCTGCAGCGGGGCTGTTCAGGCGCCTGGCCTGGTGATCGCCGGGGTGGGCCTGTTTCTGTTCATGACCAACGCCGGCCCCAATGCCACCACCTATCTCCTTGCAGGAGAGGTGTTCCCGATCGCCCAGCGCGGCCAGGGGGCGGGCCTCGCGGCCGCTGCCGGCAAAGCCGGCGCGGTGCTCGCCGCCCTCACACTGCCGGGGTTGCTGCACCGCTGGGGAACCGGTGCGGTGTTGGCTGGCCTGGCGGTCAGTTCGGTGATCGGCGCACTGCTCACCGGCTGGTTACGGCTCGACCCGGCACTGGAGCGCTAACCATTCAGCGCAACAGCACTCGGCAAAAAAGCGGGGCCTCGGCACGCGGTGAAGCGGCCAGGACCCCGGAGGTGGAGCATTCAGATCAAGCCTCTGAGCAAGGTTTCAGAGCAACCGTCGGAGCTGCGCACAGAACAGAAAAGGGGGCAGGACGGCACCCGCCCCCAACGTTCTGACTACCTGACTACTTGATGAACAGCATCTCCTGGTAGGTGGGCAGCGGCCAGGCGTTGTCGTCCACCAGGGTTTCGAGCCCGTCGACGGCTTCGCGGATCTTGTACATCAGCGGCAGCAGGGTGTCTGCGCAGTGGCGCATGTGGGCAGCCTCGCCATGGGGCGGGCTGGCCAGAGCGGACTCCAGAGCCACGCAGTTGGCCAGCAGCTCCTGGTTGAGCGTGGCGATCCGGCCGGCCATGGCCCGATCGGGCGGCAGACCCAGGGTTTCCTGGTAGTGGAGGGAGTTGGCCAGCTGACCGAGATAGGTCATCACGGCGGGGTACACCTGGGTGCGGGCCATCTGCAGCACCAACTTGGCCTCCACTTCCACCGCCAGCACGTACTGCTCGGCATACACCTCGAAGCGGCTGTGCAGCTCCACCGGGGTGAGCACACCGGTGCGCTCGAACAGGGCCTTGATGTCGTCCCGCTCCAGCACGAGCAGCGCATCGGCGGTGGTGGGGAGGTTCTCCAGGCCCCGTTCGGTCACGGCCTTTTCGTGCCACTCACTGGAGTAGCCGTCACCGCCGAACACCACATTGCCGTGCTGCTGCATGATCGCCTGCAGCACTTCAGCGGCTGCCGACTCCAGCGACGCACCGGCACCCATCTTGGCCTCCAGTTCGTCGGCCACGTACTTGAGCGAGTCGGCCAGGATCGTGTTCATGGCCACCAGCGGTCCGGCCACGGATTGATTCGAACCCACGGCGCGGAACTCGAAGCGGTTGCCGGTGAAGGCGAACGGGGAAGTGCGGTTGCGATCGCCCGGATCCTTGGGGAACTCGGGCAGGGTGTCGACACCGAGCTGCATCAATCCACCGTGGTCGGTACTGCCAAGGTTGCCGTTCTTGATCATCGTGAACACCTCTTCCAGCTGGCTGCCGAGGTACATCGAGATGATCGCCGGCGGCGCTTCGTTGGCACCGAGGCGGTGATCATTACCGGCCGTGGCCACCACAGCACGCAGCAGCGGGCCGTAGAGATGCACGCCACGAATCACAGCACCGCAGAACAGCAGGAACTGCATGTTCTCCTCAGGGCTGCTGCCGGGATCCAGCAGGTTGCCCTGGGTGCCGTTGCCCACCGACCAGTTCACGTGCTTGCCGGAGCCGTTGATGCCAGCGAAGGGCTTCTCGTGCAGCAGGCAGTTCATGCCGTGCCGGCGCGCCGTGTTCTTCAGCAGCGTCATGGTGAGCTGCTGGTGGTCGGTGGCTACGTTGGCCGCCTCAAAGAACGGAGCGATCTCGAACTGGCCCGGTGCCACTTCGTTGTGGCGGGTTTTGGCGGGAATGCCCAGCTTGTACATCTGGCGTTCCACATCCTGCATGAACACCTGCACCCGCTGGGGGATCGCACCGAAGTAGTGGTCATCGAACTGCTGGCCCTTGGCGGAAGGATGGCCGAACAGGGTGCGGCCCGCCAGCAGCAGGTCGGGGCGGAGGGTCACGAAGGCGCTGTCGACCAGGAAGTATTCCTGTTCAGCACCGCAGCTGGAATTGACCGGGGCGATCTCGGTGTTGCCGAGCAACTTGAGCAGCCGCTGGGCCTGTTTGTTCATCGCTGCGTTGGAGCGCAGCAGCGGTGTCTTCTTGTCGAGGGCTTCACCCGTCCACGACACAAACACCGTGGGGATGCAGAGGGTGATGCCGTTGGGCGTCTCCATCAGGAAGGCCGGGCTGGTGATGTCCCAGGCCGTGTAACCGCGGGCTTCGAAGGTGGAGCGGATGCCGCCATTGGGGAAGGAGGAACCATCAGGCTCGCCCTGCACAAGCACCTTGCCGGTGAATTCACAGATGGCCGAACCATCGCTCTGGGTGGAGATGAAGCCGTCGTGCTTCTCCGCCGTGGAGTTGGTGAGCGGATAGAACACGTGGGCGTAGTAGAGGGCGCCACGGCCCACCGCCCAGTCTTTCATCGCCTGGGCTACAACATTGGCCACGGAAACATCAAGCTTGCCGCCTTCCTTGATGGTTTTCTGAACCGATTTGAAGATGTCCTTCGGCAAGGACGACTTCATCTTGGCCAGATCGAAAACGTCAGACGCCCACAACTCCGAGAGGGGCGCAATGGGAGGAAACTCCGGGGATGGCCGTTCCTGGATGCACTGGATGGCCGCGAGACGCTGCGAACTGGGCATGAGGGGCAGAAAAGATCCGCCCAGCATCCAACCCCTCAGCCTTGCCACCAGATGAAGCCGTTGCTACAGATCAATTGGTGGGCCCTTCCCCGGTTGCGAATCGCTCAAGCCTCGGGCATTCCCAGTCGGATCCTGCGCAGCATCGAACCAGCAACCAGCGGCAAGAGCCGCGCGCGCTGTGTCAGGCCCGCGGCGCCCTTCACTGACCACGTCATGCGACAGACTGAACCTGCATTCCGCTGCAGCGTCGATGGTTCGCTACTACCTCCTGCTGCCGGATCCGAAGGCCGGAGCCGAGGCCACGCTCGGGCGCATGCTCGACGACCGCTCCGAAGCCTGCTTCGACGCCACCACCACACCCCCGGGCTGGCAGAACTGCACGAATCAGATTCAGCGCCGGCTGCACGCCCACGACAAGATCGCCGAAATCAGCCTGGAGCGCGCTCAGGCCTGGCAACCCTCAGCCTTTGCCTGAAGCCGGCCGCGAGTTACCGCCCGGCCCCGAGGCCCAGGTTGACGCCGGATCAGGGCGATGCCAACGCCCCTGGGGATGGTTCGAGACCCTTGCCGATGGTGAGTCCTACCGGGTGAAACGGCTGCTGGTGCTGGCCCACCAGCGCATCAGCCTCCAACGTCATCGCCACCGCTGTGAGCACTGGGTGGTGGTGGCCGGCAACGGTCGGCTTGAACTGGAGGGGGAATCCATCCCGGCCCGGCCGGGCGTCACCTTGTTCATCCCTGTGGGCGCGATGCATCGGCTCACCGCCGGCTCCAGCGATCTGGTCCTGATTGAGGTGCAGCGGGGCGACCGTCTCGAAGAAGCTGATATCGAGCGTTGGCAGGACGATTACGGCCGGGCCGTCAGCAGCACATGACGGGGATTCCGGCCGTTCAGGTGTTACATTGTGCTCTCACCCTTTGATGAAGGGCAAGGCAGGCGTGCTACAGGCCATCAAGGCCATGAGCTTCGGGTTGCTGCCGGCCTGTGTTGAAGGAACTCCTCAGGCCCCAGCCACCCACCCAGATTCGTGACCCAGCCTTCTGCTTGCGAGAGCTTCGCGTGCTCTGTTGACACCGACGCGTCCCTCTCCGCCTCCAATTCCACCTCGACGAGCCATCCCATCACCACCCTTTCCCTCTCCGCCGACCCGATCGCCACGGATTCCGCCGCCACGCCAGCCCTGCCGCTGACGAGCGTCGATCTCACCGCCCTGGAAGCCACCAGCCCCGCCGTGACGGACGCCACAACCGAGGCCAGCACCCTGATCGGTCCGCTCACCACCACCGCAGCACCTGCCGAAGCGAAGAACGGCTTCGCCAGCTTCGGTTTCTCCGCCGAGCTGCTGGAGGCCGTCGAAGGCTGCGGCTACACCGAGCCTTCCCCGATCCAGAAAGCCGCCATTCCTGAGCTGCTGCTCGGCCGTGATCTGGTCGGCCAGGCGCAGACCGGCACCGGCAAGACAGCCGCCTTCGCCCTGCCCCTGCTGGCCCGCCTTGATCCTGCCCAACGCACCCCCCAGGTGCTGGTGCTAACTCCCACCCGCGAGCTGGCGCTGCAGGTGGCGGAATCCTTCAACAGCTATGCCACCAAGCTCCCGCAGGTGCGGGTGCTTCCCATCTACGGCGGAGCCGATTTCCGCGATCAGATCGTGCGTCTGCGCCGTGGCGTGCAGGTGGTGGTGGGCACCCCTGGCCGGGTGATGGATCACATGCGCCAGGGCACCCTTGATCTTTCCGGCCTTCGCAGCCTCGTGCTCGACGAAGCCGATGAAATGCTGCGCATGGGCTTCATCGACGACGTGGAGTGGGTGCTGGGGCAGTTGCCGAGCGAGCGGCAGGTGATCCTGTTCTCCGCCACCATGCCGTCCGAAATCCGGCGGCTTTCGAAGAACTATCTCCGCAGCCCGGCGGAAGTGACGATCCGGCAGAAAGGGGCTGAGTCCAGCTCCATCCGCCAGCGCCATCTGGTGGTGAACGGATCCCAGAAACTGGAAGCTCTCACCCGGGTGCTCGAGGCCGAAAGCAGCGAAGGTGTGATCATCTTTGCCCGCACCAAGGCCATCACCCTGGCGGTGTCCGAAGCGCTCGAACAGCAGGGCCACGATGTCGCTGTGCTCAACGGCGATGTGCCGCAGGCCCAGCGGGAGCGCACCGTGGAGCGGCTGCGCAGCGGCAAGGTGAACGTGCTTGTGGCCACGGATGTGGCGGCGCGCGGCCTCGACGTCGACCGCATCACCCTGGTGATCAACTTCGACATCCCCTTCGACAGCGAGGCCTACGTGCACCGCATCGGCCGCACCGGCCGGGCCGGCCGCAAGGGCGACGCGATCCTGTTCCTCACCCCGCGCGAGCGCCGCTTCCTCTCAGGTCTCGAGCGTGCCGTCGGCAAGCCGATCGAGCCGATGGAGGTGCCCAGCAACGCCGACATCAACCAGAGCCGGCTGGATCGCCTGCGTCAGCGCCTCACCGCGGCTGTGCAGGAGCCCACAAGTGAGCCCCAGGAACTGGCCCTGCTCAGCGAGATTATCCAGCGGGTAGGCCGCGAGATCGAGGTCACCCCGGAGCAGCTGGCCCTGGCCGCCCTCCAGCTCGCCGTGGGCGATCGCCCGCTGCTCGCCCAGGGTGAAGAAAACTGGCAGCAGAGCGGAGGACGCGACCGTGACCGTCAACGGGACGGCGATGCCCGCCGTGGCGAGCGCGGCGAGCAACGGCGGCCCCTTGGCCAGGGCCGCAACGGCGGCGGGTTCCGCGAGGAAGGCAGCGCGCCCCCCGACGACCAGATGGACCGGTTCCGCATCGAAGTGGGCTGGCGTGACCGCGTCAAGCCGGGCAACATCGTGGGAGCGATCGCCAATGAGGCTGGCCTCAACGGCCGCAGCATCGGCAGGATCCAGATCTTCGACACGCACAGCGTGATCGATCTGCCCAAGGGAATGCCTGAAGATGTGTTCGCTGCTCTCGCCCGCCTGCGGGTGATGAACAAGGAGCTGCAGATTTCCCGTCACCAGGGCTGAGCCCTTCAGCCCCTCCCCGCCATTGCCCTGAGGCCCTCCATGCGCCTGGTCTTCACCTTCACCTCGCTGGCTGCCCTCACGCTCTTTGCCCAACCGGTGCAGGCCGATACGTTGAGCGCATCGGCTTCCACCCGCAACGACAGCGTCACCAGGTTCTGCCTGGCGGGGTTCCAGGCCGCCTTCCAAGCGGCCCGCAAAGTGCCCCCGGATGGCATGGGGGCCTACACCTGCAACTGCTTCGTGGAGCAGGTGAACAAGGGCTCCAGCATCCAGGGCGCCACCGACATCTGCCGGCAGCTCGCCACGACCAAGTACCGGCTCTGAGCGTTCAGCTCCAGAGGCTGGTCACACCATCGGTGCACAGCAGGCTCACCTGCTCCAGGGGAAGGTTTTCGATCGTGGCGATCAAGGTCGTCTGCACCTCGGTGGACTCGGTGAGCACCAGGGATTGCAGCAGGTCGAAACGGTCCTGAGGTGCGAGTTCGCCGTTCTCGCACCAGGCCAGACTCCAGGGGACAGGGGCAGACATTGGTTCGGGATCGCCGGGTGTTGGTTCCGTGACAATCAGACGACCTTCGCCCATTTCCTCCCTTCTTCCCTTTTCCTTCCGTTCTGCTTCATGCTTTGCCACGCCTGCCCAGGCCATGCCGCCACTTTCTTCGCCCCAGCACGAGCCCCAACACTCTGCCCCCGCGCTGAAGCGGCTGCTGCGAGCCCTGCGGCCGCACCGCCGGCGGGTGTGGCAGGCGGCGTTCTGTTCGGTGCTCAACAAAATCTTCGATCTGGCGCCGCCGGTGCTGATCGGCCTGGCGGTGGATGTGGTGGTCCGCCAGCAGACTTCCAGCCTCGCCGCGCTCGGTTTCCGCAGCGTGCCGAGCCAGCTGGGGCTGCTGGCCCTGCTCTCGTTCGTGATCTGGAGCGCCGAATCCGGCTTCGAATACCTCTATGGCGTGCTGTGGCGCAACCTCGCCCAGACCGTGCAGCACGAGCTGCGGCTTGAGGCCTACGGCCATCTGCAGCAGCTGGAGATGGCCTTCTTCGAGTCGAGCAGCAGCGGCCGGCTAATGGCGATCCTCAACGACGACATCAACCAGCTCGAGCGCTTCCTCGACCATGGCGCCAACGAGCTGCTGCAACTGGTGACCACCGTGGTGGCGGTGGGCGGGGCCATGGCCGTGCTCTCCCCCAGCGTGGCGGGGGTGGCATTTCTGCCGATCCCGGTGATCCTCTGGGGCTCGCTCAGCTTCCAGAAGCGGCTGGCCCCGCGCTACCGCGAGGTGCGTGAACGGGCTGGCGATCTCAACAGCAGCCTGGCCAACAACCTCGGCGGCATGCTCACGATCAAGAGCTTCGCCGCTGAAGCCTGGGAGCTGGAGCGCCTCCGCGGCGAAAGCGAGGCCTACCGCGCCAGCAACCGCCGCGCGATCCGCATCTCGGCCGCCTTCATTCCGCTGATCCGCTTCGCGATCCTGTTCGCCTTCCTGGCGATCCTGGTGATCGGCGGCCTGCAGGCGTGGCAGGGAGCGATCGCTGTAGGCAGCTACAGCTTTCTGGTGTTCATCACCCAGCGCCTGCTCTGGCCGCTCACCACCCTGGGCCGCACCCTCGACGACTACCAGCGGGCCATGGCCTCCACCACCCGGGTGCTCGATCTGCTCGAAACTCCGGTGAGCATTCCCGGCGGCTCCCGGCCGCTGCCCCTTGAGCAGGTGCAGGGCAGGCTCGAGTTCCGCGCGGTGGACTTCGCCTACGGCGGCCGCGACCCCTTGCTGAATGGATTCGAGCTCACCGTGCCGGCCGGCAGCACCGTGGGCATCGTTGGCGCCACGGGCTCGGGCAAGAGCACGATCGTGAAGCTGCTGCTGCGGCTCTATGAGGTGCAGGCGGGCGAGATCCTGCTGGATGGCCAGCCAATTCGGGAGCTGCGGCTCGAAGATCTTCGCCGTGCCATCGGCCTGGTGAGCCAGGAGGTGTTCCTGTTCCACGGCACCGTGGCCGAGAACATCGCCTACGGCAGCTTCAGAGCCAGCCGCACCGCCATCGCCCGAGCCGCTGCCCTCGCCGAAGCCGCCGGCTTCATCGAGGCCCTGCCACAGGGCTACGACACCGTCGTGGGCGAGCGGGGCCAGCGGCTCTCAGGCGGTCAGCGGCAGCGGATCGCCCTGGCCAGGGCCATTCTCAAGAATCCGCCCGTGCTGATCCTTGATGAGGCCACCGCCGCGGTGGACAACGAAACCGAGGCCGCCATCCAGCGTTCCCTTGACCACATCACCGCCTCTCGCACCACGCTGGTGATCGCCCACCGGCTCAGCACCGTGCGCCACGCCGATCGGATCGTGGTGATGGACCAGGGCCGCATCGTGGAAGCCGGGCGCCACGAAGAGCTGATCGTCCGCAACGGCGCCTACGCCAACCTCTGGCGCGTGCAGGCCGGACTGCGCCGCGAAGAACCGCTGCTGGCCTGAGCACAGGCAGGCATCCGCTGCCCCCTTGATACGGCACGACGGGGTGGGCGGGAATGTTGCAGCATGGACAACTCCTTCAGGGCCCCCTGCTGCCCCCTGACGATGGCGCCGAGCTCCGGTCCCCACGAACTGCCGCCGACGTCCCAGACGGAGTTGCTGGAGTTGCCCGTCGAGCGCCTCCAGCCCACCCAGCTCTGCCTCGGTCTGGCGGAGGTGCGGGCCCGGGCCTGTGATTTCCGCCTTGAATCCGCTGCCAGCCGCCGCCGTTACCTGCGCAGCCGCCCGGTGCCGGTCGCCGTCAGCAGCGCCGGTGAGCACTGGATGATCGATCGCCATCACCGGCTGCGGGCCCTGCTCGACGTCGACCCGGACGTGAGCGTGTTCTGTGCGGTGGTGCTGCGGCTGGAGGGCGCCAGCCGGGCCCACTGCCTCGAGGAGCTCAATCGCCGCGGCTGGCTGTATCTGCACGATGGCGAGGGGCGCGGTCCCCACCCGGCGGAGCGCCTGCCGAGGCGGCTGGAGGCACTCGACGACGACCCCTATCGCAGCCTGGTCTGGAAGCTGAAGCAGGAGGGGCTGATCCGCGCCCAACCCACCCTGCCCTTCCACGAGTTTCGCTGGGGTGCCTGGCTGCGCCAGCAGGCGCTGCCGCCGTTCAGTTCGATCGAGCTGGATCCGGCCCTGCCGGCGGCGCGGGAACTGGTGCGCCAACGCCGCGATCCTGGGAGCTGAGGTCACCAGCTCAGAAACTGACTGATACCGGCGGGCCTGGGAGGGAAATCCACCGCCAGGATGAAATAAGGTTTCAATATGAAGACATCGGCAGCGAAGCGCCAGAGATCCACAGCGGTTCCTTCGGCGCCTTCAGCCGGATATCCGAGCGCTCCGCCCCCCAAGCGCCGGTCGAGAGGATTGGGGCCGATCCTGCTCGCCGTGATGTTCGGGCTCGGCGGCGGCCTCGCCCTGGCGGTGCCCTTGGCCGATCTGATCAAGGGCAACACCACTGTGAAGCTGGAAGGCTTCCGCAATCCCTTCGGCAGCTGGGTTGACACCGATCGCGACCTGCTCGTGCTCGGCTCCGACGTGGGTGGTGGCAACACCGATGTGATCTTCACGCTGCGGGTGGAGAACGGCAAAACCCAGATCACCCAGGTGCCGCGAGACACCTACATCGATTCCGCCCGCTTCGGCCCGGTCAAGGCCAACGCTCTCTATGCCTACGGCGGCATCGAAGCCGCGAAGGAGGAGCTTTCCGAACGCCTCGGTCGACCCATCGGCCACTACATCAAGGTCAATCTGAGTGCGATCCGCCGCATGGGCGATGTGCTCGGTGGCGTCGAGGTGGATGTGCCCAAGCGCATGTACTACGTCGACAACAGCCAGGGCCTCTACATCGACCTGCAGCCGGGCATGCAGACGCTCAAGGGCCGCGACCTGGAAGGCTTCCTGCGCTGGCGCCACGACGAGAACGGTGACATCGGCCGCATCGAGCGGCAGCAGCTGGTGCTGGCCGCGGTGTTTCGCAAGCTGATCCGGCCGGACAACCTGATGCGTCTGCCCACCCTGCTCTCCGCCGCCGGGGAGGATGTCAAGACCGATCTCGGGCCGATGCAGATCGGCGGCCTGATCACCGCCATGGCCTCCACCCAGCTCAGCACCGAGCGGCTCGGCGGCCGCCCGTTCGACCGCAACGGCATCAGCTACTGGGAAGCCGACTGGCCCAGCACCGCCGGCACCGCCAGCTCCTCCAAGGAGTCGTCGGACAACGGCCGCTACCGCTTCCTGTTCTGAGCCACGGCGCCAGGGTCGCCGCCACCTTCCAGCTACTGATCCTCAGCCTCCTGCCATCAGCCCTCAGCCGCCATGGACGGAGCCGGTACCGTGCCGGCAATGCGCCGCAGCGCTGCGATGGCTCCACTCTCCCCCCTGCTTCAGCAGAGCCTGCGCCTTGGCCTCGCCAGCCTGATCACCGCCGCGATCGCGCTCTGGAGCGATCGGATCGCGTTCGTGTGGTATCCGCTGCTGGCCGTGATCTTCGTCATCGATGACAACGATGAGCTGACCGTCAAAGCGGCCCTCGCCCGGGTGCTCGGCACCGCCAGCGGCGGTCTGGTGGCCTTTCTTGTGCACACGATCATGGGCGGCTGGCCCGCGGTGCTGGTGTCCCTGCTGCTGACCGTGCCCCTGCTGCGGCTGCTGGGCTGGCAAGGAGGGCTGTCCACCGCCGTGACGATCAGCCTGATGTTCCTGCTGATCCCCCACTACACCGCGCTCAACTGGGACTACGTGTTCAACCGCACGGTGGACACGTCCGTGGGAATCGTGGTGGCGCTGCTGACGGCCCTGCTGTTCTGGCCGAAGAACAGGCTGCAGCGCATCGGGGCCCTCGAGCGGCAGATCCACACCAGCCTGCAGACGCAGCTCGCTGCCCTCACGGCGTGGGCTCTGGGCAGGCAGGCACGCCCTGCACCGCTGTCCCGTGCCGAGTTCACCGCCCGCCTGCTCGCTCTCGAACAGCTGGTGCAGCAGGAGCAGGCGGGCCATGCACGGCACCTGCTGCGGCAGGCACGCTGGCGCCAGCGGCTGCTGATCTGGCAGACGATCCACCACCACTGGGTGCAGTTCGAACGGCTGCTCGGCCAGCTCCCCGCCGACCTGGCCGGCGAGCCAGCTGTCGCCGCGTTGACGTCGCAGCTGCAACGGGCGCTTCAGCAGCTGCAGGCGCCGGCGTCAGGCGACGGGCCGCTGCAGCTGCAGCCGGCCTCCGGGGAGCAGACCCTGCCCTCGCTGCTGCTGCTCTCGCTGGAGGAGGAACACAACCGGCTGCGGCGGGCGCTGCTGTCGCTGCAGTTCTGCGAGCGGAGCACCCTGCCCCGCACCGCCAGCTCCCGCCTGGAGCCGGCGCGATGAAGCTTCCGCCACGGCAGGAATGGCGCCTGGCCCTGGTGACCGGGCTGAGTACGGGCTTTGCGGTGCTGAGTCCGTTGCCGGATGGCTACTACATGCCGATGGCGATCACCGCCGTGATGGCCGGCAGCTACGGCGGCTCCTATGCACTGGGTCGCCAGCGGCTGCTGGGCAGCCTGATGGGGGTGGCCATCCTGTTGGTGTGCCAGAGCGGCCTGCGCCTGCCCTTGCCCCTGGCCCTCGGCATCGCCCTGACGCTCACCCGCCTGCTGGGCGGTGCGCTGGGTCTGCAGAGCGGCTACAAGGTGGCTGGCTTCATCGTGGTGATGGGCTGGCTGGTGCACAGTTCCAACCTCTCCAGCTGGATTCCGCTGCGCCTGGGCTGGACCTGCCTGGGAATCGTGGTGGGGTTGCTGGCCGTGCGCTGGATCTGGCCCAGCCGGGCGATCCAGCAGCAGAACGACGGCTGCCGGCGCCTGATGGGCACGATCGCAGCCGCCTTGCGCGAGGAAGGCCAGCGACTCGGCAGCCCGCTGGCCCCCGCCGCTTCCCCCGGCGAGCGGCGCCGGCGCCACCGTCAGGACCTGACCCAGCTGGTGGCCCTGCGGCAGGGGCGGCCGGCGGCGATCACGGAGTTGGGGCTCAACCCGGCCCGGCAGCCGCTGCATCACCTGTGGCAACTGTGCGATGCCACCTTTTCGCTGTTGCTTGGAACCCTCGACGGGCTGCGCAGCCTGCCGCCTCCACTGTTGTCACCGTCGGCGCTGGTGGAGCTGAGAATGGCGGAAGTGAGGCTGCTGGAGGCCATGGCCCAGCGGCTGGAGCGATGGCAGACCTGCCGCTTCGCGCAGGACGAACCGCTGCCGTCGCTGACGGCCAGCGGCAGGCAGGCAGGCTTGCAGAGCCAGGCACTGGCCCTGGCGGCCCTGCGCACCTGCCGCGAGCTGCTGCACAGCCCCGCCTTCGAGCAGGTGCCGAACGTGCGCCAGCGCCAGGTGGCCCGGCGCCTGATGCTGCTGGAGCAGGCAGCCGAGGGCCTCGAAATGATGGACCGGCGCTGGCAGGCGCTGCAGGCATGACCAGACTCCCTTCCAGGCCTGCGATCGCCGCCAGGCTCGCCCTGAGCGTGACGTTGCTGGGGATCGCGCTGGAGCAGGGCCGCGGTGTGGCACTGGCAGCCGGGACCGACCCTCATCACCACGCCGCTGCGCTGGAGCGCGCCTGGAGCCGCCTGGACGCCGAATTGCGCCTGCTGGACCAGCTGTTGCCCGGGCCGGAGGACGGGGGAGCCGGCGGCGCCACCCCCGGTGAGACGCCACCGGCCCCACCCCCGCTAGCCCTGCCGACGGCGGCGCAGCTCAGCGATCAGCAGGTGCAGGCGCTCAGCCTGGAGCAGGCGGTGGTGATCGCGCTGGCCGAAAGTCCGCAGGTTCAGGCCCGGCGCCTGGAGGTGGCCGCAGCCCTGGCCCAGCTGCAAAGCCGCCTGGGCACCTACTGGCCCCGCATCGCCGCTGTGGGCGGGCTGGCCTACGACCAGACGGCGACGCGGTTCGGGGTGCCCGCCGGCAACGGCAGCCTCGCCCTCGGGCCCAACTTCGCCGCATCCGGGCTGCAGGCCGCCGATGGCTCGACCACCAATGGCCCCTTCTTCGTGCCCAGCGGTGCCACCGCCACCTTGAACCAGGGGGTGCGCCAGCTGAGCGGTGGCCTGGAGCTGGATCTGGCCGTGTTGGATTTCGCCCGCAGCCCCTCGATCCAGGCGGCCCGGGCGCGGCTGCGGCAGGCACGGGCCGTCTACGCCAACAGCCTGCGGCACCGGCAGCTGGAGGTGAGTGAGGCCTATTACGGCCTGCAGCGGGCCGACCAGCTGGTGCGCATCCGCGAAGCCGACCTGCGCAACGATGGCGTGATCCTGCAAGAGGTGCTGGCGCTCAAGCAGGCCGGGCTCGTGCCCCGGCTCGACCTGCTGCGCCGCCAGGCCTTCGAAGCCGAAAGCGAGGAACAGCTGATCCAGGCCCGCGCCGACCAGGCGGTGGCTCGGCGTCGGCTGGCCGTGCTGCTCAATCTGCCGGCCAACCTCACCCCCCGCGCGGCGGACCCGATCCGGATCCAGTCCCGCTGGCCGTTCGGGCTGGAGGAGAGCCTGCTGGCCGCCTATCGCGACAACCCCGAGCTGGCGCTGGTGCTGGCCAGCCGCGACGCCCTGGCCAAGGACCGGCAGGCCCTGGCCGCCCAGCTGCTGCCCCGCCTGAGCCTGTTCGCCGCCGCGGCCGCCGGCAGCAGCCAGACCCAGCAGTGGAACATCAGCGGCGACTGCTGTGGCACGACGGTGATTCCCACCCAGAACAGCGCAGGCACGGACTGGTCGGTGGGGCTGGCCTTCCGCTGGCTGCTGTTCGACGGCGGCAGCACGGCCGCGGCGCTGCGCAGCCTGACGCAGCAGGAGCAGGCCGAGGCGCAGCGCTATGCCGCCTCACGCAACGACATCCGCCTGCGGCTGGAGCAGGCCTTCTTCGAACATGGGGCCAGCCTGGGAAAACTGGCCTCCAGCCAGCGGGGGGTGCGCGCCAGCCTGGAGGCCTTTCGGGATGCCCGGCTCCGCTATCAGAGCGGTCTGGCCAACGAAGTCACCCTGTCGCTCACCCAGGACCGTCTGATCACCAGCCTGGTGCAGCGACTGGAGGCCACGGTGGCCGTGAACATCACCTACGCCCGACTGCTGCGGGAACTGCTGCCGATGCCCACCGACCCCGAGGCCGTCGTGCCGGTGCAGCTCACGGTTCCAGAGGCCGGCCGTCGGCAACTGGGGCCGTGACGAGCCCGGGCAACGCGAAGCTCCGGATCAGCAGCCTGTGCGGCTGCGCCGCTCAACGCTCGCCGCTGGAGACGAAGCGCTCGATGCGGTACGCCAGCACCACCAGCAGCACCACCAACCAGAACCAGAGCTCCGGCGCATTGGCGTTGAGCAGCACCACCAGCAGCACCACTTCGGCCACCAGCCAGGGCAGCTCCCGCCGCAGCGGGCTGGATTCGCCGGTCGGCGGGGGCGGATTCGCAGTCACGGCAACGCCCCCGCGGTGGGGCTGGGGCTGATGGCCGGAGCGGCCGTCGGCGTCTTCTGAAGCGGTTTGTCGCTCTGGCGGAGGTCTCCGTCATCCCAGCGGCGATCGAAGCCGAAGGTGCGGAAGCCGCCGGTGAGCGAGCGCAGGCCGGGCAGCAGATAGGAGATCGGGGTGCGCCATTCCACGTAGGCATGGCCCGTGACGGTGAGACCTTCCCGCACCGGGAACACACTGCTGCCCCGCGAGAGGGTCCAGCGGAAGCCATCGAGGCTGGCGGGGTCACGCTCCAGGCTGATCTCGGCGCGCATCACCGGCCCGCCTTCCACGAGGGAGCGGGCCAGCTGGGGGTTGCCGATCGTGGTGGAGATGTCCTCCTCGGTGGCGGGCAGCACATTGACCTGCCGGACCCGGCCCACGATGCCACCGAAGCGGCTGCGCTGGTCCCAGTCGGGCACGACCTCCACCGGCAGATCAGGGCGCAGGCGACGGGCATCGGCGGGAGGGAAGTAGGCCACAGCGATCAGTGGCTGGGAGCCGCTCCCACGCCCGATCGTGCCCAGCCGCTGGCCCACGGCCACGGTCTGCCCGGGGATCACCTGCAGATCCAGCACCTCCCCATCGCGATCGGCGTGCAGGCGGCCGTTGAAGGCCAGCTGCGCCTCGCTGACGCGAAGCTGACGGCGCAGATCATCGATGCGAAAACGCCGCTGCAGCGCCGCGGTCTCCAGCTCGAGCTTCACCTGCTGAAAGGCGGTGAGCAGGTTCCGCTCTTCGATCGCCACCTGATCGAGGTTCACGGCCGTGGCGGTGAGGCCCTGCTCCACCGTCACCACTTCGGAGGAGAGCGGGGCCACCACCTCCCGCCGGCTCAGCCACTCCAGCTGGTTGAGCTTGGCGGCGTAGGTGTTCTTGAGGGCGCCGAAGCGGCTGCGGTCAGCGCCCAGCTTGGCGAGGGCGGTGGCAAGCGCCTGCCGTTCGGTGGCGAGGCGTTGGTCGTCGCGGGCGGTGAGCTGTTCGTTCTGACGTTCGAGCTCCCGCAGGTTGGCTCGCTGCTGTTCGATCTCCCGCTCCAGCACCGGCAGATAGAGCTCCACCAGCACCTGGCCGCGTCGCACCCGATCGCCCACGGCCACAAGCAGGCGCCGCACCTGGCCGCCGGCGCGGGCGTCGATCAGGCCGGCACTGCCGGGCAGCAGCAGCACCCCCTTGCCCATCACCTCGGTGGGCACACGCCAGAAGCAGGCCCAGAGCACCACCGCACCGACGACGCCGCCCAGACACCACGCCACCTTCCGCCGCGGAGGCATCCCCTTCCAATGGTCAGGCCGCAGCAGGTGCATGGCCGCCAGCTTGGTGGGTCACGGGGTTCCTGTCAGCCCCCGCCCGCCACGGGGGCGGCGCCGGGCAACGTGGCCAGGGCAGCCGGATCACCGGCGATGGCGGCCGCCAGCAGCGGCGCCAGGGCCGGCACCAACGCAAAGGGCCCACCGAAACCGGCGAACACCCACAGGCCAGGGTCACCCGCCACCGCTCCCACCAGGGGCAGGCCCGGATTCGTGAAGCTCACCGGCACCTGAACGAAGCGACCCGGCAGCTCCGCCAGTGCCGGCAGCAGCCCCGCAAACGCCTGGCGCAGGCACAGCTCGGTGTGGCGGGGGTCGGGGGGTGGGCCCAGGTCCGTGCCTGGGCCCACCAGGGAGCTCTGGCCCAGCAGCCAGCCCGTACCGCTCGGCGCCCAGCCCACATCCACGATCAGCTCAGGCGCCTGCAGCTGGGCGGAGCGGTCTTCCAGGCCCTGCCGCTGGCCCAGCAACGGCATCACGATGGCATCACCGGAGGGCAGCGCCAGCGGCAGGCGGTCCACCAGCAGTGCGCCGGCCCAGCTGAACCGCAGACGCTGCGGCAACGACGGCCAGAGCGAGCGGCAACCGGCTCCGGCAGCCAGAACCACCTGACGGGCCCACAAGGTGTCGCCCACACCACCGCTGGCCGCTTCCAAGCGCAGGCGCCAGCCAGAGCGCGTGGGCTCGATGGCCGCCACCCGCTGCTTGAGCAGCCGCACACCGGCGGCGTGCAACACCCCGGGCAGGGCAACCGCAAGCACCCCCACATCGACCCTGGCGTAGCCGAGCCGCAGGGTGCCTCCAGCGCCGCTTGCCGCCGCAGCCACTGGAGACGCCGCCCCGGCCGCGCCGGCTGCGCCCGTCAGCGGTGGGCCGTGCTGCAGCTGATCGGCTCCGAGGTGACGGCGGGCCAGGCCCTCCACCTGCTGGAGCACCCCCTCCTGCCGCTGCCGCGCAGCGGCGTCAGCGGCGGCGGGCCAATGCAGCACCAGATCGCAGGGGCTCAGGCCCAGGGGGCCATGGCGCGCCTCCAAGCGGCGCCAGTGGGACGGAGCGGCGGCCATCCAGCTGTCGAGCGGGCCCGGAGGCCCGGCCCACCAGGGGATGCCGCCGTAGCTGAGCGGTGTGGCGGCAGGCCCCGCCCCGTCCACCACCGTCACCGGCAGACCCAGGCCCGCGAGTTCGAGGGCAAGGAGGCCACCGGCCAGCCCCGCACCGATGACCACCACCGGGCCGCCGGCTGCGGAACCTGGCAGGGCCGCTGCATCGTCCAGGGCCGCAGCATCGTCGATGGGTCCAGCCCCCCGCATGAGCTCCGCTTCCACCCTGCTGCCGCCGGGCCGCCTCAGATCTGCAGGGTGAAGGAGGTGATCACGTTATGGAAGAGCTCCTTGACCTTGCCCCAGCGGGCCTCGTTGGTGCTCACCGCCAGGGTGTAGAGCCGACCCCGGTCAGCCACCACCGTGGCCAGTTCGTGGCGGTCGCGATCCGCCAGGTGCACCGCGTACTCCAGGTCGTAAAACGTATGGCCACCGTCCTGGCGCTCCACCGCCTCCACCAGTTCCGCCTCACGGCCGCTGCCGGCCGGCGCGATCACCACGCGCCGCAGCTTTTCACCCACCGCCACGGCGCTGCCGAGATCACTCAGGTCGTTGGTTGCATTCACATCGGAGATCACCAGGCTGAGTGTTTCATCGCTGTTGATCAGGTCGTGGAACACCACCTGGGGGCCATCGCTCACCACCACGCGCGTCCAGCCTGTGGGATAGAGGAAGGCATAACGGCCATCGGGGCTCTGGAAGGCGTTCAGCCCGGCGGCCGCGGCGCTGCAGCCCGCCAGCCCACCACCAGCGATCAAGGCCCCGAGCAGCACGGCCAGCAGGCGGCTGAACCAGGGCCGGAGATCCGGCTGGAGAAAGCGGAGAGGCATGGCGGCAAGGGCGGCGGGATGGGGGAGCACCGGCGCCATTCTGTCGGCCGGCAGGCCGGGAGCTCTTGGCAGCGTCTTTAGATTCGGGGTCTTCGCGTCAGTTCTCTGAGCGGCTTCACCCGTCCCCTGGCCCGGCTGATCGACCAGTTCGAGCGCCTGCCGGGCATCGGCCCCCGCACCGCCCAGCGCTTAGCCCTGCATCTGCTGCGCCAGCCGGAAGAACAGATCCGCGCCTTCGCCGATGCCCTGCTCGCCGCCCGCAGCCAGGTGGGCCAGTGCCAGCGCTGCTTCCACCTCTCCGCCGAAGCCCTCTGTGAGATCTGCCTCCAGCCGGAGCGCCAGACCGGGCTGCTGTGCGTGGTGGCCGATTCCCGTGATCTGCTGGCAATCGAGCGCACCCGCGAATACAAAGGCAGCTACCACGTGCTCGGTGGCCTGATCTCGCCGATGGATGGCATCGGACCGGAGCTGCTGCACGTGCAACCGCTGGTGAACCGGGTGGATCAGGAAGGCATCAGCGAAGTGATCCTGGCGCTCACACCGAGTGTGGAGGGGGACACCACAAGCCTCTATCTGGCCCGCCTGCTGCGTCCGTTCACCAGCGTGAGCCGGATCGCCTACGGCCTGCCGGTGGGCAGCGAACTGGAATACGCCGATGAAGTAACCCTGGCCCGGGCGATGGAAGGCCGGCGGCGGATGGACGGATGAACGGCAGGCGGCGGATGGGCGCAACGCGCTCGATAGCCTGACGGTCATGGGTTCCCGCAGCCGTTACAGCGTCATCCCTCCGGCCGAGCGGCTTCCACCCTGGCTGCGGCGCCCGCTGGGCAACGCCTCCGAGCTGGAGCGGGTGCAGGCGGTGGTGAAGCAGGAGCGGCTGCACACGATCTGCGAAGAGGGGCGCTGCCCCAACCGGGGCGAGTGTTATGCGGCAGGAACAGCCACCTTTCTGCTGGGGGGCCCGATCTGCACCCGCTCCTGCGCCTTCTGCCAGGTGGAGAAAGGCCAGGCCCCTCTGCCGATCGATCCGGCCGAGGCCGAGCGGGTGGCGCAGGCGGTGGAGCGCATGGGCCTGCGCTACGTGGTGCTCACCGCCGTGGCCCGCGACGATCAGGCCGATCACGGCGCTTCCCTGTTCACCGCCACCATGGCCGCGATCCGGCGGCACAACCCACTGATCGCGATCGAAGTGCTCACGCCCGATTTCTGGGGTGGGCACCGGCAGGAGGCCAACGGCCGGGCCGCCCAGCGGCACCGCCTGCAGCAGGTGCTGGCCGCCGGGCCCGTGTGCTTCAACCACAACCTCGAGACGGTGGAGCGGCTGCAGGGGGAAGTGCGGCGGGGCGCCACCTATGCCCGCTCCTTGAACCTGCTGGCGGCGGCGCGGGAGCTGGCGCCACAGATCCCAACCAAATCAGGGTTGATGCTGGGGCTGGGCGAATCCAGTGAGGAGGTGGTGGCCACCCTGCGCGACCTCAGGGCCGTGGGCTGCCAACGCCTGACGCTGGGGCAGTACCTGCGCCCTTCCCTGGCCCACCTGCCGGTGGCGCGCTACTGGACTCCGGCGGAATTCGAGCAGCTGGGGGCGATCGCCACCACCCTGGGCTTCGCTCAGGTGCGCAGCGGGCCGCTGGTGCGCAGCAGCTACCAAGCTGCCGGCTGAGCCGGCGGGTCATTGCGGCATCAGCTGGCAGGAGCGTTTGGTCTGACGGGCGCGGTTGAGGGCGATCTCAGCACGGGCAAGCAGTTCGCTGGCCTGGGCATCTTCTGGTTCGAGCAGCGGCCAATGGGTTTCGATTCCAACGCTGGCGCTCATGAACGGATCGAGAGCGGGGGGATGGGCGATCCTCAGGCCCTGGATCTCCACCACCAACTCAGCGGCAAGGCGCTCGGTTTCCGCACCGGTGACCGAAGGCAAGAGGATGGCAAAGGCATCCGCACCGACTCGTGCCAGCAAGGGGTTGTCGGCGCCCAGTCGCCGGGTGAGCAGCCTGGCGATCGCCTGCAGGCTGTCGTCGGCACAGAAATGGCCGAAGGTGTCGTTGTAGGCGCCGAAATCATCGAGATCCAGGATCACCAGGGAGAACGGATCACCGGTAACGCGCGACAAGGCAATCTGTTGACTGAGCTGCTGCTCGAAGCTGCCACGGTTGGAGAGTGCCGTGAGCGGATCCCGCCATCCCCACTGGCGGCCTTCATGGCCCACGCAGGCCAGGACGGTGGGAACCATGGTGCCCACCAGGCGTTTGAGCGCCGCCAGCTCCCACAACAGAAACCCTCCGGGCCGCTGGGTGGCCATCGTGAGAATCAGCTCATGGCTGCCATCACTGCCAAGGGGCACGGCGATGTAGTCGGTGTAACGCTCACGGCGCATATCTCTGGCCAGTGCATAGGGGATATCATCGGGCTTGAGGTTTTCCAGCAGCAGACGTTCGGGGGCTTTCTTCTCACACACCGCATGCAGCACGCTGGTGCGGTGATCCATGCCGGCAAAGAACTCACTGCCCCGGAAGAAGGAACGCACCACCTCCGGGTTCTCCACATCCCACCAATACTGAATGCCACCCTGGCCGGTTTCGATCGGAACCAGCGCCAGAGCAATGCGGTGCAGCGGGAAGCCGGCGGCCACCAGATGCCTGACGCCGTGCTGGAGAAGATCAGCTGGATTGCGATAAGGAGGTGGAAAGGTTTGATCGGCCTCCACCCAGATGGCCTTCAACGCTCGGATGGCCTTGAGCTGCAGCTGATGGCGCCTTGAGGAGCCGGAGCCAATCATGGGAGCGGCCGACAACTCCTGGTGATCATCGAACAGGGGGAAGGGTTCAAACATCAGATGCAGTCGGCAAGCATTTCAGAGCGCGACTGAATCAGCGCAAGGGTGTTGGGAGCATTCAGAGGGCGTCCGACTAGATATCCCTGAATATAATCACAGCCAAGTTTCCGGAGCACGTCCAACTGCTCCTGCCGCTCCACCCCCTCCGCGATCGCATGAAGGCCCAGCGCCTTGGCCATGCTGATCACCGCTTTAACGATTACTTCGTCCTCTTGGTTGCTGCCCAATCCTTCGATGAAGGATTTATCAATCTTCAGAACCTCAACCGGCAGACGCTTGAGATATCGCATGGAGGTGTATCCTGAGCCAAAGTCGTCGATGGCCAGGTTGGCCCCTAAGGCCTTGATCTGCCGGAAGGCTCGAAGGGTTGCATCAACATCTTCGATCAGCATCGTTTCGGTGATTTCGATGTAGAGGCGGTCCGCTGGAAAGTTCGATTCGAACAGCGCCATGGCGATCTGCTTTGGCGTGCCAGGATCCAGCAGACTACGGACAGACAGATTCACCGAAAGGCCTAATTTCTGATCTGGACAGACCGCATGCCAACGAGCCATATGCTTGCAGGCCTGCTGAAGCACGATTGAATCGATCTGCACGATCAGCCCACTTTCTTCGGCCACTGGAATGAATTCGCTGGGAGAGATCAGGCCGTGCATCGGGTGCTGCCAACGGGCCAAGGATTCGAAGCCGAGAATCCGATGGTCGTGAACATCAAAGATCGGCTGGTAATAGGAGGTGATTTCGCCGGCTGCAAGCGCTCTTCGGAGATCCTGTTCCAAAGTGGCTGCCTTGAGGGCAGTGTTTCTCATCTGCTGGTCGAAGTAAGCCAGGCAGCCCCGCCCGCTGGCCTTCGCTTTGTACATTGCCATATCGGCATTTTCAATCAGCACTTCAGCGGTGTCCCTGCCATTGGCGATCGCCACACCAATCGAGGCCGAATGACTGAGCAACTTGCTGCCGATCGTCATCGGCCGGCCAATCAGATCGATGATACGTGCCCCAAGAGCCTGAACCGATTCTTGCGAAGAACTTGAGCTGACGATGATGAACTCATCGCCGGAAAGACGCCCCACAAGATCACCGGAACGCACACATTGCCGCAGGCACTTGGCCACCGTGATCAGAAAACGATCTCCAGTGGTGTGGCCATGGGCATCGTTGATCAACTTAAATCGGTCAATGTCGATAAAAAGAACCGCCAATGATCCCTTACTGCCACCGCTGCGCAGGTTCGATTCCAGGCTGAGCGCCAGCTGGCTGAGCACGCGGCTGCGGTTCGGGAGCCCCGTCAGCAGGTCGTAGCTCGATTGATCCATGGCTGCACGGGTGGCGGATCGCTCCGCCAGCATCGACTTGCTGACCTGTGCACACAACTGCAGGCTCTGGGCCATGGCCTCGAGCAGCCAGCGCTCCTGAAGGTCGAAGGGGGTCTGATAGCGAGCAATCAGCAACACATCCAGGCCTGAAAGCAGGCACCAGTGAACCTGCCGCAGCCCCGTAGCCAAGCGCACTTCCGTGGGACGATCCGCCGCAACCCGCAACAGCAGGGCCTGATCTTCCGCGCTCAGACCCACCGAGCAACGGAAGGATTGGTTGGTGATTAGGGCCGCTACATCGGCTTTGAGCGCCAGCGCCAGCTGGTCAACCACTTCATTAGTGGTGGATGGGTCCTCAATGGAAAAAGCAGCAAGGATGGCAGCATGGGCCCTCAACGACCAGGGGATACCCGTGGAGGTGTGCTCGCTCTCGCTCCTCATGGGATCACTGCATAGGGAGGGGCCCATGGGCACAAGCAGCTCGGACTCGAACGCCAGGCCCCTACGGCATCAACCAAGCCAGCGGGTGAGCGGAGCTGGAGGCGAGAAGAGGACACGGCATCACCATGGAAGTTGTTGGAGGAGTAGCTCGGTGAAGCTGCGGACCCTCTGAGAAGGTGGCTGCTAATGAGGGGAAAGCGGTGCAGGCAGCCTTGAATCACTCCAGCTTCATTCCAGCTTCATTGATAAGAATCTGAGCTTATCCATTGCCGTCCCGCCGGCCCGGTGCGCATTGCAACAGACTAATCGCAGGATCCTCAACGACTGACACACCCAGGCGTGGCCATTCCCGCAGGCCCCGTGCCAGCCGATCGAGACCTTCGGCCAGCACTCCCGCAGAGGTGGCGAAGCAGAGGCGTATGTGGCCCGCTGCCCCTGCTCCGAACCAGCGGGGGCTGCCGGGCACCACGGCCAGCCGATGCCGCTGCAGCAGCCACTCTGTCAGGGGCTCCACACCCCTCTCCCCGCCCGGCACCCGCACGAGCGCCACGTAGGTGGCATCGGGCGTTTCCACTTCAACGCCGGGCATGGCCCGCAGCAGCGTGATGGCCTGATTGCGGCGCTCCAGCAGATGCTGCTGGAAGGCCTGCAACCAGCGCAGCCCCTCCGGGGAATAGGCCGCCTCCGCCGCCACCTGGCTGAGAGTGGCCACCCCTGCCACCGTGGCGGGCTGCTCACTGGCCGCCAGCATGCGGGCACAGGCCTCGGCATCGGCCATGGCCACATAGCCCACCCGCAGGCCTGCCAGGGCAAAGGATTTCGAGAAGCCATGCACCACGGCACCCTGGGCCGCCAGGGCCGGCTCAAGCGCCAGCCAGCTGGTGAACACCGCCGGCGGGTACACCACCTCGCTCCAGATCTCATCGCTGAGCACGCGAATGCCGCGCTCCAGGCAGAAACGGCCGAGTGCCTCGAGCTCATCGCGCCGGAAGCAGCGGCCCAGCGGGTTGTGGGGGTTGCAGAGGCAGAACAGGCGCGTGCGCGGGCTGATCAGCCTGTCGAGCGCCTCAAGATCAAGTGGGGCATGGCGGTCGAGGCTCCAGAACAGCGGCGTGGCCCCCGCGGCGCGCACGGTGTGGGCAAAGAGGAAATCCGCCGGATCCCACACCACCGCCTCATCCCCCGGGCGGAGCCACTGGAGGGCCACCATGGCCAGGCCCGCGGCGGCGCTGTCCACGGCGATCACCCCAGCCGCGCTCACATCGGCCCCACGCTCCTGGCGCAGGTAGGTGGCCACGGCGGCGCGGAAGGAGGGCAGCCCCCCCGCCGGGCCATAGCTGAACACTCCGCCGCTGGCGTAGCGGATCACGGCCTCCCTGATCACCGGTGCTGCGGGAAAGTCGGGATCGGCGGCGGTGAGGGGAATCACCCCTTCGGCCTGCTCCGCCCAGCGCATGTTGTAGGCCCGCTCACGCAGCAGTTCGAAAGGAACGGCGTCATCGTCGAAACGGACGCCTTCAGCCCCATTCATTTCGCCAGTGGCAATGACGTACTCTCCACCTCGGCCGGGGGACGCACGAACTGAGCCGCCATCGTGCGCCCGGCGTGCAGGTAGCGCTTCAGCGACGGATGGCGCTGGTGGTGGTAGGTGCTCAGGGCCCGGTTGAGATCCATAGGCAGCCGGCAGGCCAGCAGCTGCTCGGAGAGGCAGACCGCATCCTCCAGCGCCGTATTCGCGCCCTGGCTTGTGAAGGGCAGCAACGGATGGGCCGCGTCGCCCGCCAGCACCAGGTTGCCCCGTGCCAGACGGGGCGGGGGATCGATGTCGAGCGGCTGCCAGAGATGGGGCAGGGAGGGATGGGTGGCCTCGATCGTTTCACGCACGAACTGCGGAAAGCTGCGCAGGTGGGTGTCGAGGAAGGAGGAGATGGCGCCAGGCGCCGGGGGCGCGAAACGGTGGCTGTCGAACTGCACGAACCAGATCACCCGCCCTTTGGCCAGGGGCACCAGCCCCACCGCAAACCCGCCGCTGGGATCGAGCACCTTGACGAAGCGGTGGCCCAGGGTGGCCGCCACCGCCGGCAGATGGACACAGGCGACGATCTCGTTGACCCGGGCGCGGCGCGGCGGCACCGAGGGGCGATCGGCGGTGAGGTGGGCACGGCAACGGGAGTTGACCCCATCAGCGCCCACGAACACATCAGCGCTGTGGCGCACCAGCGTGGCCTGACCGCCGCAGGCGAAGGAGGCCGAGAGCATGCGGTCGCGGTCGTGCTCGAAGGCTTCAAAGCGGTGATTGAACTGAATCACCCCGCGGGGCAGTCCGTCAGCCAGTGCCCGCAGCAGCGAGGGGCGGTCGACCGCGATGGTGTGGGTGACGGGGTGCTGGGCAATCGAGCGCCCGCAGGAGGAAAGGATCGAGACCCGCTCAAGCGCATGGCCGATACCACTGGCCAACACATCAATGCCGAGCGACTGCAGGGCGCGCTGGCCGTTCTCCAGCACAAGGAAGCCGAAGCCCTGGCGGTCCATGGTGGTGGAGCGCTCGAACACGTTGATCCGCTCACCGCCGCCGGCGCCGCCGCGGCAGAGGGAGCGGGCCAGGGCCAGACCAGCCACACCGCCGCCGATGACGGCCACCTTCATCTCAGAAAGACCCAGCGGCCCCATCGACCTTCGCTCCAGTGATTCAGAACTGTGAAACCAGATCTTCTCGCGAGCAGGTGAAGAAGCATGCATCAAAGAACACGTTCGCACTGCATGTATGGGCCACCAAGACAACTTCAAGCCTCAACATCATTGGAGCAGAATGTGAGCATGGCAAGATTTTCATGAGAGACGCTTGAGCTCGCCACTTGCGCCTACACCTGCTTGATCTGCGGCCTGATCATCTGCTCCCCAGGCGCAGTGAGCCCTTCGCTGGCCGTGGGGTCTCACAGGAGATCTGGTGGATTCCTGGCAACCAGCCCGCTCCAACCACCATTTGTGTTAGCAGAGCGGCTGCAATCCGTGCCAGATGCGGTGCCAGTTCACATCCTTTGTTCCGGATTCACCCACCAACACCATCAGCAAGCCTCTTGGGTACACCCGCCACGCCTCACGGACCAGTCGCTCAGCGGACCGGAGGCGGACAGGTGATCGCTGCAGCAAAAGCGGACAGGCGGCATCAGCGGCAAAGGGGAAATCATTCGGAAGAAACTCGCTGACCACATGCGAATCATCGGTGCGCCCTTGTCCCCAACACTCGCTTGCCACAGGGCAACGCGCTGGCCAACCATTCACGACAAACCCTGTCAGCCGTTGCAGAGCCCTCCCAACGCCCTGTAAGGATTGGATGGCGATGCATCCAACACCCGCACAGTGTCGTCAGATCGCCTGCAAGGAAGCAACCTTGCGGGAGTCACACGCGGCATCACGCCAGAGGCTTCTTCCATGACCATCACCATCGGCATCAACGGATTCGGGCGAATTGGCAGGCTTGTGTTTCGCCGTGCCTTTGAAACCGAAGACATCTGTGTTGTCGGCATCAACGATTTGATGGATATCGATTATATCGCCTACATGCTCCGCTACGACTCCACCCATGGTCGCTTCAAGGGGGATGTGGAGATCGACGGCAACAACCTGATTGTGAACGGCCACCCGGTACGGGTCAGCGCCGAGCGGGATCCGAAAGCACTGGCCTGGGGGGCGGTGGGGGCCGAGGTGGTGCTGGAGGCCACCGGCCTGTTTCTCACCGATGCCACGGCCAGGGCCCACATCGAAGCCGGCGCGCGCAAGGTGGTGCTCTCCGCTCCCTCGAAAGACGACACCCCGATGTTCGTGATGGGGGTCAATCACACCAGCTACGCCGGTCAGGACATCGTCTCCAATGCCTCGTGCACCACGAACTGCCTGGCACCGATCGCCAAGGTGCTGCACGACAGCTTCGGCATCAGCTCCGGCCTGATGACCACCGTGCATGCCACCACGGCCACCCAGAAAACCGTGGACGGCCCTTCCGTCAAAGACTGGCGCGGCGGGCGAGGTGCCGGGCAGAACATCATCCCGTCCTCCACCGGAGCGGCCCGGGCGGTGGGCAAGGTGATTCCAGCCCTGAACGGCAAGCTCACCGGCATGGCCTTCCGGGTGCCCACCCCCGATGTGTCCGTGGTGGATCTCACCGTGAATCTGGCCACCCCCACCACCTACGACGCCATCAAAGAGGCCATGCGGACGGCGGCGGAAGGGCCGATGCAAGGGGTGCTGGGGTACACCGAGGATGAGGTGGTGTCAGCGGATTTCGTGGGCGAAACCTGCACCTCGGTGTTCGATGCCAATGCGGGCATCGCCCTCACCGACACCTTCGTGAAAGTGGTGGCCTGGTACGACAACGAATGGGGCTACTCCTGCAAATGCGTAGACCTCATCCGTCACATCGCCAGCCGCTGAGCCAGGCGGGCGGATCGCCTCAGCCCTTCCTCGCAACGGCCTGACATCAACAGGCCGGAGCCGCCCCACACCAGCTGCAGGGGCAGGTCGCCCACGCCGGCGGCCAGCTCCCGCTGGGGCGTGAAGCCGAGGCGCCGAAAATACCGCACCAGGCGGCGATGTTGGCGTTCCTCATCGCGGATCGCCAGCAGGCGGGCGCGCCGGCAGGGGGTGGCCTCCAGCGCCCAGGCGAACGTGGCCGCCCAGATCAGCGGGCCCACCGCCGGCGGTGCCTGCACCACACGCATGGTGTCGAGCTGCAGACCGGCGGCGGTGGGCAGCGCCCAGCCCTTGAGCTCACCGACCAGCGCAGGCGGGCCCTCCGGCCGGATGCAGGCCACCCCCACCCGCAGCGTCCACACCCCCAGGCGCCGGTCCACCTGCAGGCGCAGCAGCAGGCCCTTGGCCGCCGCCCAGCGCTCCAGGTCGTCCAGCGACGGCAGTGGTTCGAGGGAAGGCGCCGCGCTGCTCATGCCGCTTGCCGCACTGCCGTGTGCGGTGAGGCCGCCAGCTGAAGATCCAATGGCTCCGCCGCCACCACCGTGTCGAGGGCCAGCGGGCCGTGGATGTGGGGGAACAGCTCCGCGCTGCCGGCTGAGGACTCCAGCCGCAGCGGCACCGTGAGCCGAGCGGGATCGATCGAGAGCAGCACCAGTTCGGGGCCATCGGCGTAGAAGCGGGCCCGGGTGGCCGCCAGCTGATGGGCGAAGCACGCATGGATGAAGCCCACCTGCTCCAGGCTGAGGCCGCGGGTGGAGCGGCGGTAGACGCCCGCACGGCAGGCGTCCTGCCAGTCGGCAGCCAGGGCCAGGTGATGAACCAGACGCCCGGCAGGGAAGGGTCGGCCAGGAGCGTCGTCGCTCCAGGGCTCCTGCGGGGCCATCACCGCCGCCAGGGGGGCGCTGGCGAGGAAGCGGCCCAGCCAGGCCTGCAGCGCCGCCAGGCCCGGCAGGGCATCGAACCCCGCAGGATCCGCCAGGCGGAACTGGCGCACGAAGGGCAGCAGAGCCAGATCGGCCAGCGATGGCCTGGGCCCGAGCAGCCAGGCGACCCCATCAGCACCGGCGGCCTGCTCCAGCCGCCGGTTCCAGTCGCCGAGCACCTGCAGGGCCGCCTCGTGGTGGACCAGCGGATCGGCTTCAGGGTGGCGGCTGGCGTACTTGTAGCGATCCAGGTGGTGCTTGAACACCTCGTCGTTGCAGCGGATCAGCGCGGCCATCTCCCGTTGCGCCTCCGCCGCAGGCGCAGCAGCCGCAGCGAAGCCGGGGGTACCGCCACGGCGCAACAGCCAGTCGTCGGGATCATGCTGGTGCAGCGCCCAGGCCATGATCTCCAGGCTCTGCTCGATCACCCGGCCATCCGCCAGCACCAGCACCGGCACCGTGCCCTTGGGTGAGGCCTGAAGCAGCTCCAGCGGCTTGGCCGCCAGCCGCACTTCACGCAGCTCCACCAGCAGGCCGGCCCGCTCGATCGCCAGCCGCGCCCGGATCGCATAGGGGCAGCGGCGGAAGCTGTAGAGCACCGGCAGGCCGCAATTCATGGGCAGGGGGAACCGCCCGCCCTGGCCCCGATGTGCCGGCCCCCGCGGCTGGCGGCCAGCGTGCTCTGCCGCTGGCGCTCGGCGAAGCGGGCGCGGTCGGCGTCGCTGAAGCGATCGCGGCAGTGACGGCAGCTCACCCCCTGCACGTAGCTGTCGAGCTGGCGATCCGCAGGCGAAAGCGGCAGACCACAGGCGTGGCAGAGGCTGAAGCCACCGGGTTCAAGCCGGTGATTCAGCGCCACCCGCTGGTCGAACACGTAGCACTCGCCCTGCCAGTGGCTCTGCTCGGTCGGCACCTCCTCCAGATAGCGCAGGATGCCCCCCTGCAGGTGGTGCACCCCCTCGAAGCCCTGCTGTCGCAGGTAGGCGGTGGCCTTCTCGCAGCGGATGCCGCCGGTGCAGAACAGGGCCAGACGCTCCGGGCGGCGGGCCTCAACCAGGGGAGCCAGCTGCTGATCCACCCAGCGGGGGAACTCCCGGAAGCTCTCCAGACCCGGATCGATCGCCCCGGTGAAGCTGCCGAGCGCCACTTCATAGCTGTTGCGGGTGTCGATCACCAGCGTGGTGGGATCGGCGATCAGCTCCTGCCATGCCTGGGGCGGCACGGGGGTGCCGGGCCTGGAGACCGGCGTGGCCGTTTCCTCTGCCGGCGGGGGCGTCAGCTGCACCGCAGCGCAGCCCATCGTGACGATTTCGCGCTTCAGCCGCACCTTGAGGCGATGAAAGGCCTGCGACCCACACCAGGAGGTTCTGGCCTCCAGATCGGCCAGGCCGGATTGGCTGCGCAGCAGCTCCAGCAGCGTTTCAACTCCGGCGGCGCTGCCGCAGATGGTGCCGTTCACCCCTTCAGCCGCCACCAGCACCGTGCCCCGCAGCTCCGCCGCCTGGCCCGCCTGCAGCAATTGCTGACGCAGTTCAGCGGGCTGGGGGATGGGGGTGAAGCGGTAGAAGGCCGCCACCCGGAACGGCAGCGCAGACTCAGCCAGGAGCCACCACCCGGCCGGCGGCCTGCTCGGATTCCCCAACCGACGGCTCGCTCCACTGGGCGCGCACACCGGCCGCCGCCAGCAGGGCACGATCGGCGTCCACATCAGGGTTGCCGGTGGTGAGCAGGGTGTCACCGTAAAAGATCGAATCGGCGCCGGCCTGCAGGCAAAGAATCTGCGCCTCGCGGCTCAGTGCTGTGCGACCGGCACTCAGCCGCACCCGGCTGTGGGGCATGAGGATGCGGGCGGTGGCCACCATGCGCACCAGGTCGAGCGGATCCAACGGCGGCTGCTCTTCCAGTGGGGTGCCCTCCACCGCCACCAGCCCGTTGATCGGCACGCTCTCGGGATGGGGATCAAGGCTGGCGAGCACCTGCAGCAGGCCGGCCCGGTCGTTGCTGGTTTCCCCCATGCCGATGATGCCGCCGCAGCAGAGGGTGATCCCGGCTCGGCGCACCCGCTCCAGCGTTTCCAGCCGCTCCTGGTAGGTGCGGGTGGTGATGATCCGGTGGTAGTGCTCCGGGCTGGTGTCGAGGTTGTGGTTGTAGGCGGTGAGGCCCGCCTCGGCCAGCCGGGCGGCCTGGGTGTCGGTGAGCATGCCGGCGGTGACACAGGCCTCCAGGCCCAGCTCCCGCACCCCGCGCACCATGGCGAGCATGGCCTCGAACGGCGCACCCTCGCGGATCTCCCGCCAGGCCCAGCCCATGCAGAAGCGGTCGGCACCGGCCTCCTTCGCCGCCCGGGCCCGGGCGAGCACCGGCTCCACATCGCGCTCCGGCTGGCCGGTCACATCGGCGCTGTGGTGCATCGACTGGGGGCAATAGGCGCAGTCCTCCTCACAGCCGCCGGTCTTCACGCTCAGCAGCGAGGCCAGCTGCACGTGGTAGCCGGGGTTGGCGCTGCGATGCACCTGCTGGGCGCGCCAGAGCAACTCCATCAGCGGGGCTTCCAGCAACGCCTGAATCTCGTCCCGGCGCCAGTCATGGCGAACGAAGACCGGCGTGGCGTCAGGCGCGGCTTCGGACGCGGATGTGGCTGCGGAGGCTTCGGCCGCAAGGGCGGTGCCGCTGGAGAGGGTGGGGGAAGCGATCAAGGCGGCAGGGGAAGGGGGAGGGATCAGGCGGTGAGCGGTGCGACGCCACCGAAGCGCCGCTGGCGGTTCTGATAATCGCCGAGGGCCCGCAGCAGGGCGTCTTCGTTGAAGTCGGGCCAGAGCACATCGGTGATGTGGATCTCGGCGTAGGCGAGCTGCCAGAGCAGGAAGTTGCTGATCCGGTATTCGCCGCTGGTGCGGATCAGCAGATCCGGATCCACCTCATCGGCGGTCTGCAGTTCGGCGGCGAAGGACTGCTCGTCAATGCTGGCCGGATCAAGCTCGCCGCGGGCCACCTGATCGGCCAGACGCCGCGCCGCCTGCACCAGCTCGCTGCGGCCGCCGTAGTTGGTGCACACGTTGAAGTGAATGCCGGTGTTCTCGGCCGTGCGGCGCGTGGCCGAGGCGATCAGCTCCTGCAGACCGTGGGGCAGTTGCTCGAGATCGCCAAGGAAGCGGATGCGCACCTGTTCGCGGTCGAGGGCCTCCAGTTCGCGGGCCAGCACCCGTTCGAACAGGGTCATCAGGAAGCTCACCTCCTCGCCGGGGCGGTTCCAGTTCTCGGTGGAGAAGGCATAGGCCGTGAGCGCACCGATGCCCCAGTCGCTGCAGAGGCGCAGGGTGCGCTTCAGGGCTTCAACGCCCTCGCGGTGCCCCATCACCCGCGGCAGGTTGCGCTGGCGGGCCCAGCGGCCGTTGCCGTCCATGATCACCGCCACGTGGGCCGGCAGGCGGCTGGGATCCAGCACGGACGGCACGGCCCTCAAGGGCTGCGGATTCGCCTGGATCAGGGGAGTGGTCGCCGGGGAGCGACTCATGCGCGTGACTCTGGCGTGTCCTTCGACACGCTACGACCCGTGGGCAGCGCCACCACCGAGCCATGGCCGGACTTCGGCGTGGGCTTGGTGGTGGGCTGGGCCAGGGCGAGGCTGAGCAGCTCGCGCAGCCGGCTGCTGGTGATCGGTCGCTCCAGCCGGCCATGGCGCGCCAGTGACAGGGTGCCCGTTTCCTCGGACACCACGATGCAGAGGCAGCGGTCGAAACGCTCAGTGATGCCAAGGGCCGCCAGGTGGCGGGTGCCATAGCGGGTGAGGCCCTGGCGGGACAAGGGCAGGATCACCCCCGCCGAAAGGATGCGGTTGCCGCGCACCAGCAGGGCGCCGTCGTGGAGCGGGGTGTCGGCCGCAAACAGATTGAGGATCAGATCCACCGAGAGCACCGCATCGATGGCGATGCCGGGATTGAGGAAGTCTTCGGGACGGAGATCACTGCCGAGATCCACAAGCATCAGTGCACCACGGCGATGCTGCGACAAGCAGCCCGCCGCTTCGGTGAGCACCGCCACAGAACCTGACACCGCCGCATCAGCCGCCTGGCTGCCGAGCAGCACATCGAGCCGGCCGGTGCCGAGCAGCTCCATCAGGCGCCGCAGCTCCCCCTGCCAGAGGATCGCCAGCGCCAGACTGCACCCCAGCACCACTGCTTCCAGCAGGCGTGTGGTGAGCGGCAGCACGGCGATGCGCTGGACCACCCACACCAGCGCCACGAGGAACAGCCAGCCACGCAGCAGCCACAGGGTGCGCGGCTCCCGCACCCTCGCCAGCAGCAGCACCCCCAGCGAGGAGGCCAGCACGATGTCGAGGATCAGGCGCACGTCGAGGAGCTTCAGCCAGATCACCCGCAGCCCCCAGCCAATCTGGGCTCAGGGTACCGGCGTCAACCGCTCCGGCAGGACGTCGTAGCGCAGCAGCTCGTCCGGTCGCTCCCGCCGCTGTACCAGTTCGGCCCGCCCCCCCTGCACAAGAACGGCGGCAGGGCGGGGGATGCGGTTGTAGTTGGAGGCCATCGAAGCGTTGTAGGCGCCAGTGGCGAGCACCACCAGCACGTCGCCGGGGGCGGAGGCGGGCAGGGCCAGCTCCTTGAGCAGCACGTCGCCGGATTCGCAGTGCTTGCCGGCCAGCGTGACCGTTTCCTCAGCGGCGCCGGCAGGCCGATCGGCCAGCACGGCGGTGTAGGCCGACTGATAAGTGATCGGCCGCGGGTTGTCGCTCATGCCCCCATCCACCGACACGTAGGTGCGAATGCCGGGGATCTCCTTGCGGCTGCCGATCGTGTACAGAGTGAGGCCGGCGGTGGCCACCAGGGAACGGCCCGGCTCGCACAACAGCCGCGGCAGCTCCAGATCCCGCTCCAGGCAGGCGGCCGCCACGGCCTGGGCCACGCCCTGCACCCAGGCCTGAATCGTCGGGGGATCGTCGCTGACCACGTAGCGGATGCCCAGGCCCCCGCCCACGTTCAGATCGGTGCAGGGGTGGCCGAGCGAACGGGCCAGAGCCAACGCGTCGGCCATCACGCCCGCCAGGTCGCGGTGGGGCTGCAGCTCGAAGATCTGAGAACCGATGTGAGCATGCAGGCCGGTGAGGCGGGCCCAGGGGCATTCCGCCAGCTGGCGCAGCACCTGCTCGAGCTGATCGGGGTCGAAGCCGAACTTGCTGTCGAGGTGGCCGGTGCGGATGTACTCGTGGGTGTGGCACTCGATGCCGGGCGTGAACCGCAGCATCAGGGAAGCCGGCCGCTCCGCGGTGGCGATCGTGGCGAGCAGCTCCAGATCGCGCCAGTTGTCGGCCACCACGGTGACCCCGTGCTCCACCGCCAGCGCCAGCTCCTCCACCGATTTGTTGTTGCCGTGCAGCACGATCCGCTCCGGTGGCATGCCACCGCCGAGCGCCGTGAGCAGTTCACCGGACGACACGGCATCCAGGCCAAGGCCCTCGGAGGCCACCACAGCGGTGATCGCCAGGCTGCTGTTGGCCTTGGAGGCGTAGAGCGCCAGCGAGCGGCCGGGGTAGAAGGTGTCAAGCGCCTCGCGGTAGGCGCGGCAGCTGGCACGAAGCGTGTCTTCGTCGAGCACGTAAAGCGGTGTGCCGTAGGTACGGGCCAGGTCACTCAGGAGACAGCCGCCCACCACCAGGGCTCCATCGGGCGCGCAGGTGGTGCTGATCGGCACCAGGTTGCGGTTCGGGCTGGCCGCTTCGATGGCGCCGGCCAGCAGGGGATGGGGCTCCGCGGTGCCGGCTGTGGCGCCGCTGGTGGCACCGATCGCACTGGTGGGGGGCATCCTGGGAGGGGTCCGGATCAGCGTCAATCGTAAGGATGTCTCCGGATGCTGCTGCCGACGCCACCGGCGCAGACGCCCAGGCGCCGGCGCGCAGGCTGATGCCAGCGGATCTGGAGGCCTGTCTCGCGCTTGACCGGCTGGCTCTGGGCGGGCTGTGGGACTCGGATCAGTGGCAGACCGAACTGGAGAGCGACGGCCGGCTCTGCCTCGGCCTCGAAGGGCCAAGGGGGCTGGAGGCCATGGCCAGCGGCTGGCTGGTGGTCGATGAGCTGCAGATCATGGTGGTGGCGGTGCACCCCGAAGGCCGCCGGCGCGGCCGGGGCCGGCGTGTTCTCACGGCCCTGCTGCAAAAGGCCCGGCAGCAGGGAGCGCAGCAGGCCACCCTGGAGGTGGCCGCCGGCAACACTGCCGCCCTGGCGCTCTATGCCGCCCTCGGATTCCGCAGCCAGGGACGGCGTTGCCGTTACTACCGCAATGGTGAGGACGCTCTGATCAAATGCCTGCCACTGGTGGAGATCGCGGTAACGCCACCGCCACCGCTGGGTTTCAGCGGCGAATGAGTGCTTGACGAGGTACGGATTGCCGCCCTTCGTTGATGTGAAAGCACCAACAGTTATGGCCGGCCAGATATGCCTATCAGCGGGGCTGATCCATGGTGCAGCAATGGATCTGGACATCTCCAGCCGAAGATCACAAACACCCTCTCAGCCCTGATAGGTTGGGTGCACTTGCATCAGGTCCCGCCCATGTTCGAGCGGTTTACCGAGAAAGCCATCAAGGTGATCATGCTGGCCCAGGAAGAGGCCCGCAGGCTGGGCCACAACTTCGTGGGCACGGAGCAGATCCTGCTGGGCCTGATCGGCGAAGGCACCGGCGTGGCGGCCAAGGTCCTGAAATCCATGGGGGTCAACCTCAAGGACGCCCGGGTGGAGGTCGAAAAGATCATCGGCCGCGGCTCCGGCTTCGTGGCCGTGGAGATTCCCTTCACGCCCCGTGCCAAGCGTGTGCTGGAGCTCTCGCTCGAAGAAGCCCGCCAGCTGGGCCACAACTACATCGGCACTGAGCACCTGCTGCTCGGCCTGATCCGGGAGGGCGAGGGAGTCGCCGCCCGGGTGCTTGAGAACCTCGGCGTCGATCTCGCCAAGGTGCGCACCCAGGTGATCCGCATGCTCGGCGAAACCGCCGAAGTGGCCGCCGGCAGCGGCAGCAAGGGGTCCACCAAAACCCCCACCCTCGATGAATTCGGCAGCAACCTCACCCAGCTCGCCACCGAAGGCAAGCTGGATCCGGTGGTGGGCCGTCAGAACGAAATCGATCGCGTGGTGCAGATCCTCGGCCGCCGCACCAAGAACAACCCTGTGCTGATCGGCGAGCCCGGCGTGGGTAAAACCGCCATCGCTGAAGGGTTGGCGCAGCGCATCACCCTCGGCGAGGTTCCGGACATCCTCGAAGACAAGCGCGTGCTCACGCTTGACATTGGCCTGCTGGTGGCGGGCACGAAGTACCGGGGCGAGTTCGAGGAGCGCCTCAAGAAGATCATGGAAGAGATCAGGAGCGCGGGCAACGTGATCCTGGTGATCGACGAAGTCCACACCCTGATCGGTGCCGGCGCCGCTGAGGGCGCGATCGATGCGGCCAATATCCTCAAGCCCGCCCTGGCCCGGGGCGAGCTGCAGTGCATCGGCGCCACCACCCTCGACGAATACCGCAAGCACATCGAGCGCGATGCGGCCCTTGAACGCCGCTTCCAGCCGGTGATGGTGGGCGAACCCACCGTTCTCGACACCATCGAGATCCTGCGTGGCCTCCGCGAGCGCTACGAACAGCACCACCGCCTGAAGATCAGCGACGAAGCCCTCGTGGCCGCCGCCACTCTGGGCGACCGCTACATCTCCGACCGCTTCCTGCCCGACAAGGCGATCGACCTCGTCGATGAAGCCGGCAGCCGCGTGCGCCTGCTCAACTCGAAGCTGCCGCCGGCCGCCAAGGAGCTCGACAAGCAACTGCGCTCGGTGCAGAAGCAGAAAGAAGATTCCGTCCGCGAGCAAGACTTCACCAAGGCCGGTGAACTGCGCGACAAGGAAGTGGAACTGCGTGAGCAGATCCGATCCATCCTCCAGGCCCGTCGCGACGAAGAGCCCACGGCAGCCGAAGGCGGCGAGGCCATCACCACCGAAGCCACCGGCTCTATCGAGTTGCCGCTTGCCGGTGCCGGCGGCGATCGCAGCCCGGTGGTCACCGAAGAGGACATCGCCCAGATCGTGGCCTCCTGGACCGGCGTGCCGGTGCAGAAGCTCACCGAAAGCGAATCGGTGAAGCTGCTCAACATGGAGGAAACCCTCCACCAACGCCTGATCGGCCAGGACGAAGCCGTCAAGGCTGTGTCCAAGGCCATCCGCCGCGCCCGGGTGGGGCTCAAGAACCCCAACCGCCCAATCGCCAGCTTCATCTTCTCCGGCCCCACCGGCGTGGGCAAAACCGAGCTCACCAAGGCCCTGGCGGCTTACTTCTTCGGCAGCGAAGAGTCGATGATCCGGCTCGACATGTCGGAGTTCATGGAGCGCCACACCGTCAGCAAGCTGATCGGCTCGCCTCCGGGTTATGTCGGCTTCAACGAAGGTGGCCAGCTCACCGAAGCGGTGCGCCGCCGGCCCTACACCGTGGTGCTCTTCGACGAAATCGAGAAGGCTCACCCCGATGTGTTCAACCTGCTGCTTCAGCTGCTGGA
The DNA here is from genome assembly GCF_056633115.1 of Marcopretia estuarina LEGE 06307. Taxonomy (NCBI): domain Bacteria; kingdom Bacillati; phylum Cyanobacteriota; class Cyanophyceae; order Synechococcales; family Prochlorococcaceae; genus Marcopretia; species Marcopretia estuarina. Next base: position 13,144 of record NZ_JBSJOY010000001.1, on the reverse strand, counting down.
AGATGGCCGCCTCACCGATTCCAAAGGCCGCACGGTCGACTTCAAGAACACCCTGATCATCATGACCTCGAACATCGGTTCGAAGGTGATCGAGAAAGGGGGTGGGGGCCTGGGCTTCGAATTCTCCGGCGCCGCTGCCGAAGAAACCCAGTACAACCGCATCCGCTCCCTGGTGAACGAGGAGCTGAAGCAGTACTTCCGCCCTGAGTTCCTCAACCGTCTCGACGAGATCATCGTCTTCCGTCAACTCACCCGTGACGAAGTGAAGGTGATCGCCGACATCATGCTGCGCGAAGTGTTCGGCAGGATGCAGGAGAAAGGCATTGGCCTCTCCGTCACCGAGGCCTTTAAAGAGCGCCTGGTCGAAGAGGGCTACAACCCCAGTTACGGAGCCCGCCCGCTGCGCCGCGCCGTGATGCGCCTGCTTGAGGATTCTCTGGCCGAGGAGTTCCTCTCCGGCCGCCTCAAGGATGGCGATGCAGCGATCGTCGATGTCGACGACGACAAGCAGGTGGTGATCCGCCACCAGGCGATCACGCCCGAGCCCGAACTGGCTGCCGCCAGCGCCTGAATCAGCGGCGGTTTCACACGGTCCACTCGACGGCGGGAGTTCAATGAACTCCCGCTTTTTCTTGCTCGTGCCACCGCACGCCGCGCAGGTGCCGGGTCGCGTTGCCGCTCGATGCCCAAAATCGGCCGACTAGATTGATCAGATGAGCATCAGCTTGAGCGAACACCTGATCGCCCCGGCCCGCGTGCTGCGGGGCAAAGGTGCCTGGGAAGCCTCCCTGCCGGCCATCGCCGCCCTCTGCCGACGTCCCCTGTTCCTCGGCCGCAGCCGCGCCACCGCTGCTCTACGCGAGTCGCTGGCCGCTGATCTGCGGAGGCTCGGGCTTGATCCCCTACCCGCTCAGCTGCAGTTCGATTGCTGCGAAGAGGATCTGCAGCGGCTTCAGGCGGACGTCGCGGCGGCGAATGCTGATCCAATGGCGGCGGACCCAATCGATGCCGTGGTAGCAGCCGGGGGCGGCAAGGTGATGGACGCGGGCAAGCTGCTGGCCGATCGGCTCGGGCTGCCCTGCATCACCGTGCCCACCAGCGCCGCCACCTGCGCCGGCTGGACCGCCCTGGCCAACCTCTATTCCCCCGGCGGAGCCTTCACCTGCGATGTGAGCCTTGAGCGCTCTCCCGCTCTGCTGGTGTTCGATCACCGTCTGATCCTGCAGGCACCGCCCCGCACCCTGGCCAGCGGACTGGCCGACGCCATGGCCAAGTGGTACGAAGCGTCGGTGAGCAGCGCCACCAGCACCGACGGCCTCGTGCACCAGGCGGTGCAGATGGCCCGCGTGCTGCGGGATCAGCTGCTGCTGGAAGGCCAGGAGGCCATGGCCCACCCGGGCGGTGAAGCCTGGGCGCGTGTGGCTGAGGCCTGCGGGCTCACCGCCGGCGTGATCGGCGGCCTGGGTGGTGCCCGCTGCCGCACCGTGGGCGCCCATGCGGTGCATAACGGCCTCACCCAGCTGGAGGCGAGCCATGGCCGCCTGCATGGGGAGAAGGTGGGCTTCGGCATCCTGGTCCAGCTGCGCCTGGAGGAGCTGGTGGGCGGCAACCGCCTCGCTTCCCAGGCGCGGCGCCAGTTGCTGAGCTTCTTCCGCCAGCTCTCGCTGCCGGTCACCCTGGCGCAGCTGGGGCTGGCGGACTCACCGCTCAGCGATCTGCAACGGGTGTGCGCCTTCGCCTGTCAGCCGGGATCTGATCTGCACCGGCTGCCCTTTGCCGTGAGCCCGGCTGACCTGCTGGGCGCGCTGGTGACCACCGATGCCGCCATCGAGCAGTCGGCCAGCGCCGACGCCAACCGTTGACCCTTCCGCAGCCTGACGGCCGGTCGCTGGTGGAAGCGGCGGCCCGCAACCTGCTCGATCCGCAGGGCCGTCAGCTGGCAGCGGCGGTGCAGTGGTGGGACCTGCCGGGCTGGGCCCGACCCTTCCCGGTGGCGGTGCTGGGGGAGGGCCCGCCGCTGCTGCTGCTGCACGGCTTCGACAGCAGCTTTCTGGAGTTCCGGCGGCTCGCGCCGCTGCTGGCCGGTGGCGCCACGCTCTTGATTCCCGATCTGTTCGGCTTCGGCTTCACGCCCCGGCCCGCCGATGGGGATTACAGCCCCCGCGGCGTGCTCACCCATCTCGAGGCCCTGCTGGCGGAAGCCGCTGCACGCCTTGGCCCCCAGCCACTCGGCCTGATCGGAGCCTCGATGGGCGGGGCCGTGGCGGTGGAACTAAGCCGGCGCCAACCCGCGCGCATCCACCGGCTGCTGCTGCTCGCCCCCGCAGGCCTCACCGGCCGGCCCATGCCCCTGCCGCCGCTGCTCGATGCCCTCGGGGTGCGCTTTCTCGGCCTGCCGGGCGTGCGCCGCAGCCTCTGCCGCACGGCCTTCGCCGACCCATCCGCCAGCGTGGGGCCCGCGGAAGAGGAGATCGCCTCCCTGCATCTGGCCACACCGGGATGGGCCGATTCCCTGCGCCGCTTCGCCCGCAGCGGTGGTTTCGCTGGCTGCGGCGAACCGCTGCCCAGGCAGCCGCTGGAGGTGCTCTGGGGCGCTGATGACCGCATTCTGCGGGCCCCGCAGAAAAAAGCCGCCCTGGCGTTGCTGGGGGACCGAGTGAAGGAACTGGCCGACTGCGGCCACCTGCCCCATCTCGACCAGAGCGATCGGGTGGCTGCCGCCTGGCTCACGCCTGGCCTCTGTTAGAGAAGCCATCCCCTTGCAGGCTCCATGACCAGCTCCGAACCCCAAGCCCCCGGCGGACCGGTGCTGCAACTTCTAGCGGCTGGTCTGCAGTTCTGGATCCGCAGCCAGTGCGAGGCCGTGGAGAGCCTGGAGCTGCAGCTGCACGGCAGCGCTCTGCAGCTGTTGCGCGGCCAGTTGGAGGGCGTGACGCTGATGGCGCGGCGGGTGGTGTATGACGGCCTGCAGTTTGAACTGGTGGAACTGCGCAGCGATCCGCTGCGGGTGAAGCTGGGGCGGCTGGTGCGCGCCCAGTCGCTCACCCTCGACCACCCCTTCGGCATCCGCGGCAGGGTGGCCTTCACCGCCACCGGGCTCACTCACTCCCTGAGCAAACCGCGCTGGCGTGAGCTCAGCGATCTGCTGGGAGAGCAGCTGCTGGGGCTGGGGCCGCTGGTGGAGCTGCGCATCGCCCGCGACACCTTGATCCTGGCCGCGCGGGCGATGGGGGAGAACCGCCTGATGGAGCTGGAAACCAGGCCCGTGGCCGTGGATGGGCGGGTGGAGATCCACGCTGTCGACGGGGAGCTGCGGGCCAGCCTGCCGATGGACCCGAACATCCGCATCACCACCGCCAACCTTGAGGGCGGCATGCTCCAGCTGCAGGGAGAAGCCCGCGTGCAGCCCTGAGCTGGAGCAGGCCGGGGGGCGTGGTTCATGGCAAAGCTCGAGGCCACAGGGACTGCCGCGGAGCAGCAGCTCAGGCCAGTGCATCAGGGCAGCAAGCTCAAGGCAGTAACGCCGGGCGGCTGAGCAGCGGCACCACCAGGGTCACGTAGTAGAAGACCACCGCTGGGGTGAACAGGTAGCTGTCAATGCGATCGAGGATGCCGCCGTGGCCGGGGATGGCATCACCGGAATCCTTCACCCCCGCGTCCCGCTTCATCATCGATTCGGTGAGATCACCAACGAGGGCGAACAGAGACACGATCGCGCCCAGCCCGCCGCCCACGGCCCACCCCCAGGGCCAGCCCAGCCAGAGCCCACCGATCACCCCCACCAGCAACGAGCAGGCCACTCCTCCCAGCGCCCCTTCCACCGTCTTGCCGGGGGAGATCGGCGAGAGCGGATGCCGCCCGAGGCGGCGACCGATCATGTAGGAGCCGATGTCGGTGGCCACCACCATCAGGCAGGCGATCAGGGTGAGCGCCATCCCGGAGGAGAACGGCCAGCCGGCTCCCACCAGATGGGGCGCCAGCACGGCATCACTGAGATCACGCAGGCGCAGCCAGTGGCTGGGCAGGAAGCCCAGATAGAAGAGCCCGAAGATTGACGCCGCGATGTCGGCGATGGTGCCCGTGATCGGCTGCAGCAGCAGCCAGCCGCAGATGGCCGCCCCCGATACCGGCAGCACCGCCGCCGCCAGATCCGAGGCCAGCCCGCCGCCACTGGCCCACTGGGTGGCCACCAGCAGCACCTGGCAGACCACCAATGTGGTTTTGGTGGCCGGGCGGATGCCCTTGAACTGCGCCAGACGAAAGAACTCCAGCAGGCCCAGGTGCACGATCACCCCCACCGCCAGGGTGAACCACCAGCCGCCGAGCGCCACCACCACCAGGCCGAAGGCGCCCGCAGCGAGTCCGCTGAACAGGCGCCGCTTCGAGGTGGGAGGACGGGACGACGCGTTCACCCGAGACGCTCGGCGGCGATCACGAACAGCGGTTCGGCGGCAGCCAGCCGCGCCTGGCTGCCGCGGCGCTGCATGCGGTGCACCGTGGCCTGCACCACCTGCACATCGCGCGCCTTCAGCTGGCTGAGCGTGTCGGTGGCATCCACCAGGCCCTCAAGGCTGGCGGTGCTGATCACCAGGCGTCCCCCCGGCTGCAGCGCCGTCCAGACGGACTGGAGCACGGCGGCCAGCGGCCGGCCCACCTCCAGCAGCACCCGGTCGGGGTGGGGGGGCAGCAGGCCGAGATCCTCAGGAGCCTGGCCGGCATGAATGTGGAGGTTGGGGATGCCGAAGCGGCGGCGGTTGCACTCCAGCAGCTCGATCGCCTCTGGATCGCGCTCGAGGGTATGCACTTCACCGGCGGGCATCAGCCGAGCGATCTCCAGCGCCAGGGCGCCTGTACCGCCGCCCACGTCCCACACCACCGAGTGGGTGCGGGGGCGCAGATGGGCCAGCAGCATCACGCGCAGCTCCATCGGCGTGGGACTGAAGCCTGGCGCCCCTTCAAACACGCTGTCGGGAAGGCCGGGGGTGACGAAATCCCACTGGAAGCCAGCGCCCGCCGCCTGCTCCTGCTCCCCAGCGCCCATCCGCAGCGCCCTTCAGGCCACAACATTCACGCTATCAGCGATCTGGTCAGGCCATAGGAGGCGCTGCTGGCACAGCCACTCCGCCCGGGCGGCATCGATGCGCTCGCCGGGAATCAGCAGGGGGATGCCGGGGGGATAGGGGCACAGCGGTTCGGCCGCCAGACGACCGGCCGCCGCCGCCAGCCGCACCGCCTGCCGGGGCGCGCGCCAGGCCTCCCCCACCGGCAGCTCGGGTTCGGCCACCAGCGGCAGCGGCGGCGGCGTGAAGGAGGCCAGCGGCTCCGCCCCGAGCGCCGCCCACAGGGCGAGCAGGTGGCGGGGCAAGCGCCACACCACGGCCGGCGGCGGCACCAGGCCGAGGCAGAAGGTGAGTGCACCCGGCTCGGGCAACTCGGCGATCACGCCGCGGGCCATCAACCATTGGTCGGCGTCGAGTCCATTGATTCCCATGGCGGCGGTGTGGAGCACCAGCCGCAGCGGATCCTGGTTGGCCACCAACGGCAACCCCTCCGCCTGCAGCCGCTGGCGCAGCCGCGCCGCCACCGCCAACGCCCGCTGCCGGCAGCGGCGCTCGGCCTGGCTGGGTGCGTGCAGCTGGCGCAGGGCGGCCTCCGCCGAGGCCAGCAACAGGGCACTGGGGCTGGAGGTCTGCAACCAGCCCAGGGAGCGCTCCAGCGCCAGGGCCGACACTCGCTCGCCCTGCAGCAGGATCGCGGCGCTCTGGGCCAGTCCTGCCGCGCCCTTGTGCAACGACTGCACCACCAGGTCGGCGCCGGCGCCAAGGGCAGCGGCGCGATCGGCCCCATGGCATTCATCCACCAGCACCGGCAACCCCTGGCGATGGGCCACGGCGATCAGACCGGCCAGATCCCCTTCCAGCCCCTGGTAGGTGGGGTGCACCAGCACCACCGCCGCCAGGGGCCCCGCCTGCTGCAGCACCTGCTCCAGGCCGGCGGGGGTGGGGGCCTGCCAGAGGCCGGTGGCGGCCTCGAAAGGCAGATCGAACAGCACCGGCTGCAGCTGGCCGAGCACGCAGCCGTGCAGCAGGCTGCGGTGCAGGTTGCGCGGCAGCAGCACCCGCCCGCCGGGCGGGGCCAACGCCAGCAGGGCGGCCTGCAGCAGGCCACTAGCGCCGTTGACGCCGAACCAGCAGCGGTCGGCACCGCACAGCGCGGCAGTGCGGACCTGGGCGGCGGCCACCGCCCCTTCCGCTTCGAGCGGTCCGCCGATGGCCGGCAGTTCGGGCAGGTCCCAGCGGCCGGGGCGATCGCGCAACAGGCGCGCCAGATCGGCGGCCAGCCCGCGGCCGCGCCCATGGGCCGGCAGGTGCAGTGCCAGGGCGGAGGGCTGCCTGCGCAGAGCGCCGATCAGAGACATGAAGGGCAGAAAACTGTTCCTAGAGTGGGCCGTCGACACTCCCCTGCCGCGCAGGGGCACCGGCTATCACTTCCACTTCGCTCGCGCCCGCCACTGCTGCGGCCCCAACCGGCACCGCTGCGCCAGCGGCCAACGGGACCACCGCAGCCGCCGTTCCCGGCCGCCCGCAGGACCCCGGGCCGCCGCTCCGCTACGACCCCCGGAGTGACCGCCGCTGGTTGCTGCGCCGGCCCTGGATCCTGATCGCGCGGCTGGTGGGGGTGCTCTGGCAACTGCTGGGTCTGGCGGTGGTGCTCACCGTGCAGGGCAACAGCAACGACCGGGAGGTGCAGAAGCGCCTGGGCCGCCGCATTCTCACCACCCTCACCTCACTCGGCCCCTGCTTCATCAAGGTGGGCCAGGCCCTCTCCACCCGGCCCGACCTGGTGCGACGCGACTGGCTCGATCAACTGACCCAGCTGCAGGACAACCTGCCCCCCTTCTCCCACGCCGTGGCCCTCGCCCTGATCGAGCAGGAACTGGGCGCCCCTGCCGATCAGCTGTTCACCACCTTTCCGTCCTATCCGGTGGCGGCCGCCAGCCTGGGCCAGGTCTACAAGGCCGAGCTGCCAGGAGGGCACTGGGTGGCCGTGAAGGTGCAACGCCCAAACCTCGCCTATCAGCTGCGCCGCGACCTGGTGATCATCCGCAGCCTCGGCGTGCTGGCGGCCCCGTTCCTGCCGTTGAACCTCGGCTTCGGCCTCGGCGACATCATCGATGAGTTCGGCCGCAGCCTGTTCGAGGAGATCGACTATCGCTGCGAGGCCGACAATGCCGAGCGTTTCGCCGACCTGTTCGCCTCCAATCCGGCTGTGACCGTGCCGAAGGTGGAGCGGCAGCTCTCCAGCCGGCGTGTGCTCACCACGAGCTGGATCAACGGCATCAAGCTGCAGAACCGGCTGGAACTGGAAGCCCACCACCTTGATCCCACCGCCCTGATCCGCACCGGTGTCACGGCGGGCTTGCAGCAACTGCTCGAATTCGGCTATTTCCACGCCGATCCCCATCCCGGCAACCTGTTCGCGCTCACCGGCAAAACGGGCGCCATGGGCCATGTGGCCTATGTCGATTTCGGCATGATGGATTCGATCAGCGATGCCGACCGGCTCACCCTCACCGCCGCAGTGGTGCACCTGATCAACCGCGATTTCCAGGCGCTGGCCCGCGATTTCCAGGCGCTCGGCTTCCTGCGGCCCGATGCTGATCTCACGCCGATCGTGCCGGCACTGGAGGCGGTGCTGGGCGGCCAGCTGGGCGAGAACGTGGGCTCCTTCAACTTCAAGGCGATCACCGATCGCTTCTCGGAGCTGATGTTCGATTACCCGTTCCGAGTGCCGGCCCGCTTCGCCCTGATCATCCGTGCGGTGGTGAGCCAGGAGGGTCTGGCGTTGCGGTTGAACCCCGATTTCAAGATCATCCGCGTGGCCTATCCCTATGTGGCGCGGCGCCTGCTGGCCGGGGACACCAGTGAACTGCGCGAAAAGCTGCTGGAGGTGCTGTTCGATGCCAGCGGCCGCCTGCAGTTGGAGCGGCTGGAAAGCCTGCTGGCGGTGGTGGAGCAGGACGACGCCAACCCCGACCTGCTGCCTGTGGCCGGCGCCGGTCTGCGCCTGCTGCTCGGCCCGCGGGGCAGCAGCCTGCGCCAGCGCCTGCTGCTGATGCTGGTGCGTGACAACCGCCTGCACACCGAAGATCTGCAGGCATTGCTGGGCCTCCTGCGGCGCACCTTCTCGCCGCGCAAGCTGGCCGAGGGCATGCTGCAGCGGCTCAACCCGCTGGCGGCAGCCGCCTGAGCCTGGGGGGGGGACGCCCGCACCAATCGCTAGGGTCGGGCCTTCTTCCGCTGGCCCGTCGCCGTGACCCTCGTGCCCACTGATCCGAGCGAAGCGGCACTGGCCCTGGGCAGCGCCCTGCTCGACGCCGATGCTTACAGCGGTGGCCCCTTCAACGACCTGGAGGCGCAGGGCCTGCTGCTCCAGTACGCCGCCTACGGCCAGCCGCCGTTCTTCCTGGCAGGCGTCGGGCTGGCGATCAGCGTCCTGTGCGGGCTCACCTTCTCCCGCCAGGTGCAGGACAAGCTGGAGGGCTGGAAGCAGGACCGTCTGGCGCTGCTGCCGCTGGGCTCGGGCGAGGTGGTGGCGTCCTACAGCGGTCTGGTGATCGGCGTCACCCTGTTCATCGGCGGGGCGCTGCAGGTGTTCGGCTTCGGCAGCGGCACCGCCCTGCTGGTGGCGCTGCTGCTCTCGCTGCTCACCGCGGGGGCGCTGTGGGCCCAACTGGTGCGGTTGATGGAGCAGGTGGAGAACGGCAGCTTCAAGGCGGTTGATTTCGATAACTTCGACCAGTTCTTCTGATTCGGCCGTTCCTGAAGTTTCCAGGCAGGCTCGAACAGGCTTGCCGGATCAGTTGAGCAGTTCGATCATCCGAAATCACACCCGGGTGTTAGCTGGCCTGATGCGCGTGCGCACCTGCGCGGGCAGGTCCATCAGCAGCCTGGCCAGAACCCGCCGGTCGCCATCGTCGAGCTTGGGCGACAGGGCCACCACCAAAGCCGGCTGGGGAAGGCCGCGGGCGATCACCCGGCCTCCCTCCTCGGCACGGGTGGGGTTGAGCTCATCGCAGGGTTGGCTTTCCACAAAGCTGCGCGCCACCACCCCCACATCGGCCTTGCCGTCGCGCACCACCAGACCAAAGATCTGCGCCACTTCAAGATCGGGCAACAGGGTCACGCGCCGGCCCTTGAGCAACGTCATCGACACGAAGGACTTGGTGGCGGAGTAGTCATCGCCGAGGGCCACACCCCAGTGCAGCCGCTTCAGCTCCGCCACCGCCCTTGGATTGCTTTCAGCATTTGTGAGGATCACATCCGCGCGCCGGCCGCGCAGATGGTCGATCAGGCGATACAGCCTCAGCCGCCGCTCCACTTCGGCCTCCAGGGAGCGGTAGGCATCCAGGTGCTGATGGGACGTGCCTATCGCCAGAGCGAGGCGGTCGCGCAGGTCGCGCAGGCTGTCGATGCACCAGCGTTTGTAGGCCCTGAAGGTGTCGCAGAACGGCAAGTACCAGTCACTCGAAATCCACCGGCAACTTCAGCAGCAGAGCGGCATCCAGAGTGGGGCCCACCTGGCCGCAGGGAGGACCGAGCACCATCCGCCGCACTGTCCCGAGGCCTGCCCACAGGCCACCGCTGCTTGAGCAGGTGAGCGTGTCGAGGCGATCCAGGTCGTGCCTGGCCAGCTGCAGCCGAACACCAAAAGCAGGGGCAGAAAGGCGGGCGGTCATGGATCTGTAGCAACGCGCCTGCAGCCAGCCCACTGCCGCCGGTCGAATGGCGTCGCTGCTGCGACCAACCAAGCGCCGCAGGCCTGGCTGTTCCGCCCCACCGGAATCAGCCCGGCATGGGACAACCTGTGATGGCAGGGTTAGAAACCAGGGCAGTCGCCGGGTCCATCGTGGGCGTTCCCCTCCTGGTGCTGGCGATCCTGCTGGCGATCCTGCTGATCGGGCTGTGGCTGCACAGCCATTCGCTGCAGCGGGGGCAGCTGAACACACTGGAGCGCCGGCTGCAGCAGCTGGAAGCCCGGCTGGGCGCGCTGCCTCCAGCTCCAGTCGGGCAGGCAGCGGGCAAGCGGCTCGAGACGGAACCCAGCGCACCGGTTCCGTCAGCGCCGCCCCTGGGTCCAAGCCGCCTGAGGCCAGCGGCGGCGGAATCCGCGGTGGTGGCGGATGTGGTGGAGGGGGATGTGGCGGTGGTCGTTGTTCCGCCGATGGATGCCGACGTCGGGACTTCCTCGCCGACAGGGCCCGCGTTCCCACCCCCGCCGCCTCTGTCGCCGCGCACGCCGTCGCCTCGCGGACCCAGAACGCCCGGGAAGCTGGAGCGGCTCCTGGTCGAGAACTGGACCGGGATCCTGGGCGTGATGGTGGTGGTGGCCGGGGTCACCTTCGTCGTGGTGAACGTGGGCCTGCGGCTCGGGGGCTTCGAGCGCTTCCTGATCACCGTGGCCACCGCTGCCGCTTTGGCGGCCCCTTCGCTGCTGCTGGGTCGCCCAAGCCCCTGGCGCGAACTGAGCCTGTGGATGCGCAGCGGCGGTGGCGCTCTCTTGCTGTTCGCCTGCGCCGCCGCCGGCTCCCTGCCGGAACTGGGGCTGCGCTGGATCGAAGCGCCTGGTCCGGCTGTGCTGCTGCTGGCGGTGGGCATGGCCGTGAATCTGCTGCTGGCCCGGGTGGCCCCCAGCCAGTCGGTGGCCTCCCTGCACGTGGTGGTGAACCTGGTGCCCCTGCTGATCGCCAGCCAGAACCCAATCACCCTCGCCCTTGCCACGCTGGTGACGGTGGCGGGCCTGGCGATGCCGTTGCCCCAGCGGCAGGAACGTCATCAACTGGTGGTCACCTGGGCGTATGCCGGCTTCCAGCTCTGGTGGCTTGCGGGCAATGGAGCGCTGCTGGAGGCCATGCAGCCGGAGCGTGGCTTCGCCTTGGTCGGTGCCCTGGTGGTGTTCGGCGGAGGGGCGCTGTGGCAGCACCATCCGCGCGGCAGAGCGCCAGAACTGCGCCCCCTCCCCCTGTTGCTGCTGCTCAGCCGCTGGGGCGGGGTAGGTCTGGCCCTGCTGGTGACACCAACCCATGCGGCGGAGCGCATCGTGGGCCTGGCCCTGGCCGCTGCCCTCGCCTACACGCTGGGTAAGGGGGCCGGCCGGGCGGGGGTGCGCTGGCTGGTCCGCTGCGATCTGCTGGTGGCCCAGGTTCTGGCGATGGCAGCGGTGCTGAGCCTGCAGCCGCTGGTGGTGAATGGGCCGCTGCTGGTGGCCGGCCTCTGGCTGGAGACCGTGCTGTTCCTCGGCCTGGCCGTGAGCGAGCACGATCCGGTGCTGCGGCGCTGGGGGTGGGGAGCGGTGAATCTGGTGGCCGTTGCCCTGGTGTTCACGGGGCTGATCACCGCCGCCGTCGATGCACTGACCACCGCACCCACGGCTCTGGAGCAGGGCCAGAACGCCGCTGTGCTGATCGGTGCCGGCCTGCTGGCAGCTCTGCTGCAACTGCTGCTTCAGCGCCGCGCCGTGCCGCTGCCGTGGCCAGCCGCGTTGGGTTGGATCAGCGGGTTGCTGGTGGCGGTGGGCACATCGATCAGCGCGCCCGCTCCCTGGCGGGAAACGCTGGCGCTGGTGGTGGTGGGCGCCCTGCTGCTGCTCGCCCGCCGGCAACGGCCGCCGGGCCTGCTCGGCGGCTGCGGGCTGGCAATCGTCATGGCACACCTGACCAGCTGGCTCGTGCTGGTGGTGCAGGCGCCCTGGTCGCTGGCGCCCCTGCTGATCCGGCTCCTGCCCCTGGCCGCACTCTCCTTGCTGCTAGCCGGTGCCGGTGGCCGGCCCGCGCTGAGGGCCACCGGACTGCATCTGTTCGGAGTCACCGCCGCCCTGGGGGTGTATCTGGCCCTGGCACCGATCTCGGAGCTGTTGCCCGGGACCGCCTGGCTGGCCCTGGCTGCGGGTGCGCTGGAGCTCGCCCGCCGCCGGTCGCGGGGGCCCGCCCTGCAGCTGCTGGTGATGGCCTTGGGCTACCTGGTGCTGTTCCTCACGGCCTACCTGCTGGTGATCCTGCCCAGCCCGGAGCTGCTCAGCCTGGGCCGCGTGAGCTTCAGCGCCCGCCTGCCGATCCAGCTGTTCGCCCTGGTGGTGGCGCTGCGGGTCTGGTTCCTCCGCCCCGGCGCAGGCCTGACGGCGCTGCCGCTCTGGCGTGGCGTTCAGCCTCTGGCGCTGGAAGCGGCCGTGCTGGTTTCAGTTCTGGGCATCGCGGTGGAGGTCGGTCCGCTGTGGCGGCCAGTGGCCTGGTCGCTGCTGGCGGTGCTGCTAGTGATCCCGAAGCTGCAACGCCTGTTTGCGCCGCGGCTGGCCGTGTATGCGGTGCTGGTGTACTGGCGCGGCATCCTCGGCCTGCTGGCGATGCTGGACACACTGCCGCCGGCTCCAGAGCGCTGGCTGGGGCAGCCGCAGACGGTGGGGGTGCTGGCGATCGCATTGGAGGTGCTGTTCATCCTGCTGGCGCACAAGAAGCTGGAGACTCCGCTGCAGGCGGCCTCGCAGGGGTTGCCGTTGCTGAGCTGGATCGCCCGGCGCGTCGCCGCCGCTCCCAACCGCTGGCTGTACTACCCGATGTTCGTGGCCGTGGGCTGGAGCCTGGCGGCCCGCTACGACCGATCGCTGCTCACGCTGCTGTGGGCCCTGCAGGCGTTCGTGATCTACCTGCTGAGCGCCGTGCTGCGCGATCAGCAGTTCCGCTGGCTGGCCCTGCTGGGGTTGGGGGCCTGCCTGGTGCGGCTGGTGGCGATCGACATGGCCCAGGCGGATTTGGGACTCCGTGGCGTGGTGTTCATCGGCGTGGGGCTGCTGATGCTGGCGATGAACGCCATCTACAACCGCTTCCGGGCCCGATTCAACTCCGGCCGGTGAGGGCTCAGGCCACCAGGTAGCCCTCCAGGCGGCGGGAATGGGAGCGGATGCCGTCGAGGGCGCGGCGTTCGAGGTTGCGGGTCTTGTCGCGGCTCATGCCGAGGGAGCGGGCGATGCCGGTGAGGCTCATCGGTTCTTCGCCATCGAGCCCGAAGCGCATCTTCAGCACATCGCGCTGCAACTCCGGCAGTTGCTCCAGCAGTGCCCGCATATCCCCCCTCAGGCATTCGCTGTCCAC